>JBKCUW010000051.1:0-16371 GCA_046318275.1 Pirellula sp. | reverse complement strand
CATGGGGAGAATATGCCGGTCGGTTGTACGTCACCACCATGAATCTACTCTCGCTCGAGGTGACATACCGTCACCTCCCCATTTACGACGCTACCGGCCTTTAGGGCGTGACGCCCACATGCTTCGCTTCGCGAGCGCCATCAGAGCCACGCGTGTAAGCAAGTGGCAACTGGACGCCGGACCCCTGATCCCCCGTCGCTAGTCATGATCGCCACATCGACCCGAGCAGTTTCAACGTCCTTCCACCCGGCGCTAACGCTTAGGGCTCTGATAGGTTACGCAATCGCAACCCATCAGGTGGTGATACCCTTGACCACTTCTCCATGGACATCGGTCAATCGATAGTCGCGTCCTTGAAAGCGATAGGTCAAACGCGTATGGTCGAAACCTAGTTGATGAAGAATGGTGGCCTGCAAGTCATGAACGTGAACCTTGTCTTTGACAATGCTAAACCCTAGTTCATCGGTTTCCCCGTAGGAGATTCCGCCGCGGATTCCACCACCTGCCAAAATCATGGAATTGCAATCGGGGTAATGGTCGCGGCCAAGAGCGTTGCCACCCGCAGTCCGCCCTTCGCGAAATGGTGTCCGTCCAAACTCACCGCCGACCACGATCAACGTCTCGTCAAGTAGCCCTCGTTGCCGCAGTTCCTTGATGAGCGTTGAGATTGGTTTATCCATCGTCCTGCACTTGTTGCTTAGCTCATCGCGAATATCCTCTCCCGGCGATGTGCCGTGGAAGTCCCATCCCCAATCGAATAGCTGGACGTACCGAACGCCTTGTTCCACCAATCGCCGTGCAAGCAGGCAGTTGTTGGCTAGGCTCGACGTGCCGGGCTTGGCTCCGTACGCTTCGAGGACATGTGCTGGCTCCTTGGAAATGTCCATAACTTCCGGAACCGACATTTGCATCCGAAAAGCCAACTCGTACTGCGCGATTCGCGTTGCGGTCTCTGGATGCCCCATCTCGTTGGCCTGTTTCTGATTCAATTCACCGATCGCGTCGAGAGTTAAACGGCGCATCTTTCGATCCATGCCGGGCGGATCGGTAACATAAAGAACCGGATCGCCTTGCGATCGACATTGAACTCCCTGATAAACGCTCGGTAAGAAGCCGCTACCAAAAGAATTCTTTCCACCATTGGGCTGAACTCCGCTGGAGATAAGAACGACAAACCCGGGTAGGTTTTCATTTTCCGAACCTAGACCATAGGTGACCCAAGAGCCCAAGGATGGGCGACCCGAGCGTGGGGAACCTGTAAAGAGGAGGAGTTCCCCAGGGGCATGATTGAACTGTTCGGTATACATCGACTTGATGACACAAATCTCATCGGCGATTCCGTGGAAGTTCGGTACCGCGTCACTCATCCAGGTCCCACCGGAACCATACTGAGCAAACTGATGTGGTGTTCCCAAAAGCTTGGGAACACCCGATGTAAATGCAAACGTTCGCCCTTTGAGGAATGATTCGGGGCAATCCTGACCAGTACGTTTCACCAATTCCGGCTTATAGTCATACATGTCCAGGTGAGGTGGAGAACCGGTCAAGTGAATATAGATCACTCGCTTTGCCTTTGCCGCAAAGTGAGGCTTGCGCGGCGCCATTGGGTTGATTACACCCGCAGCTCCTTCCACTGGATCTGCCGACGCTCCTTGGCCCAGCATCGATGCGAGCGCGAGGGCTCCGATGCCACCGACGGAATCCTTTAAAAAGTGACGCCGAGTTTGCCATGCGAAGCGCTCGATTCGAGGATCATTCCAGTTTGCTGTCATCGTAATCTCCAGACTTTATTGCTTGAGACCCAAATCCAAAAACGACGAGCCGGCTCGGCTTCTTGCGCCGATTTCGTGGGTTCAGAATCTGCTGCTAGTATCTTCATTGGTGTTTAAATCAGGACACATTGGGGCAATGATTGAGATCATCGCCGCATCAGGAACTCATCGAGGTTCAAAACCGAATTGGCGACGACCGTCCACGCGGCCATTTCCGCAGCATCCAGTCCTTCGGGCAAAGCTCCCAAAGGTTCCGTCGCCATTTTGATGGCAGCTTCTGGTTCGGACTTGAAAATCGCCAACGCCTTCTCATGCAGCTTTTGCAGTACCTCAATTTCGTCTGGTTGGATAGGCCGACACAAAGCGGCATTCAATCCGAATTCGATTCGGGCTGCATTGGAGTTGGCAGCGCTAAACATTTTTCTTCCTAGCGCTTGGGCTGCTTCGATGTAAACAGGATCATTGAGAGTAACAAGAGCTTGTAGAGGCGTGTTGGTGCGCACGCGGCGAAGCGTGCAAACCTCGCGATTGGGCGCATCAAACGCACTCATCGATGGGTAGGGGTTAGATCGACGCCATGTTGTGTAAATACCTCGTCGGTATCGATCATCACCCGCACTGGTAGTCCAGTCAGTGCTGGAACCGAATGCTGCTGACAGGCCGAGCGATGGCTGAGGTGGTTTCACCGGTGGGCCATGCATTTTCGAACTCAACAGTCCAGAAACTGAAAGTGCCTGATCTCGGATCGTCTCAGCAGGGAGACGGAACCGCGGACCGCGCGCCAGCAACCGATTATCGGGATCCGACTGTACAGATTCCGCCGAAACCTTGGACGATTGACGATATGTTGCACTTAAGAGCAACGTTCGCAACAACTGCTTCATGTTCCAGCCGCTTTCGACAAATTCGACGGCCAGCCAATCAAGCAATTCTGGGTGGCTCGGTAAATCGCCTTGTGAGCCAAACTCTTCCGCGGTCGGGACAAGTCCGGTCCCGAAGAGTTGCTCCCAGTACCGATTAACGATCACCCGGGCTGTCAGGGGATTGTCCTTCGAGACGATCCACTTGGCCAATTCAAGGCGATTGCTCACCTGCTGATTGCCTGCTCTAAAGACACCGGGAATGCCCGGTTTGACTTCTTCACCTAAGTCGAGGTAGTTTCCGCGATGTTGCAGTTTAGTGACACGCTGACGATCGAGTCCACGCTCGCGTAGAATCGGTACGGTGGTGGTTGGTTTGAATGAAGCGAGTTCTGCTCGTGTCGCCTCCAACCGGGTGCGAGTGTCTTCGAGTTCAGGCGCGATCGAGCGATAAAAGGTTGCGACGGCAGCTTTCTGCCCGTCCGTCCGATCCCCTTCGGCCGTTTGCAGGATCGTTTGAAGATCTTTTCGAATATTGGCCCATTTGAGTGCTGTATCGTCACCAGTCACGGACAGGCGAAAACGGCCGATAATATGCTGGGTGTGTGGCGATTGATGCCTTAACAAGACTCGCAGTCGACTTCCCTCGGGAATGTCGATCGGTTCGGATGCGACCAGGGTAACTCGGTGATCTCGTCCCGACCCACCCCCTACACCCCATCCCTTGTTAGGATCAATCTTCCTACTGGATAGATTTGCGGCAACATAGTCCCCTTGTTGGAAGTCAGCGATTGCAGCGGCGAACGTAATCGAGCGTGAGCCGTCGATGTCCCACGCCAGATCGGGTCTGGATGTATCATCGATGGATTTTTCCCAGAGTACTTTCTTGTCTTCCCCCAGGATTTGCACCAAGGCACCCTTTAGGCGTTCGGACGTCGCAGCGCCGCCATCCATTCGATTCCAAACTGCGATCTTGTCGATCGGTTGCATGGATCCGAGATCAACCTCCCACCAAGGATCGGTCGCATTCACTTCGGAATGCGTCACTGAGTTGGCTTCGAAGTAGTTACCGTTGGAATTTCCATCGATTGCCCGAGAGGGCTCTCCGTCAAAGGCGACGTTGCTCTGCGTGGCGTTCCCTTTCCTGGCGAGGTTCTCTCCCTTAGAAAAGACTTCAACTTCAGCCAGTGAGAGAATTTTATTCCCCCCAGGCAACTCGACTCGCACATAGCGTCCGCTGAGATTCGTTGCTCCCGGAGGCACTAGCGTTGCTCGCAACTCGGTGAGGATAAAATTGCCATTGTTCCAACCCGGGCCTTTATTGGGCAGGTTATCATCGGCGAACGTTTCTAACTGAATCGCTGCGAGGGCCGATTGCCCCCCGTTTTTTGTGTTGGCAAGATCTAGATCAATTTGGAAATTGTCTTTCCCTGCTCCCGCTGCGCTGCGAATGATTCCTGTCGCTGGATCGATCGACAGTGTTACTCCAGATTCACTTGTTGCGGATTCGATCCTGGGAATCGACCATGTGGATGGCTTCGCTAGATTATCTTCCCAGGCTTTCCGCGATGCCTCTAGATCGGGTGTCATCGTGTCGAGAATCTTGACACAGGCAGCGAACTGTTCGTTGAGTTCAGCACGACGCTTCAACTGTTCGTCGGCCCACGCTTCGTACAGTGGAGATTCGTCACCGCGGTCAGCGTCTTCCGTGTTGTTGAAGATTGCGAAAGTTTGAAAATATTCCTGTTGGGTAATTGGGTCGTACTTATGGCTATGGCACTGAGCACATGCCATGGTGGTACCCATCCAAACCGCGTAGGTGGTATTCACTCGGTCAACAACTGCGACGTTTCTGAATTCCTCATCGTTGGTTCCACCTTCGTTGTTGGTGAGCGTGTTGCGATGAAAGGCGGTCGCGATCAGTTGCTCCGCAGTTGGATTGGGGAGCATGTCACCGGCTAGTTGTTCGATCGTAAATTGATCGAAGGGTAAATTGCGATTAAAAGCACCGATCACATAATCGCGATAAAGCCATATCGTTCGAGCAGGATCGTCTGCGTAGCCTGATGAGTCAGCATACCGGGCCATATCGAGCCACATCCTTGCCCAATGTTCACCATAGGATTCTTTCGTTAGGAATCGATCGACCATTTTGTCGAATGCGTTTGGTGATGCATCCTCGATGAATTGCTGGATTTCAACGTTGCTTGGCGGCAACCCGGTCACGTCTAGAGCAACTCGGCGAACGAGCGCGTAACGATCTGCTTCCGATTGAGGGGTGATCTGTTCGCGACGCAAACGTTCAAGAACAAAGTGGTCTACGGGATTTTTCACCCAGTTTGTGTCTTGCGCGGATGTCAGTTGGGGAACGGGGGGACGCTGTGGGATACGGTAGGACCAGTGGATTGCATACGGTGCATTTTCGCGAACCCATCGCTCTAACAACGCGATCTCAGCTTCGTTCAAGGGGAGCCCCATCTCTGGGGGAGGCATAACTTTAGAAGCATCTTGCGACTTGATCCGTGCAATCAATTCACTTTGCTCCGGGTTTGCGGGAACAACAGCGAAATGGCCTCCTAGGTCCTCGGAGATTCCTTCCGGAGTGTCGAGCCTCAATCCCGACTTGCCACCACCTTGGCGTTCGTTTTCATCGGGACCGTGGCAACGGAAGCATCGATTGGAAAGAATTGGCCGAATATCGCGATTGAAATCGACAGGTTTTGTTGTCGGAGTCTCACCCGATGCCAAGGACATGGGGAGAAGAGACAAGATCATGGCCAACAACCCATGAGCGGTAGCATTGATCCGAAACATAGCAAACTATTTAGGAGGGGTGATAGGTATGTAGGATGTAGATCCTTGGCGGCTTTTACTCATGACCTAGTTTAGCTGTCGGCGGAGTGCTTCGAGACCTAGCTCAACAACACCTTCGCTCTACTAGACATAGTTTAACCAAATCTTTGCCCCGAGCGTTCGAATTCCACCTCCTCCGCGAGTTCAAGCCGGGGGGCCTTGGGGGGGTAAAAACCCAGTGTTGGAACGGTCCGCCACAATGCAGTAGTCGCTCGATGAGGGATCGCGATGCTAAATATCGCTAGACTGATTTGTTGTATCATGGCCTTATAGACGCTAGGTCAATGTAATTCCATCGGCCAGGAAATCATAAAAGCCAATCGGACAAGAGCGTGGTAAGTGGAGAGTAGACTTGGTTTCGGATTGGACTGGACACGAGGGTCGTCGATTGGTCTGAAGGAGTTTCGCGTTTGATTCGCAAGCGAACAGGGGGGGACTGAAGATCGAATCAGTTGTCGATCTATTGTTGAAACTGAACCCTAGCTCCGTCAAATTCCGGACCATGGTCGGCGGAATGGCTCAACAGAGCGCGCGTGATCGTGTCCTCAACGATTTCGCGAAATTCCGGCGTAAGCACGATTGACACTTGTCCGAGCAGGTTTTTCCCAAGGTGTTCAACACACCAGACTGCACGTGGCGGGTTCGTGCTATCCCACGTAAGCGTTGCAAGAAAGGGTACTTGCTGACCTCGGCAAACAAGGTAGGAGACATGGGTGGCACTTTCTGGCAATACCCGTTCAAAGAGAAGTCTGTCGCCGGTCTCCCGGTCGATCAAGCCACGAATTTTTATGTCATAGACAAAAGGCATAGCAACTTTACCTCCTCAATGGTTTTATGAATGTCTCACCTGTAAATTATGGCAGTAACTTTCAGGGGTTAGGTTGTAGGGAACCCTCGAAAAACACCGCTTTCGTCGGTGTTATTCGCAAAGTCGCTGAACTCCATGTTCGCCGTGGACAAGTTATTCTCGATACTCCACATTTCGCGAGGGACAATTCGGAGCGTCGCCCCAGGTTTGTCGTGCAAGTCCACGACGAGAACTGGACGTTCATGGCTCGCGAAAGTCTCTGCGTCAGCGATAAATGCAAACGTGTGCAGGCCTTTCTGATTGCCGCTCGGAGCCAACTCAAGGAGTTGGTCCGCTGTCAGCCCCTTATAGTCGGGATCGTTGATGCATCTGAGGCAGGCCGTGAATCCATCCTCGCTTGGCGCCTTCGCAGCCTTACATAACGAGGCCCAATCGGAGTCGTCTGAAAAATCAGCTCGGATCAAGAGAGACTCGTCGGCACTCGGGAAATTCTTCACGTTGATCTCCAAAGCCATTAAGTTGTGAGCAGAATGCTTGCGAAAAGGTAGGAAACGAAGAAAAAACTCATTAAAAACGCGTCGCGTCGGACTCTATAGAAGAGTATCGACCACCGGAGGGTAATGATGTTGTAGTCGTGTTCAAATAGGGCACGTCGATGAAGATAGCCGCCGTTCCAGTTCACATAAAGGCATTGGTCGACATATGGCTGTTGAGTTGCCCGCGAAGAGCCTTGTCCAGTAACTCTGGCATGCGACTGGGGTTGCAGGCGAAGCAAGGAATGCCCATCGAAGCCAATGTCTTTGCCAGCGACTCATCGAAAACCGGCTTGCCGTGATCGGCAAGTGCCAGCAAGCAGACGCACTTCACCCCATCTTCCACCATTTCCCTTAAGCGTCGAACCAATTGTGATTGATTCCCACCCTCGAATAAATCGGTGATCATGATGAAAAGCGTCTTGGAAGGATCTT
The DNA here is from genome assembly GCA_046318275.1 of Pirellula sp. Taxonomy (GTDB): domain Bacteria; phylum Planctomycetota; class Planctomycetia; order Pirellulales; family Pirellulaceae; genus JBKCUI01. Next base: position 9,110 of record JBKCUW010000051.1, on the reverse strand, counting down.
CGATAAACTTCTGGCAATAAGCAACCGATTTGTTGATATCTGTGCCACCCCCTAGTTGAACTCCGAAGAGCATATCGACAGGATCATCACCACATTTCTCTGTCAGATCGACCACCTCTGTATCAAATGCAATCACATGTGTCTTGAGTGCAGGCAACGAAGCAAAAATTGAACCCATGATCGCACCATAGACGACCGAATCCGCCATGGAACCACTTTGATCCATGTCAACAATCACCGTCCAGCTATTGGTTTGCTCGGCTCGTGAGAAAAAGTACACTCGCTCGGGGACAATCGTTGCTAGATTTGGCTGGTAGTTCTTCAGATTGCGTCCGATTGTCCACTTCCAGTCAATACTACTAGCGTTTGGCAAAGGAGAATGTTGACGGCGATTGATCGCTCCCATGATCGCCTGACGAATTTGTTGCTCCAACTGCAGTTTTATATCCTCGACGACTGCCTGTACGACTATCCTTGCAGTCTGTTTGGTCCGCTCAGGAATCTGGCCGCTCAAAGACATCAGCGTGCCCACCAACTGAACGTTCGGCTGGACGGACTTCAATGTCTCGGGCTCGAACAAAAGTTGTGTGAGTCCCTTCTTCTCAATGGCATCTTGCTGAATCACGCAAACCACATCTTCTCTGAAATAGGTGCGAATATCTCCTAGCCATTTCGCAAGTCTTGGAGCGGATCCACCAAGTCCCGCGCCCCGCTTATTCCCGCGGTCGCTATCTTCGTCGGTTTCGTCATAGATGGACGCCAAGGCTTGATCCATTTCAAGTTGCGCAGGAGATAGTTCCATCCCTGAACAGCAATCCCCAAGTTTGTCTTGGGACGGGGCACCCAGTATCAATCGCCAACGCTTGACCTGCTCGACTTCTACACTCATGGCACGATCTCCTTGGCCTTCGGACATTGGAAAAGCATGCGGGTACAGACTCTAAACATCCCCGAAGTCGAAATCATTTAAATCCTCCAATGCTTTTTCTTCACTCTGAGTCAATGGGCCGTCGAGCGACTCCGTCGCATCGTCCGCATGGACACCCCAAACCTCAGCGAGGTTTTCGGCAATGTTACGCTTTTCGTTGGGGCTGAACTCGCCAAAAGCCCGGCGCAGAAACACCAACGAACGCTTGAACTGCTCCTCGTCCAACGTCGATACATAGCTATCAATCGCTTCCCACACAGTCTGTCGAGCAATCAAACCATATCGATTCCGTTTGGCCAAGCCCTCGAACCAACCAGCTCCCAAATCGGCTGAAATCCCAGGTGAAAGTCGACGCGATACCTCGCAAACCAGCGAGTCGTTGCTCATCCAGCCCCGCTCCAGCAGCAATGCACAAGCAAACCCGGACAGGACTGGATTGCGATCATCGGCGTTCGACAACGCTTGCAGTTTTCGGTTCCACAACGCTTCATCGATTCGATCATGAAACTCCAGGGACACTCGATTGATCTGATCGATCGAATGCAATAGCTCCTTGGCGGCCGTAGCGTCACAGTTAGCCGCTTCGTGCAAAGCTACACAGCCTTGAACGAATAAGGCTTCGATGAGAGGCACAAGATGCTGAGTATCAAACCGACGAACATCGCCATATCGGACGACTTGCATTAGCTCAAATGCCGCATCAGCGATCTGCGTGATCGCCGAACTATCACTCGCCAAATGCTGCAATTTTTGCCTCGCCTGTTCCATCGACTGCATCATGTTGCATTGGCAAGCGTCACTCACCAACAACGCTGCAGCATCGATTGTCGGAGCCGATTCAATCAGTTGCTTAAAACGATAACTGCATGCAAGCTCTATCGATTCCCCGAGCAACACGGACTCCACCAAAGCGATTTCACTCTCCGGACTCCATTGAAGATTCCAACGCTCGGCCCAAGTCGCAGAGTCTTGACGCACTGGGACATACTCTGCGAACTTGATCCCTAACAGACGTAAGCGATGTAAAAATCCCGAACGATCCAAATCGAGAAATGCGCTCATTTGCTTTTTTGCCGTACGATTCTCTCGCAAATCAAGCGACAACTCTTGCTTAACGGTCGTCCGGTATTTCTCTAACTTGAGTCGGGCGATTTCCCTCTCAAAATCCTCCTGGATCGAAGTTCGACTAACTCCCGGTGGCAATTCGCCAATAGCAGTGCCAATATCGACACGCATCAATGATTCGGCGATGTTGCTGCGTTGCCCATGGCCTAACAACGCGATGGCTGCATCATGAAGATCCTCTAGCGTTGGTTGATAACCATCCTTCAACGCTGACAGCGTCTGCGCTAATCGGACACCTTCGATCACCTCGGCCGTTGAACGATACGTCCCCAGTTCACGATAATTCCTAGCGACCGCACTAAGATATCGAACTCCCAAAGCGTCTAGGTTGTCGCTTTGCAAGGTCTCCCATAACAGCTCGAAATAAGCAGGAGCAATATTCCCTGCTCCATACCCGGACTGGGTAGAGAGCCGAAAGTACGAGTAGGGCATCAGCGTCAGCTTGCTTGCTCGACGCGGCAAACTCGCGAACTCCGCATCGCTCATCGATGGATGAGAGCCATTCAATACGGGAGCATGATAAGCCCCCACGACGGCGACAATTTTCTCTGGAAGTACTCCACTTGCCACAGCCTGCTCAATCTGCCGACGCATGAATGACTCTCGGACAAGGCTCTCGGCATGGCGTCGAATCGGATCACTATCAAGCTCGCGGAGCGATTCTCCAAGTCGGTTTGCGGCTAATCGATATGCATCCTCGTTGAGATTGTGCTCAAATCGACGTTCCCAGTAGGTATCGTAGGTCGACTCCCCAGAGATTTCCGCCCACCGATCGTAAATCGAAGCATTGCTTCTCTCCGAATCCTCATCGGCGATGGGTGAATCGTCTGCTTCATGATCAACTTGGTCTCGTTTTGCAGGCTCTCGCTTCTTGCGCTCCGCGAAATTAACTTCGACATCCTGTAAGCCCAAAAAAGCATCCGACGGCAGATCGATGAATTCGAGCGGCTTGCGATTCTCATGGGCCCAAAGTATGGCCTGAAATTCCGGACTGTAGACAGCCAACGGATACACCAATGTTCGCACAGGCAACGAATCGGTATAGGCCAAAATTGCCACCGGAGGCTTAGTTCCCTTCTTGACTAAGTGCCCGGTTAGCTCAACCGCATCATGCAAACCCTCGACCATCACAAGGTCCGGCTGTATACGGTCCAAGTATCGACGCAAATGCCAAGCACCGCTGGGGGAGAGATGCCGAACTCCAAAAATGTTGACCTGCCAAGACCCAGTCATGACATTTTATCCGAACAAGCAGTGAAGAGCGGACGCCAATCGGCTCCTCGCTTCTTGAGAACATTCGAGAGATACTCCTGCCAAACAATGTTGTCTTTCTCTTCATCCTTGATCACAGCACCTTGGATGGAGGATGCCAAGTCCTCCGGTGAAACCTTGCCATCGCCAAAGTTTCCGGCAAGCGCCATACTCCCGGCTAGTACCGAGATCGCTTCGGCGGTCGACAGTACTCCCGAAGGAGATTTGAGCTTGTTCTTGCCGTCGAGCGTCTGACCAGTGCGCAGCTCGCGGAAGATCGTGACCACTTTTTCGATCGCCTCATCCGCCGGGACTGGGGCTTTGAGCTCCAGATTCTTCGCAAGTTCATGTACTCGCCTACGGACAATGTCTACTTCCGTCTCCAACGTTGCTGGTGCAGGTAGCACCACAATGTTGAAGCGTCGTTTAAGGGCAGCCGACATGTCGTTAACACCACGATCTCTTGTATTCGCGGTGGCTATCACCGAAAAGCCCTTTTGTGCAGGGATCTCCAACTGCAGTTCCGGAATCGAAATTCGCTTCTCAGATAGCAATGATATCATCGCATCTTGAACTTCGGATGCACACCGCGTGATCTCCTCAAAACGTGCAATTGCACCCGCCTCCATTGCTCGCATGATGGGACTGCGAATGAGTGAAGTATTTGACGGGCCCTGGGATATCAACAACGCATAATTCCAAGTGTAACGTATCTGTTCCTCAGTCGTGCCGGCAGTACCCTGTACGACTTTGGTCGAGTCGCGATTGATAGCTGCGGCCAAATGTTCCGACAACCAGGACTTAGCTGTCCCCGGCTCCCCAATCAACAAAAGCGATCGGTCTGTGACGAGTGTCGAGATTGCGATCTCTACTAGGCGTTGATAGCCGAGGTACTTAGGAGTGATCGTCATACCTCCCACCGTACCACCAGCGATATAGGTCAGCACCGCACGAGGGGACAACTTCCAACCAGGTGGTCGCTCATGCTTATCAGCCTGCGCTAACGCATCGAGCTCGTGGGCATACAACTCCTCGGCTGGGGCACGTAGAACGTTTCCCTGACCGTTTGAATTATTGTCAGTCGCCATCGAGGCCACGGAGTCATCGGCTTTTTTCTTTGCCATTTTTCACGATGTTTCGGTAATATCGAATGGGAATGTAGACTCAGAACAGGTGCGTCGTACTCGGAACTATTTTTTACCGCGTTCGCGGATTTCAGAGATAGCATCGACCAGCCGATCACAGGCAACATCGCCAAGTTTTGGGTTGCCGGCGAGCGACTCCAGTGCGGGTAATGCATCGACGTTTAAACTCGACGCTAAGCGACACCAATGATACGATTCGTATCCCCCCTTTTTCGTCAGAGTGGCCGTGAGCTTTTCAACCACATACTGAGTCGCCTTGGGGTGGCCGATTGCGATCATCGCTGAAGCAAATTCCCACTCCACCTTAGAAATAGCCTTGGGATCTTCAAGCTTTGTGTCGATGTATCTTTTCAGTCCAGCATGTTTGGGTTGTGCAAGAGCGACGGCCAATTCTAAATCGTCGACCGTAATCGCGTCATTCAGCCAAGCAATATCCAGGGGCTTGCCAGGCTTGTCGCTCATCCTGGTCGGGTGATATTCGGGTACTGTAAGCAGAGCATCGCGCACAATTTCGTGCCTTCGGTATTCAGGCGTGTTCTTTTTCGCGGAGCGATTGAGGTATGGCGCGAAAGTCTTGTAAAACTCTTTCGGAGTCATGGCCTCAAGTCCTTGATTTAGGATTTTATCAAAGCATCCAACGGGCACGTTGTCTCGCTTCTGGATAAGGAACTTGATACTCGCGGTATCGGCTGCTAAAGCCTGAACGGCTGACTCAACGATATCCAGTCCACCAGGCGACGACTTGATTTTCTGTAGGTCTTCACAAGACTCCACGCACTGCTGCAAAAACTTCCTGGCCTCAGGGCCGATGCCGTTGCGGAGGATGGAAATGAATTCCATGGCGCGACTCGCCTCCGCGGCCTGCTTTTTTATATCCTTGATCGACGGCAGTTCGACGACGAGCTTCTTGACTCGATCAAGTGCTACTGCGATTAGCTCAGTCGGTTTCATCTTAATTGCCGCTCTTGCGACAAACTCCAAATCCTTGCCATCGATCCCTTGGACTAATACGCTTAGCGCTTCCTTGTTCGATAGCTTGCACAGAGCGTAGTAAGCGGCCTGACGCACATCCTTGGATGCAGCCTTGGATTGCTCGATCAAGTAGGAGAAATCCTCAGGATCGTCACCCAAACATTCGATGGCCGCGACCTTGACGTCGGGAGACCCAACTGCGAGCGACTCCTGAACGACTTCTCTCGCGAATTCTGGATCGATTTGGTGCATCAGCTTGAGTCGCCGAGCATGACCACCCTTTCCCTTCGGGTCGAAAGTGGTCTTCAATTCTGCAAGGATCGCCTTGCCGTAACGAGGGAGGACTCTTTCTGCGATCATGTCCGCGATTTCGCTGTAGGAATCATCGATTGCCCTCAGGGCAGGGCGAACCAATCGCAGATCTGCAAACAGTCCATGGTCGATCGCGTTTCGAATTTCATCGAGTCGCCCTGATCCTGTCGTCGTCAAAGCTTCCATCAGCGGTTTGAGTGTACGAGCGCTAATCTGTTGACGCTGCGTTTGCACTGAAGCGGAGTCGATGTCTTCCAGCTTCCCGTCGGTTCCGGTCATCCCTTGCGTGTAGAGGATCGAACAGACGAGAGAGCTGAGATTCAACAGACTGGTCGCAGAGGTTCTGTCCGTCGAATGGACCAGTTCCTCGACGCTTTCGGCTACCTTCGCAAAAACAGGTGCTTTAGTACCTGCCTTCTTAAGCGGATCGATCAACTTCTTGAGCCGGAAATCGCCCGGCGCGACTAGGCTTCCAGCGATCGCCAGACGCCGAACCTCGGTATAGACTTCGTTAAGTATCGCAATGCTCATGATTTGGTTTTAGAGTGTAAGACGAATAACTTCCGCGTCGGTGACGATACTTAACGGTTTGACTTCAAGCTGGCATCTGTCCATGTCATGACGAAACCGGCCTACTAGGACTTGATCTTTGATTGCATCGGCGGGTACGAGTCGTAGAAGCCCTACGCTGGAGGGCTCTTCTGCCATCCCTCGATCGGTCAGCGAGAATCGATTCCCCGATTTGTCTTCTATCACAAACACATCCTGGATGAGCCCTATCGTGCGGAAACGCAACAAGCATACAGGTTGCTTTTCAGATAGAGGACCTTTGAGATTGTTTTTTATCGTTTTGGCCAGAACCGAAAAATCGTTAGCAGCAACCTTGTGGACGAGTTGGAAATCCTCCTTGGTTGTGGGACGTGGAATCATTTCGTCCCATCGGCAACGGGCATTCAAGTCTCCGGGATAGATGGATAGCATTGGTACTTGGGCGATCTGAAAAAAACTATCCTCCGACTTGATGAATTTAGCCGCCTTGTAGGGTCGATAGGTCTTGGTAGTTAGAACACTTCCAGAGGACAACTCGACCCAGATTCCCGTATCCACGAACTCACGTCGAGCGATATCGTCATGGGAATTAAACGCCAGCTGCAGCAACTCGGCGTTCACGCGAGCCAAGCCAGCTTCTCGCAATTCATTAAGTTGCCACGCGTGTCCCAGCCAAGCGGCGATTGGTGACTCGATTTCGGGCTTAAGCTCGGGGTCGTCCAATCGCTTTTCGAGGTATGCTCGACCGTGTTTTATCAAAGCGTTGAGTCGGCTGAGTTGCTCCAGTGCGTCGGTGTAAATTGCCTCGCGAACTGAAGCAGAAATCTTATCATTGAATTTGCCAGAGTCGTCGGAAAATAAGGATGTGTACGCATGCAGAGCATTTTGGGCGCCTGGTAGATAGGCGTCACCAAGCTGTTTTGCGCGGGATTCGATGGTGCTCGCAAGCTTTGCGTTCATGTTGCCAATGCCGAGACGGGCAAGCTCGATTGTGAGTTGCTCGAGGAGATCAATCCCTTCAAGTTGTACTTTTATCTTTTTTGCTAAAGCCGCTTTGTTCACTTGCTTTGGAACCGATTCGGGCTGTTTCTTTTTCTCAGCTCGAGCGACAATTTTTTCGCGCTTGTTCTGAAGGTCCTCCGGAACATCAGCGATGTTGAAGGCCTTCTCGTTTTGAACATACGCGTACATCAAACCGATCGCGTGCTTGCAAGGAAATTGCCGGCTAGGACAACTGCAGCGATACGTAGGAGCTCCCGGGCGAATAAAGTCACAGGAGCAACCATAGGGAGTTTTGCCACTCCCTTGGCATTCGCCAAATATGATGGACTTGTCCGGAGAGATATTCAGCTTGATGAATTTCTTCTTCAAGACCAGGCCGCGACCGTTCTTGGCTGCGTCCGCGTTTGGAGCGGCAGAATCCACGAAAGGCTCATCAATAGAAATCACAACAGATACCTCCTGTAAATTCCTGCGTGTCATCGACCGCTGAGCAGATCAAACCGCTTCTGTTCAGTATCTTGCCGACGGAACTGTCACGGTGCAAGATCCCTGATGGGGCACATTGTCTATGACGGGTTTCCACCAGTCAATCAGAGGCGCTCGGTTCACCCAACTGCTTCAAGCGACACTCGGCCCCGGTATTGGCTCGCTCAACCAGATGCAACATTTGCGCGCGAGTGCATTGCCAAACCAGACCCCTGCGAGTCTTACAACGAGCGAAACGTCCCCGGTGACCCTTATTTGCAGTCACGGTGCGGCCCAGTGGAGTGCCTGAGGTGCACCCATTTTCTTCCAAATCATTCTGCCGTGCACACTTCAGTGATTTTCCAATCCCGAAGAGCAACGAAGTAGCCACGAAATTCAGGCTCGCCTTCAATACGGTACCCTAGTTCGACAGTGTTCGACTTATGGTAGATGCTAACGCTAAGATGAGTAATCAGCCGGGCGCAAAGCTCGTCGATTGTTTGAATCTCGGCGTTGCATCTGATTAGGGATGTACAGATGTCTGACCATAAATTGCGATGACGCAACGGAAGTAGACGAAGAAGTTCAAGCTGCTGTTTTGTTGGACCGTTTTCATCCTCGCAAATCTGGATGTGTGCCGACGCGATTGGCGGTGCATCGAATGCAATGTTCGCTTCCAACGAATCAATGTAATAATTGAGTGTTCCTAATTCAGTGTCATCAACTGATTTCCTGGGACTTCTGGTAACGCCACTAGGGGGGCGAATTCACCGGGTGAGAGAATGCGAATCCTGATTTCGTCACCTATGGTGATGTTGGGCGACGCCCACGCTGCATCATATTGGCGAGCGTTCTATCCGTTGAACTGCAATAGGTAGGACTTGATCGGACAGTCGGAATTGACTAGAGATAAGTAAGAGGAACTGGGCAGGATTCCGGCCTTGAAGGACAAGACGTGGAATCACCCGGTCGTGGTCGGCAACCGGCCGTATCGGCGTAACGCCGAAGAGGCGGTTTGCTACGAGTTAAAACCATCGATAACTGACTGAGCTGTCGAGTGTGCATTCAGATGCCCCTCGATCAAACCGGTTGAAATCGATCAGCCGCAATGTTGCTAGCCATGGTTGAATTGATGGAGTATCGCTTAGCTAAGCCAAGTCGCCGTTGCTGCCGCGGGAAATCGCGAACTCAACCATTCCTCACGTATCGAGTAGAGAGTCTATCCAAGCAACTTGGTCTTTGAAATACATTCCCTGTCATTTCTTCCACTTGATCTTTTTGTTCGATTCCAGCCGTTGCCTAGCTTGATCACTGATGACAATGCCACTGGACAAATACAGCGAACCATCGCGGGCGGCGAA
>JBKCUW010000050.1:0-19297 GCA_046318275.1 Pirellula sp. | reverse complement strand
CGATGATCAACGCCCTCTTCGTCTACGGAACGCTGCAGCAAAATCAACTCCGAGGCCGCATGTGGCCGCACCTCCCCCTGGCGATCGAGGCTGCCGCAACCCGAGGCGAACTCTATGACTTAGGAAGCTATCCTGGAATTGCCGCCGGCTCCGATTGGGTGCTCGGAGAACTTTGGACCCTTCGGCCCGAACATATGCGGGATACCCTAAACACCCTCGATGCCATCGAAGGTTACGACCCACGAAACGACACCGGCCCCTATCTCCGCCGAACCGTCGAAGTTCACCTCACACCCGACAACCCCTCGTCCCATTCCCGCACGGCTTACACCTACACCGTGGCATCCCAATCGATCCTCCAAACCGCTCGCAGAATCGCCGCAACTGCGGAATGGCAAGGAACCAAAGTCGCCGTTTGGCCAGACCACCTCGCTCGTGTCCCCAAACGGATCGAAGAGGAATAGCGTGTCACTGAACAATCCGCCGTTGACCGGCCAGCTAATAAAAAACGCCTCGAGAGAACTCGAGGCGAATTGCTTATTCAGGGAATCGGGCTGTCGAATCGATCATCAGCCATCGCGATCTGTCATGGCGGCGTACTGCATCAAGTAGTACGCCAAGGTCATGACCGACGACAGGGTACCCGCCACGTAGGTCAGGGCGGCCGCGTTGAGCACCTTGCTCACGTAAGGCAACTCGCTACCTGAAATGATCCCATGCGACACCAACTCGGTCTTTGCCCGCGCGCTCGCATCGAACTCCACCGGCAAATTCACCAACTGGAAGAACACCGTCAAACCAAAACCAACGATGCCTAGGAGCAGGAAAATGCTTCCGAACTTTGCCATTCCAGCCATGATGAACCCGAAGGCAATCATCATGAGGATCGAAGCCATGTTCCCACCAAAACTCGCAGCAGGTACGGCCAAATTTCGAATCACCAGCGGCGAATAGTGCCGTGCGTCCTGGATCGCATGCCCGACTTCGTGCGCAGCAATGCCGACCGACGACATCGAATAGCCACTGTAAACCTCGGAGCTCAAACGAACCACCTTGGACGACGGATCATAATGGTCCGACAAATGGCCACCGACTTGCTCGATCTCAATGTCTTCGAGACCAGCCGCATCGAGAATCCGACGTGCCGCCTGCGCACCACTCATCCGAGCCGGAACCTGGGCCATCTGGCTGTACGCCGAGCTGACCTTCCACTGCGCGTACATCGCCAAAAGCAATCCCGGCAGTGCGAATAACAGGTACTTGAAATCAAAGTAGCCAAAACCGATATATGCGAAACCTATCACGTGGGATCGTCTCCTAAAGGGTTTCCAACCATCAAAACAAACCAGCGATTCCGCAGGGTAATTGCTGCAACGCCAACTTGGCACTGCCCGGAACCAAGGCAATCATTGAAGCATATGGCGTGCCGAATGCATTGGCAAACCACTTCCCCATGAACCCATGTACCGTAAGTTCGCTCCGAACCTCACATTCCTTGGAATCGATTTACCTATCCATTCCAAACAAATCTTTTGGGATGGACCGCGTAACACCGCCTGGACAGACCGGTTCAAACCAGCCAACAGATCGCTTCATACGACCCAACTCCCCAGCGTTTTCGAGAAAAACTCCGCTACTGCCGGACTTCTTTGGTTCCCGCCCGTACCATCAGTCGATTATCTTATACCATAGTGGGGGTGCCTCATCCCTGCTCAAACGCTGGCACAACTCACTCACCAGCCTCCCTCCCGCCGAACCAACCCTCCCTATCCTGCACCCCGGCTCCCATCCACGGAGCCTCATCCCGCTTATCCCCGTCCCATGTTCCATCCACTCGCACCAATGCCAAAAGCGCAATGCTCGCACCCTGCGAAGCCACGGCGCGGCGTGTTCGGGATAGGGATAGGGCTCTGCTTGGGTTGGGTTTTGTTCTTCTCACCGTCGACTGCGTCGGGTACGGAACCGGTTCCGATCAAGTTTGAATTGGACGTTCAACCGATCCTGACCGCCCGCGGTTGCAATTCGGGACCATGCCACGGCAAATCACGCGGACAAAACGGATTCGCTCTCTCCCTGCTCGGGTTCGATGCCGACATGGATTTCCGGTCCATCGTTACCGATGGTCGAGGACGACGGGTCTCACCCGCCTCACCCGCAGATAGCTTATTCCTTCAAAAAGCGACGGGGCAGCTACCCCATGGTGGAGGTAAACGCCTGGAACCCGATAGCCACGATTACGCTGTCCTCTCGCGATGGATCAGCAATGGATTCCTTCGCACCAGCGAAAACGACCCGGTCCTGACCAAAGTGACCATCTCGCCAGAACCCAAACCTCTCGCGCCTCAGGAATCACGCCCCCTCTCCGTTATCGCCCACTACTCGGACGGTTCGACGCGCGATGTCACCGCGACCAGCGCATACCAGTCCAACGAACCCGCCATCATCCGGGTAACAAGCGGCGGGGTCGTGCACGCTGGCAACCTCCCAGGCGAAGCGACCATCATGGCCCGATTCATGGGGAATATAGCGACCTGGAGTTCCGCGATTCCACGCCCGGATCCGGTCTCCCCAGAAACTTACAGCGCTCTGCCTCGCAATAACTTCATCGATGACGCGATCTACACACGGCTTAGCCAATTAAACATCCTGCCCAGTGGTACTATCTCGGATTCGCAGTTCTTGCGTCGCGCGAGCATCGACGTCATCGGCCGTCTTCCAACCTCGGAAGAGGCCCGCGCATTCCTCCTCGACACCTCTGCTGACAAACGAGACAAACTGATCGACCGATTGTTGGAACGCCCTGAATACGCGGACAATTGGGCGAACAAATGGGCCGATCTACTTCGACCAAATCCGTACCGCGTCGGTATCAAAGCGGTCCTCAGTCTCGATGGCTGGATCCGCGATGCCTTCCGAAAAAATCTTCCTTACGATCAGTTCGTGCGAGGCTTGCTCACCGCTCGCGGAAGCACCTGGAAGAACGGTGCCGTCACGATCTTTCGCGATCGCCGTGAACCGGATGAAATCGTCACTCTCGCAAGCCAACTGTTCCTCGGTGTTCGTTTGGAATGCGCGAAATGCCACCAGCATCCCTTCGAAGTTTACGGACAAAAGGACTTCTACTCGTTCGCGGCGTTCTTTGCCAATGTCGGTTACAAAGGAACCGGACTGTCACCTCCTATCTCAGGTGGCGAAGAGGTTATCCTGGTCCGGCAAGGTGGTATCGTGAAGCACCCGCTGACGGGCAAGCCTCTCCCCCCCACCACGCTTCGCGGTGCCGCTGTCGAGATCAAAGAAGGGGATGATCCCCGCGATGCGCTGGTCGATTGGATGGTCAGCGAGAACAACCCGACCTTTGCCAAAGTGGCCGTCAATCGCATCTGGGCGGAACTGTTCGGGGTCGGTATCGTCGATCCCGTCGATGATCTTCGCGCAACAAATCCTCCCAGCAACCCCGAACTCCTCGATCGACTCGCTGCCCACTTCCGCACGATCCAATTCGATCATAAGGAATTGCTGCGGACGATCATGCGATCCCACGCATACTCGCTCTCGTCCGAACCGAACGAAACCAATCGAGGTGACAATCGAAACTACTCACGCCATTACCGCCAGCGACTTCGCGCTGAGGTCTTGGCAGACGCCATCACCGACATCACCGAAACCAATCACACCTATAGCGGAATGCCTGTCGGTACACGCGCGATGCAACTCTGGACGCACCGAACCGAATCGGAACTTCTCGATGCTTTCGGTCGACCGGATGCCAACCAAGACCCACCGTGTGAACGACTCCCCGATTCCACAGTCGTTCAGTCCCTTCACTTGATGAACGCACCCGCCATCGCTGGCAAAATCACCGCCGAAAAAGGTCTCTGTGAACGACTCGCAAAAAGCGAAGCAACGCCCGACAAAATCACCGAAGAACTTTATCTCGCAGCATTTGCCAGATTCCCCAACCCGACGGAACTCGCCGATCTGGTGGCTGAATTTGGAAAACCCAATACGGACCGCAAAAAACTGATCGAAGATATCCTTTGGTCGATGGTCAACTCCCCGGAATTCACTCACAAGGATTAAACCATGCTGAGACGAAACTGGCTTCAACTCGGTATCGCTGGACTCGCCGGCGGGAGCTTGTCTCAACTGCTCCACTTGCAACGGACTTGCGCCCTGGATCGTCCTGGAAAGAAACCGGCCAGTTGCATCTTGATATGGATGGATGGCGGCCCCACGCACTTCGAAACTTTCGATCCTAAGCCTGAAGCTCCCGTCGAAATCCGCGGTGAGTTCCAACCGATCAACACCAATGTTCCCGGGATCCAAATCTGCGAACACCTACCGCAACTCGCTAGCATCGCGAACAAGTATGCCATCATCCGCTCGGTATGCCACAATCAAGGCAACCATGGTGCTGGCAATCATTACATGATGACCGGTGCACCACCTCGTATCCCCGTCGGTTGCGGTGCCTTTGTCAGCTTCCATCCGAGCATGGGTTCGGTAGCCGCAAAAGAACGCCCAGCACCCCATGGATTGCCTCCCTATTTCTCCATGCCCAGCATGTCGCGCTCGGGTGGACCCAATTTCCTCGGCGCCAAATACGCTCCCTTCGTCGTCGGCGGCGATCCCAACAATAAACACTTCCGTGTACGCGATGTGGAACTTCCCAGCGGGATTAACGAGGAACGCTTCCAGTCGCGCCGCGATCTCAGGCACATCATCGATCGACTCCCTCGCTACAGCGACCCCGCTACCGCAGACCCTGTCGTGGCTGTCGATGAGTTCTTCCACCAAGGCCTCGAATTGATCACCACGCCTGAAGCCCAAAAAGCGTTCGATATCGATTCGGAATCGGATGCAACCCGAGATATGTATGGACGCAACAGCTTCGGACAACGCGCACTCTTGGCGCGTCGACTTGTTGAAGCAGGTGTACCCTTCGTAACGATCTACGATGGAGGATGGGATCACCACTCCGATCTGTTCGGCGCACTGAAAACCCGATTGCCTTCATGGGACCAAACCGTAGCTGCCTTGATCAATGATCTGGACTCCCGAGGCCTCCTCGAAAACACCATGGTCATCGCTCTCGGTGAGTTCGGACGAACTCCTACGATCAGCACCCTCCCCGGCCAATCCAAACCCGGACGCGATCACTGGGCCAATGCCATGTCGATTCTCTTCGCAGGGGGTGGCACTCCCGGCGGTCAAGTCATCGGGGCTACCGACCGACAAGGGCACTCGGCGATGGAACGGATCCTCGCGCCCGAAAATTTTGTATCGTCGGTCTACCTGAAAATGGGAATCGATCCGGACAAAGTCTATTACACTCCCGCAGGACGCCCAACCCACTTGGTCAGCGATCCAACGCCGATCCGTGAATTGATGTAGGCGCGATGTTCCTTGCAACAAACGGTTTCACCTCGCTGACGCACCATCGCTCCAACGGTTTGCGTTGGCTCGCGATCCTAATCCTCGCAACAGGTTTCCTCGACCCCACAGAGGATCCCGCACTCGCGCAATCGCCCGACGCTGCCCGGTTGATGCCCGTCGGTGGCATGCGAGGCACATCCGTCACGATCGAGCTTCCCGGAAAATGGGAGAAATGGCCCGTCTCGATCTGGTCCTCATCGCCTCAAGTGCAATGGGCGGCATCGGAGACCGCCGGCAAAGTGATCGCAACCGTTGCACCCGATGCGAAGCCCGGTGTTCACTTCGTTCGGTTTTACAACGAGTCGGTCGCATCGCCTCTCTTGCGATTCATCGTCGGTGGATTCCCAGAAGGTCTCGAAGTGGAACCCAACGACGATGTTCGCCAACCTCAAATCATCGATATCCCTGCCTCCCCCACCCTTCCCGCAATCACTATCAACGGGGCTCTCCAAAAATCTGGCGATGTGGATCACTTTGGAATCCAACTCGCCAAAGATCAAATCCTGACGGTATCCATCGACGCCCACCGAAATCTGAAATCACCGATGGATGCATCGCTGCAACTGCTCGATACCAAAGGAAACCTGTACGGGCAAAACCTCGACGCCTTGGGACTCGATCCCCGTTTGCAATTCAAGTGCCCGCGGGATGATGTTTATGTGGTTCGCGCCTTCGCCTTTCCTGAAACCCCCGATAGCACGATCGGATACGCTGGGGGCGACAAATTCCTCTATCGGTTGCATGCGACGATCGGGGACTATGACGAAGCCGCCGAGAGCTTCTCGGAAAACGCGACCTCGATCGCCGAACCGAACGATCGGACCAATCCGATGTCGGTCGCTGGCCCATCATCATTCTTCGGAGCGATGGATAACCCTCGCGACGAAGATGTACTGTCGATCGAAACCACCGCGGCCGGTCATTGGAAAATCAAGGCTCGAGCATTGGAACTCGGCTCCTCCATGGATGCCGTCCTCGAAATACTCGACCCCTCCGGTAAATCGATCGCCAAGCAAGGCGACTCCGGGGAAATTCGCGATCCTGTGCTGAGCAATCAGATGCAAGCCGCCGGAAAGTACATGATCGCTGTCCGAGATCTTCACGGTCGATTCGGCCCAACCTTCCGTTACCGACTCGATCTTGAAAACGAACTACCTCACGTCAAAGGCTCGATCGCAAACGATATCGTCACAGGCACCGCGGATAAACCGATCGAGATCGAGGTCATGCTCGAACGCACCTTTGGCTTCGCGGACGATGCAACCATCTCTGTAGCGGGATTGCCCTCGGGATACACTTGCGAACCGGTCAATTCCAAAATGAAAGAGGATTCAGAGAAGAAGGTCAAACTTTCGATCGTGCCTAACGCCCCTTGTTCCGTCCCCCTCTCGATCGAAATTCAACACGCCGGACAAACTGAAAAACAACCGATCATCGCAACCAATAACTCAACCCCGATGCTGTGGCTTCAAGTCACCCCGCCCAAATAGCCGCGCTTCTCCGACCACCTCACTTAAATCCGCTCAGCGTGATCCCATCCAAAAACCATGGCTTGGAGCACCCATCTGAGTTAGAATGAACGTCCCTCCCAACTGCGTCCCCGTCCAGACGACCCCGCCTCCGCTTCGCAGCAGAATTTGCATGCTCTATCCCTTGCGCGTTTTCCTACACTTGATCGCATTCGCCGCCCTCCTCGTTCCGGCCGCTGCGATGGCTCAGCAAAGCACGAGCCCCAATCCAAACGCGGAGCAATTGGATTTTTTTGAAAAGAAAATCCGCCCTGTCCTCGTCGAGCATTGCTACGAATGCCATGCCACCGATGCCAAATCGATCCAAGGGGGTTTGTCGCTCGACACCGCGCAAGGACTGCTCCAAGGTGGTGATTCTGGACCAGCTCTGGTCCCTCACCAAAGCGACGCCAGCTTGATCATTCAAGCGATCCGCTATGAATCGAACCAGATGCCTCCCCGTGGTAAACTACCGGAGAGTGTGATCGCTGACTTTGTCGAATGGGTGAATGCTGGAGCGATCGATCCTCGCGTCGGAACACCTACGCCGACCAAGAAGGAAATCAACTTTGACGAGGCTCGCCGCTTTTGGCCGTTCGTTCCACCTCGGATGCCTTCGATCCCATCTATTCAAAGAAACGATTGGGCCGAGACCTCTATCGACCACTTTACGTTGGCAGCGATGGAGACCCATCAGTTATCACCCGTGCGCGGCGCTGGCAAACGTGAACTCATTCGCCGCGCGACCTTCGATCTGACCGGACTACCCCCGCGTCCCGAGGAAATCGAATCTTTCCTGGCGGACTCCTCTTCGGAGGCTTTCGCCAAAGTGATCGACCGACTTCTCCAGTCGCAGTCCTACGGGGAACGATGGGGACGCTACTGGCTCGATGTGGCTCGCTACTCGGAAGATCAAGCCCACACCTTTAGTGTCCAGCCGAATACCAACGGATTCCGATACCGCGATTGGGTGATCGCCGCCTTCAATGACGATATGCCATTCGATCGATTCATCCAGTACCAGATCGCTGCGGATGTGATGGAGGTCGAGGAGTCGGAGCGATTGCCACACCTCGCTGCCCTCGGTTACTTTGGACTCGGCGCCCAGTACTACAAAAATACCGATGCGGCCAAAGCCGCCGCCGATGAACTCGATGATCGCATCGATACCTTGACCCGTGGGTTCCTCGGACTAACCGTCTCCTGCGCGCGTTGCCACGATCATAAATTTGATCCAATCCCTCAACAGGATTATTACTCGCTAGCAGGCGTGTTTCATAGCACCCGACTGCACAACGCTCCGCTGGTTCCTCCCTCCGAAGTCGATCGCTTCAACACCGCCCAACAAAGGATCAAGAAACTCGAGGAATCGATCAACCAAACCATCGCTGCCGAAGGACCGAAGCTGCGCGAAGCCCGCATCGCAGACGTTCCTCGTTACATGCTGGCGACGATGAAGTTCCAAAGGGAGAAATCGAAAGATGGCTCGCTGAAACTCCCTCACTTCGCCAAGGGAGAAGAACTCGACGAAGGGACACTGAAGCGATGGCTCGATTTCCTCAAATCGAAATCCGCATCACCACCCAAGGCGCTCAAACCTTGGTTCGATGCCATAACAAGTGGAAATGACGAGGAGCCTGCTCGGGATGCATCTCTCACATCGGCCGCGAACGCGTTCCAGCAACACCTTGCCCTGTTGCTCCGAGAACGCGATGGGTTGCTGAACACCGAGGAGCAATCGCTCCTCGCCCAAAAAACCGACACCGGCAACGCCCGTTTCACTAGCCCCAAAGTAACACGTACTCAACCGACAACGAACATCGATGTCGATCTTCAAAATGCCAAAGAATTGATCTTGGTCGTCAACGACGGAGGCAATGGACCCAGTTGCGATCACGCAGATTGGCTAGAGCCGAAATTGATCACGGCCTCCGGAGAAATCCCATTGACCGATTTGAAATGGCGTTCGGTGACAACGACGTTCGGCAACGTCAACATCAATACGAATGTCAGTGGCCAACCCCTTCGCGTGGCCGGAAAATCGTACGCCAACGGGATCGGCACCCACTCCACCTCGGTCATCACTTACGACCTGCCCGAGGGAACTCAACGCTTCCAAGCGATCGGTGGTTTGGATAACAGCGGTAGCGATCAAGGTGGCGATTGCGGCGCCAATGCGACGATCCAGTTCCGCGTTTACACCGAAACACCTACCGACATCCAAGTCGGTCAAACCGATCTTCTGGCCGAAGTCTTCGGTGAAAAAGGTCCTTTTTCGATGGCGCTACAGGATCTTGAAAAGCGGCTCTCCGACGACATCCGTGGCGCATTGGTTAACCAACGGACCGAACTGGAGCAACTGCGCCGAGAGGCGCCTGCGATGTATCCAGTCGCCCACACGATCACCGACTCGAACCCTTCGGATCTCAAGGTGATGGTGCGTGGCAATCCCGCCAACCAAGGTGAGCTAGCACCCCGTCGCTTCCTCAAGGTTCTCAGCAGCGACACGCCCCCTCCCTTCACGAAGGGAAGTGGCCGGTTGGAATTGGCGCGAGCGATCGCATCGCGAGACAACCCCCTGACAGCTCGCGTGATCGTCAATCGCGTGTGGCAACATCATTTCGGTCGCGGATTGGTGGGGACCCCTGATAATTTTGGGAAACTGGGAGAGCTCCCCTCCCATCCGGAACTCCTCGATTATTTGACCATGCGATTCATCGATGGTGGTTGGTCGATCAAATCGTTGCACCGCGAGATCATGCTCTCGGCGACGTACCGACTCAGCTCCGATCGCGACGAATCGAACATGCAACGCGATGCGGACAATCGCTATCTCTGGAGAATGAATCGACGCCGATTGGATATCGAAGCATGGCGCGATGCGCTCCTTGCCACATCGGGTCGGCTCGATGCTAAACTCCAAGGCCCCTCGACGAACTTGGCAGAAGCACGAAACAATCGACGCACGGTCTATGCGTTCATCAGCCGGCATGAACTCGACAACACCCTTCGTCTCTTCGATTTCCCGGATGCCAATATCACCGCATCGACGCGGGCTGAAACGACCGTGCCGCAGCAACAACTGTTCGTCCTCAACAGCCCGTTCATGATCGAGCAGTCCAAGGCCTTTGCTGCCCGGATTCAAACGGAAGCGGGGCCAAACCCTGAGGATCAAATCCGTATGGGCTACATGCTTGCTTTCGGCCGGCCGGTAAGCGATCGGGAATTGCAACTCGGCCTGAGTTACTTGCAAACGGAAGAAAGCGCGGAGGAAAGAAACAAGAATCAATTGACTCGTTGGGAACGCTATGCCCAAGCGTTACTCGGCAGCAATGAGTTCATGTACTTGGACTAACCATCGAATGAATCACGAAGAGAGTGATTCCACGAATCCGTATTCCGACAGACACGACGAACCTTCAATACCCAATACACCTTTCAACGGCACCATGAGAATCCTGCACTCGCAAATCGCTTCGAATTCGATCGGTGAACTCTCGCGCCGTGCGTTGCTCCAGCGGTTCGGAACCGGGATGGGAGCGTTGGGGTTGGCTGGGGTTTTGGGGCAGCAAGGAGCGATTTCAGGGGAGCCTGTAGGGCCGAGCGGCTCGCGAAATCCGTTAGCCCCCAAACTGCCCATGTTTCAACCCCGCGCTAAACGGGTCATTCATTTGTTCATGAATGGCGGGCCCTCGCAAGTCGATACATTTGATCCCAAGCCTTCGTTGACCAAGTACGATGGCCAACGACCACCCGGAGCCGACTTGAAAACGGAGCGGAAGACTGGTGGCTTGATGAAGTCACCATTCCGGTTTGATCGGCACGGTGAATCGGGACTTGAAATCAGTGAGATTTTTCCACACTTGAGTTCGTGCGCGGATGATCTTTGTGTGATTCGATCGATGCACACGAACATCCCCAATCATGAACCCTCGTTGTTGATGATGACTAGCGGCGAGACGCAACCGACCCGGCCATCGATGGGTTCGTGGTTGCTGTATGGGTTGGGGACAGAGAACGAGAATCTTCCCGGCTTTGTCGTCTTGTGCCCTGGCAAGCCTGTGGTGGGGCCGGCGCTTTGGGGGAATCGCTTTTTGCCGGGGATTTACCAAGGAGCCCAGATCAACAATTCCAAGCTGGATCCGGCGAATGTGATACGCGATATCAACAATTCGGCCATCACACGTGGAGCACAGCGCGAGCAGTTGGATTTGCTCAAACAGATCAACGAGTTGCATTTGGAGGAACGGGGTGGGGACGACAATCCGCTCGAGGCGAGGATTCAATCGCTGGAGATGGCGTTCCGTATGCAGACCGAAGCGCAGGATGTATTTGACTTGAGTCAAGAAACCCAAGAGACCCGCGATGCGTATGGCAAGGGCGAGTTTGCGGACGGCTGTTTAGCGGCTCGGCGATTGGTGGAGCGTGGGGTAAGGATGGTCCAAGTCTTTTACGGGAATGGTCAACCCTGGGACGATCACGACAATATTGCGGACCACGCAAAGAAAGCACAAGCGGTCGATCAGCCGATCGCCGCGTTGATCAAGGACTTGAAGGCGCGTGGGTTGTTGGAGGATACGTTGATTTTGTGGGGTGGTGAGTTTGGTCGAACGCCAGTGTCGGAGGGGGCCAAGGGACGGGACCATAACAATCATGGTTTTTCGGTTTGGTTAGCAGGGGGTGGAGTCCGAGGCGGGATGGCGTATGGAGCCACGGATGAATTTGGATTTGCGGCGGTGGAGAACAAGGTCCACGTGCACGATCTGCATGCGACGATTTTGCATTTGATGGGAATTGATCACGAGAAGCTCACGTATCGTTACTCGGGTCGAGATTTCCGACTCACCGACGTTCACGGCCGCGTCGTCCACGATATCATCGCCTAAGATAGCAGCTTCAGTCACCCATCCAAACCACGCATGTCAGCGAGTGGGAACTAGACGCCGCTTCTTATTTCAACTCACGCGAAGGCGCTAAGAACACGAAGGACTTACCGATCCCATATCTTCGTTTAGCGTATCCTTCATCAGCCGTGTGGCCTTAGCCCCGGTTTTCCAAGCACACTGCTTTCCCTCCCAACCCTCTCCCCCGCCGCTAGGCACAAACGCACCCATCGATCCGCCGTCCCTGTGCCCTCTGTGCCTCTGTGTTTATTGATATCTGGCCGCATCACTCCGAGAATCGAAACACGGAGGCATCGAGACCACGGAGAGCGCAGATAGGTTTGAGAACGTTTCCCACTCGAAGCGTCATCGCTATTGAATCCACAAGGTCGAATGACTCCTAAAACCCATTCAGAGCCACGCGTGTAAGCAAGTGGCAGAGGGACGCTGGCACCGATCTCTCCACCACTAGTGATGATCGCATCTCTTAATTGGCAATTCGCCCCCCTCCGCCTGGCACTAAGACTCAGGCCACCCCCTCTCCATAGGGGGCGACTCATTCAAGTTTCTCCGAAAATCCTGGCAGGATTTCGTTCAGAGAACGCTTCCCTTCATAGCTAGGCGATTTCCGAACTAGCTCCATCCCAGTGACGATCACAACCACAAGTCAGAATCTGCGTTTTTCAAACGCCAGCAGCGAGCATTCCTACCGAGCCCCCACCATGTCCAGCAGCAATCGTGACAACAAGCAACAATCGCGAACTCAGCAACGAAAACGGGCGCATCTCAAGAGAATAAATCGGTATCGACGCCCTTTTCTCGAAATTCTCGAATCCAGACGTCTGCTAGTTGGGGAACTTGACCTTTCGTTTGGAATAGCTGGTAACGTCGTAACCGATTTCGGATTTACAAATCACTTTGGATCCGGATATACGGATTTAGCTCTTCAAGACGACGGAAAGACGATAGCGGTAGGCAGTACTACTCCCGGAACAGGTATGACAGTACTTGCGGCAAGATATCTTCCTAACGGTACCCTCGACCCATCTTTTGCGAATCAGGGGCTTCTTAAACTATTCCCCGACTCGAAGCCAGGTTGGATTAAAGCGGTAAGCATCCAGGAAGACAAGAAAATCCTAATCGCCGGTAGTGGGATCGGCGGTGTCACTGGGTCGGCTATTCGACTGCTGGAAGACGGGACGCTTGACACAGGATTTGCCAATAACGGAGTTTTTTCATCTAGTATCGGTACTTCTAACGACATGACGATACAGCCTGATGGGAAAATCATCTTGGTCGGAAGTGCGAGTGAGTACGTCAATAATCGAACGATTAGTAAGCTCCTTGTCATTCGATTGAATCCTTCAGGAACGCTTGATACAACGTTCGGCAACCAAGGCATAGAACTTAGAGACACTGGTGGGTACAGAGATCAACTGCGGTCTGTGATCGTTCAGCAGGACGGATCTATCATCGCCGCAGGAGAATTGGATTTAGGGTTTAATCGCTTTAGGGCATGCATATGGAAGCTAAAAAACAACGGCGAAAGCGACGCCTTTTTCACATACAATCCATCGTATGAACGCTCGGTAGATGGAGCGACATCTATTGTTACGACCATGGATGGCAGCTTGCTTGTGGGTGGAAAATTCAATGATCGGCCGGGAATTCTCAAGCTGAATAATGCACTTGCTCTAGACAGTAGCTTCGCAAACTCCGGCGTTTTAATTTTGAATGATGGGTTTGGTACCAACCCTATGGAGTCGATTTCTTCGTATCCGGATGGAAAAGTTATCGCCGTTATCCAAAAAGAATTGCTTCGTTTTACCGCCACAGGACAGTTGGATACCTCATTTGATCAGGACGGCAGGGTTTCTTCTACTTTCGGAAAAGCTGATAATTGGATCTTAACGACCGCAGTTCAGAAAGATGGGAATATCCTTGTCGCTGGTATCGCGAATACCATAGGGTCTCAAGACGCATCCTTCGGCCTTGCTCGGCATCTGGGTGATTGGCATCCCAACGAATTGCCAACACTAGATCCCCTCGGAAACATCACCCTCGCCGAAGATGCACCCCAACAAACGGTCGATCTTAAGGGGATCACTGCCGGAGGTAACGAGTCCCAAAGCCTTCGAGTATCAACTTCCAGCAGCAACGCCGCATTGATTCCAACACCTTCGGTTACTTACGTCTCTCCAAACTCCACAGGCTCTATCGCCTTTACCCCGATCGCTGATCAATCTGGAACTTCAGTCATTACCGTCACCGTCGAAGACGCTGGCCTCGATAACGATTTCTCAACCACGGTGGATAACGCGACCTTCTCGCGTTCTTTCACGGTGACCGTCACCCCGGTCAATGATTTGCCAACGCTTAATATGTTCGGGGGTTACTCAAATCCTTTTACACTCCCCGTAAACACACAACCCGAGTCTCTCGACTACGGCGATGTTGATAAGGACGGCGATATCGATCTTGTCGCAATGGCCCGCGCAACGGGCAAGATCTATGTCTATGTGAACGATGGTAAGGGGCTCTTCACTCTAGGATCTCTTTTCGATACCACCCCCGGCTCCCCCCATGCACTTTCCATCGCATTGAACGATATCGATGGAGACAGCGACCTTGATCTACTCCTCTCCAACAATGTCAACGGAGGAAAAATCCGTCTCTACAACAACAATGGATCAGGTTCTTTCGCCTTGGGCAACGAAATCGACATGCTGGGAATCACGCCCATTCTCCCAAGAGTCATCGACCTCAATAAAGACGGCCTAACCGACCTTATCACTTCTAATTTCAATGGAAACAGTATAAGTATCGCCCTACGACAAAACGGCATGAACTTTGCTAGTGCCAACGTCTATTCCTTGACAGACAACGCTAGCTCCAATCCTTACGATGTCCATCCTGTCGACTTAGACAACGATGGATTTCTTGATTTGGTGATCCCAACCTCCGCTGGTGGAGGTGCTGTCATCCTGTACAACCTCGGCAACGGCACCTTCGGTCGTAAATCGGTTCTTAACCACGCTGGCTACGCCATGGCGTCGTCTATGGTCGATGTCGACAAGGATGGGGATCTCGACTTCCTGCAAGCAGAATCCTGGGGAAGCGGGAAAATCAACCTCCTCAAAAACAACGGCTCAGGATCCCTGGTCTTTTCGGGAACCTGGTTCGATCTCGGTAACTGCCGTATCACTCACATCACTCACGCAGATACCGACGGAGACGGAACGGAAAATGTAGTCGTTACGACTGTAGAAGCCGGAATACAGTCTATTGCTTCGGTCAACACAACGTTGACAGCAACGCTCCTTCTTAGCGGTTCGTATCCGAACCTGCTTTACGCAAACCTTGCTGACTTTAATGCAGACGGTTCACTCGATGTTGCGTCGATCTCTCAATCCGACAACTACATCGTCGTTCGAAACACCATCCCCAATTCGATCACTATCCCAGAGGATTCTCCTCAGCAAACCGTCAATCTCACCGGAATCACTGCCGGTGGTGGCGAGTCGCAACCACTCAAAGTGACCGCGATCAGCAGTAAGCCTTCGCTGATCCCTAACCCTTCGGTGTCCTACACCTCCGCCAATACGACCGGGTCACTCGCCTTCACCCCAGTCGCCGATCAATTCGATACCGCGGTCATCACCGTCAACGTCGAAGACGGCGGACTCGATGGCGATCTTGCTTCCGTCGCGGACAATGCGACCGTCTCTCGATCGTTTACGGTAACCGTCACTCCCGTCAACGACATCCCCACCCTCGACGCGATCAGCAACGTCACCATCGCCGAAGACACCTTCCTGCAAACCGTCAATCTTTCAGGCATCACCGCTGGAGGTGGCGAATCCCAAAACCTTCGGGTATCAACATCCAGCAGCAACACGGCCCTCATCCCAAATCCGGGTGTTACCTATACCTCCGCAAATCCTACCGGGTCGATTGCCTTTATTCCTGTTGCGGATATGTCAGGAACATCCGTAATTACGGTTACCATCGAAGACGCTGGACTCGATAACGATCTTGCCACCTCGGCGGATAACCTCACCTACAGTCGGTCCTTCACGGTTACCGTCAGTCCGGTTAACGATCTTCCAACACTCACACTTTTTGGTGACTACGCAAACCCCGTTACTTTACCCGCCGACACTTACCCAGATTCCTTTGACTTTGGCGATATCGACAAGGACAACGACCTCGACATCGTTGCGATGGCTCACTCTACCGGTAAGTTCTATGTCTACAAAAACAATGGCCAAGGCACGTTCTCGCTCTTCTCCGTTTTCGATCGGACCGCAGTTGCGCCAGGTGCCCACCTCAAATTAAGCGATCTCGATAACGATGGAGATCTCGATATCCTGCTTTCGCACAACTACAACGGCGGCAGAATTCAAGTTTACGACAACAACGGCTCTGGAAACTTCTCCATTGGGAAAGATATCGATATGCTCGGCGTCACGCCAATTCTTCCACGAGCTATCGACTTGAACAAAGACGGTCTCACCGATCTTATGACCTCCAATTTCAATGGAAACAGTATAAGTATCGCGTTGCGCCAAAACGGAACGAACTTTGCTGGTGCTACCGTCTATCCGTTGACGTCTGAGGCAAGTTCGAACCCATATTACGTCCATACCGTCGATCTTGATAACGACGGATACCTAGATCTTGTCATCCCAACGTCGGCAGGCGGTGGTTCCGTTGTTATGTTCAATCTCGGAAACGGTACGTTTGGTCGCAAGTCGATCATTACCTACCCTGCATACGCCATGGCTTCTACCATGCTCGACATCGATAACGACGGAGACCTGGATCTGTTGCAAGGTGAAGTATGGGGAAGCGGAAAAATAAACCTGATCAGGAACAATGGTGCTGGATCATTTGGCTTCGTTGGCACTTGGGCGGATATCGGGAACTGTGGCATATCTCACTTAACCCACGTCGATGTTAATGCCGATGGAATTGAGGATATCGTTGTCACTACCATTGATGCCGGGATCAAGTATGTTTCAGTTGCGACACCGACATTGATACCTACCACCATTCTTCCTGCCACCTATCCCAATCTTTCACTAGCTATTCTCGCAGATCTCAATGCAGACGGTTCACTCGATTTTGCATCCAATTCGCAAAGCGGAAATTACATCGTCGTCCGCAACACCATCCCCAAATCGATCACCATCGCGGAAGACGCTCCGCAGCAATCAGTCAATCTCACCGGGATCACCGCCGGTGGTGGCGAGTCGCAACCCCTCAAAGTAACGGCCACCAGCGACAAGCCTTCGTTGATTCCTAACCCGTCGATTTCCTACACTTCTAATAATACCACCGGTACCCTCTCCTTCACTCCTGTCGCCGACCAGTTCGGTACTGCAATCATCACTGTCACCGTAGAAGATGGTGGACTGGATGGCGATCTTGCAACAACTGCAGACAATGCGGTCTACTCTCGCTCTTTTCCAGTTGCTGTCACGCCGGTTAACGACACGCCTACACTCGATACAATCAACAATGTAACTATCGCTGAAGATGCGTCTCAACAGACAGTAAACATCTCTGGTATCGCCGCTGGTGGTGGCGAGTCCCAAAATCTACGAGTATCTGCAACTAGCAGCAACACCCTCCTAGTACCAAATCCAGGCGTTTCCTACACGTCAGCCAATACGACGGGATCCATTGTATTTACACCTGTTGCTGATAAGTCAGGAACATCCGTCATTACGGTTACTGTCGAAGACGCAGGCCTCGATAACGATCTAGCTACCTCTGCGGATAACTTGATCTATAGTCGATCATTCACAGTGACAGTGACTCCTGCCAATGATGTGCCGACACTCGATGTCATCGCCAATCTGACCATTGCCGAAGACGCAGCGAAACAGACGATAAATCTCGCGGGGATTTCTGCGGGTGGCGCGGAATCGCAAACCTTACGAGTCATTGCCTCCAGTAGCAACACGACTCTTATACCGATTCCAATGGTTACCTACACCAGTCCAAACGCTTCTGGATCGATCGCGTTCACACCGATTGCTGATCAGTCTGGTGTTTCTATCATCACGGTCACTGTCGAAGACGCTGGCCTCGATAATGACCTGGCTACCTCAGCGGATAACGTAACTTTCAGTCGGTGGTTTACGGTCACAGTCACCGCTGTGAACGATACTCCTTCCATTGATGCAATCAGCAATGTGACGATCACTGAGGATGCATCTCAACAAAAAGTCAACCTTACAGGTATTACCGCCGGAGGTGGTGAATCACAAAAACTGCGAGTCTCGGTAACTAGCAGCAACGCTGCCCTTATCCCAAACCCGAGTGTTACCTATCTATCTCCCAACGCGATCGGGTCTATTGCATTCACTCCCATCACGAACCAATTCGGAACTTCGATAATCACTGTCACCGTCGAAGATGGTGGACTTGACGACGATCTGTCGACAACCGCTGACAATGCAACTTTCTCTCGCTCTTTCACGGTTACCGTCACACCGATCAACGATACACCTACCCTCGATGCAATCAGCAACGTAGCTATCGCTGAGGATTCATCTCAGCAAACGGTTAATCTTACTGGTATCACCGCCGGTGGCGGCGAATCTCAAAACTTGCGAGTGTCGGCAACGAGTACCAACACCGCCCTCATCCCAAACCCAGGCGTGACCTACACCTCCGCCAATACAATCGGGGCCATTACCTTCACTCCAGTTACCGATAAATCGGGAACATCGGTCATCACCGTCACTGTCGAAGACGCTGGCCTCGATAACGACCTGTCGACAACCGCTGATAACGCAACCTTTGCTCGCTCATTCACTGTCACGGTCAATCCCGTAAACGATCCGCCCACGCTTACCCTCTTCGGCGACTACTCCAACCCTGTCACCTATCCCGTAAACACACAACCCGAGTCTCTCGACTACGGCGATGTAGATAAAGACGGCGATATCGATCTTGTCGCAATGGCCCGCGCAACGGGCAAGATCTATGTCTATATGAACGATGGTAAGGGGCTCTTCACTCTAGGATCTCTTTTCGATACCACCCCCGGCTCCCCCCATGCACTTTCCATCGCATTGAACGATATCGATGGAGACAGCGACCTCGATCTACTCCTCTCCAACAATGTCAACGGCGGTAAGATCCGCGTCTATAACAACAATGGGTCCGGTGCCTTTGCCCTCGGGTCCGAAATCGATATGTCAAGTATCACGCCCATTCTTCCTGTTGTCGTCGACCTCAACAAAGATGGCCTGACCGACTTGATTACCGCCAATTTCAATGGAAACAGCATCAGTGTCGCCCTACGACAAAACGGGATGAACTTCGCCACCGCTAGCGTCTATTCCTTGACCGACAACGCTAGCTCCAATCCTTACGATGTCCATCCTGTCGACTTAGACAACGATGGATTTCTTGATTTGGTGATCCCAACCTCCGCTGGTGGAGGTGCTGTCA
>JBKCUW010000049.1:0-21135 GCA_046318275.1 Pirellula sp. | reverse complement strand
TTGGGAAGTAGTGGCATTTCCATTGACGAAAACCTTGGCATTCGTCGGAACCTCAACCATCAGCTGGATTTCGCTCGACCCAACCGACATCGACTCGGCTGACTGCGAAGGAGCAATGCGGTTCACTGCATACGAGGAGGTTAAATCGGAGCCGAGGGCTGAGGAGCTTTCATAGGAGCCGTACGTCATGGTCGGAATGTAGCTGCTTCCATAACCGCTGCTGTACACGTGTCCGCCTGAGGAGCCTCCGCCGGACGAACCTCCACCTGAGGAGCCTCCACCGGAAGAACCGCTTCCACGGATTACGTAGGACGAACCACCGGAGGAGCCGCCCGACGAACCGCCGTAACTTCCAGAACTGCCGTACCCGGAGGTGTAGTAGCCGGATGAACCGCCTGAGGATCCACCGGAGTAGGAAGTGCGTCGCGCAACGTGACGAGCGTGCTTGGCCGCGAGGTGGTCGTGAACTTTTTGGTGCAAACGACGAAGTGGACCTACGTGTCCGCCGGAGCTACCGCCCCCAGACGAGCCCGTGTAGGCTCCGTAGTACGCGGCTCCGGACGAGCCACCGCTCGAACCATATCCACCGGATGATCCGCCGCTGGAACCATATCCAGCGATCGCTGATTCACCGACGAAGCATGCTGCAGCGAATGCAACAGTTGCTACAAAACAACGCGCGATCAACTTTCTCATGTCGCTCCTCTTGATTCCCTCTAAACTGGTTCCATCTTCAAAGTCTTCCTGGTGCGCCTTGTATTCCCGCGGATTCCCGAAACCTTGTTGCAAACGACAGCGTGTTGCAAACGACAGCTTCTCTGCAAACGGCGGACTCATCAGAAGCGATGCCGCGCAGGAGCTGGCTTGTGGCGGAAAAGGCGGACTCTAGGCCACTACGAGAATACCTTAAAAGATGGGTAGTTCAAGCTGGCTAGGTAAGATTTGACGGCCCTGTTTTATCACGCACCCTTCAAAAGTGCGGCTCGAACGGCTTGGAGTACGCGGTTTTGGACGTCGATGAACTCTCCCTCGATGAACGCACCTGCGGCAGCGCGGTGGCCGCCTCCACCGAATTGCCGCGAGACCTCATTGCAATCGACATGGCATCGGGATCGGAACGAGACCTTGTAGCCACCCTTGAGTTGCTCGATCATGATGACGGCCACCTTGGTACCTTCGACGGCGAGTGCCAAGTTGATGGCATCCTCGGTATCGCTGGGGAGTGCTCCTGATTCGGCGAAGTCGTCTTTGCGGACATAGGTATGGACCAACTGTCCGTTGCACTCAACGGTGGCCCTCGAAAGGATTCGACCTCGCAATCGAACGCGACCGATCGTATCGCGTTCGTAGAGATCACCGTAGATGGTCGATGGCGAAGCGCCGCAATCGACCAAGTCTGCGATGATGCGATACGTAGCGCTGGTGGTCGATGCAAATCGGAACCAGCCGGTATCGGTTGCGATAGCAGCATACAGAGCGTTGGCCATCGACTTGGTGATCGGCACACCGGCTTCTTTGGCGCATAGGGCTACAAGGTGGCCGGTCGCCTCGGCGCTGGTGTCTTTAAAAAACTCGGTACCTAGGTCGTCTTCACCCACATGGTGATCGATCACGATCTTCCGCCCGTTGAAGCGACGTACTACCTCTGCCATGGGACCCAATTGAGCCCAGGCACTTGTGTCCAGGATGATCAAGCAATCGCCGGAGATTTCCTCGGCTTGGATCGTCTCACCGAGCACTCGTATGTTTTGACGAGGATCCAAAAACGTGAGGATGGGTGGCGTGGGATGGCCATTGATAATAGTGACCTGTTTGCCAAGTGCTTCCAGAATCCCAGCCATTCCAAGTTCGCTGCCCAAAGCATCGCAGTCGGGACGAATGTGGCTCGTCAATATAAAGCGATGGTGCGATCGAAGGATCGGTATCAGTTTGTCCCAGGCGAGGGTCATGAGGGGCTTTTCTAAAAACAAAAGTGATGACTTAGCAAAGGCCTCATTATAGCGGTTGTAATTACGGCCGATCGGGCTGATCGACCAAAGGGGAAACAAAAAAGGCCGATGGTTTCCCATCGGCCTTCTGTTCCCTGGCACCGGGGTAAACCATGAGGTTTGCCCCGGTGCGCAGTCGTAAGCTCTATCGTGAAGCACCAGCGGTCTGCAATTGACCCAGTAACTACAAATCGCTGGCTATGTGCTGCTCCAACCCAGGAGGAAGGCCAGTCGAGCATTCCCGCAAATTCTCGACCGACGATAGAGCCTTTTTTTGTTCTTTTTGGTGCTCGGCTCCCAAGGCCCACAAAGCACCCGTTCGGGGTGGTCCGTCGACCTGAGGAACTGAGGTTCGAGTTTCTGCCACCGGCAGCACTCGTCCCTGATCCAAGCAATTACGAAACAGGGCTAACCCCTGTCAACAGCACTTTTGAAGAGCCCCTTGGATTTCGGGTGAAAACATCGTTTTTCGCTGCAAAATCATGGAGGAATCCTAGAAGTGGCGACCGAACGAGAATTGGCTTGAATGTCGATATTGAGGTGGAATGACGGGCCGGACCCTAAAAATCGTTGACCCGGGTAAACGCCAGCCTTCGATTCACACCCAACTCACACCCAAAAAACGACGCGCAAAAATAGCCCAGCAGGGCTCAAGTTTCGCAAACTGGGAGCCCTGCAAACGGTAGCCCTGTAAACGGGGGCCCTGTAAACGGGGGAATTGCAAACTGAACTCTGCGAACGCGCAATTTCGAGCGTTAGTACTGCAGCGATCAGTACTGTAGCGTTCAGTACTGTGGCGTTCAGTAGTGTAGCGATCAGTACTTTATGTTCGTCTTGGGTAGCTTTGCCTGAAGTTCCGCGACACCCTTTTTGCTCAGTGTCGTATTGGTCAGGATCAAATCCTTCAAGTTGGTCAGTTTCGCTAAGCCTTGGATTCCTTCGTCGGTGACAGCCGTTTTGCCGAGATGGAGAAACTCGAGGGTACTGATCTTTGAGATCGACTCGATGCAACCATCGCCAACATTGGTGTCGTCCAAGTTTAGTTTTTTGAGTTTGCAATTCACCAACGCCCCAACACCTTGATCGGTGACACGCGTATGCCAAAGGTTGAGGTCCTCGAGTTTGGGCAATTTACCGATCTCCACCATCGCAGCATCCTTGATCGATGTCTCGCTGATATCGAGTACCGTTACATTCGGAAATTTGCCGATATGTTCGACGAGACCCTTGGTTGTGATCGCGCAGTCTCGAAGCTTCATTTTGGACATGTCCTTTGCCCCCGCGATGGCGGCTAAGGCATCATTGCCGACGCGGGTTCGAAAGATGTCGAATTCCTTGAGTTTGGTCATGCCCGCAAGGTTCTGAAAACTAGCGTCCGTCACACCGCAGTCTTGGAAAGAGATCGCAACCATATTGGTCATGCCGGCTAGGTTGGGCATCCCATCATCGGTGATCCGAGGCCCCCACAAGCTTAGATTTCGCAATTTGGTCAGCCCCTTTAGGTGGGCCAGCCCTGCGTCGCTGATCTGATTGCAATCAGAAAGGTCGAGAAGCTCCAACTGCACCGTGTCTTTGAGATACTCAAGTCCTTTATCGGAGAGCTTGGTGCGAGGCGCTCGGATCCGCTTGATGTTGGGGGATTTTCCAAGGCTCTTCAAGCACTCGTCGGTGACGGGGCAACGATCTAAATTGACGTCGTCGATCTTTGGAAATTTCGACACCTCGGCGATGGTTTCGTCCGTGATGGCGGCCTGCTCCAATCGCAAGGCCTTCAAATTTGGAAGTTTCCCGAGAGCCACGATTCGTTCGTGGGTGGCAAGTGGTCCGCTGACCGAAACGGTTTGCACCGAGGGTATTTCCAAAACGCGCGGATAGGTATCGATCCAGTTGTCACCGCATTTTCTAAAATCGACTGCGATCAATTCGCCATCTTTTTCTTGGACGGCAACCCCGACCATCTTCTTGATCGCCGCGATCGCGTCAGCATTGGATGCGACCCCCTTCTGCGAACTGTCTTGCGCGAACACCAGCTGCCCTGTGCCCGTCGTCGCAATTGCCCCTGCAAAACCAGCACACCCGAGCGACAAACCAAACGCTAGGCAGAATGTATTTCGCTTTGGACGGTTGGCGAGCGAACTGCGATAGGATCTCATGGAAGTGGTTCTTATTCTTGAATGGAACATGGGAGGGAAGCACCGTTGGCGCAATCCCTCGACGGAGGAATCACGCAGGTTTCAAAAATGATCGTTCAGCTCAAAGACATTGGCAAGTCTTCGCAACCAAAAAGCGCCGATGAATCCAACGGCGGAGTTCAACGGCGAAATCCAATGGCGCACTCCGACGGCACGGACTATCGACGTACCGGATCGGCGAGTTCTCGTCGATTGTAGCGGTTGCGTGATGCAGGGGATGGAGTTTGGGAGGTACCGTCACGAGGTCCCTTGGGTTCCAACCTTGAAATACCTGCGGTTGTCGCGCTAGGATTAGCTTGAGGAATAGCGGCTCGAAAAGCGGACAGGCAAGCAAATCGGTTGTCGCTGAAGCTTGGGCTCGCAGTAAGATGGTGGCAACGGATCAAATCGCAAGGTTTGCCAGTGCTGCTCTAGTTTCACTAGGCAAACTATCCCGAACGCCTAGGTACCAATTCACCCCCTTTCCAGCGACTTGGATTTCAGTAGATGAAATTCAGCGTGCTAAGTTTGGTTTGCTCGTAAGCCAAATACCCCCTCGCTGGAAAGGACTTTGCGCGATTTATGCTCATGCGGCATCCGCTCCCTGATCTTCAATTTACCTACCGCCTACCTTACGGTGCGTCCGTTACGGAACGCGGCGCCCAATTTACCGTGTTCAGCCGGTCTGCAACGGCGATGCGGCTGCTTCTATACAAAGACGTCGAGGACCGTGAGCCGGCCGAGGTCATCGAGTTCGATCGCAATCACGATCGCTGGGGTGATGTCTGGAGCATTCATTTGCACGGAATCAAACCTGGACAACTCTATCACTTCCAGGCCAATGGGCCGTTCGATCCCGAGTCAGGGCAGTGGTTCGATGGGAACGCCCGATTGATCGATCCGTACGCCAAAGCACTTGCTGGTTGCTTCCAGCATACCACCGACGGCGTCATACGGCCCCCGAAGTGTGTGTTGGTGGATGATACGTTCGATTGGGAGGGGGATCGGCACATCCGACGCCCCATGAGCGATTCGATCATCTACGAGATGCACGTACGAGGCTTCACGCAGAGCAAGACCAGTGGAGTGGAACATCCCGGAACCTATCTCGGGGTGATTGAAAAGATCCCTTACCTGAAGAGTCTTGGGGTAACGGCGGTGGAACTGATGCCGGTCCACGAGTTCCCCATCCTCGATATCCACGGCAACTCGCCCGAACGGCCCAACTACTGGGGCTACGATCCGATGGCCTTTTTCTCGCCGCACCGCGGGTACGCATCTTCGAAGGCACCGGGAGCCCAAGTCAACGAGTTCAAGCAAATGGTCAAGGCGCTCCACCAAGCGGGCATCGAAGTCATCCTCGATGTGGTATTCAACCATACCTGCGAAGGGAACGAACGCGGACCAGTCCTATCGTTCAAGGGACTGGAGAACCAAGTCTATTACATTCTGAACTCGGGTGGCGCTCACTACAGCAACTACTCGGGCTGCGGTAATACGTTCAATGGCAATCATCCCGTTTGCCGCGAATTGATTTTCCATTGCTTGCGACATTGGGTTCACAACTATCATGTCGACGGGTTCCGGTTTGATCTGGCTAGCATCCTATCGCGCGACCGATACGGGAATCTCATTCCCAATCCACCATTGGTGGAATTGATTGCCGAAGACCCCATGCTGGCAGATACGAAGATCATCGCTGAAGCGTGGGATGCAGCCGGTGCCTACCAAGTGGGCTCGTTCGGTGATCTTCGCTGGGCAGAATGGAATGGTCGATACCGAGACGATGTTCGTCGGTATTGGCGAGGGGATAGCGGCATGGTAGGAGCTATGGCCACTCGGTTGAGCGGATCCTCGGATTTGTACGAGCACGCGGGCCGAGCCCCCTATTGCAGCATCAACTTCATTTCATCGCACGATGGCTTCACGCTGAACGATATGGTCAGCTATAAAGACAAGCACAATGAGGCGAATGGTGAGGGCAATCGCGACGGAGACAACAATAACCATAGCGACAATTATGGTGTTGAGGGTCCTACGAAGAAGAAGGCAGTGGAACAGATCCGCGTTCGCCAGCTAAAGAACATGCTGACGAGTTTGTTGCTGAGCCAAGGCGTCCCGATGCTGGTCATGGGGGACGAAGTCCGCCGTACGCAACGGGGCAACAACAATGCCTATTGCCAGAACAACGAGATCTCGTGGTTCAATTGGTCGAACTTGGACCAGCACCCAGATATGCTTCGTTTCACCCAAGCCTTGATCGAGTTTCGGCGCATGCAACCATCGTTGCGTCGCGACCAGTTTTTGACCGGTCGCCCTCAGGACCAACGAGGCGTGCCCGATGTAAGCTGGTTTGAATCGACGGGCAAGCCGATCCATTGGGATGCTCCGGATGGGACGCTGGTTTGCTGGCTAGGTAAACCATCCACTGCGGATGATCCAGATGGATTCGGACGAGACATCCTGATCATGTTCAACGGAACGCCCGAACCGAAAACGTTCTTGTTCCCTCCTGCATCCCGAGGACTTCGATGGCGTCAGTTCATCGACACGTCCAAGGAATCGCCGAAGGATGTGTATCCTGACCTTGACGGTCCAGTTGCACCTGCCAATCGCCATGTGGAGTTGACGTACCGATCCGCGATGGTTTGGATCGCGGAATAGTTTTTCGATCTTAGGTACCCAGGACGAGTCGCTGGTCTGCTCAAGTCATGGTCAAATCATGGAATCGCGAAGCCACTTTAGTTCGCTCGCGATTCCATGATGTAGCGAGGGAACTCTGAGCGCTTCTGGAAGTACTCCCCACGCATAGGTCTCTACTTCGCAATGGGGATAGTGCCACTGGGCAGACCCGTTTGGTTGGCTGCTATCTTTGGCTTGTAGCTGAGATGATTTATTAATCTCGATCCACTTCAGAATCTCATGCTGTGTGGTTTTGAGATGGCCCCAGCCATCGAGATAGATCGGCACGTGAAAGTGGATCCGCCATTGTCCGTGCTGCAGCGTTGGATCCTTCAGGACTTTGGGCAAATCTTCATGCAGTTGCTTGGTTCCGTCTGAGGCTATCACCATGGTTTGGTGCAAGTACCGGTCTTCTGCAAATTGGGAGAGTTGCTGGAGGGTTTGGATGCGTTCCTCGGCACTGAGCAGATCCCATTCGACAGCGATGGCTGAGGAAACCTGGACTTTACCTACTCGGATCCCATGCTCGTGGTTGGTTCGCAATTCGTAGGCTTGATCCTCAGCCATCACCGCTGCGTGACAAATATCGTGGCACATGGTGATGTGCTTTCGTACGATGGAGGCCGTGGACTCTGGAAGTCGCGGTGCGGAAAGGTAGTCATCAAAAAAATGACGCAGCGACGCTGTGTCGGTCAGTGCACAGCCAGGTTCTGGCTCGATCGCGATTACGATGGTTCGGCCCGTGGATTCGAACAATCGATTCAGGTCGATGGCGATCTCGGCTAGATGTGTAGCCGACTGCACCAATTGTTCCTCGGTCGGCGCGGGAGTTCCCCATGCGATTGGTAGTGTCGAGATCGAACCGTTCATCCCCGGGGGAAGGAGATGGTCGATCAGTTGGATGAGGTTGCGAGTGTATCCCGCGCGAGCATTTTCCCACCATGTCGGCTGATAAACCCGATGCTTGACAACCGCCGAGTGAAAATCTCCTTGAGGGAAACCGTTGAAGGTATAGGGGATCAACCGCATTTCGTGCAACTGTTCACGGATGCGCTGGAGCGAACCTGCGCGGAGAGCTTCGACCGCTGCGCTCTCGGAGAACCACAACCCGATCCCGAGCGAATCGGCCCTCAACTCTTCGCGGACGGCCAAAGCGCACGCGCGAAGGTTGTTTAGAACATGATCGACATCGGTACCTGCGTGGACATTGGTACAGTAACCCAGAAGCGACGATAGAGTTGCCATCGGTGGTTGCGGAGGAAAGGGGCTTGGGGAGGAAATCGGGGCCTGTCGCTACGGGTTATCGCGAAGCTTGGAATCGTGTTTGTTTGTATGTTTGGTGGACATGTTGCGGGTGACCGACCGTTGGAAATCACGAAACTCTTGCGGCCATGGCGATTGGAACTTCATCGGTTCCCCGGTTTCCGGGTGGGTGATCCCCAACGTTTCTCCATGGAGTGCGATGCGCCGATGTGGCCAAGCCCAGTGGGTAGCTTGTTCGGATCTGTAGCGAGGATCCCCTAAGATCGGATGGCCTTGCTCCGCGAGATGGACTCGAATCTGATTCCGCCGACCTGTTTCTAAATGGACTTCGACGAGCGATGCGTCCTTCCACTCGGTACGTGTCCGATAATGAGTGACCGCCAACTCTCCCTTCGTCGGGTCGTTGACGCTGAACCGATTCAGGTCGCTGTCGGTTGCAAGGTAGCTGCGAATGGTCCCTTCGCGGGGTTCCATGTGACCGGAGATGATCGCAACGTACTGCCGCTCGGGTTTGCGTTCGGCAAATTGACCTCGGATGGCTTCGGCAACCTCAAGGCTTTTTGCGATCAGGAGCACTCCGGAGACATCGCGATCCAAACGATGAACGCAGTACGCTTGCGCCTTCGGGTCGGAGTCCTTAAGTCGCCGTTCGACTCGCGAGAGCAACGTTTGCCCTTCCCCGTAACGTGTCGGTACCGTCAATAGGTTGGCGGGTTTGTTCACCACACATAGGTATGGGTCGTCGTACAGAAACTCGATGGGACCACGCGACGACGTTTTCTTGTTCTTCGGGGGGGCGGCGACGGGCATCGGGATCCAGTCGAGTTCGATTTGGTCCCCGGGTTCGACTCTTTGTTGGGGCCGCCTCGCCATGCGGTGATTGACCACGACGCAACCGTTTTCTATCAACCAAATGCTATGGCTTGCCGGGATTGCAAGCAGATTCTGCAGCACGCTTGCCAGCTGACGGGCTGGGAACGGAATCGATGTTGGGACCGTGATGGTTTTGGATGTCATGGATGTCTAAGGCGAGTTTTCCCTGAACGGAACGATTCGGCGATGGATGATTGGGGGCTGTGAGTGGCCTCGCTCCTAGTGTCGAACCTGTCATCAAACCTGCCAGCAAAATTGAGCAGCCCGTCCAACTTCCCAAATCCACTCCGGGTCCCTCTAGGATATCTCACCCAACCCGTTTTCCGCAGAGCGAAAGCGGCTAGAAACCCGACACTTTCTACGGGGCATTCCGGCGGGGCCTCGGCGTGAGTTTAGGGGCCGAGCATACGGGCTGAACTTCTGGCAGGCTCTCCCGCCAAAAGCCTGTTTTGGATTCTTGCAATGCCCTTTCGGCCACGATATCGTGAGCTTCCGCGAAATCTCTTCCTTTTACCCTCATTCTCTCACCTTCATTTTCAGGCAGGCAGTCATGTCCAACGATTCCAACAGCACCAACGTCACAAATGTCAAACCGGTTCCCACCAAATCTCCGCTTCGCGGCCCGCTGATGTATCTGGTTCCATTGGCCCTGGCCGCGACGGCCGCGTACTTCATCGTTCCAAACCTGCTCATCCAGATCTACCACGCTGAGGAAGAAGCGAAGGCGCGGAGCAAGAATATCGTGGGGACCCGAACCGATGCGGTTCCGCCTCCCGGCAAATCAACCGATCCCTACGCGGGCTTGAGCCGTCCTGGTGCTGGTGGCGGAAGCGGCGCTGAAAGCAAAGGGGATGAGGCAAAGCAACCAGCCGACGATGCTGTGAAGGTGTCAGGCGAAGAGGAATCGAAGGCCGATAAGCCAAAAGACGAGTAACAATTACACCGATCGTCGTGTATCCTCGTATGTTCAAATGCGGCAACCATGGAATATGACGGCGCGCTTGTTAGGTGCCCCTAGTATTAAGCGCCCCACTTATTAAGTGACGCAGTGATACCGCAAACCGTGACACTGTGTACCGAATAGTCCTTTCCCGTACGCTCAAAACTGAGTAACTTCCTCCCCCAGCGACCATCATGGCAACAGTTCACATTCCCGACCAAAATCGTAATCTGACCCAGACCGACGAGATCCTGGCATTCCTGAAGCCGTTCGGAATCTGGTATGAGCGCTGGGAAGTTGAAGGTAGGCTCAAACCAAGCGCTACCGATGCGGAGATCTTGGCGGAGTATGCTCCGGAAATTGACAAGGTAAAAGCTGCCGGTGGGTTTGTTACAGCCGATGTGATCAACGTCAATCCGAACACTCCGAACCTCGATGCGATGCTCGCTAAGTTTGACAAGGAGCATACGCATTCGGAAGACGAAGTCCGATTCACGGTCGAGGGGCGAGGCGTCTTTCATCTTCACCCAGAAAATGGACCTGTCTTCAGTGTGACCGTTGAAACTGGTGACATGATCAATGTTCCTTGCGGCATGAAGCATTGGTTTAATCTTTGCGATGACCGACGCATCCGATGCATCCGATTCTTTGAGGACACGTCGGGTTGGACTCCCCACTATGTGGAGACCGGAGTCCATGGGAATTACAGCCCGATGTGCTTTGGTCCAAAGTTTCTCGCGAAAGAGCCATCCGCAGACCCGATTCTTCGGACGTAATTGAATCCTGCCAATTTTGGGACCTAGAAGTAACGGGCATCACCCCATGCATGATCGTCTTGTTCCAGTCATCGCGCGATGCGCGCTGCTGGACATCGAGGGAACTGTAGCCGACATTCGTTTCGTCTACGACGTGATGTTCCCTTTTGTTCGAGCGCAGTTGGAATCATTCTTGAGCCGGTCTCAGGGTTCGCCGAGCGTGCAGCAAGCGATCGCAACCTTGGAGTCGGATGCGGGACAACCGATCGCGGATGTTGCCTCGCATGTGCATCGATTGATGGATGCGGACAGCAAGACCACGGGGCTGAAGGCGTTGCAAGGGCTTATCTGGGAATCCGGTTTTCGCTCTGGTGCGTTGCGGGCGGAAATCTTTGCCGATGTCCTCCCCTCACTACAGCGATGGAAGCAGGATGGGGTCGATCTCAAGATCTATTCCTCCGGGAGTATCCTCGCCCAAAA
This sequence comes from Pirellula sp., assembly GCA_046318275.1. Taxonomy (GTDB): domain Bacteria; phylum Planctomycetota; class Planctomycetia; order Pirellulales; family Pirellulaceae; genus JBKCUI01. The sequence continues at coordinate 9,983 of JBKCUW010000049.1, read as the reverse complement.
ACTCTTCTTCGGACATACAACCCAAGGTGACTTGACTCCATTGTTTTCCGAGCACTTTGACACCACCATCGGATCCAAGCGGGAGGCGAGTAGCTATACTCGAATCGCTGAAGAGGTTGAGATCCGTCCCGCAGATATCGTTTTTCTGACCGATGTGGTGCCCGAAGTGGATGCCGCGACCGCGGCCGGCCTGCAAGTTATCACCTGCGTTCGCCCCAACAACGCCCCGTTGCCCCGCGACTACGATCGGCCGACCGTCTACAGTTTTGATGAGATCGATCTGCGGGTTCCCAGCTGAGATCCGCGGATCCGGTTTTATAAAACTTGCCTCTTGCAAGTTCATTGTTAGGATTACAAAGCAATAGAACCTCTTTACAAAACCGACGAGTCTAGAGTAACGCATTGCTGTCATTCATGCACTCGTCGGGAACCGTAGATTCGGTTTAGAGACGATCCGAAAACCTTTAGCCGCATCGGTTTTAACTGCGGTATTCAGGACTTTCGGTTAGGCTCGCAGTGTCGACGGGCTTGTAAGAAGCCTTCGAAGGAGTCTTCTTTCCATGATGGAACTATGGCTGTAATAGATCGCAGTTCGCCGCAATCCCAATTTGTAAATAGCAGCATTCCAACTGGCATGCTATTTGCGTTGTGCTTTCGACTTGGATGATGCGACGAGCGCGAAAAACAAGCCATCGATAATGCAAGGATTGAGCCGTGAACCATGCACAGGGGCGGATGGTTCGGGTACACGTATCCCGGTTTCGATTCGAAATCCCAAAGCCGAGGTCCCATCGGTTTTTGGGGATTGCTGAGGAGTCCGATAAACATGATGTTGACCATACTCTGTTGTTATGTATTCTCGCGTTTTTACCGCGGTGGGTTTGGACGTGATTTAGCGATTCGGAGTTCGATGGCTCCAGTCGGTCTGGTTATGATGTTGCTGTTCCCAGCAACTGGTCTTTCGCAAGTTGCATTTGATGTCAATGCGATGGCTCCGGCTCGCGATGCGTCCCAGTATGGATTGTTGTCGCGACTTCCAAACTCTAGGTTTGTCGAGGTGCAGTTGGAATCGTCGGCATTATTCCAACCTGGTTCTACCGCTCGCGTTACTGAGACGATGATTCGCGTGATGAGCCGCCACGATGATGTTCTGGTTGCTGATTTCTCTCCCCGTACCGAACTGCAAACGGATGTATTCGGCCCTATGCAGATTTCGTTGGAGGAAGATCGCATGCGAGAGATGGGCATTCAAGGAGTAGCGGGGTATCCGATGATTGGCAACGCTTCCGGATTTGCTTACCAAGCAGATACTGGGCACCAAACCGTTCATTTCGCTAAGAAACCAGCGATGGAAACTTTGACTGCGGCAGGAACACTGGCTAGGCAGCGAGGTGTCTATTTCAAAATGCATCAGTCCAGCCAAACCACGCTTGAAGGAACACGTCCTTTCCGAGTTGTCTTCGAGGTTCCCGAATCGTGGCGTGCGGATCTGCTCGACGTAACCATCGATGCAGTTGGGTTTGAGTCGGCAAGCTCCCGCAAGACGTCCGTGCTAACAAGCCAACCGTTCGTGGTCGCTATATTCCAAGACCGCGATGACGCGGCAGCACGAATTGCAGCAGATTACATCAAGCAACAATCGAATTTGGCGATTTACGCAAAGTCCTACGCTCGCATGATCGAGCAACGTAGCTACCCAACACCCTTTCACAAGTTGGGGGCAAAGCTTGATATTTACGAACCGGAGATTCCTCAGGGTTGGTTCGATGCATTGGTCTATAGATCTGGCACAGGATACCATCTATCCAAACTGTCTCCCCTGCCCGTGGATGTACGTGTTGCGATCATGAACTATATCGATCACAAGCAGCGACTCGAGGCTCTTTCGGGATCGAAGGATCTACTTGTTGATTCCCGATCCAACACGGCGGCGCGACCCCGCACCCCGTCGGAGGTTTCAGATCTTGCTCGCCGATAAACGCGTTCGAAGAATCGCTTTGAAGGAATGCTATCGGCAATCCAGCATGCATTTTTTGGAGCGGCTCGCTAAATAGCAGCCGCAGCGAAGAAGATACTAGGACGATTTCTCATTGGGGCCGCGTAAACTTCGGCTTGGGTGATGAGCGTCTTTGAACTGTTGCTGGATCTCCGCTTGGGAGACCAGCACCAATGGCACCGCTTTTTCCAAACGCTGCATCTGAGGGACCTGGAGGTGATGGTGCAAGACTCTGTCGACCTCTTCCTCGAGCATCACCAACCACGCAGGGATCTCTAAACCTACTCCGGTGGGTTCCCGCATCATGAGATGGGCTTCTTGGACGAGCAAGTCAAAGGCGCGGCTTTCTTCGGAGTCGTTCGATCGCAGCTGACGCATGGCCGGGCGAATCAATGCTCGCATACGATCGATCGTCATCGGTTTCATAAACCGTTCGTTGAGTCGATCTGCGACGGTTGGCATTTTCATCGCGTAGGCTTCTTGAAGCTTTGAGAGTTTCTCCAAATACTGATCGGCTTCGCGCGATACACGTTCGGCGAGGGCTCGTCGCCATTGTTGGGCTGATTGTTGGCAACCATTATGGACGAGCACTTCGTGTGCCCAGAAAACGGGTTTCAGATTCCAACAGACTCGATCGTAGCGAACACGTAAACGAAGGAAGTCGAGAAGCATGTACAGCATCTCGCCTCGGTCGGATTGGGTAGTGGTGCTGTTGTAGTCTTTGTATTCGGTGAAATGGTCGATCACCGCTTCGAAGACCACAGCGAGCCAACGTTGGGACTCCTCGATACTGATCTCCCCGTCTTCGATAGCTTCGAGAAGTGGTCGGATTTCATCGCTGTCTTGGTTGATGATGGCGTTCTCCAACCAATTTCCAACACCTTGGTGCAGGATTGCTCGGACGTTGGATAATCGCAGGAAGCCTTGGGTGAAAAGCCCCTTTCCATATTTCTGAATGAAGGTCGCGAGTTGGCTCCATGTGGCGGTGCCTTCGACGGTTTCTAGAATGCTGAGCCGAAGTGTTCTGGAGTGCGAGAGCCAGCTTCCCAAAAGAACCTCGGTCAATTGCTCGAGCATCGGAACGAGCAAATCGCTTTCGGGCTCGGGTGGATTCAAGTCGACGATCTCATCTAGTTCCAATCGCTTCATCGCGTTGAGATCGATCGGTACCGATGATTCTTGCGAGCGAAATCCCAGACGTTTTCGCCCGGTTGGATTGGACTCTGTTTGCCATTGGTAGGCGTTTCGGATGAGTCCCCGGACCAGAGATTTAAAAGCGTTCTGAAAGAGATCGTCAAACTCGGTAACTGCTCCGTGGCCTACCGGGTGCTGGTGTTCCATATGCCGAGCGGTATCGACGATGCGGCAAGCGTGATGGTAGAAGCCTTGACGTGGCAACCATGTTAACAAGTGGGTCAACGTCCGTCGTCGCACTCGAGCTACCAAGATATCGCGGGGGTCCCCTCCGCGTGCCAACGAAACGTACAACAGGCGTTCATTGCGAATCGCGGAAAGGAATCGAACGAAGGATCCGTCAACAGCCTCGCGTCGGGACGCCATCAAATCCCCGTAGAGTTCCACAGCGAGCAGTTCGTCGCGAGGTAATGAATCCAAAAGGGATTGCACGGATTCACGGTCGTCGCAGTGGGCGAGGAGGGAACCTAGCAGCATGCGTCCTGCATCCGAGGTCTCGACTGCCGCTGACAAAACCCGTTCCATTAAGGACTCTTTGATGACCCGTTGTCGGTCATACCGCGTCATCGAATCGGTGTCGGTACCGCCTCTCGCAATCGAGAACTCGCGGACTTGGTCGAGCAACTGGATTAGGCCATTGCGATTGACCAGCGATTGCTCGGTCCACCGATGGATCGCCGAAAGAGCCTTCTTTTTCTGTTGCTGCAATTTCGGACATTCTTGAGAGGTCTCAAGTGTCAATGTGGATTGGGCCACCAATTTCCACATTTGCCCAAGGGCCGCCAAAAAAGTGAGGTGTTCTCCGATCCGCTTGGACTCTGCAGAAAGTTCTTCGTTTGTTCCTTCGTCCTGTTCGAAGATCGGGCCTTCGACCCCATCATCGGTGCTATCTTCGTAGGTGACACCTTCGTACGCAGCTCCAAACAGTTTTTCAACACCTTCATCGTCGGCAGGTTCCGCATCGTTCTCTGGCGAGTTGGGACCTGTTGGTTCGGAACCTCGCTCGCGTCGCGGAGGACGTCGTTTGGTGCCCAATTGAAATTCGGGAACGAGCCAGAACGATTCACCGTTAGCTTCCAGGTAGTCAAAAAACTTTTCGACGAGCGCCCAATCTTGTACTAGTTTCTCGGTGTTGCTTTCTTGCTGGGCTGCGTGTTCGAATAGTTTTTCAAGCCACATGCGAGCCAAGTCCGAATAGGACGTGTTGCCGCTTTGCAGTCCCACATGGGTAGCTTGGCTCAACCAATGCACGAGCAGCGCCATGCAGCTGACGAAATCACCCCGATCGAGAAGGGCTTCGATCACCAATGCGTAGGCCTTGGGGGAGTCAAAGATCTCAGCGTGGGGTGCCCAAAACTTTAGGTCTCCTGCTGCGGCTCCACCGCGATTCCAAAGCCTGAGTGCTCTTGCTACCAACTGAGATGACTCTAGCGAGACTTGGGGGTCGGTCGCATGCACATCGCTTACTTCATGAGCAGCGTATTTTCGCCACCAGTTGGCGATGCTTCGAAATCGAGCTTCAGTGCTTTTGCAAAGATCGTCGTCGTCGCGCGCAGCCGCTTCGCGCCACAATCGGGATAGGAGCGAGAATGTTTGCTCCATGATTTGGACGAGTTCGCCCACACGTTCATCGAGGACGGTAGAGTCGGAGCCGATGAACCGAGGGAAATTGCCGGCGAAACCGAGAATGTTCCACGGATCCACTAAGGCCCCGCATTCGATACCGCGCTGGATCAAGTCGAAGATCTGTTCGGGGATTTCGGATGCCTTGGTCAGTTCACCGCGTCGCAGAAGTTGATTTCCGATGGTGAGCAAGCAATCGATCCGGCACAAGATTCGAGCTGAGGGGACTTGAACATCATCCGATTCATCCTTGGCAGCCGTCGCGTTTCCCATGCGAGCGAAAATACGCGCCACTTGCACCCGTTCGACTTGAGCGGCTCTCAGCCGGGCAAGGGTGGTATTGAGTTCCTGCCTGGCTCCGCCCAGAGGTTGACGTCGAATCGATGCTTCCTGTTCCAAGCGTTCGCGATGAGGACCATCGATCGATTCCAAAAACTCCGCGTAGAAAGCGTCGCGATAGTTTGCGATATGTCCGAGGAGTCCTACCAAGGTTGTATTGGAAGAAAATGCGTTGGCGCTTCCACCGGAGATACCGGACGCCATCAGCATGGTCCCCGCCAGGACCGCAGCCGCTTCGGTGAGGACTTGATCGTAGGGTAGGTCCCTGCTGTTCTTCACGCGAGAGAGCAAGGCATCGACGGTCACTTGCTGCAGTACAAACCGTCGGTAATAGCCCGACCCATCCATCCAGTGAGGATCCCAAAGCCCAAAATAATAGTTCGGTCGTTTGTTGACGGGATGATCGAAATCGTAGGCGCGCGGATCGAGGGCGAGTTCATCGAGATGATCGGGGTCGTATTGAGCGTCGCGCAGGATTTGAGGGGATGTATTCCTTAGAATGTTCAGGGCGCGATCGATCAATTCATGATAAGGACCGTACGCGACTCCGACATCTTTGATGTAGAGCGGGATCGGGCGTAGCCATTCGTGTGGGTAGGGTTCCAAGCGTCGACCTTCGAGAACGGCCACGGGTCGATAGCCTACATAGTCGTTGAGGTTATCGATGGCTCCCGACACCACGCGGTCGATCTCATTCCACGGTGGGCCTTGTCGAAGTACCGCTTCGATCGCGCGACCGAGAAACAACCCATTGAACAGCCCTTCGGGTTCTTGATGGAATAATAGATCGCTATGGTAGTCCAGATAATCGGGGAGAAGAGACAATCGGACCAACTGCAGCACGTGGCTCGCTTGTTCGCTTTCGCGAAAGATGGGTTTCTCTTCGCGAAGCCGATCCAGTCGGTCTTGCAGCCACTGCTGGATAACCAACCAAGGAGGGAGACCGGCATACGGGGTAGCTTGACCGGGAAGCCCAGCGAGAACCTGCTGATAGAGGCGGTTCATGGCTCCCAGGAACTTTGCATCGGGCTTTCCTGACGAGAAGTTCAGATAGCCGAGGACTTGGCAAAGGTCCTCTTCTTTTGCAGTCTCTGAGATTTCAATGGTCACGGGGCCCTCACCTGGGGAATTATTGGGCGTAATCGTAAGTTCAGGTGCCCGATCGCGGAAGTGCTTTTCAGCCCGTTATCCCCCCTATAAAAGCCACCTTTACCCCCGTGGATGTTCCCTCATGCAAATTCGCCTGTGCAAAGTCGCCTTTGCAAATTCGCCGCGCACAAGCATTCGCTTGCGGGATCACGTCCGGTCATGGTCGTCCGGTCATGGTCGCTGGATTCGCCGTAAAACCGCGACTCTAGAATAAGGCCCAGCGAAAAAGGCCAAGCGAATACCGTGTACTCGCTTGGCCTTGGAGAGTTTTGGAGCCGGTCGTTTTCGCAGTGCTGCTGTGGACGAAGGCGTTTTGTAGATGTTGGGCCTGGGCAGGCCTTTTTCATTCCCTCACGAAAGCCATGGTTTCCTCCGTTGGAGGAATGATGGCTCCGAGTGGGATAGTTAAGGTAACTCGGTAAACCTAGTTGCCGAACGGATCATCGCTGGCAGGAGGAGGGTTGTTATTCCCTCCGAATGGATCGTCTGCAGCGGGAGCGTCGTTTCCTGGTTTCGGAGCATCGCCCGAGAACGGATCGTCGCTAGGCGCTGGAGCCTTCTTTGCTTCTTCCGGCATCGGAACAGGCGCTCCCTTGTTCAATTCCGAGTTGTCCTTGAATGGATCGTTTGCGCCTGGGACTGGGGCTGGTGCCACGTCTGGAGCGCGAGGAGGTACTACGACCGAGCCGGAGCGGAGGGACTCGTCGTACCGCATCTTCTGCATTTCCAGGTATTTGCTTCGAGACGCCAGGCGAGCCTTGCGACGAATGCTTTCGATATGGCATCGGGCCGAACCCTGAACGCGTTCAAGTGCTTTGCCGACGTTCACGACCTTCTTTCCATCAATCTCCAATTGAGCCGCTTGTTCAAAATCGGATTGTCCTGCATCTGGGCTTCCGGAGATTGCTGCTTGGCACAAGCCACGGAAGTAATACGCGCGAGGATCGACGCTTCCTGCAGCGATGACATCGTTGAGGATTTGTTCAGCCTTGGTTACGTCCCCGCGGTAGTACTCATGGATCGCTCGGCCGTACATCTCATCCAATGGGTCTTGAGCAAAGGATGGGATAGCCGCGAAGGCGGCGAGTGCGAAACCGGTCAAAGTGGTGAATCTGAGTTGCATAAGTTCATTGGTCCGTAAAAACTTCGGGATAGCCCTAACGATTGGGTTTTATACTACTTGCCGGCCGCATAGTTGCAAATAAATTGCCGATTCCTGGCACATTTGCTCCTTGGGCCTGAAAGATCGGATGCCGGGTGACGAATTCTGGGGGATAACAGGGACGGGTCAGTAGGTTGGATTTTCTGGAGGGTCGAGGGCAGGCAGGGTCGAGAGCAGGCAGGGTCGAGAGCAGTGCGGCATTGTCCGGGGGATCCGGATTCCAAACTTGGGGAGCGGGATGGTATTGCGATTTTTGGCTAGTATTCTGGCCGTTTTTCGAAGGGTTTGGCGGGTGTCGGTGCGGGCTTGCTGCCTGGTTCTGCTCCTAAGCGTGGTCGCGACCGTCCCAATCCTTCAATTTGCAAGTCTAGGTTACATGCTGGAGTCGGCCAGTCGAATCTCCCGAGGGTTGCCACTTCGTTCTTGTTTTCCAGGGAGTGAAACCGCGAGGAAGATTGTCCTAAGCGGGTTTTTTCTTGCCCTTTCATGGTTGCCGGTTTGGCTGGTTGCCGACTGGGGTTACAGCGCCGAACTCATGGATCCAGGATCTGCGTTCGCACTGCGGATTCGGGTAAGCGCGAGGGTGTTGGCGTTTTTATGGGTAGTGTGGTCGGGTTGGGCCCTATTCCGTGGGGGCCGCTGGTATCACTTTTTGTGGCCGGCACCGAAGCGGTTTTTGAAGACCGTCTTTCGACCCGATGCATGGCGACAACTCGAAGATCGGTTGTGGGATTTGGTGGTCTCGCTCCGGATTGCTTATCTGATGAAGATCGGATTCTATGCATCGATCGGTGCGTTGTTTTGGTTGTTGATTCCTGCCGTCTTGATTATCGTCGCCCTCAATGGAGGTACCGGCACGCCCAGCGACGGTTCCAATCCGGAGGGAGTTCTTGGTTTGATGGGGCTCGTCGGTGCGATCAGCATGTGGTGGGTTCTACAAAAACTGCCATTCCTTCAAATCCATATGGTCAACCAAGGCAAGTTGCGAGCGATATTGGATGGTGCGGCGATTCGGAGTGCGTTTCGGCGGGCACCTTGGGCCTTCTGCATAGCGACGGTGGTGCTAGCACTCCTTTCCATTCCCCTCTACCCGCTGAGGATCGAGTCGATTCCATCCCAGCTTCGGTGGGGGCTTGCTCTGTTTTTCGTGCTCTTCATGTTCCCAACGAAGCTTCTGGCTGGTTGGGCGCTTCGACGCAGTCTCAAGAGAACCCAATCGGTTCATTGGTTTTGGCGTTGGATCGCTTGGGTACCGATGGTCGGTTCCATCGCCATCTACGTGGGTTTTTTGTACCTTGCAAAATTTGCGCTTTGGGAAGGAGCAGCGAGCATCCTGCTGCAGCATGCGTTTCTTCCACCCGTCCCGTTTTATTTGCGATAAATCGCCTACGGATGTGCTGGCTGGTTATTGAAGCCGATTCATGCTTTTTGGCTTTATCTCATGAATAGTCGCTTGGCGAGGTGGGTTGCAATAAGCCTGATACGGTAGATACGCATTAAGGCATTTCGTATCAATTGGCGGATAGGCATCGTTGGTAGAGCGGATGCTTTTTGGATATCTTCAGAGCCATGAGGCCAGTCGCGAATGCGTTCGACATAGCGTTCGACCCATGATGCACCGTTAGGAAAGAGGGTAACTCGTTCTAACCATCGCTCGGGGATACCGGGAACGCCATGCTGAATGCCACATAAGCAACCTGCGATAGTGGCCGCATTGGCGGTATTTCCACCTAGCCGGAGAATCCGGGTGATGCAGCGTTCGTAGCTCTCAGGGGTTCTCGCCCATGCGTAGATTGCGATCAAGGCGCTATCGATCATGTTGCCATTAAGCCCATTTGGGTATCCGAGATTTGCGGCAGCTTTGGTCAGTGAGCGACGATTTTTGAGAAGCTCGTCGAGCATCTTTAAACGCGCAGTGATACTCTCATCCTTCATTGCTGCCATCAGCATCGGGAAGATCTCTTGATTCGAAATCGCATAGCGAGTCCGATCCATCTGAGCCTTTTGTGCAGCGATTGCAACGAGCATTGCTGTTTGGCAGACGTTGTCATCGCGACTCGAAAGTAGGGTTGATCGTTGGACCCAACGGAGTGCGGAATCGCTGTGACCTTGGAGCATAACGCTCAAAAGACTTGCGCGGGCCATGGGGTCGTTCCCAAACGATGCGATCAAACGATTCTTCGATTTAGTAACGGTGCGGTAGATCCAGGCAGTGATTGAACGGATCGGTTGGGATAAACGGTACCATTTCAAGCGATGGCGCAACGCATCTGCAAAATCGTCGACACTCGCGCGCGAGCGTAATACCGCCTGGATCGCCATGAGTTGAGTGTGCGTTCGGTGGTTTGGCCACGCTCGCGGAGGGAGTCGGAATTTTCTGGACCGTCGCAAACGTTTAAGAGCTGTTTTTCGGTCCAAGGTGCGGTGGACTTGGCTGAGGGATTCCGCGGTTGCGCCTCCCAAGAGCACCCCAGCGATGGCTTCTTCGCGTCGGGCTGTCGGGATGATGGTCGACCAAGA
>JBKCUW010000048.1:0-92137 GCA_046318275.1 Pirellula sp. | reverse complement strand
GGACTTTGATTGCCGAACATTTCAAACCGTTGATGCAATATGCCCACCAGCGCCTAGCGCTTGCTAAGCGAAGTTTGCCGAGAACGGAGTGTCCGCATGTGAAGAGACGCTAGCTCGCATGGGATTCGGCTAGAAGAAGGCATGCTGTAGTGCACAAGGGAAGCTGTGCCCCCCAGGTAGCTTGCTTGGAATGCCCCCAATGGCAGAGTGTCCCGATAGCAGAGTGTCCAGTCCGCGATTCGCTACCATTACGAAACGAAATGAGGCAACCATTTCGTGGGTTGCCTCGGAATGCTCCATGGCATGGAGCTAGATGAGCGAGGAGGATTGAGGGAGCCGGGCACGAAATCGCGGCGCATGATGCGACCGTGCTGTCTCAAGTTGAGCCAGGCTTACTTTCGTTTTTCAACGTGCAATGTAATCCGGCGCAACCGGGGGCTGTACTTCTTGAGTTGCAGCTTTTCTGCACCAGGTTTGCGAAGCAATACATAATTGATGTCGCCAGTCTCTTGGCAAACCAGGAACGTTGTCTCTTTCTTCTTCTTACTCTTGGCCATCGCAGATCTAAACTTCGGCTTAGGAAAACATTTTCGAACTAATGAGAGGGGCCTATTATGCAAATCGAAGTCGAGTCTGGCTAGCTCACTTCGAGCATTTCCCCACCTTTAGAGCCTAGAGTGGAACTCTTGCGCGGGGAAAAACATCCAAATTTCCGAGGATTCGCGTCCGTCCAAGGTTGAGAATCGTCGCTTTGGTCCGCAAATCGCTCTGAGGGAATGGGTAGCACGCAAAGGGAACCCAGGAGGAATTACTGGATTAACCCGCAAACTTGGCAGGTCCAAGTCCCAAGACGGCGGAAACAGTCGGCGGGGCAAGGGCGTTGTCCGGGAGGTGCAACTAACCTTAAAAACACGGCGAAATCTTCAAAACACGGTGAAATCTTCGGGAAAGACGCCTTTGGCAACAAAGGGCCGTGATGTCACTTTTCGAGTTCGGTAAGTTCCTCGTACGAGGCCAATTGAGGCAAAAGCAATGGGAAATCGTGGGCATCGCAAGCATCTGAAAAAAAATGCACGATGGATAATCCGAGAGGTGCTCAACGGACTGGCGGAATCGCGGGACAGTAGAGCCAATCGTTCGATTCGGTTCGAGCCATTGGAACGCCGCGAATTGATGGCGGCGGATTTTTTTGATTCTGCGTCGGCAGCCTCGGCCGCCGGTGCGTTCGTGAATTCCTCGCCGACCGTCTTGCAGTCCACGGGGTTTGTGAGCCAATCCAACGGCGGTGCCGGGCTCCAAGCCGAAGGTGAAAATGCAGCCGACTTGGTCGGGTTCGCGAAGGCTCTGACCGCTGCGGGAGCCAAGCTATACGGCGCGGACTGGGATTCCGTATCTACGGAGCAAAGGCAACTGTTCCAAGAGGGAGCGAACTACCTCCCCTTCATCGAGGTAACCAATCCCGACCGCTCGTTCAACTCCGTGGGTACAGCGCAAGGTATCACGACGTTGCCGACATGGAAATTTGCAAATGGCCAAACAGCAACTGGTTTGAAGACACTCGAACAAATCGCGACTCTTGCCGGCGTTGCGATTCCGCAGTCGAGCAATCCTTGGATTGTCGAGATCCCGAACCAAACCGTACCCTTTAAATCGCCGATGCATGTTCCGGTGGATACCTACGATCCAAACGGCGGGCCTTTGACCATCACTGTTAGCAGTAGCAACCCATCTGCCATAAGCGCGGAATTGATCTCGAACCCAAAGTCGGTTCGAATGGTCGTCAACGGCTATGGAGAGATGGTGTATCGTCTTTTCGCAGACGAAGCTCCTCGGCCTGTCAATCAGTTCTCGCAATTGGTAAATACGGGCTTTTACAACCAATCAGCAACCAACAAGGTTACATTCCATCGCGTGATCGACAATTTTGTCATCCAAGGCGGGGATCCGACGGGGACCGGTAGTGGCGGATCGAATCTTGGTGATTTCGATGATCAGTTTGACGTCGATTTGCAACACAATCGCACTGGAGTGCTTTCCTACGCGAAGTCGGTCGACGATTCGAACGACTCGCAATTCTTTGTCACCGAAGGTCCACAGCGGCACCTCGATTTCAACCACTCGATCTTCGGGCAATTGATCCAAGGCGAAGCCGTTCGGCAGGCGATTTCGAGAACCCAGACCAATTCCTCCAAGCCGGTCAACGATGTCATTATCAAGTCGATGGAGATTTTCGATGACACACGGAATGGTTTGATCCGGCTCAAATCGCTCGGTACGACTGGATCATCGACGATCACTGTCACCGTCACCAATTCCACGGGGCAATCGTTCTCGACGACTTTTGTTGCTGCGGCAAGCGCAGATACCAGCAATGGTGCTCCATTCCTTAATGACATCACAGTACCACCGATTGCTCCTGGGCAAACAGTTACCATACAGTTGAGTTCCCAGGACAAAGAGGGAGATGCGGTTGCCTATGGTGGAACGCGTTCGGGAAGTGTTCCCTATCAGTTCGATGTCAACAGCACGACTGGCTTGATGACGGTCACGGCGCCCCAGAACTTCAGCGGTTCGTTTGATATCAACGTTGGGGTGCGAGCAGCTTCGTCCTCCGCAAGCGGAGAGTTTAGCGACAACCAGAAGTTGACGTTCAATGTCGCCGCTCCTGTTGTCGCTCCGACCTCCATCGATTTGGCATCCACCACCGATTCTGGAAGCAGCGACAGCGATAACATCACCAATACCGCCAGCATGCAACTGGTAGTCAATGGAACGACCGTGGGTGCAACCGTCAACCTGAAAGTTGGCACCCAGACTGTGGGCACAGCAGTAGCTACCGGCGCCTCCACCACAATCACAACAACGCTGATCTCCCAATTGGGCGCCGGAACATATTCGGTGGTCGCTACTCAGACGTTGAATGGTCAAACATCGCCTGCATCTCCTGCCCTGGTTCTGACGTACGACCCAACCGCTCCTGCCGCAATTCCCGCCAATCAGCTCCCGACCCGCGCCAATGTTGACTCGCAGTTGGTCTTTGATTTAGTGCATCCTGAGGAAGGAAGTGGATTGCGTTATGTGCTCGATAGCGCTCCTGCTGGGCTCACGGTCAATCAGCAGACAGGCGTGATCACTTGGACACCGACGGCCGCCCAACTGGGCCCGCAAACAGCCACACTTCGTCTGGTCGATGTGGCTGGGAATTCTGTCACCCAAGCTCTGGCGATTAATGTTGCGGACACGGCGAGGATTGCGATTGATTTGCAACTGAAGAACACATCAGGACAAGCCATCTCGACCCTTTCGCTGAATCAAGAATTCGACTTGAAGATCGTTTTGAATGATTTGCGAACCAGCGGGACCGGGACAGGCGAAGGTGTTTTTTCAGCGTACATGGACATCGTGTATGACTCGACCAAGGTCGAATTGGTTGGGGCCAACCCCATCACCTACGATCCGCTGTTCGGTAATGGACAAACGGCCACGACAACGACTGCAGGTTTGATCGACGAAGTCGGTGCGTTCTCTAGTCTTACTGTCGGCCCGGGGCGGAACCCTCAGAATTTTATCACTGTACGGATGAAGGCCAAAGCGGCCGGAAGTGCCTTGTTCAGTATCAATGAGGCTGAGACGGCAGGTCGTGGCTTTGCAATCTTCAAAGAAGATGCCGCTGTACCCGCTGCACGCGTTATTTTTGGGACTGCGTCGGTTGCCGTCGCTCAGAACTTCACCGCCGTGAACGATACGTTCAGCGTCAATGAGGATTCAACGAACACATCCATCGACGTACTTGCAAACGATACGATTGTTCCCAACACCAACACCGTGCTCAGCCTGCAAAGTGTTTCAAGTCCGGATAAAGGTGGCAGCGTATCGATTTCCTCGGACAGTAAGCGATTGATTTATACACCGGCACCAAATTTCAATGGTACCGAAACCTTCACGTATGTTGTTCGTGACCAAGCGGGCGCCACAGGCACCGCGACAGTTACGATGCAGGTCCAAGCGGTAAACGACAATCCTGTTGCCAACAATGACACGGTCACTACCGTGCGATCTGGGGATCAAGATGTCTTCATCGATGTGCTCAGCAACGACACGTCGGGTGCTGATACGGGAGAAGCATTGAAAGTCACTGCGGTTGGAACACCCAGCCAAGGTGGTTCGGTCAAAATTGGTACCGCTGGCAACGGTGTGGTCTACACTCCGAAGACCGGATTTGTCGGCACAGAAACCTTTACATACACGATCAGTGACGGCAACGGTGGAACGGCCAACGCCACGGTTACCGTCAACGTAGCTCCCGCCGTGCCCCCTCCAACCGTTGTCGGTGAGTCGTTTACCGTTGCGGAAGACTCGGCCGCCGCCGATTTCGATGTACTGGCGAACGATACGCCATCCCAAAGCGGCGAAACACTCACGGTCATCAGCGCGTCGGCGACGAATGGGACCGCGACGGTTTCCAGCAATGGCACCCGCGTTCGATACGCTCCCAACCTGAACTTCAATGGCGTGGACAAGATTGTCTATACAGTACGAAGCACCAATGGAGGAACTGCCGTTGGAACAGCGACCATGACGGTGACCGCGGTCAATGACGGCCCAGGCGCTGTGAATGATGTGTTGACGGTGCGTTCGGCTCCCAACCAACCCGTGGACGTTTTGAAAAACGATACCAACGTTGATTCGGGTGAAACACTGATTATCACTGCGATCACCCAACCTGAGACCGGCAAAGGTGCCGTCGTGATCGCGGCCGATGGAAAGTCTCTGCTGTACACGGCTCCCAGTGTAGCCTTCACAGGTGAAGTCAACTTTACCTACACGGTAGGGGATGGGAATGGGCTGACGGCGACAGCATCGGTTAAATTGACCGTGGTGAATTTCGAACCCCGCGATGTTGGCGTCACCACGGTTTCGTCCGTTCAAAGCGTTGCTGTCCAAGTCCAGCAAGTCTCTGGACCGACGATTTCAAGCCCTCAAAACCTGGATCCGGTGATTGCAAATAGTATTGCCAAGGTGAGCGATGTGGGACCTGGAACCTACCAGTTCAGCGTTCCAACTCTCCCGTTCTTTGTGCCGAAACAGACCTCGGTGTCGGTGGTATCCGGGGCCGACGATACCGACTCGGTTTCGACTCCATTGAACGTCGGAACTCGGGACGCCCGCTACATGGACTTGAGAGACTTCACAAGTCAAAGCCTTCGTAAAGGTATCACCGTTGCTGTGCAACCTAGCCAAGCCAACTCCTGGTTGGACGGGGTAAAAGATTGGCGTAGTTACTCGAAAGTTCAAGTCACGCTGAATCCCCAAGCAACATCGTTGACGATTCAAGCCACCGATGCGTCGAATAAGGTAGTGACGACGACCTTGCCAACCAATGATCCACGTGTGGAATTGCGCGGTAAAGAGGGCAACCATCGCCTGTTCCGTATCCAAGCGGCACCGAGCGAACTGACCTTCACTCCAGTCCCGCCTGCGACTTCTAGCTCGTCCTCGTCCAGCAGTGCATCGGGAGAAGGAGAAGGCCGCTCAGTATCCGTGGTGAACTCGATTTCCGCATCGAGTGTGGATTCTGCAATCTCTCAATTCCGCGATTCCTCGAGTTCTGCAGCTAGCTCTTCGGCGGTCCCTCCGATTACGAGCCCAACACAAAACGAGTTGGATCAAGTGATCAATCAAGTTGCCGAAGGATTAGCAAGCTCGATTAGCTTGTCGGATTTCCGAAGCCCTCGGTAAGCAACGGCGGACGCGGACGATGGTGTTCAGATAATCCCGAGCAGGGGGCATGGTACTCTGTTCGGTCTGGTCAGTGTGCCTTCGTTTTTTCGAGCACATCAACACTATGCCGTGACTCGATCACGGCGTAGCCATGCGCCAACGCTTCGGACTTGATTCTTGAGACTTCATCAGTCGACTGCTGGAATGTTTCGCGATGGTCCAGCACGATCACATCGTAGCGTCCAACCGGAGATTGAAGGTTGGTATCGAGTTGTGAGAGTTCGCGATAGCGTTGCCAGAATTGACCGACCGTTTCGATGTCTTTGGCCCCAAGGAAGTGAGCAGCGATGCGACCAGTCGCTAAGACTCGGAGTTCCTCGAGCGGCAGGGCTTTCGAATCTACGATACGTCCACGTGTGCGGATGCTTTCGATGGTTGTGCGGATCCACTCATTGTCGTCGCTTCCTAACTGACGGCGGGCGTCTCCATCGAGTCCGTACGTTTTTGTTTTGACATCGATAAGGCTATCTAGGCTCCACGGCATCTGCCCGACAAATATCGCCATGATGAAGGATGTTGAAAAGCATGCCCAAGCCTGTGAGAGGGTGATCCCGTTTGGGGATAGTCGCTGGGAGGCTGAACTTTCGATTGCCCCAACAAACAAAATCGGGAGAAGGGAACTGGCGTACTGGAAAGCGATGCTTTGAGCGGGCATGTGCTCCCAAAGTAGGAGTACCGCCATCGGCACGCTGATCGCTAGAATCGTCCAAAAGAACCGCCGTGAGACCCCTATTAAAAAGGGAACCAGAAGGAACGAGAGAAACGCCAGATTGCGTTCCCGAAAGAGAAGCTCCATGAAAACGCCTGGCTTCAATACCGGAGATAACAGAATTTCAAAAGGACCGCTGCCAAGGCGGGCGAAGCGCGCGGTTTGAAATTGGGCCAAGCCGCTGAAGCGATAGACCAATGCAAAGGAAACCACTGCAACAATCAATACAATTCCCCACGTTCGAACGGTACCAATCCGTGAGCATTTCTGGTCCGAGGAAGAATCTACCGAAGTTGGGCTTCGGGCCTCCATCAATACTCGAAGTAAGTTAGCGGCGGCATAGCAACCGATCGCGGCGATGACACCCTCTTCGAAGGTGCATCCAAGAATGGCGAAGGTGATCGCCCAATAACCACGATCTCGCACGAGACACCAGTAGCTCGCAAGGAGGCAGGGGATCGCCAAGGTAATAGGGTGCCATCCGTACGTGTACGCCAGATTCATTTGGCCGATCGATGGGATCGCAAGCCATGCGAGGGACCATACAAGTGACACCAATCCTGGGCAACCATGCGCACGAGCGATAGCGAATATTAAAAGCGCGGATCCTGCCAAGCAGACGGATTGGATCAAGAACATCGTACTCGCGTAAGGACAGGTACCCCAGATGGGGATCAGCAACGTGAGCCCTGGATTGAAATGGTCCCAGAACGGTGGCAGAACAGGGGTTTCGCGAAGGAATCCTTGGCCTCGGAGCGTGCTGTTAATGCGTTGCGTAAAATGAGCGAAATCATTGAAACCCAATTGAAATTCCCGAAAGTAGTGGTCGGATTGGAGGTACCACCAAACGGTTGCTAATACGACACACCCAAGGGCTACAAAAAAACAAATACGAGGGCTCATGGCGACAGTGATCGATTGCCACCGCGCGCTTTTACCGGCGGGAAATGGATTCAATGCAAGTCCTAGGCTTGCGCCAGTAAAACTTGCGAACCAAACGATCTCCCACCAAGCTGCTTGGGGGGCGGCGATACCCATTGCCCGTGCGATCAGCAACGCCAGCGGCAGATTGGAGGCTAGGGCGCTGCCTAGAGCAAAGTTTGATGTCGTTCGGGTATTTGCATTTTCAAGTCGGAGAGCCCCAAACAATCCCAGTGCACAAATCATCAGCAAGCAGAACACACCGAATGGTACCGCAAGAACCTCCAACTCCGGTGGGACGGAAGGAAGCGTTGAATAGTTGAATACCAACTGCATACGGGTCGATAAAGCTGACCCCGTAGCGAGCCATAAGCAGCAAATGATCGCCGCTATCGCGGCGCGAAAGGAGCGATTCAAAACCTCACCTTTATCAATTCCTTGCTCGAATCGATGTTGAGCAGTTCTCATTGAAAAAATATTACCCAAAGCAATTCAACGTCAATTGCAGGGTATCCCGATTTCGTTCCATGGTTTAAGCGGGGGGGTCTCCCGTTGGTGGATTCTGATGATACTCCCTGCGACGAATGCGGGCGATGGAGTACAATCAACGAGTCGATGCCAGCCAACTTTTTTAGGGGAAATCCATGGATGAATCACAACCCACGTTCGCCTCTCCCGATCCGCAGTGGAAACCATTGACCGCAAAACAACGGCGAGTTTTGGGGACGTTGATGGAAAAATCGAAGACCACCCCTGATGTCTATCCAATGACCTTTAAAGGGTTGATGACAGGATGCAACCAAAAGAGCAATCGCGCGCCATTCACCAATTACACGGAAGAACAGATCGAGACGATTGTCGATGAACTCCGCACGATCGGGGCGGTGACGATTGTCCAGGGGAGCGGGCGAGTTACCAAAGTTCGGCATTACGCGTACAACTGGCTCGGCATTAGCAAGGTCGAAGGTGCGATCATGACGGAACTTCTGCTGCGGGGTGAACAAACGTTGGGAGAACTCCGAACGCGCGCGTCCCGCATGGAACCGATCGCTGAAATCGAGGAATTGAAGCGGTTATTCGACGACCTGAAACGCAGGAATCTCGTGGTCGAGTTATCCCCACCCGGACGAGGCCAAATTGTATCTCATAACCTCTATCCAGAATGGGAATTAGAAGCCCTTAGGAAGAGCGTCGCAGCGGGGGCTAGTAGTGTTGCGTTGGATCACGATGATTCCGATTCCTCTGCGGCTGTTTCGCGCGCGGTTGGAAATACATCGTCCCACGTTTCTACAACGCCCAATCCCATGCATTCAACGAGAGTTGATGCCCTGGAGGCGGAAATAGGTGAACTGCGAGAGCAGATCGCGACGTTGGTCGAACGCATTGGGAAGTTGGAACGTGAGATCGGGATCGAGTCCCCTAACAATTAGCCCCGCCCAACTCACCGGCAATAAACGGATGCAGCGACTGATTGGAAACCCCGTATTGCGAGTGCAAGGTTGTTTATGACTGAGTCTCTATCGGCTTCCGTGCCATCTCCCGCATTGGTTCTCGATTTGCTCGAATCGTTTCGGCGTTCGAAGACGATGTTTGCGGCGGTGGAGTTAGGTATCTTTGATGCCCTCGAGCATGGTGGAAAATCGGTCGAGGATTTAGCGACTGAATTGCAGCTCCATGTTAGGTCCACGCAAACCTTGCTAGAAGCATGTGCGGCTCTGGGCTTATTGAAGCAAAACAACGGGCTTTTCGAGAATACCCAAGAGGCCGCGGTTTATCTGTGTAGCTCGAGCCCGAGACGAATGACTGGATACATTCAGTACTCCAACCATGCCATCTGGAAAATGTGGGCCCATCTCGAAGACGCAATCCGTGAGGGGAGCCATCGATGGAGCCAAACGTTTGGCTTCGACGCGCCGATCTTCTCCCACTTTTTTCGAACCCCGGAGTCCATGAACGAGTTCCTGATGGGGATGCATGGGTTTGGGATGATTACCTCGCCCGAGATCGTGCGAGCCTTCGATTTGGGACGGTTTCAGCACTTGTGCGATCTCGGAGCTGCTACGGGGCATTTGGCAATTGCCGCATGCGAACGCTATCCAAGCTTGCGTGCCACCGTCTTCGATTTGCCTCATGCGCTCGAGTTGGCGCAGTCGATCGTAGGAAAGTCCTCGGTGGCAGTCCGAGTTTCTGTGGTCGGAGGAGATTTCTTTGAAGATCCATTACCCAAGGCGGACTTGTTTGCCCTGGGACGCATTCTCCATGACTGGGATGAGCCGAAAATCGATCGATTGCTACAACGAATTTATGAGGCGCTCCCATCCGGTGGTGGGCTGTTCATCGGCGAGAAAATCATCAATGAGGAACGAAACGGACCTCGATGGGCCATGATGCAGAGCCTAAATATGTTGATCTGCACCGAGGGTCGTGAGCGAAGTTTCACCGAGTATGAAGCATTGCTGCGCCGAATCGGATTCGCGGATATCCAAGTTGCTGTCACCGATGTACCGCTTGACGCTATCCTCGCAATCAAGTCCTAGGCTGAGCTCTAAACGAGCCTAGAAGTGAACAACGAGCGGACGCCCGATTCGGAAATCCCGACTCGGAATTCTCCACTTAGGATTGAATACGACGCTTCAACCCGATGATTCATGCGATAGGTAAGCTACCTTATGGTTTTTCGGAAGACTGTTTTCCAAGTGCTCGATAGTAAGCTCGGATCGCGTCGCTGAACTCAGGGTCAAAAACCTCTCGCCGGCCTTCCGTGAGGTCGTCAGCCCGTTTTTCCCGCAATCGCCCCCAATTGCTTCCTGCATCAAGAATAGCTTTGGGAAGTGCGGAGTTCCCTGTCGGTGGATTTTGGGTGATGCCTCGATCGTCCGGTTGACCTCCTGGGTCCCCCGGACGCTTCTTGGCGTTGCTGCTTCGCTGCTTGGCTGCCTCGCGATTTGCCATTCGCTCGCTTTGCAGTCGGGATGCGATTTCGTCTGCGGTTTCCTTCAACGCATCCTGAACCCCTTGCGAACTCGGTTTGCCTTGGGATGGATTCCCAGAGTTGGATTTGGAACCATCATCATTCTGATTCGGTTTGCCCGATTCGCCATCCGCAGGGTTGTTCCCTGCCGGCTTTTGCGATTCCGATGCCCCCTCCTGGGACTGTTGCGAGCCGCTGTTGGGCGAATCTTCGCTTGAATTGAGTTGCTGATCCAATTGGTCAAGCATACGGGCGAGTTGTTTGGGGGACTGAGCATTCGATTGGCCCGATGGATTCGACATCGATTGCTGGCCCTGTTGTGACTGCTGGCCCTGTTGTGATTGCTGACCCTGTTGTGACTGCTGGCCCTGTTGGGATTGCTGGCCCTGTTGGGATTGCT
The DNA here is from genome assembly GCA_046318275.1 of Pirellula sp. GTDB lineage: Bacteria > Planctomycetota > Planctomycetia > Pirellulales > Pirellulaceae > JBKCUI01. The sequence goes on along the minus strand of JBKCUW010000048.1, from coordinate 81,355 downwards.
GGCCCTGTTGGGACTGCTGGCCCTGTTGGGACTGCTGGGGCATTTGTTGGTTGGATGGATTGGACGCTGGTTGGTTTTGGGGAGTCGTCGACTGTTGTAACTCAGCCGCACGCTGTTCGAGACTTTGTTGCGCCTGATTCAAGCTATTGATTGCGTTTTCTCCTTGAGGTGCTCGCTCGGGTTTCGGTGCATTCTCGTTTCGAGCCTGTTGCAGTTGTCCCTTTTCTTGTTGCGTTGCATTCTGAGCAGAGCGTTCCAGTTCCTGGGAGGCGTTGGCAACCTGATTCTTTGCCAAATCGGAAACTTGTTTGGACTGCTGCGCAAGCTTTTCGCTCGCGGCTTGGTTGTTGAGACGCTGTTCGTGCCTTGCGCTTCGAGCCAATTGGTCGGCGACTTGATCTACAGTGGCTTCCACGCGCTCCTGATTGCGATCCGCTTGGTTGAGCGCATCGGCTGAAGGTGAACGCGGTGGAGCCTCCTTCGCCTTGTTCTGGACTCCTTGAAGTCCCGACTGAAGTTGATCGAGTTGCTCTTTTGCACCGTTGAGTTGTTCGCGAGCCAGAGCAGCTAATGGATTTGGTGCGTCAAGATTCGCTCGTGGTGCCTGCTCCATTTTCTGCTGTTGCTCTTGGGCTTGTTTGGCGATTGCCTGCGCAGCATCGGCGAGTTGCTTGGCTCCATCGGAACGGTTGGTTGCAGCCAGAATCTCCTTGGTCTTTTGATCGAGTTGTGCCTTGAGAGATTCATTCTCAGGGGCTTTTTTCGAAGCCTCCATGACTTGATTGCGTTCATTGGATTTCTGTTGCATTTCTCGATCCCGCGCCTCGGCTTCCTTTCGGAGTCGATCAGCCAATTGCTCCCGTTCGCGAGTTTGGTCTTTCGAACGCCGGATGAGATCATCTCGCATCAACGATTGCCAAGACTGCATCTCCGTCAGTTGGCCTTTGCGTTGGTTATCATCCTTGATGAGCGTTTGCTCACTGAGTTGGTTTATCTTGGGAGATATATCCGCTAATTGTTGCTGCGCTTTTTGAACCTCGTTCAAGAGTTTTTCGGTTTTCTCGTTGAGCGAGGATTGGCTGGTGTTGCTGTCGGCGTTTTTGGCATCGCGGGCGGCATTCTGCAATGCATCGGCAACATTGTTCAACGCCTTTCGCATCTCGGGTTGATTCATGCGCTGGACTGCTTGGTTGGATTTGCCGAGCAGGTTTACCGCGAATCGTTCCGCCGAATCGGCGAGTGCCCTGAGTTGCTGGCTTTGGATTTCTTTGGTCTCCATCCTTTTTGCGTCTGAGTTTTCCAATTGCTGTGCAAGCGACGCTTCCTGCTGAGCGGCATTTTTAAGTTGGGACGCAGAATCGGCCACATTTGTTTTCGACAAGTCGGACAACTCGCGCTGCATCGGCTTGTTCGTTTTAAGTTCTTGCTCCAATTTCCGGAGGAGTTCTTCAGGAGAATTTCGGGCCATCTCGTTGAGTTGGTCTGCGCTCGCGTAGTTCTCAAGCGGATCCTTGGTTTGTGGTTCGCGGGCTGCTTGGCGATCTTGAGACAAGTTCTGGGGGGAATTGTTATTTTCAGCAGACTGCATTTCCTGCCGCGATTGGGCTAACGCTTGGGAATCGGCAGAGTTTGGATCCATGAGCGATTTCTCGACCAGATCGAAATGCTTGGCGATCGAGTCGAGTGTATCGGCGGTTTGTTTTTGTTTCTCAGCCGCATTATCTGCGGCTTGACGGATAGCCTCGGGGTCCTGCGATCGCTGTTGTTGCTGCTCTAAGGCTGCATTCGCTTCCTTCATCGGCTCATTGACTTGATCGACCAGATCGAGTGCGCGGTCGCTGTCCTTAGCTGCTTGAAGCTGTTCCGAGTTGAGGATGTCTTGGCGTGTCGCCATTTCGAGAAGTGCGTCTTGGAGTTTTTCGATACTCTTCTCGACCGCATTCTGCTGAGCTGCGATTTCCTGAGGCGTCGCTCGTTCTTGGACTGTTGCGTCGCTTGCAGCTTCCTCGGTCTTCAACGATTCGGTTTGTTGCTGTAGTTGGCGAGTTTGCTGGGCAGCTTGTTGGGCGAGTTCCGAGACCGTAGGCGCAAACCGCGAGAGGAGATTTCTTGCCGCGTCGATGGTAGGTTTGGCGTCGCGATCGATTCCATTCCATTCCGCCAGGAGCGTCTGTAATTCGGGGGCGGCGCTAAGCATGACTTCGTTATTGGCAGTGCGACGAGGTTCTAGCTTTTGCCGGATTTTGTTGGTCGTTTCATTCCATCGAAACGCATTGAGTCTGTCTGCCAATGGATTGGGGAAACCGGCTTCTTTCATCCATTGGTGGGTGATGTCCAAACGATGATTAAGGCTGTCCCATTGCCTGAGGTGGCTCAATCGTCCCTCGGTCGATTGCCACTCGTACTGCTCGTTGCGTCGCAACGACTCGATGGTGGATCGCATGTCCTGAAGTTCGTGCGCTGCTTCTAAGACGCGGTACGCCTTCACAATCGATCGAAGATCTTCCCGCGTGCGATTCCATTCCTCGGTGCCAGGTTGCATTTCCAGCCAAGAGGTGAACACGGATTCCCAGGCGCGACTGGCCAACCCCATGTCGCTTGGAAAGTTGGGATCGTTGGGGGTTCGATATTGGTGGAAGTCGCGTCGGGCGGGAATCTGATCGGAAGCTGGGAGCATTCCGACCGATAATTCATTGAGGTTCGACGATCTCAACCGCCTGAGCAGATCGCTATCGAGGTTTGGATCTGTCGTCCATTCCTGAACTTTGGACGCGGCATCGATCGCTCGTGTCATCGCATTACCGACGCCCGCACCGCGTAGGATCAAATCGCGGCGTGTGTCTGAAATATTCCATAGCAATCCACCGTCGAGATTGAACGCCCAGTGCTGTGTGTTTAGTTCGCCGATATTTCTTTGGACCCGTTGAAGCAAGTTCGAAAACGCTTGTGGGCTCGGTTCCACATCCATCAGCGCGCGGGTTTCTTGCCGAGATTGGTCAAGATATCGGGCAAATTGTTTGAGTTGGTTCTGCAAATGCTGGGACACGTGCGGTTCGAGTTGTTGTCCTAGTTGAGCGACCGAGTCGATGGTCTGCTCTGCAATGATTTGGGAACGGGCGAGCATCGCAAAGTCCATATTGCGTGTCCCCTTTTCGAGTTGCTCGGTCTGATATGCCCGAAGGCCCATTAAGTCCTTCGTGATTGCAGTTAAGCACTCATGACCGATCAATTGGCGATAGATGTCGGTGACCCGTGCAGTGGCTCCTTCGGATTCTTCCATCGAGGCCAAGGACCTATCGATACGTTGCTGAAGGATTTGGAGCAGCTTTTCCGGGATCTTTGTAGGAGCCTGGGGTGAATTAGCAGCCATCGAATCGGCGGGGATCCATTCTTCGGTGCTCGTTGCCAATGCGATGCTTGGAATGGTTTCTTTTTCCCATTTGGCAACATTTCGAACGATAAACTCAGCTTCGCTTTGGTCGATGATCCGGGGCAAGGAACTTACTATTTTGGCGGATAGCTCTCGGAATCGAGAGCAAGACTTTCCCCAGTCCTGCGTGAACACTTTGACTTGATCTGCGATCTGTTCACGTTCGGCGATAGAGAGATTCGGATTTTTGAGTTGCTCGAGCTTGGGACGCAACTCAGCACGCTTGGTTCGTACCAGATCTGCCATGCGCTGCAACTCGGGTGTCAACGACGCTCGCAAAAGTAGATGCTTGTGCCGGTCGCGATCAAAGCCGGGAGAGGCGAGTACCAATTGCACTGGGTTTGAATAGGATGTTTGTCCTGCAAGATCTGTTGCCGCAATGCGGATTGACACGAGATCTCCGGAGGCAAGCGAGGAAGTCAGCATGTCCCACTTCCACGAACTAGAACCTAGCGAGGGTGAATCGACTCCATCCAGACCGGTCCAAGCGACCAAGCCTGAGGGATACTTTTGATTCGAAGTGTTGCCTTCGTTATCAAGCCCATTCCCGTTGAAAGCGATGATTGGTATTTCAAATTCCAAAGCCATCCAGGGAGCTCGATTGACGGAGATCTCTTGCCTCAAAGTTGCTCCGGGAAGATCGTCTGCGGAGACAGCCGCAAGGCTGACGATTTCCTCGGGGGCCACCACCCACGTTTGTTTTGGTGATGGAGCGGCGTTCCACAGCGTTTGTTCCGTCGTCGACCACATCACGTTGGGGGCGTGATCGGGAACCGCATTGATCTCATGGAGAGGAATGTAAGTATTCTCGATAGGTTGGTCCGCTCCTTCGACATCTGCCTTGAGTTTAATCTGGTATCGAGCATCTCCATCGACCGTCCATGGAGCCGACCAAATCTTTCGCTCCTCGCGAAAGCTCATGGGGATCGATGACTTTTCCCCAGAGTTCAGGCTCTCGATGACAAGCTGCGCAGAAGACAATGGCATCGATGCTTCGATTCCAATTTCGAGTTCCATCGCATCCAGGGTGGTGATGTCCCCTTCGTTGGAAATCCGCGATACATCGCCAAGACGCGTGTATTCGGGGAACCGAAATGTGTGCTGAAAGTTGGTGACCCGCGGCCTCGGAGAAGGGGTGAGTTTGCGGAATAGCGTTTTGGCATCGCCAGCGATAAAGCGGTATTCCAATGCTTCTTTGGCGATCGGGGCCGTGCCTGCGAAGAGGAGAGGTGACTGTTGGATTTTCGTCAATTCAATGCGTTGGATCGCATCTCTCGAACTGTTGCCCCATTTGCGCACCTCCAATAGAGCAACGTCCGTTGGGTCGCCTTGGATCTCAATCTCGAACGAGACTGATTGGTTTTCCGGTACGGTTGATTCAGTCCGAGCGGGAGAAAGTACCTCGATCTTGGTCCGAGATGGGCGCTGTAGGTCCAGGAATGGAAGTAGCGCACGCGAAAAGCGTTGTGGCATTTCTAGCTTTGGGATGGCACAGAGTGCAGCGACTAAACCTGTTCCTGCGACTGCTGCTAACACGGGTTTGCGGACCAAGGACCAGGGCAAAAGGTCCGGTACGTTGACCTCAACCAGCGAGTTGGCCACTTGATGCTCGATCGCTCGCAAGAAGCTACCGCTAAAGTGTCGGTTCGATTCCGGCGTGCGTGCCAGCTCAACGCAGGATAGCAAGCTTTCTTTCAGTTCCGGATGAGCATATTCCACATGCTTCGCCAAGCTGATTGGATCCAATCCTTTCCAGGAACGGGCGATACCGAACGCAATGCCGCACGCGGCACATACGGCATACATCGCTAGGCTCAGTACCCAACGGGTGGCGTCGTCGATCCAGCCAAGGGCATCGAGGAGCACGATGATCGATGCTCCAGCGATCAAGGCCAACAGAGCAACAGACAGGCCTTGGATGAATAACAGCAACGTTTGACGCGTTCCGAACCGATTCACCCACGCGTCGATGGTTTGTCTCGAAGATACTTTGCGATCTTGATTCGAGTGGCCGGATCCATAGGATGCAACTGTAGTGCTCATTAGACTAATCCTGCTCGCTTGCGCATGAACCACTCGACGGCCAAAAGCCCGATCACCGTCAAGAACCACGGATAGCTTTGCCAAAGCAACGTTTGGCTCTGCTCGATTTTACCTTTTTGAAAACGTTTCAACGACGAGGAGATGCGGTCCGCGTCTTGCTCGTCAAAGTACGCTCCACCGGTCACCGATGCGATTTGCTCAAGTAGTGTGCGATGCATCGCCAAGGACTGCATCTCTAAATCTTCTGGGGGTTGGATCAAGAACTCCGTTTGTAGCTCCAGGGCTTCGCTGGGGACACCTGGAACATCAAGCGTTATCTCGTAGCGTCCAGGGAGCAAGGAATTGGTTGAAGCCGCATACAAACCCGTCGCTTCCCCATTTTCCGATAGTGGATTTTCGGACAACGGAATCGTGTCGATACGAACACCATCGCAAGAAACGATCGCGGTAGCACGTACCTTCGAGAGTGGGTTTCGATTGGAATCCCGAATTCTAGCTCGGATCAATACATCTTCACCGAACGAGTAGGATCGGTCCCCAGAATCGAGGGCGATAAAGTCATTCTCCACCGCATATGGAGCTTGCATCACCCACTGAGCCAATTGATTCCAAAACCTTTGGTGGTAGAGGTCTGCGACGTTGTAACGCCAACGCCATGTTTCATCGTTGGCAAGGTAGACGATGCGACCTTGGCCGAGTTGTCGAGTGACGATCATCGGGAAGAGTCGATTGGCTTCGGTTTTGCCCATCACCAAGACTTCGGCTCCCGGTGCGGATTCGACGCGTCTGGCGACGCGAGGGCTCGGAAACGACTCCCACAACCTGCGGTTGGAGGCGGCATCTTTTTCAAAGGCGAAAGCTCTTTGGTCGATGGCGATATCTTCAAGTGTTAGCGATGCAATCGGTATCGGCGCGTTTTCGTCGGTGAATCGGACAGGAAGCCAATCGATGGACTCCCCGGTTGCGGACTCCCCCGTCGCATTTTGGGGAGGCGGTTCACGTCCGCTGTCGATCCAAATAACTCCCCCACCGATCTCTGCAACGTAGTCAGAAATCCAACGTAATTTTGGACCGTCCATGCTTGCGACACTATCGAGCGACAGCACCAGCAAATCCAATCCCACCAGCTCCTCGCGGGATTTCGGAAACGGATTCCTTTCGAACTCTTCGGGGCCAAGCACGGTCGTGACATCCCACGCCTCGTCCCGTTGGAATGCATTTTTGATGTATCGCGACTCCCATCGGCCTCGCGGGTCCATCACTAAGACGCGATTTTTCCTCACGACTCCCCAAAGCGACGATTCGTACCGATTGTTATCCGCTGCGATATCTCCGCCGAGGGTAGACGTTTCAAAGACGAGTTCGATGGGAACAGCTTTTTGGCGGGTCGATGCATCGAGTCCGCTAAACAGTTTTTCACCCGGGATTCGGTATTCGATAGTTCTCGTTGGTGATCCGTCGGACTCGTAGGATTGGCTCCAAACAACTTGGGTGCCATGCCGTATAGAAACCTCGAACGATTGACCTCGCGGAAGCTGTTGTTTTAGGTTTGCGGTCCCTTGCAGGCTGTCGGTGCGGTACATGGACCTTGAGTGATTGACACTGATCACTCCGACGTCCTCTGGCTCGTGGGACTGTCCATAGCCGATGGTGAAGATCGGTATAGAACTACGTGCGATTCGCTCCGCAACCGCTACCGGAGATTCCCCAGCATTCGACTGACCATCCGACAAAAGTACGATCGCTGCGGGGCGTGTCGAGTCGGTTTCGGCCGGTTTGGGAGCGACGGTGTCGTGGGGGAGCAGTTGTCGTGTTGCGTGCGCTAAAGCATCGCCGATCGCGGTGCGATTACCGACTGACGCTAGGTCAAATTCGATTGGGGCAGTCGCCGCGTGCGAACGTGAATCCCATGCGACCGGCAACGAAGAGCCTTCAGCATCAGCCTCTGCGAACTCGTAAAGCTGAAGATGGAAATTGCCGCGTTGTTGAGCCAGCCACCCGGAATCGGCAACATTACGGTCTCCCTGGAGCCATCGTCGAGCGCGATTGAGCCGAGTGTTTGGATTGCCCTCGGCATTCGCCGTGGTCGTTTTAGCCTCATTTGCAACGACAGCTTTCGGAGCAGCCTCGCGCGGACGTATTTGGTCATCCATCCCCATGCTGCTGGATCCGTCGACCAGCAATGCAATGCGGGCTAGCTCCCCCGAGACCCACTCATGGTGCAGGCTGGGCCCAGCGAGCATCAGCATGATGATCGCGAATGCGACAGCGCGCAATGTGGGGAGTATGTACGAGACGGGCGATTGAAGAAATTTGGTCTCCCGAAAATACCAGATCCAAATTGCGATCGACCCAACCAGTACCGCGATCAGAACAAACCAAAGGGGCAGGATTCCCCCGAATTGCAATCGTGTCATGCCGCACCTCGCTTGTTACGAGAGGATTGGACGACACCAGGAGTTGCTTGAGCCGTTTTGGCTAGCCTCGCATTCATCGATTGTTGGAGGAACATTTCGGCGAGGAACATCACAAGCAAACCTAGCCAGAACCAAGTCCACAACTCTTTACCGCCCCAACTCGATCGGATCGAGTTCAGCCAGGCGTTTGCTGATGAAGACATTGTGGCGGAAGCATCCGAGGCGATCTCTTCAACCTCGTTGCTTGTAAGTCGTTCGCGATTCAATTCCCTTTTGCGGATTGCCACAGGCAATTGGGTTGCCATGCTTCGTCGCTCCTCACCATGGGTTGCTCGCGATATTCCCAGCAGACGAGGGCTTGGAAGAAACGTCATGGTTTTTCGAGAGGATGCGGCCATCCCTGGGTCGGCTGAATTCGATGGAGTGCTGGACGAAGTTGTAGGTTTTTGGGAATCGCTCACCAAAGGGACTTCGGCGGTCGACTCATCGGGGAAAAGAACTTGGACGGTGGTGTTTGTGCTATTGGATGCAATTTTCCATTCTTCGCGCCACGGTTCTCCAGGTACGATTTCCCGCCAACCTGGAGGGGTTTGCAAAACGAAGGCGAGGAGTTTCTGCATCAGTGGAACAAAGACAGGTCGAGACGGGAGATTGCTGTCTCCATCGTCGCAGCTCGACATCATCCACACGCATCGACCTTGTCCTATCGGAAACGCGACCAACCATGGTTGTCCATCTTCAAAGGCTATTCCCGTCCACGGATTTTGCGTTTCGAGTTCCAGGGTATGACGGTGTTCGAACTTGGCTGTCTCCAGCGAGTCGAGCGACGCCCTCGATAGTTCGAACAGCGGAGTTGATGTTGTTCCAACACGCCCGCTCCAATCGACTCGAGGCGAGATCTTACCTGGTCGTAATCCATCAGTAGCGATGGGTTCCCACAAGTTCCAACGCTCGGTTTGAACTTTATCCCCGAGGCAAACAACGAGCCCGCCTCCCGCATCGACGAAGCCTCTTAAAATGCGGCGTTGTTCGGGGGGCAGGTCGGGAACATTGCAACATACGACGGCTTGGAACTCTTTCAACATGGCTTCGTTCCATCCTCCGGGATCGACGACTCGCGTGGTGACCAAATCGCCCGGTTCACCTCGCAACAAAGAGAACGGCGTCAGAGCGAGCCGCAAATAATCCGATTCGCTCTTCATCGCCTCGCGTCGCCGATCCCCATCGATGACCAGCACGTTTGCGGGCTCGCGAACACGGATGACATCGGCGAGGACGTTGTCCGCGGGGGTCAGGTCTTTTGCGTCGAGCACAACACGGACTTCCAAATCACCGATGCTCTTCGGAGACCATTGGAACCGGACATTCGTGCTTGATTGAGGTCCGATTTGAACGGTCTGACGTTCGATCTCTTCCAGTCCGACTCGCAGCACGACGGGAATTTGAGAGAGTTCTTTCGAATGGTTTTGAATGCTTGCTGAAATCGTCGCATTGCCGGATGGAGCGAGCAGACCCGGAACGCACTCCATGGAGAGTATCGACACATCGTCATCGCTCTTTGAGTCGCTCCTCTTTCCTGCCGTGGCGGACTCATCCGATGCAATCCTTTGGGATCCACTATTGGAATTCTTTGCGGTCTCAGTTTTTCCGATGGCACCGGTGTCATTGGCAACGCGTAGGAAGCTCCATTGGATTGGGACAGGTTGCTGTGCCAGCATCTCCGACAATTGCTTGACCGTATCCTTCTCCGAATTGTCCCACTGGGACGCTTGGAAGTCCGACAGCACGAGCAAGTGGCGTTTCGGGTGTGGGGATGAAGAAAGCCAATCCGCACCCGCTCGCACCGCACTTGCTAGGTTCATCGTTCCAGCGCTGGCTTTGCGAAGTGACAATTCCCGCACCGACTCTCGCAGTGCTTCAGGGCGATGTTCGTCCCATATATCGATAGGATCGCCGGCTAAGATCAGACAGACGGAACTGCTAGGAGGGAGTTGGTCCAGGATGGAGTCGATCTCGCGCGTTGCATGGCTGAGCAAGCTCTCACGACTGGCTGCGGGATTGTTGGGATTCGAGTCCAGTTCCGAGTGCATTGACAACGAATCATCCAATACTACCGCTACCGACATCGCATTTCCCTCGCCGGAATCCCTCCAAGCTCGGATGATGGGGCGAGCCATCGCGAGAGCGAGCAAGATTGGGATCATGCAACGGATCAGAAGGAGCAGCAATTGCTTCCATTGGATACGTCTCGCGTTTACCTTCATCGAGCTTTCGAGAAACTGCATTGCTCCCCAATCGATCGTGAGGTACTTGCTGCGATTGAGCAAGTGGATGATTAGGGGGATTGTGAAAGCTGCTGCGCCGAATGCGAGCAAGGCGTTCAGGAAGGTCATGCTCTGCCTCGCTGTACTAAGTAATTCGCGACGACCGAGCTGAACGATTCCGAGGTGCGGATGGGAATCAAATCGATTCGACTACGGCTACAACCTTCACGGAGGGCCGCTTGAAAGGTCTTTACATTCTCGAGATACCGTTGACGCAGTGACGATGGATCGATCAACAACTGATCATCTATCTTCTCAAGCGAACGGAACATCGTTCGGTTGTTGAATGGAAAATCGACTTCGTCGTCATCCATCACTTGGAACACGACGACTTCTTGGTAATTCGCCCGCAACAACGCGAGGCTTCGTTCGATCGATGCTGGGTCGCCGAAGCAATCGGAGATCAAGATAACATGACCGCGACGGCGGCATATCGAAAGTAGGTCCTGGAGGACGGTTCCAAGGTCTGTCTCACCGTTGCATTGCGAATTTGCCAATGTCTCGATAAGCAATCGCAGATGGTTCGGCCTCGCTCGAGCAGGAATGTTCGTGCGGATTTTGGTATCGCAGGTGACTAGGCCAACCGAATCTTGTTGTGAGATCAATAAGTAGGCCAAGCATGCAGCGAGACGGACCGCGTATTCGTGCTTGGACAAACCCTCCGAGCGAGTGCCGGTATAGCGCATCGAACCGCTCTGGTCGACGACGATCGTAGCGCGCAGGTTTGTTTCGTCTTCGTACTGGCGTATGTACAACCGGTCCGTTTTGCCAAACAGCTTCCAATCGATCGAACGAATCTCATCACCGTGGACATAGGGCCGATGCTCCTTGAAATCGACGCTGGCACCTATGTGGCGCGATCGGTGCATGCCTCCGCTGAGTCCTTCGACGACGTCCCTGGCGATCCATTGCAGTTGGGAGACGCGAGCGAAGTCTTGAGGCTTCAACCATCGGAACAGAAGATTCGCGGGCAACGCAGAGCCTCGGAGTTTTTCAGCGGTAAGATCGTGTGGTAGGGAGGGCGCGGTAGGCAGAATCAACAACATTCATGATACCAGCTCGCGCGTGCGTTTTCGATAGGCAGGATTCGGCGACTGAGGGGCTGGAAACCAGCCTGTATCGCCATGCGAACGGCACACAGCTCTGGATCCTATTCCCTCAGTGCAACACAAATTCGCTGGCGTTTGTTAGTTGTTTTCGAGCGTTGAGAGGTCCAATCGGTACATCAGTTGGTTGTAGTCGTATCGAGGTGTCGGCTTCGTATTTCCGGAAAATGTGTGGCTGTAAGTCCCCTCAAAGAAAATGGTTTTGCCACGATCAGTATCCATGAAGGAGTGGTGCTTGGGATTGTAAAACGAGTAGTGGTCGTGGGTAAGAATTTTGACAGCGTCTCGCCAAGGTCCGATCAGGTCTGGGGATTCCGCCAACCAAACTTCTCCTAGTATCGAGGATTCGCCCCCCAATTCCGTAAAGATCATAAGCCATCGTTGGCGGTACTCATTCCAAGCTAACGATCCGTTGTGAACTCTCAGTTCCTTGCCCGTAGCGCGATCGCGTATTCGAACTATTTCGTCGCCGCCGCCGAGTTTTCCGGACGCGATCCATTTTTCTTGATCGCGCTGCGAGAGCGGTTCCGTATGGTTTTTCCACGCGTACTTGAGAGCGCCGTCGGGATTGCGATCCAGACTAGGGTTGGAGGAACCGGCGTGTGTTTGTAAACACGAGTAGCCTTGGTAACGCTCCGGTCGGATGAAATCGTCGACGGTTGGTTTAACACGAAGAAATGGAAAGGGGCTGCAAAAGTAAAGGTACAGTTCGTCGGCATGGTCATTTTGCGCCTCACTCCCCGAAATGTTGCCGTTCGACTCGGCGATATTCGATGTTGTATTTCGGTGGAGGATTGGATGGGACTGTGTATCCGGAAAGCAGAGAGGGCGTTCGTCAAAGCTCACCAGCTCAACGAAGTGATTTTTGGAATCGTCCCACTGCGCATATCCCCATCGATAGGCTTCGAGGGAATTTCGGATTTTGACGAAACTAGCAACCATCCGCTCCACGCCCTGGTCATCAGGAAGGACAGCAACTGAAGTCAGCCAGGTGGGGCCCTCGCCGGGCATCACGGCCATCGGACGCAAAACCTTTTGTTCATCTTGGAAATACTCGAACGAGATTCCGTTGTCGGTAAAGTCCTGTTGGCTCGGCTGGTCGCTATCTCTGCGAGGTGAGTCGAAGCGGTCGGGCGAGGGGACGCTCGTGGTCGCACCGGACATATGAAAGCTTCCGCTCAGAGGATAATTCGAGCGCGAGGTATCTCCCCAGAACCAATAGACTCGATCCCGGTAAATAGCCGTTAGTACACTGTCTGAGCCAACCACATCCGAATTGATGAGTGGGTATCGGGTCGGTATAGCCTTGTCGAGCAACCACGAGTCTCGAAAGATCCCGCTCCCAGTGGTCCTGTATAGCCGCTCCGCCCGATTCTTTCGACGAATTTTGAGACGAACTTCCTTGCCGGGTTCTACGCGATACCGAGCACCTCGATTTCCGAAACCGTCCGGAGCAAGTTCATAACCGTGACTTCGGACGAAAAAATAGACTTCGCGATCGATCAAATCCGGTTCGTCGATGGCGATCCAGCCTTGGCTATCGCTGATAAACGTCACGTGCTGGATAGATTCGAGTTCCACAAGCGGTACACCTCGACCTGTTTGTTCATCCACGATTTGGATGGCAAAGTATTTCGGTCCCTCGGATTGTTGCGCGGAAGCGTTGGTAATAAATCGGTCCGGTTGCGTTATTGCAATCAGGGGGAGGGTGAACCCTCCGAATAGCCACGCGAGGACGACGCTCGATAATCGCGTTGAAGTGTATTGCGACTGCGGTATCGGGCGTGGGATTCGCACGTGTTTCCTCCTCGGTGTGATCAATCGGTGAGTGACACTAAAAAGATCGCATCCGATGACTTTGCCCGGTAGGCGGCGAGAAGCACACCGTTCATCTGCTCGCCGTCTCCAAGTCGATAGATATCCAGTCGGCTGACGTCAGGATCATCAAATGCCTTCGCCAATGCCAGATGAGCTTGGGTAGGATCATCGATGTTGTCGACGATCAATGAGGCTGACAGCGATGCTGCTGGATCCTCGATGCTGTTTCGGAGTTCGGAAAGGATTCCACTGCCGGAACCACTGCGCTGGTAGACTCGTTTCCATGGTTCCATCCACGCTTTCTCGCCGATTTGTTCCCAGAGGTTCCCAGCAAAGGTTCGGTACTTAGCGATCGCTTGAGTTTCGAGCTGTTCGGGTGTCGAGGCTTCGTAAAAAACCGCGCTTCCCATTCCTGCGGCACTCGCTGGACCGTAATGGCGTTGCAATTCCAAAACGTAGTTTGGCATGTTTCCGGCTGATTTCTCACCTTGAGTGTTGCTGGTCATCAGTTGCGTGGCCTCCGTCATTTATGGCTGGAATCGCGGCGTGATTGCTGTTTTCGATGCGTCAGCGGGTGCACCAAGTTTACCGATAAAACCCAATCCGTGGCATGCGGGAGGAGCGTACCGAGTGTCGCTCGATGGGGCGTTTCTCTAGTCGGGGTATTGGATCGCGCGAAAGATTCATTGCTCGCTTGGCTGGGATTCTTGTGCAAAACCCACTGCGGTATGGCAACCGACATGCATGCCGGCGAATGGGGGTGGTTATTGAGCTGCGTAAGGCTCAATGTGGACGAACGCGTCTTCGATACGAAGGTTGGATTGCCGGAGTCGCGATCGGACACGACCTCCGATTCGGTGTCCTTCTTCGACGGTGGACTGACCATCGACTTCGATGTGGATCTCAACAAAATAAGCGGTGCCGCTTTTTCGAATCCGGCATTTTTCCACAGCGATGACCCCGTCGATTTCCGTCGCCATTTGTCGGACTTGAGCTTCGAACGACTTGGGAGGAGCGACATCGAGAATGTCGCGAGCTGTCATTTTGAGCAGTCTCAGACCACTTATTCCGATGATCGAGCACGCGACGAGCGCGGCCCAATCATCCGCCGGTTCATAACCGGGGCCGCCGATGAGCGCGACGCTGATGCCGACAAAGGCTGCCAGTGACGACAATGCGTCGGCGCGGTGATGCCACGCGTCGGCTTGCAAGGAAACGCTATCGGCTTCAGCGCCGATATGGCTCGTCCACCGCGCGAGCGATTCTTTGATCGCTACGACAAAGATAAGGACGATGAGCGTCGACCAGTGGGGTAAATGATGCGGAGTTAGAATTTCTCGAACACTCTGGATGGCGATAATTGCGGCAGCGATGAGGATCGCGAGCGAGGCGATGACGCCTGCTAACGATTCGGCCTTGCCATAGCCATAGGGGTGTTTCTCGTTGGCTGGAGTCTCGGCGACCCGCAATCCGCCCCAAACGACTAGGGATGTCACGATATCGGAGGTCGATTCGATACCGTCAGCGATCAAGGCATAGGAATTGCCAAAAACTCCGGCGACGATTTTTAGCCCGGCTAGCGACGCGTTGACCGCCATGCCAACGACGGGTACGGTCGTCAGGTTCGACGTTGGGCTTGCCGGGGGGGGATCGGATGGCGGGGTATTTCCGTATCGGCGCGATTCGATTTTGTTCGGAGGCATTATTTTCTGAGGATCTTTTTGGGGGCGGAGGGTGCTCGATCGTGGGGAGTCGTGGATTCAAACCCCGAAAAACGCGATGTTTTTTGATCGATCAAGGTTGTGGATGGGTAATCCGAGCGGGATTCGAGCCTCCGGAATAGCTTGGGAAACCCATTTGACGTTGCTTCTAAGGGGACTTCGGTTATAAATTGCACGACAAATCTAAAGAGAATCGGCTCGCCAGTCGATCGTCCCGTCGTGACGTTCGGGGCTGACGAGGCCGAGAAGTTCATTTTACGAGTCGTTATTCGACAGAGAACGAGCATGAAAGACGGCATTCATCCAAAGTACTTTGAAACCCAGGTAACCTGTGGTTGTGGCAACAGCTTCAAGACCCGTAGCACTCGTAAAGAGCTGAAGGTCGACATTTGCAACGTTTGCCATCCGTTCTATACGGGCAAACTCAAGTTCGTCGACACCGCAGGTCGTATTGAGAAGTTCCAGAACAAGTTCGCTGCCGGAACCTACGCCAGCCTTGCCAACCAAAAGAAGCCTGCTCCGAAGAAGAAGTAGCTACTCCATCGCAGCGGGGCTCCTGGAGACCTCACAGCCCAGCGTCGATGGCAATCGAAAATACAATTCGCTGCAAGATTGCCAATGTGCTAGCTTGCAGCGTTTTTTTTTGCCACAGTTCAGCCTGATCAACCCCGACCCTAATTCTAATCGCATTTGTAATTCTATTTTTAGTTGTCCCATCTGGATTTACCCGTCACCAGCGTAGTCCTACCGGTTTCGGGTAGCCATAGCGTTTGATCCCTTACCACGCATTACTGAACCACTTGGCATCATGAAGATCCGCGAACAACTCGAACAATCCTTGGCTCGATTCAATGAGCTCGAAGCGATGATGTCTGACCCGCAGATTTTGGCTGGGGAGTCTGGGAATATGGCCACGATCATGCGTGAGCACGGTGGGCTATCCAAAGTGGCTACCAAATACCGTCGTTACAAAAAGATCAATGATGAGATCAAGGGTCTCGCTCCGATGCTCGAGTCTACCGATGCAGACGAACGCAGTATGGCCGAAGAGGAATCGGGGCAGCTAAAGATCGACCGCGACAAGATTTGGGACGAGTTGCTCGAATTATCCGTCGGTGGCGAAGACGCGAACCGAACCCGCTGCGTGCTGGAAATCCGCGCTGGTACAGGTGGCGAAGAGGCCGCACTGTTTGCCCGCGACCTGTTTGAAATGTATCGACGCTACGCCGAAACCAAGGGGTGGAAAGTCGAGATCATGGACTCAAGCGTCAGTGAACGTGGTGGGTTCAAGGAAATCATTCTCTCGATTGAAGGGGATGGCGCCTATCGTGAGTTGCAATTCGAGAGTGGCGGGCACCGTGTCCAACGCGTTCCTGAAACGGAAGCACAAGGCCGGATTCATACCTCCGCAGCCACCGTGGCTGTGATGCCTGAGCCGGAAGACATCGAAATCGATCTCAAACCGGAGGATTATCGCCTCGATAAATTCTGTGCATCTGGTCCTGGTGGTCAGCACGTCAACAAAACCGAATCGGCCATCCGGTTGACGCACCTAGAAACCGGAATCGTCGTCCAGTGCCAGGACGAAAAGAGTCAGCACAAGAATCTGGCAAAAGCAATCCGCGTGTTGAAGACCCGACTGTACGAAGCCAAACGCGAGACAGAACGCAAAGAACGTTCGAAAGAACGGATGTCCTTGATCGGTTCTGGCGATCGCAGCGAACGGATTCGGACTTACAATTTTCCACAGAACCGGCTTACCGATCACCGCATCAATCTGACTCTTTATAAACTAGACCAAATCATTGCAGGAAATCTGCAACCGGTTTCCGAAGCGTGCCTCGAGTACGAACGTTCCATGCTAAGGGACGATGAGAACGACTAAGCGCGGATCAGTACTGACTAGGACGACAGAACCACGAAGAATCGGTCAAGGACGAATGCAATGAGCGGCACGAGTGGAACGAGCACAACGCAATCCGAACCGTGGACCATCCTTCGTCTTCTGCAATGGACCACGGAGCACCTTAAAAAAAGTGGTTCGCCGTCACCTCGGCTCGATGCGGAAGTTCTGTTGGCTGAAGCTCGGGGTTGTCAAAGGATTGATCTTTATGCAGCGTTCAACGAAGAACCCCCCGAATCCGTGAAGGCCATTTTTCGCGATTCCATCAAGAGAAGAGCGGCAGGCGAACCTGTTGCGTACATTGTTGGAAAGAAAGAGTTCTTTTCACTCCCGTTCTCTGTTACCTCCGCCTGCTTGATCCCTCGCGGTGAAACCGAACACGTTGTGATCGAGTGCTTGGACCGGCTAAAAAAATATCAGCGCGTCGGCGAACTAGGTACCGAGTCCACTGTTATTCGCATCGTTGATGTTTGTACTGGTAGCGGATGCATTGCTATCACGATCGCCAAAGAGGCGACAAAATTCCGCGCTGGTATCCAGATTACTGCCATCGATCTTTCTCCCGACGCATTGGTCGTCGCTGCCGAGAATGTTCGAAGGCTCGAAGTTTCCGGATTGGTATCGCTCGAGGAGGGTGATCTGTTATCCTCGGTCCCCGATCGTAGTGTTGACTTTGTTGTTAGCAATCCCCCCTACATTTCCGAAGCGGAGTTGCTCCAATTGGATCGTGGGGTGCGGGACTATGAACCCAAAATGGCGCTCGTTTCAGGCCCAACTGGTCTCGAAATCGTCGAACGCTTGATCGCCCAATCGGCGCAGAAGCTTGTTGCTGGGGGCTGGCTGATTTTTGAGCTTTCTCCCATGATCGCGGAGCGTTCGTTAGAACTGTTGCAGCAAGATACGCGATGGAAAAATACCGGATTAGTAAACGATTTGGCTGGTAAGAAGCGGGTGGCGATCGCGCAGCGAAATTCCTGATTCCATCGTTAAACTACCCGCCGGCCACCGACGATTCATTCGACCCTAACTTCCAATATTAAACCCTTAACCCCAACCCCACTGACCAACATGCAAATGGAAAAATTGGTGTCGCTGTGCAAGCGACGAGGATTCCTGTTCCAGTCGAGCGAGATCTATGGTGGGCTGAACGGCTTTTGGGACTACGGGCCGCTCGGTGTCGAACTCAAGCGGAACATCAAGGATGCGTGGTGGAAGGACATGTGCCAGAACCACAACGAACTGTTGGCACCTCCCGGTGCCCCGAGCACGTACGAGATGGTCGGCCTCGATTGCACGATCATCATGCATCCACAGGTTTGGAAGTGCTCTGGACACTACGATCTATTTCATGACTACATGGTCGACTGCCGTGTGTCTAAGAAGCGTTACCGCTTTGATCAAGTCCGCGGGAAATGGGTTACCAGAGACTCGCAGCGTGTCTTTGTTACCACGATGGCGGAACCGGATCACGAAGAAGAAGACCTGACGCGTCGAGCCCTCAAAATTTTCAACTTGCGGTCGAAGGATCTCGAAAAACTATCCTTTGATAGTCGTGTTCTGACCCTCGACAAGATTCAGCCTGAGGATCGCGCCTTAGTCTTGGGACCCGATGCCAATGAGTTGGGGACACTTACCGATCCTCGCGAGTTCAATTTGATGTTTAAGACTTATGTCGGTGCACTGAGCGGCGAAGAAGGTGCTGCGTTCCTGCGACCGGAAACCGCGCAAGGCATCTTCGTGAACTTCAAGAATGTGGTAGACAGCACACGCATCCGCGTTCCGTTCGGTGTCGCTCAGGTCGGTAAGAGTTTTCGCAATGAGATCACTCCGCGGAACTTTACGTTCCGATCTCGAGAGTTTGAGCAGATGGAGATCGAGTTTTTTTGTAATCCAAAAGAGTCTGCGGGATGGTACCAGTACTGGCGCAATCGCCGCCTTCAATGGTACAAAGATCTTGGTCTCGCCGGGGAACGCTTGCGTCTGCGAGAGCATGACGCGGATGAGCTAAGCCACTACTCCTGCGGAACCGCGGACATCGAATACGCGTTCCCGTTTTTGCCGGAAGGCGAATATGGGGAATTGGAAGGCATCGCGCATCGCGGCGATTTCGACTTGCGGTCCCACTCCGAAGGTAAGCTCGATCCGAAGAAACGGCCGCTCGAAGTGGAAATCAACGAGCACGGGCAGCCGCGGCACCGTGGTAGCGGTAAAGACCTCTCCTATAGGGATGATTTGAGCAACGAGCGATTCATTCCTCATGTCATTGAGCCATCCGCTGGCGCCGATCGTGCGACGCTCGCCTTCCTCTGCCAAGCGTACGACGAAGATCAGGCACCGGACGAAGACGGCAAGATGCAATCGCGAGTGGTGATGCGTCTCAACCCGAGAATCGCTCCGATCAAAGCAGCCGTTTTACCGTTGGTGAAAAAGGATGGTATGCCCGAAGTTGCAACGGAAGTCTACGGAGCGCTCAAAAAGAAGTTCAATGTTTTCTATGACGAAAAGGCCGCCATCGGGCGACGTTACCGTCGTCAGGATGAAATCGGAACTCCTTATTGCATCACCATCGACTCCCAGACGCTTCAGGATCGCACGGTTACCATCCGCGATCGAGATAGCCTTGAGCAATGGCGGGTTAAAATCGATGACTGCGTCGGCGAAATCGAAAAGCGAGTTACCTAGTCGCTTGCCTACCGTCCCCCCCAGCTATTGAACCTCGACTGCAAGCGGTTTGCGTGCGCTGAAATGTATGGCTGATCCACGACAAGGCGAACTATTTCCTGACGATCTCACACCGTGGGAGATCGATGCACAGTCGTTGACGTTGGCTGCGTCGGTCGTATTCCCCGAAGCACCTTATGGTCCATATTCGTACCGCGTCACCGATGAGTTTGCATCGGTTCTGCAGCCTGGAATGCGGGTCGTTGTTCCACTGGGGCGAAGCGATCGCGAGATCACTGGATATACACTCTCGGTCGAGTCCATCCGCCAAAATCCGAGCACACTCAAGCCGGTCTTGAAGGTCTGCGATCCATTCCCGCTGTGCAGCACTCAGCTTATTCGGCTGATCGATTGGATGAGCAAGTATTACTTGGTGCCGGCTGGCCAAGTCTTTGAGGCGGTGATTCCTGCAGGGGTTCGAGCGGGCGCGGGGACTCGCAATCAGACGTTGTTGCGACCGAGCGAGAAGGCTCGCGAAGACAGTTTGGTGGCGACGTTACCTGTGAAACAGAAGCAGGCACTCCAGCAATTGATTCTGGCCGACGAACCTCTCTCTCCTGAACAGCTTCGTTCTCTCGCCAATTGTTCCGATGGCATTATCAAGAAGTTGCGGGATGCGGAGTTCATTGAAACGTACACCGAACGGGTCATGACCTATGAGGGGACCGGGGATGCCGAGGGGATGAGGAACCCGATCCCACCGGCCCTCACCACCGATCAACGAATTGCCCTGCAAACAATCCACAAGGCGCTCGACTCGGGGGAGCATGCGACGATACTCCTTCACGGCGTGACGGGGAGTGGCAAGACCGAAGTCTACATGCAAGCGATCGAGCGGGCGATCAGTTTCGGTCGCCAGTCGATCGTGCTCGTGCCTGAAATCAGTCTGACACCACAAACTCGCAGCCGATTCGAAAATCGATTCCGCAGTGTTGCGGTCCTCCACTCCAACATGAGCGGACCAGAGCGGCATTTTCAGTGGAGACGCATCGCCAGTGGCGATGTCCAAGTTGTCGTAGGGCCTCGAAGCGCGATCTTTGCACCAGTCCCACAACTCGGGCTGGTGATCCTCGATGAAGAGCACGAGACAACTTTTAAGCAAGAAACCATCCCGCGATACCACGCTCGCGACGTAGCGCTCCATCGTACCAGCCTAGAGAAAGTTCCCCTGGTGCTGGGGTCGGCTACTCCTTCGCTGGAAACGTACCAACGCGCCAAGACTGGGGCCTATCATTTGGTCAGTTTGCCTCGACGCATTCTGAATCGCCCAATGCCCGAGGTGCGAACGATCGATCTACGTGTGAATCGGATCGAGGTGGATCGCTCGAGCATCTCTCGGCCTCTCGCTCAAGCCATGGCACGTGTTCTCAAAGAGGATGGCCAGATCATCTTGCTGCTGAACCGGCGAGGGTTTTCGACATCGATTCAATGCCCTGCATGTGGTCATGTCATGATGTGTCCCGATTGCGATTTGCCGATGACATTTCATCGCGATGGCAATAAGGCGATGTGCCACTACTGCGACCACACCGTCTCCGCACCGACGCATTGTCCCAAGTGCCAATTTGATGGAATCCGATTTGCAGGTTTGGGGACTCAGAAATTGGAAATGGAAGTACAGTCCAAGTTCCCCGACGCCAAAATCGCTCGGATGGATTCGGATACCATGAGGAAACCCGGAAGCCATGAGATAACCCTAACCGATTTCCGTTCCGGTCGGACACAAATCCTTCTAGGGACTCAGATGATTGCAAAGGGACTCGATTTCCCGAACGTACTTCTCGTCGGTGTGATCAATGCCGACACGTCTCTTCATTTTCCCGATTTTCGAGCATCTGAAAAAACGTTTCAGTTGGTCACCCAAGTTGCCGGGCGGACAGGGCGAGGAGATAAAGCTGGCGAAGTCCTCGTGCAGACGTTTTCTCCGGAACATCCTGCCATTATCGCTGCGTGCCAACATGATTTTCTGGGCTTTGCGCAGTTGGAGCTAGAGCATCGAAAACCTTTTGGTTATCCACCCTTTGGGTTTTTAGCCAGGATCATCTTTCGTGGTGAGAATCAGGAAATCGTAGAAGGCTTTGCGGAGTCCGTGGTGGGGAAAGCGCGTGCGGAGTCGCAACGATTGGGGGGCGTCGTTCGGGTTTTGGGGCCTTCCCTCCCTCCGATTCCAAAACTGCGCGGCAATTATCGTTATCATGCAATGCTGGTGTCGAGCGATTCCGCGGCGTTGCACGCAGTGTTGCTCAAGGTCCAATCGACGACCAAGTTGCCTGACGATGTGCTTTACCTGATCGATATCGATCCGATCGATATGCTCTAGTGGGACAGGTCGGCTTGGTCGATTAGTTTTACGACGAGAGAACGATCATGGTGGTTTTGGTGCGACGAACGGTACTTGCAGTCGGCATCGTAGCGTGCATGCTTCATCAAGCTATTGCGGGTGACATCATCACTGATGTTCCTCGGCAACCTCTCGAGGCCTCGTCCAAACGGTTGGTCGAAGCTATGAAGTGGCTCGGTGAGCCGCTTTCCGAAGTGGAGATGGAATTGCAGAAACTGGAGTCGAATATCGATGACAATGCGGTCGTCAGCGGCATCCAGAAGTCTCTGGATCCACTTTGTTTAGTGGTGGTTTCCATCAATCCCGAAAGTCGGGTCAAGGTGTCAGCTGGGCCGGCAAGTCCTCAGTTGCTCGAAAAGGGATGGCGAACTTTCTTAATCAAGGTCGTGAATGAAGCTGGCGTGACTGCCCCATTGCGTTGTACGAGTCCGCAATCCCAACGCATGGTTGTGCCGAGTACCTCGGCGGCTGAGCCTCAGATGAAGATTTCGCCTGCCGAGGCAACTCGGCGTTGGTTGGATATCGCGATGCCGGTCCAAGAGCCAATGGTGGCGAGCTTGTCCGGGCTCAAGGTCGAGTATCGGGTTATTCAGTTATACAGTCGAGATTCAGGACCCCGCGAAGGGACTCTGCAATTTGACGTCGGGCAAGGGACCCAAGACCTCGGCTTTAGAAGCGAATTGCCAATCCTGTTTCGGGCAACAGAAAGCCAGTCCGTCGCTGTCAAGGTACGAGATCATGACGGGAAGCCAACCACGTGCGCGCTGTTGATCCGCGACAAACAAGGTCGCGTCTATCCGAACCCTGCTCGCCGATTGGCCCCCGATTTCTTCTTCCATCCACAGATCTATCGCGCTGATGGGGAATCGGTGATCCTGCCCGCGGGTACCTATTCCATCACCGCATCGCGCGGCCCAGAGTACCTTCCGATCCAATTGGAAGCGACAGTACCATCCAAAGGCGATGCCCCTGCCATCGAGATTCAGCTCCAGCGGTGGGTGCATATGGCAAGCTTAGGATGGTTCTCTGGAGACCACCATGTCCATGCGGCAGGCTGTGCTCATTATGAAAATCCGACTCAAGGTGTTACGCCTGAAGACATGATGCGTCATATCACCGGTGAGGATTTGAATGTGGGGTGCGTTCTCAGTTGGGGACCGTGCTGGTACCACCAGAAACAGTTCTTTGATGGTAAGGTATCCAAGCTTTCACGAAGTGACTACTTGATGCGCTACGACGTTGAGGTGAGCGGGTTTCCATCATCGCATGCAGGGCACCTGTGCCTATTGAATCTCGTGGAAGATGATTACCCCAACACTAAGAAGATCGAGGATTGGCCGACATGGACGATTCCCATTCTCAAATGGGGGCAGGAGCAAGGCGGAGTGGTCGGCTATAGCCATAGCGGGTGGGGATTGGCGTTACCCGATTACTTGCCCGACGGTTCCCGCGGCGAACTGCCGACTACCTGGGGCGGTGCCAAAGGAGGCAGCAGGGGACGTGCAGCCGATCGACTACCCGATTATGCCATGCCACCTTTCGACGGGATTGGAGCCAACGAGTACATCGTAGCAGCCCCCAACGATGCATGCGATTTTCTAAGCACTGTCGATACTCCTGCCGTTTGGGAACTGAACATTTGGTACCACGCCTTGAACAGCGGTCTGCGAACACGCATCAGTGGAGAAACCGATTTTCCATGCATCTATGGGGAGCGGGTTGGATTGGGGCGTATCTATGTCGAATTGGATCCGAAAAATCGATTCTCCTACGACCATTGGGTGCGAGGGTTGCTCGATGGTCGCAGTTACGTTGGTGATGGACTTAGCCATATCGCCGGTTTTTCCGTCAACGATACCGCCTTAGGTCGAACCAGTTCGGACGGGAAAACCAGCGAACTCCAAATGGATAAACCTGGCCGAGTGCGAATCAATACGCGTGTCAGTGCAATGCTGCCCGAAAAACAAGACACGCTCGGAGCTGCGATTCAGCAACGTAGGCTCGATGAAAAGCCTTACTGGCATCTAGAGCGCAGCCGGATCGCTGGGGGGCGAGAAGTTCCCGTCGAATTGGTGGTCAATGGTGAACCTATCGCTACTCAGAGGATCGCGGCGGATGGCTCTTGGAATGACCTCGCCTGGGATATCGACATCGACCGCTCCAGCTGGATTGCTGTTCGGATATTCCCGTCGCTTCATACCAATCCTGTTTTCGTAACGGTAGATGGTAAGCCTGTTCGAGCGAACCGAAGGAGCGCAGAGTGGTGCCGCAAGGCGGTCGATGTCTGTTGGGATAAAAAACGACCGCAGATCAGGGAGTCGGAACTGGCACAAGCCGAACAGGCATATCAAAAGGCCCGAGAGTACTACGACCGAGTACTTGCCGAAACGTTGGACTAACGGATCAGGCTGGCGTTGAGGAATGATTGCATCGCTTACAAAGTCCGTGTGCGATCGCTTCCGCGGTGACCATCGTCAGGATGCTCGCGAGAAGTCCTTGAATCTCCGCGGGGATTATCCCGTAGTATTGCCCCCAATACGTCCACGAGAACCATGAGAGTTGGTCCGAAAGATTTTGGTTTTGAATGGCCATCGATTCGCCGAAGGAAGGGTTCCACGCGTCCCACGTGAGCTTCATCCCCCAAACCGCTGGGCCCACGATCATAGGCAAGATACCGGCCCAAGGAGTTAAGGGGGTTCTGAACAAGCAAAGGCACATCGGGACGAAAAGCGACACCAACACGCTTGCAAGCGAAAGTTCGAGCAAACCCATCACAGACTGTCCAGAGAATGCCGCTAGTAAGCTACCTACCGTCACTGCGAAAGCGCACCATTGCTCTCGCCTAGGTGCCAACCAATTCATCGTTGTGCGTTTTGCCTTGTCCGTATCAGTTCTCGATCGTGGCAAGACGTTGTTGGATAGAATCGTAGTTTGAGAGATTGTGGAGCTGCCTGCGGCGGCCAAATTGAGAGATACCAGACCGACGACAAGCAGGATTCCAAATGGTTCGCTGAGGATCTGCGATGCCAAGATCGGAAGGACTTGATCGCTTTGAATCCGATCGTCCGTGTCCCATTTCTCTAAATGCAAGCTGGCGGCGAGCCCTAGGTAGATCGGTATCAATCCCATCGCGATATAGATGCAACCGGAGATGATGCAGGACCACTTCGCGGTTGATGCGGAGCGGGCTGATTGGATGCGTTGCTGGAGGTCTTGCGCGGGGATATTACCGAGCAGACCGGTCAGGAAAATACCTAGTGCCGTAAGGGACGACGCAATCGATGGATGAGGTAACAGTTGCAATCTCTCTGGCGGGGTTCGGTCAATCACCGAAGCGATGCCTGCGATGGTTTTCCCATCGCCGAACTGGTTTGCGGTCGCAATAAAGAGAATGAGCAGCCCGAGCAGGGAGACGGATACCATGATGGCATCGGTCCACGTAACCGCCCACATACCACCGTACCATAAGATCATCAGCGTTATGCACGCAGCACCGACGATCCCGATCCACGCGGGAACCTCGAGGTAAACCTCAAGGAGTGCTCCTATGGAAAGGAATTGGGCGCCGATCCAGAAGAAGAATGTCGGTACCTGAATGGCGCTGCTAATCCAAAGGCCGACGGAGCCAAGTTTGACGCCAAAAAGATCTGCGATCGTCGCAAGCCCAAGATTCCAAAGTCGTTTGGCAAAGAACAGTCCGGAGAAAATCAGCGTGATGCCGCATGCAAACGGTTCGAGGATCGTTCCCGGCATGCCAAATTCGTACGTGCTTTGCGCGGTTCCCAAAATTGCCGAGGAACCGAACCACGTTGCGAGCAAACTGAGGATCGCGAGGGGCAGTGGGACATTGCGTCCTGCGAGTAAGAACTCCTCGGACGAGTGGACTTTGCGGCCCGCCCAAGCTCCGACCACAATCAACAAAGAGACATAGATCGCCAGCACTGCCGCCAAGGCCACGGAGCCTAGTGGGGAGAGAGAAGAGAATGGTTCCATGGCGAACGAACAGGTCAGTTGGGACTCGGTCCGTCATGCTTTGCGAAAATCATGCGTCCCGCTTGGGTTTGAAGCGTGCTAGTCACTACGACTTGTACCGTTTGATTGATTTTGTCGCGACCGCCTTCGACGACCACCATAGTGCCATCATCCAGGTAACCAATCCCCTGCTCGTGGCCTTCGCCTGGCTTGACGATACGGATCTGAAAATATTCGCCTGGCAAGTGTTGAGGGCGGAGCGCTGAGGCGACTTGATTCAAGTCGATTACTTCCACGTTGTGAAGCTTTGCGACCTTGTTCAAATTAAAATCCCCTGTCACCAGTTTTCCATCCATGTGTTTCGCAAGCAGTACCAGTTTCATATCAACTGGTTGGCCGGCGAACTCGGGGAGTTCCATGTCGTACATGGTGAAATCGATCCGCTCGCTAGAACGCAATCGATTTAGGATATCGAGTCCTCGGCGGCCACGGACCCGTTTGAGTTTGTCCGAACTGTCGGCAATCGCTTGCAGTTCAAGCAGAACGAAACGGGGCATCACCAAACGGCTATCGAGGATGTTGGTTTCTGCGAGTTCCGCGAGTCGGCCATCGATCACGCTACTGGTGTCAAGGATAAGTGGCTTAATGCCTTTGAAGTCGCGTGCAAATTCGACGTAAGGAATGACGAAGCGGAAGTCGTCTTTCGTTTGCAAAAGCATGCTGACGCACGCATAGCACATCACCGTTAATACTCCGAGCGAAATGTAGGAGCCGTAGTTGTTCCCGGACAGGAAAGGTGCCATCGCCAGCGTTAAGAGGTTGGTGAATAACGCACCGATGAGGAGTCCAAAGTAAACGGCGGAGATCACGTCGATCCGCTTGCGAGGGATGAACATGTCCAGGGCGATAATCGCGAACGCGACCAGTAGAACGCCGCTGAAAATCAAGTAGGGGAGGACGAAAGCTTTGGAGTTCGAACTCTCGAGCCGCAGCGCCGAGGATTGGGCGAGGGAGCCGCCGATACTGGCAACGGTGAGGATAAACAGGATCCTCAGGATCGTAATTGTGATCGAGTCGACAAGCGGGGAGCTAGAGTCCCGGGGGCCATTGGGTTCGATGCGTGAGTTTTCCACGGACGTTACAGTGTGTGAATGCGTGCGGAGGGGATAAAGGCCAACCGACCGTCGGGGCGAGATCGCTGATGGGCGATCGTTGTTGGGCGAAAATCGGGGGATGAGCCTACACCATTATCATACATCATTTCCACGGCTCTAGTCTGCAGTGAAACAAAGTCGTCCCTGCGTGCAGGAAGACGCATCGCCGTATGGAAAACGAGTCGACGAAGCCACGCTTTTAGGGGCTTGCGCGGGGGGAGGGTGAAGCGACTCGAGGTGTAGGCCGCTAGGGGGCGGTGATGCAGGGGTTAGCTAGGGTGCCGATCGATTCGATTTCGATTTCGACCGCATCTCCACTTTTGAGGAATAGTGGTGGCGTTCGGGCTGCGCCTACTCCCGCGGGAGTCCCAGTAAAAATCACGTCACCGGGACAGAGCGTGATTACTTGGCTGACATACCGAATCAATTCGACGGGAGAAAAAATCAAGTCGCGCGTGTTGCCGTCTTGGACCGTGACGCCGTTCAGTCGGCATTGGATTCTCAGATTACCAGGGTTTGGGATCGATTCCTTGAGAGCGATCGCAGGCCCGATCGGGGCAAACGTATCGAACGACTTACCGAGAAACCATTGCTTGCCCGGTTTCCCTTTTTGCCAGTCGCGAGCGGAGACATCGTTGCCTGCTGAGTATCCGAAGATACACGCGGCGGCTTGTTCGGGAGTTGCGTTCTTGACCGTTTGTCCGATCACGACGACCAGTTCGGCTTCGTAGTCAACTTCGTTGCTGATCGAGGGAACTTCGATAGCGTCCTCTGGGCCGATCATCGCGGTTGGCATCTTGCAAAAAACGATGGGCTCGTCGGGAATGGGCGTGTTGGTTTCGATGGCGTGATCGCGATAGTTCAAGCCGATGCAGATGATTTTTCCGGGACGATCGATGGGGCATATCAATCGGAGCGGATCTGTGCTAACACCGAGTTTTTTGATCAAACCCGTGATGCGTTGTTCGTACTGATTCCACTTGGGAATCATGTCCACGATCGAGGCAGGGAGCGAACGATCGGCACCGAGGAGGTCTTGGACGCCATGAGCGGTTTGGACACCCCAGCCGATGCTTTGGTCGGGGCGAATGAATCGAACGAGTTTCATGAGACGCGAAGTTGCCTTAACGGGCAGATTCTTTTGCGGTACCAAAACAAACACTTCCCCGGAAGCATCGGGGAAGTGAACCAATAACGACAACACAAAACAAATTGGCCACCGATTCCAATGATTTGTCGCCAACTCAATGTCGGTTGCCTATCTTGGGCCCAATGAAGATGCAAACAGCGAGCCAACAGGGCCACTCTCGATTTACTTGGGAGCGAGCGTGGCGATGATCTTCTTACCTTGCTGAAGCGGTGGTTGCTCAAGCTTGGAGTATTCCGCCAAATCGTTGATGACATGTTCCATCACGCGACGGCCCTCGTCGACGTGCGCCATTTCGCGGCCTCGGAACATCACCGTGACCATGACTTTGTCCTTGTGCTTCAAGAAGCCGATTGCTTGGCGAACTTTGGTTTCAACGTCATGGTCGCCGGTCTTGGGACGAAGCCGGATTTCCTTGGTCTTTGTCTGGTGAGTCTTTTGCCCGGACTTTTTGTTCTTCTCGTACTTGTACTTGCCGAAGTCCATGATTCGGCAAACCGGTGGTCGCTCGTTAGGAGCTACTTCCACCAAATCCAATCCAGCTTCTCTAGCTCGATTGAGAGCGTCTTCGACAGTGATGACTCCATACTGAGTTCCATCGGGACCAATTACGCGTAGTGGAGAGATGCGGATTTGATTATTGACCCGAGTCTGAATGCGTTCGATCGTTATACTCCTTGTGAGTGGTAGTGAATGCCCTCCTCTTGTTCCTTCACAGCCCAGCTTCCCGCGGAAGCTTGAGTCGCTTTGAAAGAGCAAGATGATAGATGAGCGGAAATGAGCGGCAGGGGATCGCGAGGTTCAAGCCTAGAACTCGCAAACCCTTCGCCCTACGCAGCTTGACTTCTGGAAAGTATCGGCAAAAACCCTACCATCGGTCAACCTAGCTTGCCCTATTTTTTGCCCCTTGGGCCTAGGATTTCGCCGGAGAGTGCCCATTACGGCGTTTTCTGGGGCGTTTGAAACGGCCATAACGGTTTGCATTGGTGGATTGGGGTGGGGATCCGTGGATTCGGAGCCCATTCGAAAACCATTAGCCGCATCGGTGTTGGCAGCGGATTTCGCGGTTTTCGGATGGGCTCTTAGGGTTGGGAGTCAGTTCCTCAGGCTCTCGGGATCGAGTCGTCCCGACCGAAA
Source organism: Pirellula sp. (assembly GCA_046318275.1). Lineage (GTDB taxonomy): Bacteria > Planctomycetota > Planctomycetia > Pirellulales > Pirellulaceae > JBKCUI01. Next base: position 52,121 of record JBKCUW010000048.1, on the reverse strand, counting down.
CGGGCGATGTCGTTTTTTGGGACTTGCAAGCTATTCGCCGGTGGGTACATTACTCGAAAGATTGCCCTTGTAGCTCAGTTGGTAGAGCAGGTGACTCTTAATCACCGGGTCCAAGGTTCGAGTCCTTGCGGGGGCACTTCAATACTTACATACGCTGGGAAACCAGCGTTTTTTTGTGCAATGATCGTAAGGGATTGGAGGAGACTACCATGAAGTATCGCGCATTGGGGCGGACTCCTTGGCGGGTTTCCGAGATCAGTTTCGGGGCGTGGGCTATTGGGGCGGCGTGGGGACCTGTCGATGATTCTGAGTCCATGGCGGCCTTGCACCGCGCAGTCGATTTGGGTGTCAACTTCATCGACACCGCCGATGTCTACGGCGACGGTCACAGCGAACGCTTGATCGCAAAACTCCTCTCGGAACGACCGGGCGAACAAATTGTAGTTGCGACCAAAGCGGGGCGTCGATTGCCTCAGCAAACACCGGAAGGCTATACCCGTGAAAACCTTGCTTCATGGATCGATCGCAGTTTAAAGAATCTGAACATGGAGTGTTTGGATTTGGTTCAACTGCATTGCCCACCGTACGATGTTTACTACATGCCTGAAGTTTTCGGCTACTTGGACGACTTTGTGGCCGCTGGCAAGATTCGTTATTACGGCGTAAGTGTCGAGAAAATCGAGCAGGCGCTCAAAGCGATTGAGTATCCGAATGTTCAGACTGTACAGATCATCTTCAATCTATTCCGGCAAAGACCGGTGGAATTGTTCTTCGAACAAGCCAAATTGCGTGGGGTGGGAGTTCTGGCCCGGGTGCCGCTAGCCTCGGGATTGCTAACTGGAAAAATCACGGCGACGACTGCGTTTGCCGAGGACGACCATCGTCGTTTCAACCGGCATGGCGAGGCTTTTGATCGAGGTGAAACGTTTTCAGGTGTCGATTTTGAGACAGCGTTGAATGCTGTCGAGCAATTGAAATCGATCGTTCCACCGGGAGTAAGTCTCACGCAATTCGCTCTGCGTTGGATCCTGATGCACGATGCCGTTTCGTGCGCGATCCCCGGGGCGCGGCGGCCGGATCAGGTCGACGACAACGTGTCGGCAGCGGATGTTGCACCACTTTCCGATGAGATGATGGCTTCTATCAAACGGATCTACGACGAATCGATACGCGAACTCGTCCACCATCGATGGTAGACGATTTGGATCGTGATCCTAGAACAGGCTTAGAAATACGATTGGTGAACGGGCTTGATCACCAGCTCAGGGATATGCACTCGTGGAGGGAGTGAGGCGATCGAGACTACGACCTCTCCGACATCGGACGGTCGCAGGATGAGTTCGCGTTGTTCCTTGCTGACCGGAACCGGTCGTTGTTCCAAGATCGGCGTGTCGACTTCGCCGGGGTAAATGTTGGTCACTCGTATTCCCTCGGCACCGACTTCGTTGGCCACGCACGTTCCGAGCGCCGTCATCGCAAATTTACTTGCGGCATAGGCGACGCCACCGAGAGCGAGAGCTCGCTTGCCGGTGACGCTCGAGATGTTGATGATGATGCCCGATTTGCGATTGCGCATTTCGGGGAGCGTGGCGTGGATCAAGTTGTAGGCACCTGTCGCGTTGATCGCGACGACTTGATCCCACTGCTCGGGTAGCATTTCACCGATCGTCCGATTCTTGATGTTGATTCCGGCTGCGTTGACCAAGATTTGAATGGGTCCAAAAGCCTTCTTGACCGAATCGACAAACTGCTGGACGCTATCTCGGTCCGTGACATCGAGCGGGAACCCGATGACTTGTTCTGCCCCAGATTTTTTGAGGGTCGTCACTGCGGACTGAACCACATCGGACCGTCGCGATCCAATAGCGACTTTCGCCCCGGCTGCGACAAATGCTTCGGCGATACCGTAGCCGATTCCCGTCGCTCCACCGGTAACAATGACGACTTGGTCTTTCAGGGATGTCATGGAACAGTATCTCCAAGGGGTACGAAGGAGCGGGAACGGAATAGGGATGCTGCCAGGCTCGGTGGCAACCGCTGTGTCAAACACTGTGGCAAACACTGTGGCAACGTGGGAGGCGAGCGGCTGCAGGCGATAGGACCGAAAATCGTACTCACATCTGGAGAATCCGCGAGCCCCGTTAGGCTTGGCGGGCTCGGGGACACGGTACCTCGCTCCGAAAAAGTGAACGCAATTCTACGCCGTCGCGGATGGCCCGGGATTTCTTGACCCTTTTTTTGAAAAAGCACTAATAAAATTCCTTTTACTCCGTCTACCTGATGTCGGCACCTTTTCCACTATGCAGAACTCGAGGGCAATTTGACTCGCGACGATCCATCGCTACCGGCGACCTTGGACCAATTCTCCAAGTCCCCGGAGCCACCATCGGATTCGCTGGACAACACGGAGTGGCTGCGATCGGTCTTTGATCGCTTGCAGCGACCGCTGTTGGCTTATGCGAGCAAGTTGCTCAGGGGGGATTGGGAATTGGCTCAGGATTGTGTTCAAGAAGCTTTCGTGCGTTTGTGCCGAGAGCCTCGGGAACGGATCGAGTCTCATGTCGACGCATGGCTCTTTAAAACTTGTCGTCATCGCGCGATGGACATCCATCGTATGGAGGCTCGCATGAAAACCCAAACCGAACCAGCAGCGATCGAATCGCTGTCCTCGCAGGAAAGAGATCCTGGAAGCATCGCCATGTTGGCGGAACAGCAGCACGAGATCGAACAACGTATCGCGGACTTGCCCCGACTCGAGCAGGAAGTCGTCCTGCTGAGATTGGGCCAAGGCCTCTCCTACAAACAAATTGCCGAGGTGATGGAGTTGAGCGTGAGCCATGTCGGTGTGCTGCTCCATCAAGCCTTGACGCGACTGCGCGACGTCATGTCGGCCCAGCGCGAATACCACTCCTGAACACAAACCCATCAGGCCGAAAGAACCAACGATCATGAATACCAACCAACCGAACTCTGACAATCCCTTAAGTAAACCAACTCCCCAGATTCCCTCGAGCATTGAACCATGGCAGATAACTGCCTATGCACTCGGAGAACTGGAAGGGGAAGCCCTCGCTGACGTCGAATCATGGATATCGAAGAATCCCTCAGCGGTTGCTGAGGTTCAAGCGATCCGCGACACGGCGACCCAAATCCAAAAGCAACTGGCCACATCGACCCTCAATGGTGGATTGGACAGCCGACGATCCGAACAAGTACTCCAGGAGATCACAGGTAGCAACACAGCGATCAGCAACACAGCGATTAGCAATACAGCGATTAGCAATACAGCGATCTCAGGGGGCAACACAGGAACGGCGACAGTCCAATTGCGAACGAGCTACGACGAGGGCGTGCGATTGAAGCGATTCAGGCGGTACCGAACCATGGGGCTGATCGCATCTGGGATAGCAGCCTCCTTGGTTGCGTTCCGATTTTCTCCCTGGTATCCCGAGCGAGTCGAAATAACCTCCGGTACGAGGACGAGTTACAACATACAAGACAATGCGAATGGGGCGTCTTTCGAATCCTCGGGCGATAGCCGCACTGTCTCGGAAGTAAAAGCTAAAGCCCACACGGCGGATTTGGTGGACAAAGAAGTAGCTTCCGAGCCGCAAAGGGGGCTCTCTCGCGATGCAAACAGTTCTGCCTTGCGGCGAAACTCCGCAGCGAAAGAAAACCTCGGAATTGTGCCAGGAAGCGGAGGGCTTCCCGAGTCGGTGGCTAAACGCATCGACGAAACGAGCGCCCTAATGAAGGGTATGGTTGAAGAGCCACAGTCGGGAGAGAAGGCCCGTAACCGCGCGGAAGAAAATCTAGAGCGAGCAAGAGGATCCCTCAGTCCAAGCATCAGTGGTATGGGGGCCATGAAGGGCATGGGTGGAATGGGCGCTATGGAGTTCTCGATCCCCGCTGAACCGAGCGGCGAACGAGGCAAACGAAACCCAGAGTTGGATCGTCCGTACCAACTCCCGGATGAATTGAAAGCCAATGTGCCGAGCTTCCGTGGGGGAGCAGAAAATGCAAGCGGAGATCGGTTCGAGCCGATTGTAGAGACGCCGTTTGCCGAGGTGACGCAATCACCTCAATCGACCTTTTCCATCGATGTCGATACTGCGTCGTATAGCAAAATTCGTCAGTACATATCGGGACACGTCGCCCCGAATCCATCGGCGGTGCGGATCGAGGAGATGATCAACTATTTTGATTACAACTACCCTGGTCCAACGGATGGAACTCCGTTTGCCGCTCATATGAAGATGACGATTTGCCCGTGGAACACGGAGCACCGGCTGGTGCGTGTAGCAGTTCAAGCGAAAAAGGTAAATGAGGAACAACGCCCTGCCTCAAACCTCGTCTTCTTGATCGATGTATCCGGTTCGATGGCACAGGAGAACAAGCTTCCCTTGGTCAAGAGAACGCTAACGTTGCTCGCATCGCAATTGCGAGAACAAGACCGAGTTGCCATCGTTGTCTATGCCGGCGCTGCGGGTTGTGTTTTGCCGAGCACCTCTGGGGCATCGAAGGATCGGATCATGGCAGCAATTCATGAATTGCAGTCGGGTGGTTCGACCAATGGTGGACAAGGAATCGAATTGGCGTACCGCATCGCCAAGGAGAATTACGTCGATGGAGGTGTCAATCGAGTGATTCTGTGCACCGATGGAGATTTTAATGTTGGTGTCACAGGTACCGATCAGTTGGTTTCCATGATGCAAGAGAAGGCCAAGAGCAATGTCTTCTTGACCTGTTTGGGATATGGAATCGGTAATTACAACGACTCGATGATGGAGCAGATCTCCAACAAGGGGAATGGAAATTACGGCATGGTCGATAGCGAGATGGAAGCTCGCAAGATCATGGTCGAGCAGTTGTCGGGCACGCTGATGACGGTCGCGAAGGATGTCAAGATCCAGATCGAGTTCAATCCACAAAAGGTGGCTTCGTATCGCTTGATCGGATACGAGAATCGCCGATTGGCTACACAGGATTTCGACAACGACAAGAAAGACGCCGGTGAAATCGGCGCTGGACACCGAGTGACCGCGTTGTATGAAATCGTTCCGGTTGGCAAGGATGGGCCGGGAGTCTCTGGGGACGAACTTCGATATGGCAAAAAACAGCCAGAGGGACCTGCCAAGCTATCCGTGGATACCGAACCGTCGAGCGAGCTTGCGAACGAGTGGATGCTGCTGAAAATTCGTTCCAAGCAACCTGAAGCGTCGGAAAGTACGAAACAAGAGTTTGTGCTCAAGGACGAGGGGCAGCAAGAAGATAGCTATCCAGGAGAGCGGGCCGATTTAGACTGGGCGGTGAGTGTTGCGGAGTTTGGATTGCTGTTGCGAAAGAGCCAAATGGCACCAGGGATCGACTGGGACCGGATGATCGCCAGAGCCACTGAATGCGTTGGGGAGGATAGGTACCGACGCGAGTGCTTGGAACTCATGCGACAAGCAAGACGGACGGTTGGGAGATAAGACCTCCGACGAAGTAAGAGGCGAGTAAACGAAAAGAGGCCCCTGTTTTACAGGGGCCTCTTTGCATAGGTCTTTCGGTGACGTCTCGGTTCTGCGGCGACGCATCCGATGGCTCAACAGTTAGTTGTTGCCGCGTAACGCGTATTGGATACCGTAGATGAAGAACACACCGATCCCGAAGTTGATCACTTCTTCGCAAGGCTTGTAGCGCATGATCAAGATATCTCCGGGTTGGACTAGGATCCGTTCTCGCGGATCGAGGTTGGCTCGTGCGAGGTCCACTTGAATGGTGATCTGTCCATCGCATGGTGTTTTCCGGAGGATGAACAAATCGCCGGGAGGTACGAATGCACTGCCAAAGATGCCTCCCATACTTGCTCCGCCACCGCCACCGCCACTTCGAGCCTGAACAGATGAGACCCCGCTTCCGGCGAGTGCCAGTGCGCCCAGGACGTCCAGGTCGTAGTCGCGAGGGATCATGAATTGACCACCTTGCAACAAGCCACCAGTGTAGAAGACTTCGGCTTCACGCGATTCGATATAGATGATGTCCCCTTCTTCGAGGATGATATCCTCAGGTCGGAAACTAGGGACAACTCCTGGTGGCAAACGCAATGGAATCTTCAGGACGGCTGGATCATCTGGAAGTGGCGGAGCGCAACCGCATGGATCCTGGTTGCAGTAATACTGTTGGTAGAACTGCTGAACGAATTCGTCACGCTTGCGTTGATCGGCTTTGGAGGCTCGCAGGATCTTGATTTCGTTCTTCGCGTTGACACCTGGAAGGCCGCCGGAAGCCATCAGGGCATTGAGCACGTCGTTTTGATAGGCGCGGAGTTTGATCATGCTACCCGATGCGCTCTGATCGGAGCCTCGAGTAAAACTGCCGCGACCACCCATACCGCTCCCCATCTGATTACCAGCTCCACCTGCGCCCATGTCTTGGCGAACCACGACGATGTTGTAGGTGCGTTCCTTCATCAAGGTAACGATCGGGCGGAGTTGATTGGCGTCGGTGAGGATCTTGGCATCGAGGTAGTACTTTCGAATCAGATCGCGGACCTGTTCGATCGTCAGCCCTCTGACCTTGATCGGCTCGAGCAACGGCAATTGGATCGTTCCATCGTTGATGACGGTGACCGGGTACCCGAGCGATGGGTCCAGCATGCTATCCCGATCGGGGAAGTGGACAGGTGGTGGCTCGGGTGGCTTATCGGGTGACGAATAAGGCATGATCCCTTCAATGTAGATACCAAGGATGTCCCCTTCATCGAGCAAATAATCTCGGGGGGGCTCCTGGGCTAGCCTTGATGGGTCGAGCGGAACCAAATTGTTCTTGGATTGAGCCAGGAACTGGGGTGGCAACCTGCGGGCTGGGATACCGTTGAGCGGCTGCGTCAACGCAGCACATCCTGCGCTGAGGCTTCCCAGAGCGATCAGGCCTGTGCAGGTCAAGCGGCGCATCCAGCGCGCGATCATGACTTGCACGGTCTCATTGTTTGGCTTAGCGTTCCGGTCCTGGGACATTTCAATTACCTCGCAAACCGCAATCGGCATTCAGTTTGGGCTGTTATGGTTTGTGTATCGGTGTGGTATCAGGCAATGCGCTCGACGGATTGCCTGATACGGACGTGATGTTCGTTACAAGCCAATTCGTTCTTGAATAGGAGCTGGCTGTGGAATGACCTTGATCACTTCGTTCTCGATGACTTCGGTCTCGATCACTTCGTGGGCAGGGTAGTTCGGATTGGGCTGCCCGTTCATCGGAACAGGTGCCGTCGCACCCATTCCGGGCGTTTGGTTCGCAGCATTGGTTCGCTGAAGATCGAAACTTGGGATTGGATAGATACCGTTGTATTCCGATGGCAGCAGTCCATGTTCGGCGTACTGCTTTTGAATGTTGCTACTGGTTTGGATTTGGTACCAATTGCCGATACCATCCTCTTCTGCCGCCCGAGCCCCATGCGGGAATCCTGAAAACCACGCGGCTACGCGTGCTTGACCTTCGTGCGATTGGTATTTCCAACCCCAGTATTCACGGGGCGGAAATGCCGGCGTACATCCGTCGCCACCATCGGCAACTTGCATGTATCCTGCCTTGAACCCACGATGAAAGTCCTTTAAGTACTGTTGATTGGCAAAGCAATGTTTGCGGCTATGCCATGCCTTCATCGCCAAGGAGCCGTTCCGCATGTACATCATGCCGTTGTTCCAATAGCTGTTGTACTGCCAACTGCTATTGAGTCCCGTCAGCGCGGTGCAACCTGCTGAAGGAACAAACGCAGCCCCGAGCAACATCAAGGCTGTAAGTCCCCATCGGCGTCTTACAGACTGATGCCGACGAGTTTTTGGAATGCATTTGAGTCGGTCGATGGACATCGACGATTCCCCCCTATGGACGAATTGGCAGAAAGAATGCTTGCATAGCAGGTGCACTCCTTCAGCGGCGTGGATAGACGTATCCCTGACTCGTGTTATCGCCAATCAGGTCGTGTCGAATTTAATGATTGTTCGGACGACAACGGTTTTCGTACGTTTTTGGTTAGATCCACCTGTGACGGTGATGCCAAAAAAAACGCCGAACAATGATGCTCGGGCTCCTCGTTCGCGCACACCGGATTGTTGAGGGATGTACCGTCGATTAAGGTTGTTAATGCGGTCCTTTTCAACAAACCTTTCGGGAGCATCTCGCTCCACGCGAGTATTCACAGGCCATCGGCTTTAGGAGCCACCCAGCGAAATGCGATTCTTTGAGCCTGCCCGCCTCAAGCCATCCACGATCAGCGGTTGGGTTCTCAAGCTGATGACGATGGCATTGGTGATCGCAACTCCTTGGTGGTATGGGGCGGTCACTTGGCAATCCCAACACATCTTGGCAATCGGCGGCATTGTGATGGCGGGATTGCTAGCCATTCATAGCATCCTGGCATTGGCCGACGGGGATACGGGGTGGGAGCCTAATTGGCTGACGTGGCTGTTTCTAGGACTCGCAGCGTTCTCGTTATTGCAGGCGCAGCCAAGGTATGCATGGTCGGGCCCAAGTTCGTCTTCTCCTCCTTCCATTCAATTGCAGCGATGGGCTCTAGGGGTGCAATCTGTTCCTCGAGGGATTCAAACGGATATCGCGGTGTTGGATTCGGTGGAAGCGACATCTGATTCTTCCCCGGCATTGACCTGCGAATTGCGGGAAATTCCCGATGCGCATCGGTATTTGTCGCTGAGCGTCGATCCGGTGACCACGAGGGCAGCTGCTGGCTCACTCTTCTTGTGCGCAATCCTATCGTGGATAGGAGGTGCTGTTTTTCGACAGCGCGATAGTTATCCGTTGCTGCTTGGGGCAATTGTCATTGTGGGGGCGATGGTCGCTGCCTACGGGTTGTATGGAGCGGTGCGTCCGAACGTGGAAAACTTCTTAGGGCTCAAGTACGGTGGTTCTTATTCCGTTTTCGTATCGAAAAACTCTGCGGGGGCCTATTTGAATTTAGCCATCGCGGCGGGGTTGGGTGTTTGCTTATGGGCAGCGCAGCGAGCCAAGGATCGGGCCACGCGAAGTTCATCGCATCGCAACGAGGAGTTTCCCTGGCGCGTCCAGCTAAAGCGTCAGGTTGCAGAGTTTTTCGCGAGGCTCGATGCGATTCAGATTGCGGCATTCATTGGACTTTTGTTGTTGGCTGTTTCTTTATTGGTCAGTTTATGCCGCGGCGCGGCAGTCAGTGGCGCGGCAGGTTTCATCGCCACCATGGGGCTGATGGCAACGCAACTCTCCAAATCCTCCGGTACAGACGCAATCGGCAGAAAGCGTCAATCGACAGCGGGCGCGAGCGCAGTCTTGATCGGCGCAATAGCGATCGCCGTTTGCCTAGGCGCGATGGTCGGATTGAGGCTCGATGATCGCGTGTTCGATCGGCTTGAGAGCATCGGCGAGGTGGATTTGGAATCCGAATCGAGCGCGGGACGACTGTACATCTGGGGAGTTAGCCTGGCGGCGGCAAGGTTTTACGGTTGGCTTGGAAGCGGCTTGGGCACGTTTCACTTTGCTTCGCTACCTTTCCAAGAACCCACGTCGACAGGATGGTATTACCATGCCGAGAGCATGTACGCCGAAATATTGGTCACCATGGGATATCTGGTTTTAGTTTGTGTTTTATGCGGGATCGCTTGGAGCCTGCGGGCGGTTTGGAAGACCTATGTGTCCGAGCGGTTCCGAGACTTTGCCCCGTTGCAACTCGTAGGCGGGTATTTGATCATCAGTCAATCGCTTCACTCGGTGGTTGATTTTGCGTTGATTCTTCCAGGGGTATTTATTCCAGCCGTTCTCATGCTAGGTGCCATCGTGCGCGCACCGTGGGAATCAAATCGTGTCGTCACTAAGCTTAAGTCCAAAGGGAATCAGTCCCGTTCGGCTTCGGGACCAGAATCTCAGTCCGGGCTCCGAAGAAGCTTAATCGCTATCAGCAGCGTATCCCTGTCGGTGGCGTGTATGGTTGCACTCAACTACTGCCGTCAGTCGATTCATTCGTTGGACATTGCGGATCGGATTTATCGAGAGTTTGAACAGGATGACAAACGGGAGATCGAACAGAGGATTTCCAATCGGGTCGAACATTTGGTAGATCGAATGGTAGAACTCGGAGGCAGGATCGAGGATTCCGCGTTGGGGCTTCGATTGCTCGGGGATTCGATCGTTGCCGACGTGCGTCGCGCCGTCTGGGAATTGCGTCCTGCAGACGTGGATCCGTCTGCTTATTGGTTGCAGACATCGCCTCTCGTGGTGCGACTGGCCAAAGATCGAGTTAATGACGAGCAGCGAGCTGCATTCCTGGCGAGCATCGGCGGTTTGAAGACGATTAGTACTCTCAACCGAGCAAGTTATTGGTATACCTTAGGACAGGCACTTTCCCCGCTGGATTCTCGATTGATCTGGGGACGGATCTCCACAGCCATCGATTGCCCTGTCGTAGACCTGGCTAGAATGACACCGGTTCTTCACCGAACCGCTGGGCACCAACCGCAGACGCTGACCTCCGTCTCGATCCTCATGAGCGTAGCGCTCTCTCGGGAACAGCTGATGCCCCTTTGGAAAACCGTCATCCGAACCAGTCCCTCGGCTGCGATCGGTGTTGGGCGGTTGGTCGCCTCCCTTTACGACGATGCTTCCGTACCTGTCGATTTATTTCCGGTTCAACCCCAAGTCTTGCGCAATCTCGCATCGCAAGTCTTCGATAAAAACGCATTCCCGCTCACCAACGCACTTATTCTCGAGAAGGGATTGAATGCGGGGAAAACCATGCGGATGCCCATCGCCAAAAAGAGCCTATGGTTAGCGGACACTGCGAGAGAAGCGGGGAATGCAAGTGTCGAAATCGAAAACCTTCGGGTCTGCATACAGTTCTATCCAAAAGATACTTCATTGCAGGTTCGGTTGACAGAGCGATTGATCGAACAAGGGGACAAAGACGGGGCCAAGGATTCGCTTCGCCAGTTGATGAGAAGTTTGCCAAACGATCCGACTGTCAAGCAACTGTCGGAGCGAGTGGCTCTCATGCAGTGAACCTGGAATCCTGCCGAGCGGAGCTTAAGGTGAGTTGCCATGGGGCATGACGAACCAGAGGTGGTGTCGTATCATAGCGCCGCTGTTTTTCGAGTGCCTATTCCCTTTTCTGAAATGTGATCGAACGTGAGCAAGGTTTGCATCATCAACGTGGTGGGCTTGACACCCGAACTATTGCCTCATGCTCCTCGCATCGCGAGTTTAGGCCCCTACCAAAACCTGCAGCCTCCTATCCCTGCGGTAACATGCACGGTCCAAGCTACTTTGTTGACCGGCACGATGCCGAACCGACACGGGATTGTAGGTAATGGATGGTACAATCGGGATTCGGCCGAAATCCGATTTTGGCAACAGTCCAATCGATTGATTGAAGGTGACTTGCTGTATCGCGATGTGGAAACCGCCAAGATGTTTTGGTGGTTCAACCAGCATGCTCCCGTTCGCTGGAATGCAACACCAAAGCCTCATTATGGCTCCGATGGATCCAAGGTGTTCGATATCATCGACAACACCGAGTGTCAGTTGGTCCGTCAATTGGGAGCGTTTCCGTTTTTTTCGTTTTGGGGGCCTAATGCTGGGTTGCCTGCGAGCGAGTGGATCGCGAACGCGACTGCGATCGTTTTGCGAAAGAATCGCCCCCAATTGACGCTCGTGTACATCCCGCACCTGGACTACGATTTTCAACGCTCAGCAACACCATCGATGGATCGAGTCGCCGAGGCGGATCGATGCGCGGGTGTGGTTATCGACGCGGCTCGAGAAATCGATGCTATTCCGGTTGTCGTGTCCGAGTATGGTTTGGTGCCGGTGCAACGATCGGTTTCATTGAACAGAACTCTGAGGGAACATGGTCTCCTATCGGTCCGCAATGGGCCGTTCGGCGAAATGCTCGTTCCTGGGGATTGCGCGGCCTTTGCGGTAGCAGATCACCAAGTGGCCCATGTCTACGTCAATAAACCATCCGAGAAGGAACGTGTGCGTTCACTGCTTCAGCGTGTCGATGGAGTCGCTCATGTACTCGACCCTGCCCAGGTCAGTTTGGACCACCCCCGAAGTGGCGACTTGATCGCTCTCTCGGACGCGGACGCATGGTTCAATTATTACTACTGGATGGAGGACCGAAATGCCCCTGACTTTGCTCGGACCGTCGATATTCACCGTAAGCCGGGTTACGATCCGAACGAACTGTTCATGACCTCCAAAGCCCGAGCCATGTTTCGTGTGGCTCAAAAGAAACTTGGGTTCCGATATCGCATGGATGTGATTCCACTCGATACAACCTTGGTTGGCGGAAGCCACGGCTTGCAAAATCGGCCCGATCAAAATCCGCTAGTGATCGGTCCAGATGCACCTGGAGATATCCTTCAGTTCGCGAGCTATGTTCGTTCGCTATTGGGAAAGCAATAGCACGCACAGCCCATGGTCAGGCTACGAAAAAAGGGGCACAAGTGTAACTCGTGCCCCTTTTCGATATTTCCGAGGAGCGATTGTCGCCAATGTCGAACGCGTGATCGGAACCGAATTAGCCGATTGCAACGCGTCGGAAGGCGATGATACCTGCGTTATCGGCAAAACTCTTGACCGCGGCTTCCACCGTCTTGGTCTCATCCAGCACGAAGAACTGATTGAGCAGGCATCGGTCTTGATCGAGGAGGGTGTTGTCAGCGACAAACCGATCCAGTTTGCCTGGAACAATTTTGTCCCAAATCTTCTCAGGCTTGCCTTCTGCTTTCAGTTCCGCCTTGATGGCATCTTCGGCAGCCTTCATGACTTCAGGGGTCAATTGAAGACGGCTGACGAACTGAGGTACGGTCTTGAGGGTTTTGCCCAGTCGAGCTAAATCCTCATTTTGAGTCTTGATCCGTGCCTGCATCGACTCGGTTTCGCTGTTTACGAATGCCGAGTCGAATTCGGAGTAGTGCAAAATTGAGGGCTTCATAGCAGCGATATGCATCGCGATTCCACGGAAGAACTCGTCAGCACCCGCTTTGCCGCCATCCTTGAATGCGAGCAGAACGCCGATTTTGCTTCCCGCGTGGATGTAGCTTGAGAGCTTATCCCCGGAGATCTTATGCAATTCAGAAACTACGATCTTTTCGCCGGTCTTGCCAGTTTGTTCGACGAGTTTCTCGGCAACGGTCATGCCGTCGATGGTCAACGCGTTGAGCTGTTCGACCGACTCTACTCCATTATCGAGAGCCAGTTTAACCAATCGGTTAGCGAGATCGGTGAAGCCTTCGTTCTTGGCAACGAAGTCAGTTTCGCAGCAAAGTGCCAGGACGACACCGGTGGATTTGGATGGATCCAAAGCGGTTACTACGCACCCTTCGGTGGCGGATTTGTCGGCTCGCTTCTCAGCGACTTGCTGCCCCTTCCTGCGAAGATATTCCAGTGCACCGTCGTAATCGCCGTTGGATTCTTGGAGCGCTTTCTTGCAATCCATCAGGCCTGCACCGGTTTGCTTGCGGAGCTCAGCCACGTCGCTTGCTGAAATGGTTGACATAGATGTCATTCCTCTAAAAAACGTTGTTGATCGAATAGTTGAATTGATTTGGAAAAAGAACTTCAGCCACTTGGTAGGAATTAATCCAAGGCTTCTTTTTCAGCCATTGCGGCCATCTCGGAAACGGTGTCCTTCGCGCCTGCGGCCGCTGCCGCTTGAGGGACCGTCTTCATCAATTCAGGGTTTTCCGACTTGCCGGCAAGAACAGCGTCTGCGAGTTGCTTGACAATCAAGTCGATGGATCGGATACCGTCGTCGTTACCTGGGATCGGCAAATCGACTTGAGTTGGATCGCAATCGGTATCGATCAAAGCCACGGTGGTGATACCGAGCGACTTTGCCTCGCGGATTGCGTTCTTTTCTTTCTTCGGATCGATGATGACCAAGCACTCGGGGATGCGGTTCAAGGTCCGAATACCGTTCAAGTTACGGTAGATTTTTCGGTACTCTCGGTTCAACGCTGACTGCATCTTCTTCGAATAGCCGTTGATCTTGTCGCTGTTGATGATGCTCTCGAGTTCTTCAAGACGTCCCATTCGATCGCGAATGGTCCGGAAGTTGGTCAAGCAGCCGCCGAGCCAGCGTTCGCTGACGAACGGCATTCCGCAACGGGTCGCCTCGCGTTGAATCACTTCGGACGCTTGTCGCTTTGTACCCACGAACAGCACCAATGAACCGCCCGACGCGACTTGGCTGAGGTACTTCTTCGCTCGCAACATTCCGCGGAGAGTTTCGCGGATATCGATGATGTGGATTAGATTTTTTCGTCCGTAAATGTACGGAGCCATCTTTGGATTCCAGCGACTCACGCGGTGTCCAAAGTGTGCGCCTGCTTCGATAAGCTTGCTAACCAATTCGTTTGCCATGGTGTCTCCTAGTTTCTTGGATTTCCCGCCATACGAGTGAGTGTCGGCAAACAACCCCACCGCACAGGCCTTTGCTGGAAGGCCTTCGGCAATGCATGGAAATCAAATTTCAGTCCCTCGGGGCCTTGGGAACAACCTATGTTCCCGCGGTACCGGCCCGTTCGGATCCGCAAATTACAGCGATTCTCGGCATTTCGTCAATTGGGAACCGCGAATTCATGGGCAGTTTCCCCAACATAGAAGCAGAAAACCACTTCGTAAGGACGCCGTCGATTTCCAACAAACCGATCCGAATTGATCCGAAGGATGTCTTCACGTTATTCATTCCCCCCCGCCATTGCGAATCCCAACGCCATTGCGAATCCCATCTCCGTTCCAAAGCTGGGTGCAACACAAGACAGCCGAGTTTCATGAACGCGAGCGGCGCACTACGAACGAGTATTTGCTTCGCCCGTACCCAAATTCGCCAGGAGATAGGCTTTCGACAGCCCGTAGATTTCCGGTGATTTGCTAGCTCTCGGACCGGCAATATTGAGGATTCGGGCCTGGGATTTGGCCAACCAGTCTGAAAGTGAATCCGGAGTGGATGGGACGAGGGAGCAAGGGGTGGATGAATCGGGGCTGACCAAATCGGTACCGGTAGGCGAACGTCGGGGATAAGCATTTGGCTGGAGAGTCAATTTTGGCTGGAGAGTCAATTGCTGGGACGCCAATTGCTGTGGTTCCAATTGCTGTGGTTCCAATTGTACGACCCGGACTGGGCGGCCCAGTTTGTTGCAAAGATTGAAGGTCAGCAGCGTTCCGCCTTGAAGCGGTCCGGAGGTCAGGATCAAGGTCGCATCGGATTCGAGGATGTTTCTTCGAGTTCGTTCCGAATAATCGATCCCCTCGATTTCCTTCAGTTGGTATCGCGTTGGAATAGCCCCATCTTCCGCTCGTCTTCCTCGCGGGCACCACCCTCCGTGCGGGATTCCTAGCTCGATCGCTGCGTCGAGCGCAGCGCGATCTACGCCTGTTTGACCGCCCGAGATGATCTTCTCTAGTTGCCGTTTGTATGTGGTTTCACCCTGGCGCGGGTCCGAGCCGGATGGGTTTAAGCCGAAGTGGTTTTTATTGGGCTCGTTTCCCGATGGCTTTGGTTGGGTTGTCCGGGAGCGCGAGGAGCGTTTCATTGTCGTTGTAGCCGCTGCGTTTCGGGTTGGTATGCATCGCGTTGAGAGTTTGAGCGAAACCGTGTTCCGTCGGGACTGTTCGGGGATTTGGACGGGCGGTGGTTCGCGAGTAGATGGATCAAGTTCTGGGAGTGACGATTGTAGCAGTTGCGCGAATCAGGCAGGAGGAAAGGGTTCGAGAAAATGAAGCTGCACGCGAAGGGAAGGAAAGCCTGCCTGAAACTGGATAGTAGGGTTACACCGAGTGGAATCCTATTGTTTTTCTTCCCTAAAGTGTTGTTGTCGATTTCGATGATGAATCCATCTTGCATGCAGTCCCTTCGTCGCTCGTCGGTCCGCGGTGTGTGCCTTGTGGTCGCTCTCGTAGGCGTTTCCGTCGGTACCGGAATGGTTTGGCTTCCCGAGGAGTCACGCGATGTACGGGACCAACATTGGGAAGTTGCCGTCGATCCTCACAAAGTGCTCGGTGCCCAGTCGTGCGAGAAATGCCATGCCATGGAGATCCAGGCGTGGAAGCGAACGCCCCATCATGAGACCTTCGTTACGTTGCATCGTAAGCCTGAGGCGCAAAAGATCGCCACGAAGCTAGGGATTGAGAACTTCAAAGCGGATTCGAATTGCATCCAGTGCCATTACACCATGGACCATATCGACGCTGAAAACCGGCTCGAAGCCATCGCGGGTGTTTCTTGTGAATCGTGCCATGGCGCCGCACAAGATTGGGTTGCTGTCCATAACGATTACGGTGGCCCAAGCGTCACAAAGTGGCAGGAAACCAGCGAGCATCGTGGCGAAAGATTTAGGAAGTCCATCGATCTCGGAATGCGTAACCCGGTGAACGTGTACTTGGTCGCCCAAAGCTGCTACCGTTGCCATACTGTGCCTGATGAAAAACTGGTCAACGTTGGGGGACACAATGCTGGTAGTCTCGATTTCGAACTGGTCAGTTGGTCGCAAGGAACTGTGCGGCACAATTTTGTTCGAACCGAAGGTAAGTCGAATGCCGAAGAAGTCCCAGAACGGATTCGAGCTATGTTCATCGCCGGCATGATCGCGGATCTCGAATTTAGTATGCGAGCCACCGCAAAGGCGACCGAAAAGGCGACCTTTGGCATCACCTCGGCCCAGCGGACCGCGCGTGCGATCGATCGAATCAAATCGGCGCAATCCAAAGTGAATCACCCCGTATTGGCAAGTATCCTCGAAGTCGCATCCGGGGTCGCTTTGAAGCTCAACAATCAAACACCTCTCGAGGATGCTGCGAATAAAATCCATGATTTGGGGGTTCGATTTGGGGCTACTGTCAACGGCAATGAACTGACAGCGATCGACCCGTTTATCCCTGGTAAAGACAAATGGAAATAGGCCCGAAGAGTTAGGTTGCTAAAGTCGGGTCAACAGTTACGGGGCCAAATTTACGGGGCCAGGATCTACGGGGCCAGGATCTACGGGGCCAGGATCTACGGGGCCAAAGAGTCCGGCCTTCGGGTCTGGCTAGCAGCTACCAGTCAGCGGTGGCCAGTCAGCGGTGGCCAGTCAGCGGTGACCGTTGCGGTGCGGTATCCGAATGCTGGGGCCATCGACGCACGAAATGACTCGAGAAATACCGTCTGCTCGGAATGCAGGTTGCGTGATATGATGGGGTCGCGCGGGAGGTGGTGTGGTCATCCCCGGTTGGAATGCGTTGAGCGTTTCAATCGCTTTTCTTTTTTGATCCCGACAAGCACTGGTTCGACTCGAGTGGGATCATGGACGATCAGAAACCGGATTGTGAACAACGCGGGCTGAATCACGAGGAGCAACCTCGTTGCGTTCAGACGGAGTGTGCACCGATCGATTTTGCATTGATCGTGGGTGCTGGTTGGACGGGTCGCCAAATCGCGGGGCAGATGCTCGCGCATGGCATGCGTGTTCGCTTGGTGGATCAGAGCGATCGGGCGTTGGAAGCATCCCGGGCATGGATCGAAGCGCAGTTGGGGCCGTTTTTTGAACAAGGGTACTGGCCTGAGTGCGACTGGCGAGAAATTTCTGAACGGCTGGAGTTGGTTCGCGAGGATCCCGACGAAAGCCTATTCGTGCCTGGGATCGTCTTGGAATGCGTCCCCGAGCAAGTCGCCCTCAAACGACGGGTCTTGAAGCGATATTCAGAAAAGTACGGCGAGCAAACCATTATCGCTTCCAACAGTTCCTATTTTGTTCCGTCCACGTTTTCAAAGCATCTTCGCTTTCCCGAACGATATGCGCACTTTCATTTCCATGTACCGATTTGGATTGCAACGTTGGTCGATGTTGCTACCGCGCCGGAGTCCAGCCAAGCCACGGTCGATCGATTGATTGCATTGGCAGACAGAATCGGTCAAACCCCTTTAGTGCAACGCGTTGAGAACACAGGGTACGTCTTTAATTGGATGCTCAAGTCCCTGCTGCAGTCCGCTCTGCAGTTGGTGAATAAAGGTGTGTCGAATCCTGCGGATATCGATACTGCATGGAAGAAAGCGACGGGCATGCCGGTCGGTCCTTTTGGCATCATGGATCAAATTGGATTGGACATTATCTTCCAAACCATGTCTCACGCTCGATTCGTCGAAGGGGACGACGTATGGGCCCCACTTCTGGCCCTCCTGCAGCCACTGGTAGACCAAGGGAAATTGGGGGTTAAGACGGGGAGTGGCTTCTTTGAGTACGGCAATCCAGTCCACTGGCAGGCCCAAGTGCCTCCAGGGATCGGCGAAAAAAAAGTGCCTTAAAAAACCAAGAACAATTTTTGAGAGCGAATTGATTAGCGAGGCAAAATAAGGGGCCTTTGGTTATCTTATGAAGGGTTCGCTACGCGGCATTTTCCTTTCCTTTGGAGTCGAATTTATGTTTTTCCGTCCTTCGTCACGGCGTTGCTCTGCTCGCTCGACGATCCGTACTCTTATCGTAGGTGGCACGCTCGTCGGGCTAACTTCGTTCGGCAGTTGCTGGGCACAGGATCGCGCGACAGAGTGGATCGATAACACTGGCAAGAACAAAGTAGTAGCCGAGTTTGTGCGCATTGAGGGGAGTCAAGTCGTTCTCAAGAGGAGCGATAGTGGCAAAGAGATCAAAGTTCCGTTGGAACGACTGAGCGCTGAGAGCGCAGCCCGCGCGAAGAAAATGAGCAGCGCCGGGTCGTCTTTGTCCAAGCCTGGGGCGACATCCACTCCCTCGAATCCGACACCTGGTGCCGCCTCGCCAACCGGTAACTCTGCTGTCGCACTTCGGGACAACATGGGTGCCAAAGACTTTGTCGACGCCGTTTTCGGTGAGTTGGCGAAAGGGAATATGATTGTCTTGTGGGATGCCTTCCCGGCAAACAAGCAAAAGGAAGTGGAAGAGGTCGTCAGTGGCTTTGCAAAGCGGCTCGATTCACGGACCTTTGATATGGTGCGTAAGACTCGCAATAGCATCGTAGAAATCCTCAAGAAGCAACAAAACTTTATCATCAACAGCGAGGTGCTGCAGATTCCTTCTGAATTGCGAGAGGATTTCACCCGATCGTATCCCGCAGCCGTCGATTTGGCGGATAGTGTCATTTCGAAGGATCTTCTTGATGGAAAGAGACTCCAACGGGGTGACTTAAGAAACCTCTTGGATCCCTATTTCAAAAAGGTTAACCAGAGTGGCGAAGCGTTCGCGGCATCGTTCCCAGAAGGTCATCCTGTTCGCGTGGAATATGAGAAGGCGAAGAAACTCGGTGTAGCCAGTGCGAAATACAGCGTTGACAACATCCAGTCGGATCGCGCTGAGGTGAATATGGAGGTTGAGAATTTGCCTCCAGGGACGGAGAACAAACCCCTCGTGATTACGCTCGTCGATGGCCGGTGGTTGCCGGAGGATTTGGTTCGAAACTGGGATACCACGATGATGCAAGCCAAGGGGCTGATCGCGGTGATGAATCCGGATCAAATTCATCAAGGCCTCTCGAGTGTGCTGCTTCTCGCAAATGCCCCCATCAACAATCTGAAGAATGCGAAGACCCAAGAAGAATTCGATCGCACGCTGAAGGAGCTTCAGGCTCTCTTTGCTGCAGCGGGAGCGATGGCAGGCGGCGGACCTGGCGCCGGTGGTCCTCCGGGATTCGGTGGGCCTGGTGGCCCCCCTGGATTCGGCGGTCCGGGCGGACCTGCTGGATTTGGCGGCCCCGGAGGTTTTGCTCCGGGCGGTGGATTCCCAGGTGGCGCGCCTCCAGGAGGTTTTGCGCCTCCAGGACAACAACCACCCGGTGGTGCACCAGGACAGCCTGGACAACCTGCTCAAGGCAATGGAAACAGTGGCACTGGTTCGGCATCGATCGACCAATAAGTGCCACTACTTGGAAATGCATGGCGGGATTCGCAATCCACAACCGCTTGACTCGTCTTGACCTCCTTGGAAAAGTTCACTAAAACGGCTCCTCCAATGACGTGCACGGCTCCGTAGCCAAGTGGCTAAGGCAGCGGATTGCAAATCCGCCACGCGTGGGTTCAACTCCCACCGGAGCCTCTCAAAAAAACCTCGAGTTCAATTCTCGGGGTTTTTTTGTGGACTGAACGGACGCTCGCAGCTTTATTTCTCAACAGGAGTCTCACCGCATATGCGCGCAGAAATCGTGATTCCAGCTCGCCTCGCTTCCACCCGATTGCCGGAGAAGCTGCTCCTCGCGGAGACAGGGATGACCGTTTTGGAGCATACGCATCGAGCGGCACGTCGCAGTGCGCTCGCAGCAGGCATTATCATCGCCGTCGACCATGACCGCTTGGCAAGTGCCGCTCAGGCCTTTGGAGCGACGTTTCAAATGACCGATCCGAATGCCCCGTCGGGTACAGACCGCGTTGCCGAGGTAGCGAGATCCCGCCCGGATGTGGATGTCTTTGTCAATGTCCAGGGGGATGAGCCGGAGATCGCCGGCGCATCGATCGATTTGGCGATTCAGTTGCTCGAGCAAAATCCAAACGCCGATGTCGCGACTTTGGCAACGCCGATCCGTTCCAAAGCGGATCTTGAGGATCCATCGTGCGTCAAGGTCGTTCGCTCCCATGCGGGGCTAGCGCTCTACTTCAGCCGATCGGTGATTCCTCACCCGAGAACTTGGGATGATTCCCTGCTTGATGCAGAGCCCGCAAACTACTTGCAACACATCGGGCTTTACGCCTACCGCCGTTCGTTCTTGCTTTCTCTCGGTGAATTGCATCCGAGTCCCCTGGAGCAACTCGAAAAACTGGAGCAATTGCGTTTCTTGCAATCTGGACGGAGCATCGCCGTGGGGATTATTCCGCGCTCTCCTCGCGGTATCGATACCCGTGAGGACTACGACGCTTTCCAAGAGCGATTTCGTCGATCATTACGCTAATTGGACGCTTCCCTGAAATGGTAGCGTGCAACGATCGCGACGCAGCAGGGCTTGGCTGGTCGCCGGATCGTTCGTGAGGACAAACGGTTATTGCGAAAGCCAACTGGGCAGAACACCGAGACCCGGTAGCTCGATCGATTGCACTTTTTCCACTTCGGGAATGGACATGAGTTCTTCGAGTGCGGCTTGTGGGGGGCGAGAGTCGAGGTTCAGTACGCCAATCGCGGTACCACCAGGATGCTGAGCGGCACGCCCAACCGACATCTGTCCGATGTTGACTTGGTGCCTACCGAACACCGTACCAACCCTGCCGATGATTCCTGGGACATCGTAGTGGGTGAAGAACAACATGTGTCCATCGAGGTAGGCCTCGAGGCGATAATCATCGATCGATATCAAACGGGACATGTTGTTACCGAATACTGTCACACCTGCTTTAATCCGGTGCCCGCTGACATCCATCTCGGCGGTAATCGACGAGCTGAAAGCCCCCAGTTCGCGATTGCGATGTTCCATGAGTTCGATGCCTCGCTCTCGCAAAAGCATTTCGGCATTGATGATATTGACGTCATCGGCCATCGCGCGTTCCAGCAATCCCGCACAAAACGCGGCAGACAATAGCTTGGTATCCTTGTCGGCGACTTCGCCGCGATAATGCAACTGGCATGAGCTGACCGACCCTGGTTGCCATTGGGCCATGAGCAATCCAAGGCGATGTGCGGCGTCGAGATAGCCACGGAGTGCATCGAGCGTCTTGGGATCGAGGGCCGCGACATTGACAGCGTGGCGAATTTCTCCTGTTTTGAAGAAATTCATCAACAATTGGATCCCTTCAATTGCCACTTGTGTTTGAGCTTCTTCGGTGCTGGCTCCGAGGTGAGGCGTGCATACGACGCCAGGCATCCCGAACAGGGGGCTGTTGGTGCATGGTTCTTCCTCGAACACGTCGAGAGCGACTCCGCCGATGATTCCTTGCTTAAGCCCCTCTACCAGAGCTGCTTCCTCGTAAATGCCCCCGCGGGCGCAATTGACGAGGCGAATGCCCGGTTTTAGTTGGCTGAGTTGCTTCATGCCAACCAAATATTTGGTTTCCTCGGTGAGTGGCGTGTGGACGGTAAGATAGTCCACCTTGGGCAGCATATCCGCCACGGTGTGGGCTTTTTCAATGTGCATTTTGGTGGCTTGTTCGTCCGACATGAACGGATCAAACGCAATGACACGCATCCCAAACGCTTGCCCTCGAAGCGCCACCTCGCGACCGATTCGCCCCATGCCGATGACCCCGAGCGTCTTGTCCGCCAATTGAGTTCCCATGAAGGACTTTCGGTCCCATTTGCCCCCGCACAAGCTTTGATAGGCTGGCGCGATCGACCTGGATAATGCTAGGAGCAAGGCAAAGGTGTGCTCAGCCGTGCTGAGGGTATTCCCCGCAGGCGTGTTCATTACCACGATCCCCAGTCGAGTCGCGGCATTTTTGTCGATGTTGTCCGTCCCAACCCCAGCGCGAACGATGGCTCGAAGCCGTTTGTTTCCCTCGAGGGATTCCGCGGTGATCTTTACACCGCTCCGAACAATCGCGCCATCGAACTCGGCGAGAGACTTTCGCAGTTCGTCACCCTTGAGACCAATCCGCTCCTCATACTCGAACTGCGAGTCGGAGCGAAGCATTTCGATTCCTTCGCTAGCGATGGGATCTAGTACCAGAATTCGGTAGGTCATGAGTCGGTGAAAATTTCTTGCAAAGGGTCTAGGAATGGATGGGGTGGATGCGACTGATGCGAGCCTAAAACGTTTGAGGTGCAGTTCGTTGTGGTTGAATCACTTTGGGAAAAACACGGTTGGGAGGAACGACCTTTGGATGCTAACGAAGTGCATCGGTAAAACCGATCTATCCTTTTTGTGCTGCGAAATCATCCATCAGTGTGGCGAGGGCCTCAACTCCGGCGAGCGGCATCGCGTTGTAGATACTCGCGCGAATACCTCCGACGCTCCGGTGCCCCTTGAGCGAATCCAACCCTCGTTTTTTGGCTTCGCTCAGGAATGACGTTTCCAGTTCCTCACTCGGGAGCCGGAACGTTGCGTTCATGAGGGAACGGTCTTCTTTGGCAGCATGGCCGGAATACATGTTGGGGTGGCGATCCAACGCCGAATAGACGATGCCCGCTTTCTTTTGATTCAACGCATGCATGGCATCCAGACCACCGATCGTCTTCTCAAGCCATTCCGCGACGAGTCCGAGGGTGTATATGGCAAAGGTGGGGGGCGTATTCCACATCGAGTCCTCGTTAACGTGGTTCCGATAATTCAAATAGCCCGCCATGGTATCGTTGGACCGATCGAGGAGGTCGCGGCGGATAATCAAAACCGTAACACCCGCTGGTCCCGCATTCTTCTGGGCGCAAGCGTAAACCAAGCCGTACTTGGCGATGTCGAGCGGACGGTACATAAAATCCGAGGAGCAATCGCTGACGACTGGGCAACTCGCGCTCAAGTCACTTTGAAACTGAATGCCTTGGATGGTTTCGTTGCTGGTCAGGTGAACGTACGATGCGTCCGGAGAAACCTTCAAGTCGCTCCATGTGGGAAGCTTGGAATAATTGTGCGATGCTCCATCGTAGATCACTTCGACGGGGCCTTCTTTTTTCGCTTCTCCCACGGCGTATTTTCCCCATGTCCCGGTGACGACATACTGGGCGGGTTGCGTGCGTCCGCGAAGCAAATTCATGGCAACCATGGAGAACTGAAGCCGAGCGCCTCCTTGCACGAAAACCACCGCATGGGAATCCGGAATCTTTAACAACCGGATCAGTCGCTGTTTGGCGGTTTCTTGGATCTCGATGAACTGCTTGCTTCGGTGCGAGATTTCCAGAATCGATGCACCGCATCCAGGCAAGCACAGCATCTCATCGCGGATCCGCTCCAACACGGGAACAGGCAGCACAGCCGGTCCTGCCGAAAAATTAAAAAGTCGTTTTTCCA
This sequence comes from Pirellula sp., assembly GCA_046318275.1. Lineage (GTDB taxonomy): Bacteria > Planctomycetota > Planctomycetia > Pirellulales > Pirellulaceae > JBKCUI01. The sequence continues at coordinate 28,223 of JBKCUW010000048.1, read as the reverse complement.
TGCTATCTCAGTCGTTTCCGTCCAATGTCGAATCGTCTGCGGTCCCAATAGGCACCGGTGCAACGTTCCTCCGATTCTACGCCAATCCTTGGACAGCGAAAGGACCGAAGCTCCATCGGCTCTCGCTGATCCACGGTATTGCTCGGCATGCCTAGTGCTCGGCATGGCACCGGCCAACTGGTAGTCTGTTGTAAAACGATCGAACGTGTAGCGGTGCAGCACAAGCCGCCCGGTTTCTCTTGATAACGCCAGACCTAACGCACGGTTCACGCCGTACCGCTTCCCGTTTTCAAAGGGGAACCCAACGGGTTGTTGAGTAGACACGACGGCAGTTTCACCTCGCTGTATTAGAGATAGTTGTGATCTAGCCGGCTTGATCGAGCAAGGTTTTCATCCAAGCGATGGCTTCCTCCTTGGACCGCAAGTTGCCGTCGAGTTGCATTTGTCTGGCGCTTGCAAGAAGCGTTGCAAAGCCGGGACCTGGCTTTAGTCCGGCTCGGATCAAATCGGAGCCGTCCAAAAACGGGCGTGGATTCCACACCGATTCCGGCGATCGAAGCGTAGATCGGCAGTGCTCGATGCCATGCAGCGAGTCTGTTCGAAGCATTGCAATCGCTTCTGCTAATGCGAGGGCTGTTTCGATAAACCTGGAGGTTAAGACCGGCTGGACTTGCGACCAAGGGAGTGTGGAGCCTTGGATCAAAACCTCTGCGTTTTGGATCGCAAACTGAATCGTTTCTATCTCGACGTTGGCAAGCTTCCAGCGCTCCTGGATGGCCAGTGACATGGATTCCAACTCCTCCCGTCCACCTGAAATATCGCGGAACCACGGGTAGAGGATCGCAGCCAAAGATACCGGAAAGGGTACCGGGGTTTCCGGCAGTTGCCGAAGCAGGCTCAGGTCCTCTTCGCGATGATTGGCAATGCTCCAGCGAGAATGCAATTCGGGGATAACGTATTGCGTTAGCCCCGTTTCGAAGAGTTTTTCCCAAGCCCAATGGCGGCTTGGGTGTTCCAGGATTTTTGTCAGCTCAACTCCGGTCCTCTCGCCACTCACCGCTTGGATCTGCTCCGCATTCCGCACGATGGCTTGTTGGGTGGTTGGATCGAGTGCGAAACCGAAGCGAGCTGCAAATCGGATCGCGCGAAGCATTCGCAGTTTATCCTCGCGGATCCTTGCCTCGGGGTTTCCGATGGCACGTAGGACTCTGCGTTCGAGATCTTCTCGGCCTCCGACGTAATCGATGATCCTTTCTTCGATAGGATCATAAAAGAGACCGTTGATCGTGAAATCGCGACGTTGGGCGTCATTCTCAGGAGAGGTGAAGACTACCCAGTCGGGACGCCGCCCATCCGAGTACGCCCCGTCGCTTCGGAAGGTAGCCACCTCGACTTGGCACTTTCGGCCGTGCGATTTACCGTGGACGAGAACCACTCCGAACGCTTCGCCGACAGCTCGTGTCTGGTTTGGTCCGAAGACCGACCGAACTTGATCGGTCGTCGCATTGGTCGCGACGTCGAAATCGTGGGGATCGTTTCCCAAAATCGCATCCCGAACACAACCTCCAGCGAAATAAGCGATATAACCACCTTCGACCAATCGACGCACAACATCATGCGCAAATTGCTTGTCAGGGGTCGCTTTCGGATACAAATCTGGACGGTGCGTCATGCGCAATCAAGGACGTTGGCGGTCGAAGAAGGGGTGGGTTCTAATTCGAAGATCGGATCGATGAAATCTGAAGGATCGCTTACGATTGGATTGGCGCAGAGATCGATTTCAATGCGACAGGTACAATACTAAAGATACCATGTTCAGGTTCTCAAACGAAGGATATCGAGTAGACTCCCAGCGATCGAGATGGTTCGCGCGGATTGTGCCCAGGTAATGGTGCCTGGATATTAGCCGTTGAGGAATGGCGAGGAACAGCCACCGCGATGCCCCATCATCGGGGCAAATCGGAATTTCCAAGGTCTGAAACGCGTTGCGCTGTGAGTCATTGGCAGGAATTGGAATGAGCGAAACGCAGAAAGAGCGAAAAGCGTAGGTGCAAGGTGGGTACGGATAACACAGCGGGTACGGATAACACAGCGGGTACGGGTAACACGGCGGGTACGGGTAACACGGCGGGAACGGGTAACACGGCGGGAACGGACTACGGGATTTCAGGAAACGGATATGATGCAGTCCATGACACATCTAGCAAACCGTCCTCCGAACCGGTTGAGCAAAGCCAGTCGCGAGATCAAGGTAGGCATGCGGTTGTGGGCATTCTTCATGAAAACGATCGATTCCTGGTCATTCGCCGTTCGCATCTGGTTCGTGCGCCCGGATTGATTTGCTTTCCTGGTGGTGGAATTGAACCCGGCGAGGACTTTGAGACTGCGGTACGTCGCGAGTTGATGGAGGAACTGCAATTGCAGGTCCACGTCCATGAGCATTTGTGGACCAGCGTCACACGCTGGGGAACACGGCTCGAATGGTTTTTTTGCTCGCGAGATCCGAACCATGATCCGATTGCTAACCCAGAAGAGGTTGCCGAAGTCCTTTGGCTGGGTACCGATGAGCTCAAGTTCCGAAATGATTTGCTCGGAAGTATGCCCGAGTTTTTAATGGCTTTCGAGACTGGTTCGATAATCCTTAGGAAGTAAACGCTTTTTGAGATGAGGTAAGACGACGCGACGATTGCAAGCGTTCTCGCCATCCATGACCTACTCACCAACAAGCTCGCTTATTGGCCCATTTGCCGGTCGGGTTACCGACGAAGAAATAGGACAAAACGATGAATACATTTCGTGTGATTGATTCCCATACGGCCGGTGAACCAACGCGGACGATTGTGTCCGGCGTCCCTGACGCATTGGGAAACTTCGGTACCGATGCAACTGCGACGGAGAAGAGTGGTCGATTCAGCGTCAAAGAGCGACTTGAGTTGATGAGAATGAAATTCGACCATTACCGGCGCGCGTTGGTCAATGAACCGCGAGGCTCGGAGGTGATGGTAGGAGCGTTGTTGGTGCCTCCTCAAGATCCCGCCAATCTAGCTGGCGTTATTTTCTTCAATAACGTCGGCTATCTTGGGATGTGCGGGCATGGCACGATCGGGGTCGTCGAGACCCTTCGCTACTTGGGTTGGATGCTACCCGGGCGGCAGACACTCGAGACCTGTGTAGGGCTGGTCCAAGTGCAGCTTCATGAGGACCATCGGGTCACCGTTGAAAATGTTCCCAGTTATCGGGCGATCAAGCGGATGCCGCTTTCGATTGAAGGGCTCCCCGAATTGCACGCAGACATCGCGTGGGGCGGCAACTGGTTCTGCTTGATCGAGTGCCCCGATCCGACGTGGTTGGAGAGGTCGGCAAATGATTTGGTCGAGTTGAGCCAACGCATTTTGGCCGTGGTTCGAGAAACCAATCCGGAAGTCGATCACGTCGAGCTATTTGGTCCTCCGAAGAGTCCGGGCTGCGATTCCAGATCCTTTGTGCTATGCCCAGGTGGAGCCTACGATCGCTCACCGTGCGGTACCGGAACCAGCGCAAAGCTCGCATGCTTGGCCGCCGACAAGAAACTCAAGCCCAAAACAGTCTGGCGTCAAGAAAGTTATATCGGAAGCAGCTTCGAAGCCGAATTCCAATGGCACGACGAACCTCACGGAGTGATTGCTCCGAGCATCACGTCCCGGGCGTTTGTCAACGCCGACCTACAGGTTCTATGCCATGACGAAGACCCCTTTGCATGGGGTATTTCAACAACACGTTAGTGGTGCAAAGGACTTGTTGAGCGACCGCTCGCGGATCATCTGCTGATCGTGGTTTGGGCACCTACCCCAACAGTCTTTGGGGGCGTTCGCCTGCTATCCATTCCGCTTGGATTCCTCGAGGTTCAGCATCGCTTCTTGCACGAGTTGCTGGTGCTCAATCGGATTTCGGCCATCAAATTTTGAAACGCCCACGCTCGCGGTAATCGCTAATTCCAGCTCCCCCCACACAAAGTGCCGTTTGCACGTCGCGCCGCGTACACGCTCAGACATGGCGATCGCTTGCTCTAAATGCGACGGCCGATAGATGATACAGAATCGGTTTTCGTCGAATCGAGCTATCAAGTCGCTGACGCTCAACTGTGCTTTTGCTCGCCGCGCGAACTCCGTCAGAAATGCATCGCCGATGATCGGTCCATACTGATTGACGATCGTTCCGAGATTGTTCATCTCGATGATCATCAAGCAAAATGTCTGACCGGTTTGGATGCTCGCCGCGATCTCTTTATCTAAGCAGTCGATGAGGAATCGTTTGTTGTACGTATGAGTCAACGCGTCTGTCGTCATGGCCTGAAATAGCACTTCGACATACTGAGCTTCGATGTTGTTCGGATGCAAATAGCAAAAGATGTGATTGCCGAGCCGTATGCGATCTCCCGCATTGAGCTTCGCCTTGTCTACCTTCTCATCGTTGATGAAGGTCCCATTCGTGCTAACAGTGTCCTGGATAGAGTGTCCATCCTCCTCACGCATGATCACCGCGTGGCAACGCGAGACCGAATCGTCGCTGATCACTACGTGGTTTGCTTGGTCTCGGCCGATATTTATGGTCGGCATATCAAGCGGGATCGGGGGAGCAAGGATCGGGCTAGGGTGGATTTGAACTAGCAAGCCAAACCTATTCAGGTCTGGAAAGGAAAGTTCAAATTGGCATGCAACCCGGTTCGCCCGCATGATTTTCGTTGTGTGCCATCTGCCTACCCGCTAGTGCAGGAGATAATGGCTTACGAGTTTTGAAGGAGTTGATCACACCCAGAACCACTAGGACTAAAATCGATCGATTCGCGCCTTCGGGATTACGGAGTAGGATTTGGGCGATCAGGCGTTGCGGTTGGGAATCAGGCGTTTCCAAGGGAGAGTTTCCAAGTGAGAAACGCACTGTTCCGAAAGACCACAAACCCTAGGAAACTCTAGGCCACGCGATAAATATTCCACCGAATTCGGGGCTTAACTTTGCCAAACCACCTCGAAGGTGGGGGCCGGTTATCCCAGTTGAACCGGTAGTAACGCATCGCAGTCGGTCGGACTCTTTGGAATAACGTGATAGCGATCCTAGTACAATGCCCCATCGATCGAAGCGTTCGCCATGTTCACGGATCGGTTAGGATAGACGTACGTTATTGCGATTTCGCGAGCCGGTGGTTCGAAAACCAGTGATTCGAAGGGCATAGGGTTGCCGCAGGTGCCGGGCGGGCTGCGGAACTCGAAGTGTTCCCAGAAACCGCATGGGTGAATTGTTGCATTCTCGATAGACAGGAGTTGGCGTGGCAAGTGTCGAGTTGTTGGTAGTTGCCTTCATGGTGTTTGTTAACGGATTGTTCGCATCCTACGAAATCGCTTTGGCATCGATCTCGCTATCCCGCTTGCAGGTGCTCGCGGGACATGGCCGATGGGGTGCTGGGGCGGCAATCGCCATGAAGACTGGGATCGAGAAGAGTCTTGCTGTCGTGCAATTGGGAATCACACTTGTGGGTATCACTGCAGGCGCTACGGGTGGCGCCAGTGCTACCGATGACATAGCGCCTCAATTGATACAACTCGGATTCAGTCCACGAGTTGCTGCGATCGTTGCGATCGCACTTTTTGTGGTGCCGTTGACCATCATTACGATCGTGATTGGAGAATTGGTGCCGAAACTGTTCGCGCTTCGGAACAAGGAGTGGGTTTGCTTGACCTTGTCCCCTTGGATGCGTTGGTTCTCCCTAAGTGCATGGCCACTGGTTTGGTTGCTCGAGGCTTCCGCATCGAAATTGATGGACTTGTTCGAACGGATGTGGAGTCCAAAAATCCATGCAGATTCGCGAGCCGAGGCGATTGAGTTGCAAGAGCTCCGCGCGATAGCGAGCCTTGCGAGGACATCCAGTCTTATCGGGTCGCGGGAGGAAAACATCATCTTGGGGGCGGCAAGACTTGCCAGCCGCACGCTCAAGGAAATTGCTCTTCCCGCGGAACAGATCCACTCGCTAGCTCTCACTAATTCCCTTGGCGAATGCTTGATTGCAGCGCATCTGGATATGCATACCCGGTTCCCCGTCGCTGCAAACCCTGGAGACCCACAGTCCATCGAGGGCTATGTCACCTTCAAGGACATCGTTTCGGTCATGCGCATCAACCCCAGAGACGCCACGTTGAAAGGGATCCTTCGAGAAATCCCTCGATTGCAAGAGTCCTTGGCGATATCCGTCGCCCTCGAGCGACTACTGCGCGAGCACACGCACATCGCCTTGGTCGTTCGAGAAAATGGCCAAATCTCCGGCATGATCACTCTTGAAGATATCGTCGAAGAACTTTTGGGAGATATCCAAGACGAATACGACCTTCTCCCCGTCCACGTGGTGCGTTCTGGAAACGGCTGGGTCATCGGCGGAGGTGCTTCGCTTCAGAAACTCAAAGAATTAACAGGAATTGAGTTGCCCAAGATGGAACCCTCCAAAAACCTTAACGCGTGGGTTTCTGAGCAATTGGGGCATTCACCTGCAGGAGGGGATGAGCTATCCGTTGAGAATGTTCGAGTCACGGTTCGCAAGGTTCGGAGGCAACGGGTTTTGGAAGCATTTCTGCGAATCGCATGATTCGGCCTTGCCGGTCTTTTGTCGGTTTGCCGATTTTGCTATCAGTGCATGGCCGGTGATGTTTTTAACCAGTTTCGTGTAAACCGGGGCTGAGGCCCGTCGGCTGAGGGAGGCTGGTTGGCACAGGTACGAGAGGATGGAACTCCAGGGCCCGTACGATGCATTCAATCTCGCTTGTCACGGAAACCAGATCGCTCAAGTCAGTGCGGTTTGTCTTACTGCTCCTGGCCATCATCGTTTCGTCGTTCGGTGGATGTTCGACTCGGCTTATGAAAGGAGTCAACGAAGGCGCGGTTGCGGGGTTTGTCAAATCGGGAAAACTGGCAAAGACCAAGCCTGATTTGGATTCGAAAAACTTTCGCGCGGATTTGGCGGTACTACCGTTTGTCGAATTCGATGGCGACGAGATTACTATCCATCATGTTCGCGATTGTCGCTATCGGAGCGAGGACGACTACGATGTTCGTCATTACGACATGCGTTTCCAATTGACCGATGTGAAGACGGTAGACTTTATTATCGTTCCCTTCAAAGAATCGAGTCTGTTAGCGCATACGATGCTAAGTTTTGGGCTTGCCGATGGACGTCATTTTGCAATCTCGGTCGAAGCCAGGCTCGGCGTCGATGAGTCTTACTCGGCGGTCGCAGGAGCCGGCCGTCGTTTTCCCCTGATGTATATCGTCGGCGACGAGCGGGACTTGATCCTTCTGCGGACGTCGATTCGAGATGTGGAAGTCTATTTGTACCCTGGGCGAGCGGAACCGGGACAAGTCCAAGACCTGTTGGTTGATATGCTGGCCCGTGTGAATAAACTCCAGAGGGAACCAGAGTTCTACGATTCCTTGACGAATAACTGCACAACGAATCTCGTCAATCACGTTAATAAACTTCGCCCGGGGCGAATCCCGTTTGACGTTCGAGTGCTGTTGCCAGGCCACTCGGATCGCTTAGCCTATGAGTTAGGACTACTCGATATCGACGGCCGATTCGAATATGCTCGTGAGAATGCCAAGATTAACGTACTGGCTCAACTCAATGCGGACAGTCCCGAGTTCTCGAAACGTATCCGTCGCCAATAGGTTGCGTCCCAGGCATCGAATGGATTCATGCCCGAGCACAAAGATCTGGCCCAAACGGAAGATCGGTTCGGCAAAAAGCAATGAATCAAGCCTCTGAACCCAGAACGACGGTTAACTATGAATCCCGATTCTGACACAACGTTGCGCCGTGAACTTCAAACCTGGGATCGAAGTGCGCTTGAGCGTTATCAACTCGATCGCCTCAATCAGTTGCTCGGTACGGTCCTTCGAGATAATGCGTTTTACCGCGAGCATTACGGCACGGATCGATTGCAACTCGGCAGCCTTGCGGAACTTTCGCGATTGCCATTGATGACCAAGTCCGATTGGATCAGCAACGACCTGACAGGAATCGCAAAGCATCACTCGTATGGAATCGATCGGTACCGTCGGTATCATCGTACCAGCGGCACGCGTGGGCGTCCCATGGTGATCATGGATACAGATTCGGACTGGCAGTGGTGGGTTTCAACATGGCAATATGTGCTCGATGCGTGCCAGATCACCCATCGCGATCGCGTCCTGATGGCCTTTTCGTTTGGACCATTCATCGGTTTTTGGAGCGCCCACGATGCATGCTTGAATCGTCAGTGCATGGTCATCCCATCGGGCGGCATGTCGACGATCGCAAGGCTTGAATTGATCGAGTCGTCGCAACCCACCGTGTTGTTTAGCACCCCGAGCTACGCGATTCACCTCGGCCAAGCCGCAGAGAAGCATGGGAAGAGTTTGCGTGATTCCTCGATCCGGTGTGTGTTTGTGGCGGGTGAGCCAGGTGGGAGTGTGCCGAGCATTCGCACGTCGATCGAATCGATGTTCGGTGCTGAGGTGATGGATCATGTCGGTGCGACGGAGATCGGCCCTTGGGGGTTTGGAAGTTCCGACGGACATTTCATGCATGTGATCGAAAGTGAGTTCATCGCTGAGTACTTGCCGGTGGACCTGTCGGCCGCGCAGCGAGATACCCTCCGCGGGCTGCTCCCCGGCCATGCATCGATCCCCGTGGATGCAGTAAGCCATGTCTCTGAATTGGTTTTGACGAGTTTAGGTCGGGTAGGTGCCCCTGTATTGCGATACCGCACCGGAGATCTAGTATGCCCAATCATCGATCGGGCTGGCGCCGCGCACTCGCAGGGTCTTGCTGGTACGGTGGAAAACGCGGGAGTGGGTTCCGACAAGACATTTGGCGAGTCCCGCTTTGTACGCTTGGCAGGTGGTGTCCTCGGCCGAGCTGACGACATGATCGTGGTCCGCGGTGTGAACGTTTTTCCGAGCAGTGTCGAAGCCATCATTCGAGAGTTTCCTGAAGTGGGGGAATATCGGTTGAACCTCCTCCGAAACGGAGCCTTGGATGAACTGAGGCTGGATGTCGAAGACGGAAAACACGACCCGGGGCGAATCGCGCAGCGGTTATTGTTGCAATTGCAGTTGCGAGTCGATGTCGTTGATGTCCCCGAAGGAACACTTCCCAAGAGCGAAGGGAAGTCGCGAAGGGTGGTTGATCGGCGTTAAGGTGCTGCCAACGACGCCTAATCTCCCCGTGCTCGTTCTCAGAAGCGGGGGGCAGCGGTTTCCCAAGGATTTTCGAGGCAAGTCTTTGCCCCTGTTTCGTGGATTGTGCTGGAAACGCGGCTCGTCGAAGTCATTGAAGACATCGATTTGCGTTTGTATATTCTCTTCCCGTGCATTTCACCCGGGGTGCGTCGTGGTCATGACGGTTTGGGGCATGACGGTCAAGTCATGACATTCGGTCCTGACCGGTGACGGCACGGGGTTTACTTTGTCATTGTGTTGGTTTTATTGTTTCAGGCGGAGATTTTTTGCTGTGACTATTCGAATCGCGATCAATGGTTTTGGACGTATCGGCCGGTTGACTTTCCGTAATCTGATGAGCCGATCGAGCGAGTTCGAGGTTGTCGCGGTCAATGACTTGACCGACAACCAAATGTTGGCAACTCTGCTCAAATACGACAGTGTTCACGGCCGCTATGATGGCACCGTCGGGTACGACGACAAGCATCTGATCGTCAACGGTAAGAAAATCCTCGCCTTGGCAGAAAAGGATCCAGCCAAGCTTCCGTGGGCGGAAAACAAGATCGACATCGTGATCGAGAGCACCGGGTTTTTTACCGGCCGCTCGAAAGACGGAAAGCCAGGTTACGATTCGCACTTGGCAGCGGGTTGCAAGAAAGTTGTTTTGAGTGCACCAGCGAAGGATGGGGCTGATCTCACCTGCGTGTTGGGGGTTAACGATGATAAGCTGAACAAAGACTTGAAGTGCATTTCGAACGCATCCTGCACCACCAACTGCTTGGCTCCGATCGCCAAGGTCCTCAATGAAACCTTCGGCATCGAATCCGGTTTGATGACGACGGTGCACGCATATACCAACGACCAAAAGGTTCAGGACTTGCCTCACGCAGATGCGTACCGAGCTCGCGCTGCTGCCCTCAACATTATCCCAACCACCACCGGTGCTGCCTCGGCTGTCGGTTTGGTCATCCCTGAGCTCAAGGGCAAGCTTACCGGGATCGCGATGCGAGTTCCTGTCGCCACCGGTTCCGTGGTTGACTTGACCGCCAACCTCAAGAAGGAAGCGACCGTCGCCGATATCAACGCTGCGATGAAGGCTGCTGCCGAAGGCCCTCTCAAGGGGATCCTTTGCTACACCGAAGACCCAATCGTTTCGAGCGATATCATCGACGATCCGCACAGCAGCATTTTCGCCGCCGACTTCACCCAAGTCCTCGGGGATAAGGGCAAGCTTGTGAAGGTCGTTTCGTGGTACGACAACGAATGGGGTTACAGCTGCCGAACCGCAGACCTCTGCTCGCGTCTTGCGAAATTGCTGTAGTCGCAAGCGGTTAGCTGTTAGCTGTTAGCAATTAGCGGTTAGCTGTTAGCGATTAGCTGGAACAAATGTGCGGCTCGGGGTAATCTCCGAGCCGTTTTTTTTGATGGGATGCTGGGATTGATGGCGTCCTGTCCCTGGACAGTCATAGCATTCGTAGGGTGGGTGGAGCGGTCTGGCCGCTGTTTCTGGGGATTGGTCCGATCTCGCGACGGAGTTCTAAGCACTCCATAGATCGCGCAACCCACCGATCCTCTCGCGATGTTCAACACATCAAGTGGAACCGTATCTAAAAGATTTGCGAAGCCAGCGTTACCCCTTGCGCTTGGCTAAATCCAAAAACACAACAATCGATGGGTTCCCAACAGGAACATAGTGTCCGGTGAATTGAAGTGTTCCCCTTTCGCGATCGACCCGAAACACGGCGACGTTATCACCCCGTTGGTTGCAACAATACAGGAAGCTTCCCGTAGGATCAAAACTGAAACTTCGGGGGTAATTACCACGCGTCCATTCCTCGCCGATGTACTTCAAGGTCCCGTCGGCTTCGATCGAAAAGATTCCGATACTATCATGGAGTCGATTGCCAGCGTACAGAAACTTTCCATCCCCCGAAACCATCACTTCAGAGCAAAAATTGCTGCCAGCGAATCCAGGTGGCAACGTGGAAATGGTTTGCCTTGGAGACAATCTTCCGCGCGATGCATCGTAGTCGAACAGTACGACCGTAGAGCCTTCTTCTTGGATCGAGTAAAACCACTTGCCATTGGGATGGAAATAAAAATGACGAGGCCCATCTCCCGGTGGCAATGAAACACTGGGAGGGTCGTTCGGCTCGAGCTTGCCAGTCTTTTCGTCAAACCGCCAAACATAGATTTGATCCAATCCTAGATCGACGTGGACCACAAATCGTCCTGATGGATCGGCTGAAATCATATGAGCATGTGTCCGGTCATGGCCGCTGAAGGCAAAGCTTCCCGGTGGCGCGTTTTGAGCTCGAGTAGGACCAATTTTTCCGGAATCATTCTTCACGTCGGTTGCTTCACCCAGTTTTCCGTCACTCAGGATTGGCAGAACGGCGATCGAGCCACCGAAGTAATTGGCGACGAACAGATGCTTGCCGGAAGGATGGATGCTGACGTACGTCGGTCCCGCTCCACCCGACTTCACGGTATTGAGCAACTTCAAATCACCGTCGCTCGAGCTTACTGCGAAAGCGCTGATCGTTCCTTCCTTGCTTTCTCCAACATGATCCGTTTCGTTGGCCGAGTACAAGTGCGTTCCTGCCTCGTTGACGACCAAGCAACTCGGACTGGTTCCCATGTCGGTTGTGCCCAAGGCGGTGAGTGCACCGGTCTCGCGGTCGACCGAGTACCGATGGATGCCTCGACCATTCCCAGGTGGCAGATCGACTTGGGTTGGCAACACGTCCCGGAGAGGAGAGCTAAAGGTGCCGATGTAAGCAAGTAGCTTTCGGGCATCGGTTTTAATCGCAGAGGAGGCAACAGCGGGACTAGCGCCCAGTCGAGCGACCGCCTGCGTACCAACCAGAGACGCTGCTGCAGACAAGATGGTGCGACGTGATGGATTCTCAAGGTGCATTATTCGTGGCCGATCGTTTGAAAGTGGATGGAGAGAACGACAAGGCTAGGCTTCAAGATAAATGCCTATTCATCGATTTGAACAAGGAGCACGGTGGACTATTTTTTCGTATCAGGGATTTCGATGGGCAGCATGCCCCAAAACACGCCTTTAGGATCCCCACGTTCGCTCAATGTTTGAGCCATAACCGCGATGGTGCGAGGGACACTTGTTTTCACAATTTCGCGATCTCCTAGGCGAACGGTGACTGGGGAATTCATATCCAGGAGATCGTCCTTCAGGAGAATATCGAGTCCCGACAGTTCTGCCTGCTCGATCACTATTTCATTTCCAACCGCTTTGGCGACAACAAGTGGACGATCGCGAACAAGAAGTGGGTCGGTACTCAACCAGTAGAAGCGAGGTTCGACGACATCGTCTTGTTTCCATACGATTTTCTTGGGAAATCGGTTGCGTGTATTCTGGTGCATCCATTGGATCGCCTCAGCGTCTTGACGGTCCATCCAATGCCCCTTTCCCTCATGGATTTTGACAAAGTGGTTGTAACCATCCGGATCGGCTTCACGAAGATCTGCGAGCTTCTGTTTCCATTCGGCGGCAATCTTATTTCGATTGTAAGCCCCGTCATTGGCACCCATATGGATGGTGAACGGGAGATTTCTCAGGCCTAAAGGTGACGTTTCATTAGGATGACCTGCCATCATGGATGCAGCGGCGAAACGGTCGGCCATCCTCGGAGCGACTTGGTAGACACCATCGCCACCAGCCGAGTAACCCATTAAATAGACTCGGTCCGGATTGACGTTCTCGAAGAGAACGAAGTCTTGGATCAAACGGTCGAAGAAGGCGTCGATATGGGATTGGTGCCATAGATCCCAGGTATCGGTCGGTGCACGTGGTGCTACATAAACACCTTCTTCCAGTCGGTAAAGTCGTTTCTGGTTTTCCCATTGGGAGTCGTTGACCTGTTTGGGGGCACCACCACCTCCGTGCATGGAAATGTAGAGGCTGCGGCCACCTTCGGGCATATCCCCGAATACTTTATAGGCAAACGGCATTTTGAGTTCACCGATCACGATCTGCCTCGATTCGAACTCGTCGATTCTGGACTGGCGTTGCCGCCTTTGGAATTCCTCGACTAACAACCGCTCCGCAGCGATCGCATCTTCTTTGCTCAGTGGGAATGTCGCGAATGCTTGTTGATCGATGGAACCGCGAGTGTCCGGATCCATGGCCAAGTATTTTTCGAGGCCTTGGATGGCGGCATTGCTCTCACCCCCTTCTGGCATCGGATTCGGCATCGGTTTGGGTTGCGGTTGTTCGTTCGGTACGTTCCAGGAGATCAATCGAGGTTGATCGCCAACCTGGAATCCATCCGACCAACGGCGATCGCCGACTTCCACCTCAACCGTGTAGTGAGCGCCTTGCTTGAGGTACTGAAGCAAATGATCGTTTGAGTCGAATCGTTCATCTTTTGTGGTACCCTCGAGCACCACCGCACCCGATTCATCCTTCACGCAGACTTTGGCCTCGGTCCTGGCGAGTGTTTTCGGGTCCAACACCCGGAACGAGACCATTTGAGTGCCTTCAGGTTGCTTGAAACCGAGTTGGGTATAGCGGTCGGTCACGTTGACGGCGCTGATGTAGTCAATAGAGCGATCCCACACGAGCGGAAAGCGGAGCGGTGTCTTTTGAAAACTGACCGCGTAAATTGCATGTTTTGGATCATCCCGCTTCGCCGTCGAAGCCCTACCGATGAACCAGGCTTGGTCGAGCTGATCACCGCTCGGTTCCGCAGCACCGGTGAAGTGCCATCCGTTGTCCCAGACTTCGATCCATGAGTGGTTGCCACTATTGTCGGACCACAGCGGGGTCCCGACAAATCGAGCTGGAATACCTAGGGCGCGACAAGCATCGATCAGTAGTACCGACAAGCCTGTGCAAGAAGCCAGTCCGGAATCCATCGATTCGTACGGACTTTGGTCGGCCTTGGCTCGTTTGGTCGAGTACTTTACCTTCACCATCGGATAAAGCTTTTGATTGAGCATCGCCGCAGCTTGTGCAGGCGTCGTCGCCCCGATGATCAACGGATAGAAGCGATCACGAAAATCCTTTCGCCACGCATCTCGGCGTTCGTTGATGTTCGCATACGGTAGGATATTGTTCAGAAAGATCTCCTTGGGGATCTGATTTCCCCATGGGGCTTCCTCGAGCGTTTCGTGTGCGATTTGGATTTCGGAAAGCAGAAAATCGGACTTGAGCGATTTCAAATCGCGGGGGGGCATATTCGCGACTAGAAACTCCGCGGATTCGAATTGCGAATCGGGAACCATTCGAAGGAGTTGTTCGAGCTCCGTGCGGTTGTCCCCGGCGGCATCGAGCGCGTTCAAAACCTCTGGGCTCCATGTTCGAACGGCGAGTCGAGAGTCTTCCGAGACGGTTGCTACTAACCATGGTGTGCTGCCCGAAGTTGTATCTCCCTGAGGCTGTGCGATCGACGCGAGATAGCCCGAGTTTGTTTTTAAGATCGCCGGGGATTTCAGCCCATTGCCAACCGTGGGGGTCCAGTTCAAAGCCTCGAACGAATCCGCGAATTGCGAATGAGTTCCTCGGTGAACCAATTGTCGGTGATATACCTCCATCAATTGATCGCGAAGCGTCAAGCGAGCGTCGGAGACAAAAGCCTCAGTGTTCGTGGAGTTCCGAAACAGAACGAACCCCCATCGCTCGGGGCGGTGCATATCGATGATCCCTTGTGGTGACCATACCCAGTTATCCTCAGGCCGACCGGGCTTCTTTTGGTACTTGCCATCGACAATGTTAAACTCCCATTCCACGCGGGAAAAACCGAAACGCCAGTAATCGCCATCTTTGGGTGGAGCTGGTGCCTGCGTGATCGACCTGAACGAAGCCCATGGAATTGCGATCTCCACCGTCCATCCTTCATCGATGTCGGAAGGATCGTTGAGGGTTCCTTGAAGGTTCACTGCGGTTTTGAGTCCGGCGATCTCGAAGCTGTTGTCGGCTTTGCCCCCGTCCTTGTAGGGGCGATCTAGGAATAAATCCCAAGTCGTATTGAGAGTGTTTAGCTCCAGTTCGGCGTAACGGTGATTGTCACCGTCTGGGTCGATAAAGACCTCGAAGTCATTGTCTTGGAAAATGACCGCATCGTGCTCGCGGATGGTTCCTTGCAAGTGTGGTTCAAGTAGTTTTGCTGCAACGTAAAGGTATTCATCATCCCAAAGAAGTTTCGCTCGTGTTGAATGTTTCGGGGCCGGTAACGAGGGACCTTGGATATCGATGAACTCGTCGGTCCAAACCGCATGGGCCCACTCCGCAGAATCCAATGTGCCGTCGATTTCCATGGGGGCTTTGGTCCTCAATGCAACGACACCGCGTGGCGTGATCGGACGCATGCGTCCCCACTCCCCTGCTGCAGCATCTCCATCGGACACTTCGTTTCTGGTGCTGTCGCCGGCTAACCCTGAGGTTGCGCCGACGAATCCGGTGAAAGCGAATAAACAAGCTCCGAGGACCGAGGAATAGAGAACATGACTCCATCGAACGGACATGCGTTGAATCTTTCTATAAGACGGCAAGATGACAGCGGAATAATTCGCCAATAACCCCTAGGGGTTTGTTACATAGGATAACCCAGTCAATTTCCAAACGGGATCCCTGAATTGGAGCGGGATTTGGTAAAAGTTTCAGAAACGCGAAGCAGTTGTAGGCACCCAACGGCAAACCTGGGAGAACATGAGAACAACCTGGCTGTAGATCCACCTAGGTTCTTCGCCGGACTCGCTTCGAGTTGTTTCGAGAAATGCTTTTCTAAAGTCGGTTTTTCGACACGGATTAACAATGGCTCGTCAGCCACTGATCCAATTGCAATCGAACGGCCCGAATTTCTTCTGGGGCGGGCAGACGCGACTGCTGGCTATCCGAGGCGTTTCCGCGAAAGGAACCGTGCAATTGTCGACATCCACTATGGTTCAGAATTGCGGTGGCGTTGGATCGCGAGATTCCCCCGGCGGGAAGGATCTCTATTTTTTCGCCGAACGCTTCCTGCCACTCACGTAGTTGCTCAACCGAGTCTTCCGCGCGTTCCGCGCCGCCGCTAGTTAAGATGCGACGGTAACCCATATCGATGAGTCTCGGGATGGCTAACATCGGACTGGGGACTAGGTCGAACGCGCGATGGACGACCCGTTCGACGCTCGGGAAGCGATGTGCGATCGATTCCAAAAAATCCCAGTTCAAATCATTACCGTGAACGCTGGCTCCGACGGCGATGCCAGTGCAACCTATATCGACGGCCGTTTGAGCCTCATCTCGCATGCGCTGCAATTCCGTTTCGCCAAAATAGAAGTCCCCAGGGCGGCACCGGATCAGCGCAACGGTATTCTTAGGGCGGTGATGCGAGTTGGCTTGCTGAAGCTCAGTCCACATGGATTCCTGCAATTGGAGAGCTTGACGAAGCAGTGATTGGGATGGGGTAACGCCCCCCACCTCAAGACGCTCGCTAAGCTCAATCCGCTGCGCTCCAGCCGATAAAGCGATACGAACTCCCTCCACACTTTCTACGCAGACTTCGAGCATAACTTAATAGCCTTTCCTCCGTGAGCGAAACTAACACAGGAGAACCCAACCCGAGAGCACCCGCCACGAGGGGACCCAAAATTCCATGTTGCGAACCGTTCGGTTATGCATTCAGTTTCGCAATAATTCCGTCGCTTGGGAGATTTGAAGGGTCCTAAAAGGGGGGTGGGGACGAAACGTCGCACTGGTTTTCCCCTGTGAAATCATTGGTGGAAATGGTTTCGTGGAATCGCAAGCAAAAAAAATTTAAAAAGTCGCCGACTCTCGCAAATCGCAACCTACATTTTGCTGTCGCCACGGGGAAAGCCGCAGCGGACAACAAACTATCGAGCCAATCGAACTTGGCTGCATCGCTGAAACCAATGGGTTTGGGACGCAGTCAAAGATGATGCTCGGTGGATTCCAGTCCGTCGGGTTTACCCGGAAGCAGATTCAACATCAGAGTCACACCCAGATTCACCATTTTTTTAAGGGTTCGTTTCGAATGCGTTTTCCTCGTTTTCTCACCGTTGCATTGGCCATCGCCACCGTTTTCAGCTGCAACACCGTTTTTGCCCAAACCACAGCAAATCAAACCCTCAAGGTTGTTGTTCCAACCAGTGTGAGCATTTCCGCACCGACCGGGGTAACGATCAACCACGACGAGACCAACTCAGCACAATCATTCCCAGCGCAACCTTGGGTTGTAAAGGGAAATGCCAAGTCAGGTGTTAACGTAACGTTTTCAACCGGATCCGCATTCGTCAACAAAGACGATGCTACCCAAAAGCGAGATGCCAAGTTGACTCTTGCCCTCGGTGATACCGCCGGTCCGGGCGCTTGGACGATCGGAAATGCGACCGATACCACCGACTATGCGAAGAACGACGAAGTTGCACAGGTTACCGCATCCTCGAATGGCGTCGGCCGTGCCAACCTCAACTTGACCGTTCAATTCCAAACGGTTGAGTACGGACTGTTCGCTGCAGGCGAATACTCCACCGTGATCACTGGCACCGTAGCAGCGAACTAGTAGCCGCGCCGCAAAAACAGGTCCGGGCCTATTCGAGACTTGTACGAAAACAACAAATCCGCGGCGACGCTCAGCGTCGACCGCGGTTTTTGTATTAATGCTAGCAAAATGATGCCTATTCCTAGCATTACTATCTAGATAAGCACCGATACTTCTATTGCTTTTGAATCGCCCCTCTGGGTAAAAGCCCAGGCACTTGAAATGCATCGTGTCCCCAGGAGGCTTATTCCATTACTTGGTTTGCATCATTGAGTTCTTCGCGGATCTCTTGCATCCTACTTATAGCAACTCTCGCGTCCACGGGTTGCCTTGGAAAAAACAAGATCGTCAAGCGAACGGTACAGGATCTGTACCAAGAAGCTCTCCAGTCGGCGGCGCGGAGACCAGAAGTCGTGCGCCCTGCGGTCCCGGAATCGGGCGTCGAGCAGTTCGATGCGGCTGGCAATCGAGTTTCCTCGCAATCCTGCGATGGTATTCCTATTGAGTTGGTGGAGCCTTCACTTCCGTTTGAATCGAGCATTCCCGTAGGTAGTTCTGTGTCCTCTCCGGTGAAAACGGAATCCGGAGTTCAACGGGTCCCTACGGTGACACACCAGGATCTCACGCGAAAAGATAGCCGCGATTTCAATGACCGCAGCGATTTGAACGAAGCGGATACGCCAGAGATCAATGACGAAGAACCCCTACCGTTGCTCGAACGCCATAAGCCCGAACTGGATTCCGAGAACGAGAGTCTCATGGAGGACCAAGATCCTCCTGTGGTGTCAACGGTGTCGACTCGCAAGCATCGGCAGCTTCTTTCTAAAGCAACCGCAGCTACGAGAAAAGCATCCGCCAAGCTCGATCCGCAAAACTTGCAAATTGCATCGCGTAGCAAACCGAAGAAATCCGAAGTCGTTCACGCTTCGTTCCGCGATACGGGACGTATCGTCGTCGTTTCTGCCCCTGGTGAGTTGGAGGATCCACTGACCGACTCCGACACGATGGATGACATGGGGATTACAGAGTCGTTTGATCAAACCGATATTCGCGAGGCGCTCAATATCATCGCGGCGCAAGCGAAAAAGTCGGTGGTTATCGACGATACCATTGGCGGAGTTGTCAGTGCGGAAATCATCAACGAGGATTTCGAGGTGGCACTGAAATCGTTACTGCAGCCGCTCGCACTCTATTACGCCAAAGATGGGGATCGGTATATCATCGCCCCTGCGGACCCTGATTCTCCGTTGTATCCCTACATCGCGAAACGCAGCTTGTACGCACCAAAGTTTCAGGATACCGCGAGCTTAACCAGCATGCTCCCGATGCGCTACAAGAAGTATTTCCAGATATCGGCCGAGCGAAATTTGATCGTGATTGACGCTCCGAATCGAATCGCGGAGGAAATCGAAGAGCGACTCTTAGAACTGGATAAACCGATCCCGCAGGTCGAACTCGAAGCCATCGTTTGCGTTGTCGCCCCCGATAGTTCATTCCGCTTCGGATTGGATTGGGGACATCGTGTCGGAGGAGCCGAATCCGAAGATCTCAATGTCTCGATGAATAATTTGGGCCTTAGATCCGCAGTTAGTGCAGATGGAGCCCGTAACATCTTTTCCGATTTTGCAGTCACCTCTGCTTTTGTTCGGCTCCTGGCGCAAGAGGGCTACATTACCATCCGAGCCGCTCCCCGAGTTACTGCTAAGGACGGCGAAAAAGCGAATATCTCGATCAATCGGGAAACGTTTTTCAGCTTGCAACCTAATAACAGCAGTGTCTTCTTCCAACAGAGCATTCAAAAGGTGGAAGCCGGGATTTCACTCGAAATTACCCCGAGGGTCCATGACGATATGGTGAGTGTGAAAATCGGCAAAGCGGAAGTTAGCGAGGATATTCGCACGCAAGCGGCCAACGCTGAGTTGAGCAGCGTCGTCTATCCGATCATCAACCGACGCACTGTTTCCACTGAGGTCATGGTTCGCGATGGCCATACAATCGTTATCGGCGGATTAGTCCAACGCCAAACGGTAGATAGAATCGCCCAAGTGCCATTCTTTAGCAGCATACCGATCGCGGGCAAGCTATTTGAGAGCATCGAGAAGCAAGAGCAGGATGCTGAAGTGGCTATTTTTATCTGCCCCAGAATTGTACCGGTTAGTGCCTTATGTCCCGAATTCACTCCTTAGTATCTATCGCTAGCTTGGTCCTATTTGCTGCATGCGTTGGCGCTCCACAGGTGGCGTTGGCTCAAAAAGCTGGGCGCGGTAATCAAATCGTGGTTCGCGAGTCGTTTGAACCGACGTTCCGCATCGAGCCACTGGTGAACCGACTCAACGGACGAAGCAACGAAGAACTTCCGTTCAAGTTCAATATCGAGTCTGCCAATCGCGATACCACGGTTGAAATTGTTCCCATCGGACTTGCACAGGACATCTCCGGCCAAGTCCTGCATAACACCGACTTGAAATCGTCGGACACGATTCGGATCCTTACGCCGCAAACATTGAAGCTCGAAGCCAACAAATCGGCCTATATCGAAGGACTCGTCAAAATTCCTCGTGGCGAGGCCAAGCACCATTCGTACGGAATCATGGTCCGCGATATCGGAAGCGAAAATAATCTTACTCCTTCGTTCGACCCTAGTGGAAAACGAAAGACTCAAGCGGGTGTCCGCTTCATGACGCAATATGTTCTGCGTCTCGACGTCGAAGTTGACGGCAACCGGGGGGAACAAGTCCAACAGTTGTTGATCGAAGAAGCTTCAGTTCTGCCTCGCAACGGTCGACCACTGCTGCAAGCAATCGTGACTAATCCAACGGACACAACCTTTGAATTTGAGCTTCGAGCACGGCTCCGCTCCTCGCCGAGCGATCGGACTGCCAAGCAAGTCAGTCTGGTCATGCCTATTCGTGCCGCCAACGAAGACGACTCGCGAAAGATCGGTCGCATCCTCGGAAAGTCTCGGATTCGTATGGAAGAGCTTTTGCCTGAAGCCATCGCCGGTGGACAATACGAAGTGGATCTTGAAGTTTGGAGCGACCAACGGGCCGTCAAGAAGAAAACCCTCTCCATTGACGTCGATGCTGAGGATTTCCCTGCTCAGGAAGTGGTCATCGCTCAAGTCGGGCCGGGACTACAGGTTTCCCCTGCTCAGATTGAACTATCCCATCTCCGCGGCGGTAGTCGCCGTGTGTCCCTCCTCCTCAAAAACCACGGCAAAGAGGAGAAGACCGTACAACTCAAAGCGCTCAGCGCTGATGAACTTCCTTTAGGAAGTGTTACCTTCCAGCCCTCAAACGTGAAGCTCGCTCCCGGTGCTTCGCGAAAAGTTGCGATGACCTTGGTCGGTGGGCATAGCGACCATGCATTCGCCTACGGGCATGTGCTGATCGAGTCTCAATCCGATCGCAAGGAGTTTCGAGATACGAGACGTTTGCCGCTTGCAATCCTCTACAAAAAAGGTGGCGAGACCAATATCAACGTATCTCCACTCGCATGGGATCCCAACGGCAAATACCCAGCGTTTCGAACTACCGTGGAAAATACGGGCACGCTTCACTTCCCGGTCGACGCACGCCTCACAATCAGCTCCGAATTAGGCCGTCGCTACCAAGTCCTCGGGGGATTCGGTCAGTGGGTGATGCCTGGGCAAAAAACGCAAGTCGCCTTCAGGCTCGATTTTCCACTCCCACCGGATAACTACAAACTCAAATGCGAGTTCATCACAGGTGGCGATCCTGCAGTCGTCGAACAAGAGTTCGTCGTGTCGGACCTCACCGATGCCGCCGATAAGAAACCGGTCTCCACCGATAGCGGGAAGAAAGTGAACTAGCGGGAAGAAAGTGAACTCGTTGCCCCGACGCTACGAGAGGACGGATCGGATTCGTCGTCTCAAAACCGCGATCAGACCCAAGCCCGCAAAAATGATCCCAGTGCCAGGCAATGGTACTTGTGGGGGATCTGGGATCGGTTGGAGGGTTACCGAGTACGTGGATGCCCCCGATGATGTGGGCCGGAACAGAAAAAACTGCCCATCCTGCCACGGCATCTTGTCGCCGTCGCTGTCTTGAAAATAGATCGAACCATCACTACGTTTCGGATCGACAAGCACGGAACCGTAGCTGGCAGAATCCAATCCGATCAAACTTAGCATTTCACCGAAATCGGTAGTGCCGGCCGTGTTGGCAATGTAGCTGAACGCAATGTCGTCACGATGGAATTGAAATCCATTAAGCAACGTATCTCCTTCGAACCATAGCATCTGAAAAGTTCGGTCGGTTTTAGGCCAGTTTCCGACTGCCTCTACGAACAAAACCACATTTTGCCATGTAATGCCGATGTAGTTTCCTGGGCTATCGTGGAAAAGGACCCTATTCGTCGGTAGCCCTCCGCCGGCCAAGATGTCATTTGGAAAGTACACATAGTCATCCCACAAAGGGGCAATGCGATAGGAACCTCTCCTCGTGTTGTAGGAAAGGTCTCCTGTGAAATTGACGTTACCTAGGCTTGTGGCATACAGGTAACCACCTAAATCTCCGACCGACTTCCCAAATAACCGACCGTTGAAATTGGTTCGTAGATTTACGTTCGTTGACCATGGTTGGAGGTATTCGTCTGTAGTCGCTGG
Source organism: Pirellula sp. (assembly GCA_046318275.1). Taxonomy (GTDB): domain Bacteria; phylum Planctomycetota; class Planctomycetia; order Pirellulales; family Pirellulaceae; genus JBKCUI01. Next base: position 5,864 of record JBKCUW010000048.1, on the reverse strand, counting down.
ACCGTTGAACAATACCTGGGAATTGCCGCTGGTTGGACTCAAAATAACCGCAGCGTACACGCCACTAGAACGCAGCATTGCGACGAGAATCGTGGAAAGCGTCAACGCGAAAATCAGAACCATGCGTCCATGCATGCTCATCCCTCCTGGAAATCATGTTGTGGTATCGTGAGGGCGTGAGAAGATTATGGGCAATCTGTCAGGAGATGGTCAAGCAGGTATCGCCGTCTAGACCATGGATTGCGATCCAATTCACAGACAATTCACCAAATCGAACCTGTCGTCCCTTTGCTAGCAATCACTCGCTTTTCAACACGTTGCTTTACTTCACCCTGCTGTTACCAACTGCCTGACATGCGCGATGACATCCTGAGGTGATTCCTCCATGACGTAATGCCCAACATCGCTCAGTTCCTGTGTCACCGCATCCGGCCAAGCTGCTTGGAATCGCGTCAAGCATCTGGGGGTGAAGCACCAATCCTTCATGCCCCACACGAGATGAATTGGTAACCCAGATAACTCTGGGAGCCGCGACTCGAGTTTCGCCAGAGTGCTATACGTTGGATGGCTCTTTGAAAGTGGGATGTCGCGTACAAACGTATCAATGCCTACGCGATGTTCTGGCGAGTCGTACGGTGCCAACAATCCGTTTCGTACATCGTCATCCAATCGAGGAAGTCGATCGATTGCCATGGTTGTCGCGGCGCGTGCAAACAAGTTCAACTGCTTCATACCCCATGAGCCTAGAATCGGAATGCGACAGGCAGCGATTCGTAGAGGTACGTATGGTGGTGGAAACGCACCCGTATTGAGTACCACCAGACCAGCGATGCGATCTCGGCACTCGACGGCTGCCCCTAACCCGATCGCGCCACCCCAATCATGGACCACCATGACGATGTTCCGCAAATCGAGCGATTCGATCCAACGCACCAAATTTGCTGTGTGCGTCGCAAGGCAGTACGGATACTTCTGCGGTTTGTCGCTCAGACCGCATCCGATGTGGTCGATCGCTAACGCGCGATGGGTTGGTCGCATCGCCGCAATGATCGAGCGATAATAAAAGGACCATGTCGGATTGCCATGCACCGCAATGATGCATTTCTCTTGGGGGCCTGAAGATCCTTCGTCGACGTAGTGCATGCGCACGCCACCTTCGAGCTCCATGTATTGGGAGGCGAAAGGATAGAGTTTACGCCAGGATCCGCCGGTGCTCTGCATCAGTGGGAACTCGATGCTAAATCGGGGCGGATGTCTTCGAACTCTCGCAACGAATAGGGAAGACCAACATAGTCGAGAACGCGGCACAGTCCCCGCAGAGCAACACCGAACCCATCCGGGCCGCTGAAGCCACCGAATTGGCCTCCGCCTTTCACGTGGGGTTCTAAATCAACGAACAATCCGGGTAAGCCGCGGCGCTCCAGGCGAGCCGAGATCTCACCGTACGAGCGTTTGATATCTCGGAAAATCGCTTCGTGCCCGCAATCCCCAAGGTCCGCCGGGACAAAGGCGCTCAGCGATTCTTCGTCGACATGCGATGAGCGAATTGCGGGACGTTTGTAATCCTTCACATGGATCCAACCCATCCCAGCTTTCATGGCTTGATACTCTTCGAACACTTGATCGGTCGACATGCCTTGGCAGACCAAATTCGCACCATCGAAAACGAGGACCAGGGCAGGGTTGGCCACCGCATCATGAATCTTTGCCAACAGCTTTCCAGTTTGTCCAACCAGGTTTGCTTCTACCTCCAAACCATAGGTCAATCCATGCTGATCGCAGACGCGAACAATCTCCCCGATCTGATCGATGGCCTGTTGCAAGTGCGACTCTGGCTCGGAACCTCGCGGATGATAGAACGAGAACCCGCGGATCAACTTGCAATCGAATGTGTTCGCCAATTCGCAGGCGCGACGCACATCGCGTGAGACATACTCCTCGAATGGAACGTAGCGATTGGTCGTACCATCGGCAACATCGATGAGCTTCACTTTGCCAATCGGTGAACCTATGCTCGATACGTTCAAACCATACTCTCGCTGAAGTGCCAAAATCTGCTCAATGGCAGACGGTTCCAGTTGCATCACGTTCTGGATGCCGGCACCCGCGTCGATGAATCGCAAGGTGTAGTATCGCAAGCCTAACGCAGCAAACGCACAGAACTGCTGCATTGCCGTTTTTTGGTTGGCAGCTTCGTCTGCCAAACCACCGAGCAGCACCGGTTTGTGGTGTTCCAACGTTGCCATCCTCACTCCTCACTTCGCGATTATTTGAGCCAATCGAGGATTGGATTATTTGGATTGGGTGTACGAGACTGTGATTGTCGAAGTGATCCCACCGCGCGCTCCCCATCGGCTTTCCAGTTGAGCGGTCCGAGGTGCGACAACAGCTATAAAGTCATCGAAAATCCGGTTCGTGACGTTTTCGTAGAAAATACCTTCGTTTCGGAATCGCTGAAGGTATAGCTTGAGACTCTTCAGTTCGACGCATTTCGCATCGGGCACGTAACGGAATACGAGTGTTCCGAAATCGGGTTGCCCCGTTTTAGGACAAATGGAGGTGAACTCCGGGCAAACGATTTCGATCTGGTATTCTCGGTTGGGGTAGGAATTATCAAAGCATTCCAACTGATCGACAAATGGAGTTCCTGACACGTTCGGATCCCGATACTCTCTGGTGTTGTTAGAAAATGGTAGGTTGCCAACGAACAACCTCTCGAATTGGCCGCCGATCCTTGGCTGACCGCTCGATAGCGAATATCTTAACAGCGGATATTAATTGCAACAGACGCATTTTAGGCCCCGATTCACCGCGAGGAACGGAGCAGGAGCGTTGGGATTTGATCAAGATTTCGGAGATTTTTCACAGTGTCCAAGGTGAAGGGATCCTGACCGGTACCCCGAGCATCTTCGTGCGCACGAGCGGCTGCAATCTCCGCTGTTGGTTCTGCGATACACGCTACGCATCTTGGGAGCCGGAAGGGGACAGCCTTTCAGTCGAAGGGATCTTGGAATCGATTCGACGATGGGCTACGGGGCATGTCGTGATCACCGGTGGGGAACCGATGATTTTTGACGACCTTCCGGAGTTATGCCGCGGGCTGAAATCCGCTGGCAAGCACATCACGATTGAAACGGCGGGTACGGTCGATCAAGACGTCGCGTGCGATCTTTGGTCGATCAGTCCCAAGCTCAGCAACTCAACCCCGGTAGGATATGCGAGCGACGAGTGGATCCGCCAGCACGATCAACGCCGCGCGACACCTGAGATTGTGGAACGCTTGATGGCGCGAGGTGAGTATCAACTCAAGTTCGTGGTTGGGTCGATCCTCGATGCCGAAGAGGTGCTCGAGTACCTCCAAGTCCTCCAGGGGTGGGATCGCGAGCGTGTGATGCTGATGCCTCGCGGCGTGACCGACGAAGAATTGAAATTGCAAACGAGTTGGCTTGCCAAATGGTGCCGGGACCATGATCTGCGACTGTGCGATCGCCAGCATATCCATTGGTTCGGCAACCGGCGCGGTACCTGATCGACCGGCAACTGGGTCGATTCTCTCCCTACAACCGGCACAACCGATCCAGCTTCCCATGGACAGGAGGGTTCATGGTGTGATTTTCTAGAAGTGGCCGGGCGGCTGATTAGTCTGAGAGCTATGAGAAGCTCCATCACCAATCGCTGCTGTTCTATCCTTGCTGTTGTTTGGTTCCTCTGCGCCTCAGGCCCAATGGTCGAGCTTCGTGCGCAGTCGCCTGCCGAGGTGTGCTTGCCAAAACCGCATGCATCAATGCCGACCCAACGATCGAAATCGATCGCTGCGAAACCGAAATCGCCAGCGGTGGATTGGACGACCATGGCCTCGACCTACACGCATGACGCGACAGGGCAGCGGGTTGATCAACATACGCGAGCCATGGAGCCCGAGTCGAACGAGCGAGCTGATTTCGTGACCGGCGGGTTCCGCAGTTCCCGCAGTTCGCTTCAGGTCGGCTTTAGTTCCGATCATTATCACACGACCCAAGTCTGGGGCGCGAACCAGCGTCCTTACGGAGAATGGCGTTATCCGAATCGGCCGTACTCGGTACCTTACGGTGCATGGGGGCCGCAACTTCCTAACGTCGTCGCCAATGGCGTAGGAGGTTGGGGACCATGGGGTGGCCCGGTTGGTCCGATGGGCCCCGGGGGTGGCTGGCCAGCTCCTCATCCTGGCCCACATCCCGGCGCACATCCCGGCGCACCGGGACCTGCCGCAGGCGCCTCTGTCGCCGGACCAGGTGCTGCCGGGGCCGCCGGTGGTGCTGGTGGCCCGATGGGAGCTGGCGGCCCTATGGGAGCTGGTGGTCCTATGGGAGCTGGTGGTCCTATGGGAGCTGGTGGCCCTATCGTTGGGCCAGGCCTTGGGGTGCCACCTGGTTTATCAGGTTATCCGCCGGCCTACCCTCAATCCGGATATCCTGCTCAGGGGTATGGGCCATACGGCGTGCCGCCTTATGGAGGTCCTGGGCAATTTGGCGTAGGGCCAGCAAATGCGATGAGCCCGATCCAGGAGGAGTATTATCCGCAAGCTCCGCAATACCAGCCTCAGACGGACGGTTATTTCCATTCGCCATACCGGTAAATCGACCAGGGACCTGCGGGGCTGCCAAAGCTCAAGTCGCTCCGCGTGACGACTTGGATTTTGGTCCAATTTCTTGCTAACAACCAACGATTTGGTGCTCTCTTGAGAATGTCCTTGATAGGCCTTCAAAACGGAGCCGAAACGACTACAATTCGGGCATCGAAGGTTGGATGGCACCCGTGGATCACTATCACAGATCCAAAGCTGTCCACGAAACATTCGCACCCATAGCTCAATTGGATAGAGCATCGGTCTACGGAACCGAAGGTTTCTGGTTCGAATCCAGATGGGTGTATTGATATGAGCCTAGGTGGAATCAGTAGTCACCAAACCCCCGCAAATCACAGGCTTTTCTCCTTCTGTGATTTTTCTAGGGCGCTCCGAATTTCCTTCCGGTGGGATCACCAAGGGGAGCACCGAAACGGTCGCTTGCTGAAAGTCCTCTTCGGTTACTTGTAGGTAGTGGTCCTCTGCGATCTTTTCGGTATGGCCGAACCATGCATTGAGAACGTGATTGGGGAAGCGCCGCTCCCGTTCCAGTTCCGTTCGACGCGAGGCACGCAACGCCATGAACGGCTTTGGCCATTCTGCGACCCTCGCATCCCGCCCAATCTTCAACAACGCCTTGCGTAGGTTGATTTCGGTGGATCGATAAGAGGGAACCACGTAGGAACTCAACGGGATCTCGATTCCCGGATTGACGACTTCCTGAAGCCGTTCCAGTTCTTTTCGTAGCTCAGGGAACAGCGGCACCATTCGTTCTCCTTTGCCAGCCTTCTCCGTTTTGGGGGAGCGAACGAGGATCCGCTGAACCTCGCTGGGGCAGCGTAGGCCACAATATCGAGCGAGGGCAAACAATACCCTCCATTGCAGCAATCGCTGCAATGGAGGGGTCCGGATCGAACAATCGACGAAGACCAACCAGGATCGACGGGATACGTTTGATCCCCCCTTCTCGCTTTTGCTTTTTTCATAAATCGGCAACCCAAGTAGACGCGGTTATGTTTAGATCAAGCTTGGTATTAATGTTCCGATGGGGAAACTCTTCGTTTCTGGATCACATTGGCGTTTTACCTCACCCGTCGGGATTCAGTGCACAATACCCATGTATCGCTCGGCGCATCCCTGACATGTGTCTTCGTTGTGCATATGGCCCTTGAGCATGTATCGTCCGCATCGGAGGCAGTACCGAATGTGGTTGCCCGAATCGACCGCTTCCATTTTTGCTTCGCTCAGTACTGATGGTTCC
>JBKCUW010000047.1:0-70105 GCA_046318275.1 Pirellula sp. | reverse complement strand
TCGTGCTGAGTTCCCAGGCTGACTCCGTTCCCTCCGCCGATGCTAAGGATGCAGTTGCTGCGTCATCCGCAGAGCCTAGGGGCTCTCCAAGTTTTACGCGCGCAGCGCCAGGGATTGGTATTGGTGGAGTTGGTGGTGCTGCGGCCGGTGGTGTTGGAGGCGGTGGTGTTGGAGGCGGTTTTGCTGGCGGCAGTGTTGCTGGCGGCAGTGTTGCTGGCGGTAGGGTTGCTGGCGGTAGGGCTGAATCAGGAGCGATGGACCGAAGCACTGGGGGGGCGGCGAGTGGACGAGGGGCCGCGGAACCAGCAAACGCGCCGGCGTTTGTCCAAGAAACCGACGCTCGAATTGAGGAACATGATCCTGGGCTCAAGCAAGCCCGAAAAAGCAAGGCAAATGAGCCGAACGACGGATGGTGGGCATTGGACGCGTTGGACCGTCCGGAACCTAGCCAAGGGCTATCCTCGCAACTCATCATCGAGTTTCGTTTTCCGAAAGATCGCGTAGATCAAGCCGTTCTTGCGCTTCGAAAATTAGGAATCGTATTGCCCGAGGGGATACTCGAAAGGGATCCGTCCGTGCAATCGTTCGTCAGTGAGATCGATGATTCCAGGAAGGCGATGTATGAGCGTATCGAGAGGCGTTTGGTGGAGAGCGACAAAGCCGATGATGTGGAATCGGAATCTATTTCAGTACCATCTCCAACCAAGAGCGACATCGAGCCGATGCAAGACCAATGGCGTTCGATTCGAATCCTTGTGCGCCGAACGTTCACGGAACGTGAGTGATTTCAAGATCGTAGTGCATACGGTGAACGGGTAGCCATTCGTCCTTCGAGTATCTCCTAGAGCCGAGGCCCCGTGTTGATCGTCGTTGATGATTGCGAGGGCTGGCGTGCGGCGGAGGTGATTGCAAGAACCCCCGGGTGTTTGATTTTTCGCTCCACGGAGATAGCGTAGAATCGCTCGGTGATCGGGAGTTGGCCGATAGGATGCACGCCGTACATGGATTCGACCTCAGGAAGGATAATGGACGGGATACAAAAAAGTCCAAGTCCCGATTGCCCTGCGCTCTTGAGCATCGCTGCATCATCGAATTCGCAACGGATCGATGGTTCGATCGATTCATCCGTGAACCATTGGTCGAGCGATCGCCGCAAAACGGTGTCTGTCGTCGGAAGTAAAAATGGAGCCCCGTGTAGAGATCGGGGGAAATTTTCGACGTAGTCGTTTGCGAGTCGTGCCGATGCCACTACGGTGACGGAGGATTCGCCGAGCAAGTGCGAATAAGCGCGGATACGTAAGCGCGGATCGCATGGGGTGTCCGACAGGACGACATCCAGACGGTGGATGCTCAATTCATTGATAAGGTGTTCTAAATCGCCCTCTCGAGAGATCAGTCGAATCGGAGTCTCAAGCTGGAAAGCGGGTTGCAGGAAGCGAAAGGCAACCATTTTCGGCATAACGTCCTTCACGCCGACTCTCAGCAACAGTGGGGCTCCAGTGGGATTGCCTCGGAGCGCGTTGAGCATTTCTTCGCCCGTGGCAAAAATCTCCGTGGCATATCGATAGACCGATTCACCGGTGTCGGTCATGGCGAGTCCTCGCCCCGACTTCTTGAAGAGTTGCCGGCCTAGAAACCGTTCTAGTTCATGGATCTGCACACTGAGGGTGGCTGGGGTTACCCCTAATTTCTCAGCTGCTTTTGCCATGGTCCCTTCCCGTGCGGTGACCCAAAAGTACATCAAATGGTGGTAATTCAGCCCTTCCATGGATTGTTTACTTTTTCTAAATGATTGTGCTGCGAAATTGGGGGAAACTTTGGGGGGATATCGCCGTACTATTCCAATAGACGTGTTTGAAACAACTTTGCTCGTTTATAAGGAACTGGCGCTGTGCTGATATCCATACATGCCAAAGGTGAATCTCTTTCCGATAGTTTGCGAACTTGGATCGAAGACCGGCTCGAGTCGGCGATCGAGAGGGTGGCCGGCCATTGTCAGCAAATTCAAGTCTTTCTCACGGATGAAAATGGGCCCATGAAATCTGGGTTGGATAAGGCCTGTCGCGTGGTTGTGCAAATCGACCATCAGCCGAGTTTGGTCGTGACCGACCGCGACAGCAATGTGGCAAAAGTGATCGACCGGATCGCGGACCGATTGGCCATCGCTGCGAGTCGTCGAAGCGAGCGGCGACGCGAGCATCGCCACGGTTAGCTGTCGGTTGTTGGTTGGACCGATGGAACTGGCACACGTGCTACGCCGTGTACTTTAATCCAAAGGTATGGGCGACAGCTTCGTTGGTAACGGTTCCCTGATGAATATTCAGCGAATCACGGATCGGTTTGGACTCTGAGATAGCTCGTTGGATACCTTTGTCCGCGAGTAGGACGGCCCAGGGAAGCGTGACATTGCACAGTGCGAACGTGCTGGTTCGCCCCACGGCGCCCGGCATGTTCGTGACGCAGTAGTGAACCACATCGTCGACCATGTAGGTCGGGTTTTTGTGCGTGGTAGGCTTGCTGGTTTCGACACAGCCACCTTGGTCGATCGCAACATCGATGATGACACTACCAGGTTTCATCAGCTTGAGATCGTCCTTCTTGACCAGATAAGGTGCACGTGCTCCCGGTATCAGGACGGATCCAATGACCAGATCGGCCAGACGCAACTGTTCTCGAATGGTGTACCGGTCGCTGAAGAGTACGTTGACGTTGGGTGGCATAACGTCGTCAAGGTATCGCAGTCGGTCGAGGTTGACGTCGAGGATGGCCACATCTGCACGGAATCCGGCAGCGATACGCGCTGCATTCGAGCCTACGATTCCGCCACCCAAAATTGTGATGTGCGCGGGGGCAACCCCTGGTACACCACCCAGCAAAATGCCTCGCCCCATTTGTGGACGTTCCAGGTATTTCGCCCCTTCTTGGATACTCATACGACCAGCAACCTCGCTCATCGGAGTCAACAGCGGTAGTCGACCTTGTGCATCCCTTAGAGTTTCGTAGGCCAAGCATGAAGCACCGCTTGCGATCATCGCTTCGGTGAGCATTTTGTCTGCTGCAAAGTGAAAATAAGTGAAGATCGCTTGGCCCTTGCGGATCATCGGAAACTCAGATGGCTGAGGTTCTTTGACTTTGACGATCAGATCCGCTCGATCAAAAACGTCTTTGCCGCTCGCCACTAACTCCGCTCCCGCTTGCAAGTAGGCGTGATCTGCGAGACCGGATCCCAGGCCCGCACCCGCTTGAACAACCACTTTGTGGCCGCGTTGAACCAGTTCCTCCACTCCGACAGGAAGCATGGCCACACGGTATTCGTCGTCTTTGATTTCCTTGGGTACGCCGACAATCATGATAGTACTCGTCTGTGATTATGGTTTGAGTTGGAACGAATAAGGAACCGTGTTTTAACGCACTGGCATCCGGATGAATCTGGGAAGCAGGGCAACGCACTCTGCCGGATCAGGAATGTTCGGTGCGAAGTTGGTACCTGTGCGGATCCCCAACAAATGATAGTAACGATTTTTCACGCGGCAGATTGCAATAGACCTGTCCACGAATTGTATCCGTACATGGAATTGGTGTGCTACCGCACTTCCCGAGAACGCATAGCAGGCTGATTTTAGGGCCTGCCATTCCTTGGTTGGAACGGATTAAAGTCGCGAGGCGAGGGAAGCGTCGGTGCTGCGGGGGCAGTATTCGAGGGGGGAGTGGTACCTCCAGGAGTTGTCGGTCCAATCTGCGAGGGCTGTCCGGGGCGTTGATATTCCGGAGGTAGTGCTCCCTCGATGCGTTTGATTTGCGCTTCCAGTTGCCCGGTCTTTAATTGCATCGACGCGGAGCTGACTTGCAACTCTTCGGCTTGCGCAGGTGACGTTCCTTTGGGAATGCGACGGATGGTAGCCCCACGCCGAGGATTTCCATCGATCCGGACCGAATCATTCATCGCAGCGTAGCCTAGGCGACTGGCATCGACGATCACATCCCCGGAATCGGTTTTGCTGGCTAGTCGTGCGTTACCCAGTGCGTCGATCTCCCACGTTCCATTGGCGGACGTAGCGCGAGATTGGTTGTAACTGAGGCTGGCAGAGTCAAAGAGATTTAATTGATCGCACCATAACCTTGTTTGGTTCGTAGCGAGTGTTTCCGATTTGCGGACATCGATGGAGTCCTCCCAAGTGAGTATCGGAGAAAGCAACGCATCGATCTTATCATAGAACGAAACGATTCGCTGACCTACCGAGCCTTCCATGCGGCCGAGGAATGTAAGGTGCAGGCACTGCAGTCCATTGCTTCCAAGCCGCTCTGCAGGGTTGCTTTGGATAAGCGATGTCGTCGGAGAAAGAGAGTTTGGGGAAATTGGATTGCTGTTACCCAGTCTTCTGCTCCAGAGTTGGCCTGGTCCATATCCGATCCAAGTTTTCGTAGGCATGTTGAACTCGATTTTCGGGACTTGGAGGTTTTCGGTCGATTTTCGATTGCCACGGAGATCCGTTTGTGCGGCTCGTATATCGACGTTTCCGTCGAGTCGGACGATTTGCAGTTCCGGTTTAGTGGTTGGTCGTGTGGGATCCTTCTGGCCCTCGCGCATCTGTTGAAAACGAAGAGGGACACGGTTTGCAAGATCAAGGCTCATCGTGTTGGCATTGGCTGTCATATGCCAAATGGTTTCCGGTGCCGATTGCATCTTGCAGTCGAGAGCGACTCCGCCTCCAAACCGAGCGATGCGTCCATCAAAGGTCATTCGCTCTCCCCATTGAACGCGCGGTGCGGACAACCAGCGAATCGATGTGTTCGAAGAATTATTCCGGTCGTTCATGCTGCCGGTCGGGGTGGTGAGCAGAGAGGGGATTGCGTTCGAGGGCGTCGACGACGTTTGCGTTGTGTCTTGAAGTGCCTCGACGGGAAGCATTAGTTCGCCAGGATGATCGATCCAGAAAAGTTGCTCTGATTGCGAGAGTTGTAGTTCGTTGGCTTCAACCCAACCCGTGCCTACCGAAATCTTTGCGGGAGTGCCGATCAAGTGAATGTTGGTGATGTCTTTCGATTCTCCGAGAAGGACCAATTTGTCCCCTCGTGCCGTCAATGGCCACTGCGTTTCATCCGTGAGTTGATCCCGGGTGAGAGTGAAATTTCCCTCGAGCGTCAAGGAGTCGATGATGCTCATGTTGCCCATTCGGCTGACCGTTGCATCAAGTTTATTGCCGGTCACGTTGATGGGAGATGATCTCTTTTCTGGGCGTTGAGAAAGCGCAAGAGACGAAGGAGACGTTTTGAGTGTGGGACTGGGGATAGGCATACCATTTGGCAAGGTCGCGCCAGGACGAGTGATGGGGGGGGAAAGTGGGGGTGTGGAAGGGGTCATCACCAAACCACTGCCCGGTCCCGTTCCATCTGTTCCCGCACCACCAAGGCCCTGTTGGCTTCCATTCGGTTGGTTGGCGATCGATGCATTGGGTGCGACGGAACCGGGGATGGCTGATTCCGTGATGTCGGGATAGTTAAACCGCACCGCCATCGATTGGACTTGTGCATTAAGTTCCTCGGATTGAACCATCACATCGCCATCTGCTTGGATTAGTTCCGGGACGAAATCCGGGGTATTGCCGTCGGGATAATGCGGTCGAAGTCGCTCCGCGAGCGAAGGGGTAACCGGAGAGACCCACATATTCAGTTTTTCCGCGACGAATCGACCCCGTTGGGTGCTGCTGATGTTGGCACCTCCTTCGATCATGATCAAATCGCGATCTTCATGAGGGCGAATGACCAACCGTTTGCTCCAGCGCAAACTCCAGTTTTCGCTCTCCGACTCCATCTGGGCGCTACCGATCCCGTCGGCAAGTACCCAACCAAGCCGCTTATTGCTGACGGTACTATCGGCATTGATAAGTCCCGGGTTTTGGTACTGCACTTGTGGGGAGGAAACCTGAAACGATTCTCGCTTCAAAAATACGCGTGATGAGTTTCGAGGTGCGGTTCCGGGGAGAACGTTGCTCAAGCTGACCATGCCGTTGACGAAATCCATGACCAAATGCTGACCGTAGGCTTCGGACTGCATTCCGGGAGCGTTCAGCTTGATCCACCGCGATTGGTCGTTCGCGTCAAGACCTGGCAGTCCAGTCGCTTCGAGTCGATTGAGTTTCCATTGATTCGAGGATTGTGAGCCGCTTGATGCTGCGGTTGTCGCCGGAGCCGAGGTTTTCGGTGCTGACCAACCGAGGGTTAATTTCAGTTCATTGCAGTCAAAAGTATCGATGGGCATTCCTTCGACGTGGTGCTCCATGTGAACTCCGTCCATGAAGGTTGCCATCGATTGGTGGAATTGGAAGACGAAACGCCCTCGGCAATCCAGTTTGGCGTGCGCAGGTAGTTGTTTTGCATTTGGGATTCGATCGCTCGGCCATAAGCCGCCGGGTTGCAGTCCAAGATGAACTTTGTCGACGTAGATTAGCTGTAGATAATCGAGCCCGTTGAACGGCGAGTCCGTAGGAGGCGATGTTGTCGGAGCGTCGGACAGGAGGTCTTGATCCATATAGATGGATAGGTACCTACCCTCCAATTCGGAATCTCCGAGTTTCATCTTAATCTGTTTGTCGGTCCAGATTTGCCGCTTGTCGATACGCATGTCTCTGGTTTCGATCAGCATTTCGCCTTGGCCAGAGTTAGGATCAGGTGGTGAGTAAATCTTGATGTCGCCAAGGAGCTGTCCATTGATCACCGGAGGAGGATGCCCGGAGGTCCAGTCGAACGCCGATTTGAATTGGATTTCAGCACCGCGAGGGTTTTCGATAAAGATCGCGCGTTTCCCTCCCGTCTCATTTCCTTGGGGAATCACGATGGTCAACGGCTTGAATCGCCATCGTGTATCGGTGATTTGCTCACGTTCTTGATAGAGAAGAATGCATTGCTCGCGTTCGATGATCAACGGCGATTTTCTTTGCCATGCGCCTTCGACGAAGTAATGTTCCCACCACTGGGTTTCTGAAGATGCCGAATTGGTCGTTGCCACCCATTTCGACTTGGTCGCGCGGGCTTTGGGCTCCAGCAATGGGACAACGATCGCTTGGTACCCTCCGAAAAGGAGGAGCAGTGGGATCAGAGTTTGTAAATACGAGCGCCAGAACGTCATGAGAGTCGATTGGGGATAAAATCCTCCCATCGACTTTTCGCCTTAAGCAGGCGTTCGATGAGTTCGCGAATAGCACCCTTCCCTCCCGGCGATTGAAGTACCCAGCGAGCTGCCTGTTTTACTTCTGGGGCACCATCTGCCACAGTTGCAGCGAGACCCACTTCGTACATGACCGACAAGTCTGGGAGGTCGTCTCCTATGTAGCAGACTTCGCTCGGAGTGAGTCCAGCTTGTTGGATCATCTCTTTAGCGGCTGGAAGCTTGTCGGAAAAGCCTTGGCGGACCATGGAGATTCCAAGTTCTGCTGCCCGCAACTTGACCACTTGCGAGTTCCGTGCGGTCAACAGACCAAATTCAAATCCGGCCTTGCGCCATATCTTGATGGCATGTCCATCCCGAACGTAAAACGATTTGCTCTCTACCCCTGCGTTGTCGATCGTGATCATTCCGTCGGTCAACACGCCATCGACGTCAGAGAGGATCAAGCGGATCGGCTTTGCGATTTCGGAATCTCGGATTGCCAAGTGTGTCTCTCCAACGGTTTTACGTTAAGGGGCCAAAAATTCGTAGGCTGGTTGGTCCATGATCCCAGGGATTGCATGGGTCCGAATTCGCTTCGCCACAGGACTGGTTGTCCTCGGAGACATTTGCCATGGAAACCAAAGGTTTCACTGATTGCGATTGCTCGACTTCGAGTACATCGGTGATGTCGATCATTCCCAAGGGGCGGTCGGCGGGGTCGACGACCGGCAATTCACTGATTTTTCGATGGGCCATAATGTCGATCGCATCATCAAGCCGCGCTCCTTGCTGGATCGCAGAGAAACGAACGGTCATGACTTCGGAGATGGGGCGGTCAAGTTCCGACTCGCGATGCTGTTCTAGCATTTTGGCGAGGTCACTGTCGGTGAAAATTCCAGTCAACGTTCCATTGCTGTCGGTGATCATCACGGCGCCGCTCCGTCGACCCGGTTTCGAAACATCGACCAGCATGTTGCGGATCGAGATCGACTCGGTGCATATTCGGCATTCGGAAAGTGGTCGCATCAGCTCATCAACGGTCGCCAGTTTCCGACCCAATGCACCGCCGGGATGCAATTCTGCAAAGTCGTCCACACGGAATCCTTTGGCCTCACTAACGACCATAGCCAAGGCATCTCCTAACGCCAACATCGCAACAGTACTGGTGGTCGGTGCGAGATTGTGTTGGCACGCTTCTTTGAGCGGTGGCAGGATCAATGCGATATCCGATGCGCGAGCCAGCGGACTATTCGCGCCGCTGGTTATGCTCAGAATTCCGGACGAACGTCTGGAGATGCAGGGTAGAATCTCGACGACTTCGGCTGTCGATCCGCTATTGGATAAGATCAGCACTAAGTCTGTAGGTCCGATGCATCCGAGATCGCCATGGATGGCCTCGGAAGGATGAAGGAAATGGGATCGTGTCCCCGTCGAGGCAAAAGTTGCTGCGAGTTTGCGGCCAATCAATCCCGCTTTGCCAATTCCGCAAATGATCAAGCAGCCTCGCATTGCGACAATGCGTTCGGCTGCGAACGCGAACTCCTCGTCAATCGAGCCGGAGACTTGCGTCAGAGCGGATGCGTTATGCTGGATGATAGCGATACCGCGGGCGATGCGCTCCTGGCGGGACGCTGCAGTGTTCGATTGTTTTCTTGAAGCTGATGATGATCCCATTGCCATTGGCAAATCCATGCCTTGCGTCGTGAACGAATCCTTGTTCTATAACGAGCACGGGAGAATACCATTTCTCTGTCGATGTGCCAACCTCGAACCCGCAATGCTAGCTATCACAACTATCATGGTTCGCGGGGGTGGATTGGGATGCTTTGAGGTCTTGCGATGGGCTAAACCAGTTTCATCCCAAAGTTTCATCCTAAAGTTTCATCCCAAAGTTTCATCCCAAACTTTCATCCCAGACAGGGGCGGAACGAACGAGGAGCGAGGCAAGGCGACGCGTGTCTGTTCAAGACGTTATGCGAGGCAGCGAGTCTGCGAGGCAGAGAGGCAGAGAGGCGGAGAGGCAGAGTTGCCTCGTTATTCTATTTCTGCGGAGTTGCTACCAGCCCTACAGCGACGGCAGAAGTGACTGCTGGGGCTTGTGCGACGCTTATCGATTAGGCTTGCGTGAGGATTTTCCCTTGGATGCTCCTCGCTTACCGGGAGGGCCTTTCGGACCGCCTCGCCCTGCAGCCGGTTTACCGCGGTTACTGCGTCCCTTGGTGGGGCCGCCGGAACGAGGTTGCCCGGGACCACCTTTCCGAGCGGGCTTTGCAGATGCTCGCGATATCGGGCGGCGTTTCCGTTGCGATGCATTGCCGGTCGTGTCCGGCTCAAAGTTTTCCGCGGTCCCAGGACTGCTCCGACGGGACTGAGGTTTTCCGTAGGGTTTGGAACCGCGAGCGTTGGCGGGTCGACTGGCGTTGCGGCCTGCCGGTTTCTTTCCGCCGCGAGGAGCATTGGCTCTGGAGCCGTTTGGTTTTCCAGCCTGCGATTTTCCAGAACGGTTTACCGGGAATCCTTTGGCTCCGCGTTTCGGTTTGGAGGAGGCACCTTGATTGCCCTCGAAATCATCGGATTCGATTTCTTCGTCTTCGAACCCCTCACCATCGAAATCCTCATCATCGAGTTCGTCATCATCCTCGAGGAACGACCCTTCGTCGTCGAAATCGTCTTCATCCAAATCGTGCTGAGCGTCTTCTTCGTCGTCGGCGATCACGGCGCCCGATCGAGTTGATGACGTTGGGAACCACGCATCGTCATCATGAGGTGACGCGTGGTCTCGGACCAAAATGGATTCGTCACCGAAATCTTCATCTTCGGCATCGACATCTTCATCGGTACTAAACGGGTTCTTCTTAAGGCTCGGAAGGGTGTCCCACTGCGGGTCCTTTTCCTTGCGTGGGCGTTTACCTGCGGGAGCATCGCTTTCGATCGTTGATGCTTCTTCGGCGAGTTTCTTCTTTCTAGCTTTCTTTTCCAATCGCCGGGCCCGCTTCAGTTCTTCGACCGCAGCGTAAAGCGCCGATACTTCATTGGAGCTGAGAGGACGGTAGGCACCCTCTGGAAGTTCACCCAATTTGAGAGGGCCGATCGCGATCCGTTTCAGAGAAACTACTTTATGCCCGAGTCGAGCGAGCACACGTCGGATTTCACGGTTCTTACCTTCGCTCAGCGTGATTTCTACTTCGGAGGAGCCTTTGCGTACCTTTTTTAATTTCGCATGATCGACTTTTGCTCGACCTTCGGCAAGATAGATCCCGCGTTGGAGTCGTTTCAAAGAATCCAATTCGACTTGTCCGGCCACGACGACGGCGTAGCGCTTTGGCACGCCGTGTTTGGGGTGGGTCAATCGTTGGGAAAGTTCACCATCGTTGGTCAGTAGGATCAAGCCGGTGCTGGCGGCGTCCAATCGCCCAACTGGAAACAAGCGAGCTTGATTGGGGACCATATCGACCACCCGAGCGCGTCCATGGGGGTCGCGATTGGTGCAAAGCACACCTTCGGGTTTGTGCAGTGCAAAATAGATCGGACGATGTCGTTTCAGCGGTTCACCGTCGACCGAAATCGTGACCGCATCCGGGTCGATTTTCACGCCGACTTGCTGAATGACTTTGCCGTCGATTTCAACACGGCCTTGTTCGATCAATTCATCGACGAGCCGTCGGGAGCCTAGTCCAGCAGCTGCGAGGACTTTATTGATGCGCTGCTCACCTTGGATAACAGCGGATGCCGCGGGTTGCGGACGAATTTTTTTTGGCATAGCTCAAGCGATCGCCTTGTGGAGTTTCTTGGTCGAACTCACTGCGATACCGGCAGACTGTGTTTAGTCAGTCAACGTCTTTCGACGAGGGTTAGCCAGGCAACGTCTCCCGACGTGGCGGATGAAACTCGAGATTTGGGCCGTCAATCCCAACCATTTCATGAGGTTTCAAACAATCGCATCGACCGCGATGGATTGAATCATAGTCACGGCCACCTATTTTGTCATGTGTCAGGATTCAATTCCCAACAACCAGTTCCCCTTCTCGCGTGGCTTGCCAGATCTCTCCGGACTGCAGGTCCATTGCGGTTAAACGGCGACCCCCGTAGCAATACGTATCGATGCAGACCAGGTGAGGTAGTCGGAGGATTTCACCGTTTCGATCGTGGGTGTGCCCTACGACAGCTAGTTTGCCCGATACGTGGGCAGGCGGCATCAGTTCCGTCAATTTAACCCAACGCAGGAGTTCGGTGGGTTGCTCGGCCATAGGTTTCCGGGGGTCGTAATTGGCGTGCACCACGAAATGGGTGTCGTTTTCGAAGTAGGGGCGCAGGCTCTTGAGAAAGTCCAAGTGAGCCTCGGGGACAACGTTTAAATCGCCGCTAAAACCATAGCTTTCCATGGTTTGAACCCCTCCGTGATTCAGCCATCCATACGGCTCGATACGACGTTCCAGGACATCGATCATCATTTCCTCGTGGTTTCCCATCAAGGGGACCAAATTCACCTGCTCGCGAAGTTCGAGCAAGCGATCGATGACACCTTTCGAATCGGGACCGCGATCGATGTAATCACCTACGGTGACGAGCGTGTCCTCGGGGGTCAATGCGAGGGCTTGTAGAACGGCATCAAATGCTGCTAAGCAACCATGAATGTCACCGATGGCAATCGTTCGCGGCATAGGGTAGGGGAGATAATTTCCGAAGGAGGAATGGATTTTTTGCTGGCACGATAACCCGGGAAGATCAAGGATATTCGCAATCCGAGCTTTGAGCTATGCCCATTTTATCAAGGTGAGTAAAGATACCATTCGGAGAATCGCTCTGACTCAAATCCGGTCCCGCAGCAGTTTGCTCCAGGAGATGTATAATAGACGGTTCGATAAAGCGATCCGTTGAGGAACAGCGAAATGCTGCTGATGTTTCGAACGGGTGGCCGCGTCGAGGAACAACGGTGCGGAGGAAGGGTGGAGCTCCCGTTTCACCGTCATGAATCAAAAAATCTTTCCCAGTGAACATTTACGGGGATCCGAACTCCTTTGGAAACGCTCTTTCGACGATCGGTGGTCGCCAGCGGACTCATTGCGAATGAGCAATGGGAGTACTGCTTGCGCTTGCTTCGGCACCGAATACTGAGTGCCCAAGCCAAGAATAGTCACGCCGATGAGGATCAAATCCTCCGCGAGGTATTGGTCGAACAAGGCGCTTTGACGGAGTATCAAGCGCTCCAGTTGCTCGATGGAAAAACCAAGTTTCGATTGGGACCGTATGTCATTACCGATTTTATCGGTCAGGGAGGAATGGGGCAGGTTTTCAAAGCAATCCATCAGGTGATGGGGCGGGAATGCGCGGTGAAGGTTTTGCCGCTTCACCGAATTACGGAGGAATCGCTCGCTGGATTCATGCGCGAGATTCGATTGCAGGCCAAGCTCGATTGCCCTTATTTGGTGCGAGCCCATGATGCCGGCCAAGACGGTAGCGTCCACTACTTGGTCACCGAATATGTTCCCGGTATGGACCTGAGGCGGTTGGTGAAATCGCGGGGTAGGCTCACTCAAGACCAAGCGGCTGGGATTGTGATGCAGGCAGCCTTGGGGTTGAGCTACGCACATGAACAAGGCATGGTGCATCGGGACGTGAAGCCCGGGAATATTTTGGTAACCCCAGATTCGATCGCAAAAGTTTCGGATGTTGGTCTGGCCAGCTTCACCGCAGCGATGCTCGACGATCCCCGAGCTGGCAAAATCGTGGGAACAGCCGATTTTTTATCGCCAGAGCAGATTCGGACGCCATTAGATGTCGGACCCGCAAGCGATGTCTACTCCCTCGGCTGCACTCTTTATTATGCCGTCAGTGGCAAAGCACCCTTTCCCGGTGGAGACACCGCTTCCAAAATCCGAAGGCATCTTGATTCGACTCCATTGCATCCTAGAAATTTCAATTCTGAATTGAACGAAGAGTTCGTCGAGATCATCGCGGAGATGATGGAGAAAGATACCAAGAATCGAATCCAAACCATGGCCGAAGTCGCAGCGAGGCTGGAGGTATGGGCAACCAGTTCCATGCCCCTCGCACCGTCAACGCTTACAAGGAGTCCATGGCTAGCGCCACCACCACCGGTCGTGGAAATGAACGTTGGAACCAACATTAGCGACGAGGCGAATCAAGAGACGTCGATGCACTCGATGGAGACCAGTCAGTCGCGGGCCGGTGGAAACCTCTCCGTGGGGGCCATGGAGTCTGCTGACCGGCATTCTCGCGAAATTGTTTCGCCACCCCAGTTCATCGGCCAAGCGGTACGTCCGGAGAACGCCATGTCCCCAGCCATGCTGGTGGCAATGACGATCGCGATCGTGCTCCCACCAGCACTTCTGATCGGTGCAATCCTCGGCTACCTGATGTCATACCGACTCTAAGCGGTGTTGTCTCCAGGCCGCTCCGGCCTCTTCCTCTTGTTCTTCTTGATCGGCGCAGTCATACCGTAGCGGGTTTGCCACGGTGGCTGGCGGTGCCGTTGCGGGGGCTCAGGTTGGGTCCTGAGGATTATTCCGACGACGGTAAGGCTTCTTCACGAGCGCCCGATGCCCACACCCCCAATGCGGCTGTCAAGCTTGTAAGGTCCCCAGCTTTTTTGACCGTTTTCCGCGGAGTTTGAACTATCCTTAAGGGCGCCCAAAAAGGCGAGGAACCTCTGGGACCCTCGGCAAATCGAATGGGTTTAGGCGGGACATCGGCGTGGATCCGCACAAGATCGACACGGATATGGGTACATAAAAGGTAAGGGTATGTGGACGACACTGAAGGGTTGGTTGGACGGATTGTTGGGAAAGAATGCCGTCACCAAAGCGCACATGACGTTCGCCCGCACCTCCATGGGGAATCGGATCAAGCAAACCAGCGTGATTCTGCGTCGGCAGCTTTGGATTTGGCCGATTATTGCGGTCGCGCTCCTAACCCTCATCGGATACACGATCACACGGCGGATCCAATTGACCATGGAGGGGAACCTCGAGGCTCAACTTAATACCTTGCTAAGCGTCGAGCGAGCGATGGTTGAAAAGTGGCTTCATCAGCAAGAGTCCAGCGCGATTACGCTGGCCAACGATCACAACATCCGGGAGCAGATCGGTCGTTTGGTCGAGTTTGATTCGCCACTTCCTGGATCCCCTGTCGCGGAGTCCAAAGAACTGGACAAAACGATCATCGCGGGGCAGTTGGCAAGAGAACTGGGCCCATCCCTTTCCGCCAACGACTTCTCGGGTTACCTCATCGCGACGCGCGAAAACAAAGTCATCGCGGGCAATAACCCAGAATTGATCGGGCAGATAGTGGATCAGCACAAGGAATTTTTGTCGAAGGTCTTCGATGGTAAACCGACGGTGTGTCCTCCCTTCAAGAGCATTGCTGCCGTCAAGGATAGCTCGGGAAAAATACAGACCGGGGGTGCGACGATGTTTGTTGCTGTCCCCATCAAAGACGAGAACCTGCAAATCATCGCCGCTTTGTGTTTGCGTATACGCCCTGAGAAAGAGTTCACGCGCATTGTGCAACTCGGAAAATTTGGACAGTCGGGAGAGACGCTTGCCTTTGATGCGACCGGGACGCTCGTTTCTAACAGTCGCTTCGATGATGACTTGATTTTGTTGGGATTGATTCAGGATAAGGAGGGAGCATCATCCATCCTCAACCTACAACTCAAGAATCCTGGCGGAGACATGACCAAAGGGTTCCGCCCAAAACGCCGTCGAGCTGAATTGCAATTGACCAAGGATGTAACCGCAGCGATCGGTGGTAACGACGGGGTCGACTTGGCCGGATTCCCGGACTATCGAGGGGTCCCTGTCGTAGGCGCGTGGACTTGGTTGAAAGACTATGACTTTGGGCTGGCGATTGAAATTGATCATGAGGAAGCGTTCCTGCCATTGAATATTCTTAAGCGGGCCTTTTATCTGCTTTACGCGTTGCTTTCGCTAAGTGCGTTGGCAATTTTCGTGTTTACGTTGATAGTGACCCGATTGCAGCGTGAGGCTCGCGAGGCAGCCATCGAAGCCAAACAACTCGGGCAATATAGGCTCGATGAGAAATTGGGCGAAGGCGCGATGGGGATCGTCTATCGAGGGCATCACGCGATGCTTCGCCGTCCGAGCGCGATTAAGTTGCTTCACGCGGACCGTGTTAACGAGTCGTCGATCGCTCGTTTTGAACAGGAGGTTCAGATAACCTGCAATCTCAATAATCCGCATACTGTCGCGATCTATGACTATGGTCGAACTCCCGAAGGGGTGTTCTACTATGCCATGGAGTACCTCGACGGCATCGATCTGCAGATGCTCGTGGATCGGTATGGGCCACAGCCAGACGGACGCGTAGCGAAGATACTAGATCAGCTATGTAGTTCGCTCTTTGAAGCTCATTCTACGGGGCTAGTGCACCGAGATATTAAACCTGCCAACATCATGCTCAATCGGCGGGGTGGAGTTCCAGATTTCGTAAAACTGCTGGACTTTGGTCTCGTAAGGGCCGTGGATGATGCGAAGAAATCGAAGCAGGGAGGGGGAGGTATGGCTGGTACTCCGCTCTACATGTCGCCTGAGTCGATCCAAACGCCGGACCTCGTCGATGCTCGCAGCGATTTGTACGCAGTGGGTGCCGTCGGATACTTCTTGCTAACGGGCCACCCCGTCTTTGAAGCGAAGACACTCGTCGAGTTATGCCAGCAGCATGTCGATGCGATCCCGATTTTGCCATCGGAGCGAGTCGGCCGCGAAATCGATCAGGATCTCGAACACGCCGTGATGGCGTGTCTGGAGAAGAACCGGGCCAAGAGACCTCAGACGGCGCGGGATCTTGCTGCGCTCATCCATCGACTCAGTTCCAGTGACGCATGGAGCATCAATGACGCGGATGGTTGGTGGAGTCGTCACGATCGCAGCAACGTGGCGGTCTCGGACGCGACCAAAGTGGTCCCGCCCTTGGGACGCTCCGGCGCTGGTGCTTTAGGGAAATCCGCAAATCCACTCCTAGCTCCACCCGATCGCAAAGCGGCTACCGCCACGCAAGGATTCGATCAAACTCTCGAAATCACCAACGATGGCACATCCGATGGCAAAAGAAACGCTTAAGCGGTGCTGCACCCGCCAGTGAACGAGCGCGTCACTGCTTGACATTGAACAAGTACGCCAGGGCATCGAGTATCCCCGCATACCTTCGGTCTCGCCCTGCGTACTTTTCGAGTACGTAGAACAGGAAGTAGTAGAATCGGCAGAATGCCCAAATGGTGATCATCAGCAGGACGATCGTGCGAATGCTCAGATTGTCATACAAAAGCAACGATGCACCGACGATTCCGAGAGCGAGGAATAGGAATCCTTTGAGATGAAGTACTTTCTCGCTTTTGATGTCGTCGAATAGTTTCATTCGCGTCTTGTTTCCTTTCGCAAACCCTTTGAAGGATTTTATCCCGATGGGTTGCTTCTTGGAGATTGCTTTTTGCGGGAAGGAAAGGCGGATTGGTTGTCGGGTTTGTTAAGCAATATTAGCGCCCAGATCCCGAACGGAATACCCAAAAAGAGGAAGGGGCTGAAGAGAGGGACACAGGCGAGCACGGCTCCCAATCGAGCCAATGCGAGCGACTCGAGGAACGCCATTTTGGCTCCACCGATCGCAATAAGCACGAACCAAATCAGTTGAATGCATGCCAGTGCTGTACCGATCGCCTCGTCGACATGGAAATTGCCAGAAGCAAAAGCAAAGGCGTAAGAGACCAAGGCGATGGTGACAAAGACCGAATGGATCGAGGCCATCATGATCAGAGCGGTCGCAGGGCTGGCGAGGCGAGCCTTGACCAGTTCTCTAGGATCTTGATTCAGTTCGGGGTTCGTCGTAGGTGGCGAATACGGATTGATCATTGCGGGTTAATACGACTCGAGGCTCGATCCCTCATGCGATGCTCATGCGTGTGATCCATGGATGCCCGGGTCTGCTCCAAGGGTTCCAATCAACGTTTTGAGGTATTCGGGGCTAGAGACAAATGCAAGTTGTTTTTGAGCGTATTCAAGTCGAGTTCGAAGGCCCAGTCGCTGTGCGGCGATCTTATGGGATGCGATCGAACAATACTCCTCCAGGTCGTTGCATCGATGCTGCCACTGCTTGATGTCGATGGCTTGTTTCGCGACCAGTCTCTCTCGGTACCAGTCGCTCGACAGGAGATACTCTCGGGTGAACATGCTACGAAACTCCGGTGAGTCGGCCTTACGGCCCTGCCAGTCCCCGGTTGCCATGATCATGAGAACGGCTTGTAGTGGAGGGCAAGCCAGCGCAATGCTTCCGTCATCGAGGTAGGATTGGGCAACGCGTTGCTGCGCTTCGGTGATATGCAATACGCCATCGACGAAGGAATCCAAATCCTGGGTTTCCGGGGAAAGGATCTTTTCATCAAATACCTTGAGTGGATTGTCGAACACCCGTCCAAAGAATCGTCGTACGAATCGGCTTGTGATTCGATACCCCAAGCGGCTCGCTGGAACGTGAACTCCATGATGTGTCATGTCTTGAATTGGCTCGAGCATTCCCTCACGGATCAGGAAGGTTGGGTCTCGCTCCTCGGGACGAAGACGGCACCATATTTCAGGAACGAACATGCTGATGTCGTGTCCGACCTCGATGTCGGGCCCGATATGCCCCGCTGCGGTGCTAAAGCCACCGAGTCTCGTTAGTATCATACTGACCAAATAGGCGTTCAGATCGTAGACCATGTTGAGCGCATTGAAGGGCCCTTTGGTGAGTGCTCCTTCGCTTCCGGCGCCGGTCGTCGATGGGCTTTTGCCAGTAAGGGAGCAAATGTAATCCATCAAAAGTTCCGGGAGCTCTTGATAATGGATTGGGTTGTAAACAGCCAGCGATCGAAATCCTGATTTCAGGTCGGGAGGATTGTTCCTGCGTCCCGAGAGGATGGCGGATACCGGGACCGGGACGGGTGACTGGGCCGAGACGCCTCGGAATAGTTGAATCCCACGATACGCGACATAGCGATCGAATGGATCGGCGAGGTCCGGACGGTCTTGGAGGTAGCGAGGGTTTTTCGATGGCTTTCCGTCGACCAGACGGGGTTGCGCCGAGGAGACAACAAAGTGCTCATCGCTTTGGAGAAACTCTCGGAGCCGATCCTGCATAGGCTGCGAGTATTTTTCAAAATCGATAATATCGGCGATCTCCGATGCAACGCTGGACTTCGGTAACGGTTCAAAGTTGCAAAAGAAGTTGCCGACGTCCGCGATGTCGAGTTCCGTTTGCTGGTCCAGGCCGCGATGAACGGCGTCATCCGGTCGTTGGAATAATCGATATTCGCAATTTGCCACAAATTTGTAACTTTGGTCATCCCGGCTAAGTGGAGCATCCAGAGCGCTGCCGGGTACGACGATACTGGCCGTGATGTCGTCCTCGAGTTGGATTTTGCTCGCTGCGGCAAAGTCCTGACGCAGTTTGTACATCCGCCACCGCCCAGAAGCATCCAGTCCTACCCGAAGGTACATGCCGACCAGCTTACGGTTTTCGTACTTAAGTTCGTGCCCTGGTTCTCCATTGACAATATCGACGCTGAAGTGTGAACGCCAATCTCCTTGCCATTCCGTTTTGTAAAAACGTTTGATGATGAATGCCATAGCGTAGATGTGAGATGGGATCTTCGATAACCAAGTGTTGTATTCCTCGGTGTACTCGCGCGAGGGTGTCAGCAATTTGATCACGCTCCCCAGCGATCGGGTGGGGTCTAGGACTTTCCGGCTCTCGCGATGTGAATAATCTGGCTTCTCTCGAGACTCATTCCGCCAGCGATCTTGGTAGCATCGCCCAAAGATCTCATCGAGTTTCTCAAAGTCGGTGTCGATATCCGCAACAAAAATGGATCCACCTTGCATGTAGTCCCGGATCGATTTGCTGATCTCGCTTTTGCCACCTCCGCTAACCGTGCATGGCTTATGGCAAACGGTGCCATCCCCTGCAGTTCCCAGCAATCGCCACGACGGTGCGCATGGGTGTTTCTCCATTCGGACTTTATAGCCACTTGGTGACATGTAGATTTTGTCGGGCTCTAAAGGTACCGAATGTTCGACACCGTCTACCGACCAAGTGACTTTTCGTTCGAGGATGCTGGCTCGAGCATCTTCGCGTACGTAGAAAAGATTAGGGAAATTGCGATCGATACCATAACCTGTTGGCTGGAAATCGATGAACGCTTGGTAGTCTTTGAGCACATCGGCAAAGGTCCGGCCGTTGTAGCGTCGCGAGTTCCATTGGAAATCGTCACCCAGATTGTGAGTGATGAATGCCAACGTCCCACCGGCATGCTCCTCTTCCACGTTCCCCAACAGATTCGCGGCATAACTGATCTGCGTTTTGACTTCCTTTTTGCAGTAGCCGAAGTAGTTATCCGCGATGAGGGTGACGATGACTCCGGCGTCGGTCCTGCAGGTTGCTTTAAAGGCAACGCCATCGTTGTACTTTTCCGATGGGTCACGCCAGCACATGGAGTCTCGACGTTGACGCTCTGTCGCCTGATCCCAATGCGGAAGCCCGAGTTCTTTTTTGGTGGCTTCTGTCAAGTGCGGAGCCAAGATGACACAGCCGGTGTGCCCTGTCCAATGGTAGCTATCGAGAGCAGCATCATGTTCAGGTACCAAGGGATCCCCGGCATTGCCAAAGATCGATTCCACGAAGTCGAGGTTGCTGACCAGTCCCCCTGGGGCGAAGAAACGAATCTCCATGGTTTGGTGGTCGCAGTATCCAGGCACCGCTGGTCGAACGAGGGGCCGGATCAAAAGTGATACCCAGGAGCTTGCAGGGTTGGTGCAGTTCTTGGTGAATGGCAACTGCATGCTCGATTCTGGAGGTGTTACCGCTCGTTGGAAAAGTGCTGCGAAGACGTGCTTGGGAACGGCACGTTTGTCACCTGAGATCGGCAATCCTCCTTCGGTGACGTGAAATGTCCCTTGCGTGGTCCGCCGATCCGCTTTTGGGTTGTGAAGCACGCCGTTAGCGAGTCGGTAGGAGCTGACCAATTCATTCTGAAATGTATCCTCCCGATCTGGCAAACTGAGTTCTCGTGCCATGCCATGATGGCTCAAGACCAGCGTGGATTTTGGAAGTTGCAATGCCGTGGAAAGATTCAGATCGGCAAAATGGCCTCGCAGGAAGCCCTCGATGCGAGCGTCGATGGGAGCTTGTAACTGCGAGAGGAGTCGGTTTTTTTCCTCAAGGTTGGCCAGCAAGCCTTCTGGCAAGTCGACCCGCTCCATTGCTTCTTCGTCCACCACGAGGTCGGAGGCCGCCATCTGCATGTAGAGGAATTGACGCAGCATTTCATACGACTTCGGATCCCTCGCCGTCTTGCGACTCCACGATAGATCACGTTCTGGAAAATCGATGAGCCATCCGTAATCGATGGAACGGTCGCCTTGACGCATTGGATTCATAGTGAAGCAGGTGCTGTAGAGATAAATTGGCTGAACGCAGCTTGGAATCGCACAAGAGAGGGAAGGCATATGGTAACGAATCGACGGCTGCAAAGCATCCAGACGATCCCTATTGCTGCGTTGGTTGAGTTGCTACGTTGGTTGAGGAGAGCCCAACGGTGATCGATCCGGGATCCAAAAGGTGCGAATCGTTTGGGTTTGTTGACCTACCCGTGAGAGTTTCGGACCGTAAGGATTGGTTTAGGGTACGAAAAGACGCCGTCTTCACAATTTGACGTTCGAAAGAGACACTTTGTGGTGAGGGAAGCAAATGCACGGTGATGGCATGTCAACCTGATACCGCTGTTCGTTAGAATTTGTTTTCTCGATTTTTGAGTGCCATTGGACGAGCAGGTTTGTCTGCGCGTCTTGGTGAAAATAGTTGATTGCGACATTTAGAGTAAGAATTTCTTGGGAATATCCATGGCGAGGAAGCGATTGCGTTCAGAGAGTTGGTGGAACGATCCGTCGAATCCAGGGATGACGGCGTTGTACCTGGAACGATTCCTGAACTATGGAATGACGGCAGGTGAATTGCAAAGCGGTCGGCCAATCATCGGAATCGCGCAGTCGGCAAACGATTTGGCCCCGTGCAATCGTGCGCACTACCAAACGATAACCAGGCTTTGCGATGGGGTTCGGGATGGCGGCGGAGTGCCAATGGTGTTCCCGATGCATCCATTGCAAGAGTCTGTCCGGCGACCAACAGCAGCGCTCGATCGCAATCTAGCCTACCTCGCGCTGGTGGAGGTCCTCCATGGATATCCGCTCGATGGAGTGATCTTCACGACAGGCTGTGACAAAACGACACCAGCGGCGTTGATGGCAGCTGCGACGACCGATTTGCCCTCGTTGATATTCAACGGTGGCCCCATGCTCAATAGCTACCTCGATGGAGAGCTTGCCGGTGCAGGGACAATCATATGGGAAGCCCGGCGAAGGCTGAGTGCTGGCGAGATCGATGAAAAGAAGTTCATGGAATTGCTTGCGGCATCGGCTCCGAGCACCGGTCATTGCAATGTGATGGGGACGGCGCTCTCGATGAATTGCCTTGCGGAAGTCATCGGGATGGCGCTACCAGGAACAGCTGCGATTCCGGCTCCGTATCGTGAGCGAGCCCAAGCCGCCCATGCGGCTGGTAAGCGGATCGTCGAAATGGTCCATGAGGATCTGCGTCCTTCCGCGATCATCACGCGCGAGTCCCTTCTCAATGCGATAAGAGTGAACACATGTTTGGGGGGGAGTACCAATTGCCCTCCTCATTTGCTGGCTGTTGCAAAGCATGCCCATGTCGAACTGGTCTTGCAGGATTGGGAGGATGCAGGTTACGAATTGCCCTTATTGACCAACCTGCAGCCAGCAGGTGAACTCCTTGCGGAGGACTTTCATCGAGTCGGTGGGCTGCGTACGGTCCTGAGAGAAATGCTCTCACACGGGATGTTGAATGGTGAAACACTCTCAGCCAGCGGGCGAACTCTTGCCGAAAATATCTCGGATGCGCCACCTCCTGATGGTACAGTGATCCGCACGATCGCAAATCCAGTGCGGACCCAAGCCGGGTTTATGGTGCTGTCAGGCAACCTCTTTGATGCTGCGCTGATCAAGACCAGTGTCATCAGTCCAGAATTTCGTTCGAAGTACCTGAATCGTCCTGGAAGTGAGAATGCCTTCGAAGGTCGCGCAGTGGTTTTTGAGGGCCCCGAAGATTACCACCATCGTATCAATGACCCAACTCTTGAGATTGATGAAAACTCCATCCTTGTCATTCGGGGATGTGGGACGTTGGGCTTTCCGGGGAGCGGCGAAGTGGTGAATATGCAGCCGCCAGATCGCATGCTGAAAGCTGGCATCAAGGAATTACCTACCTTGGGAGACGGGCGTCAAAGCGGCACATCGGCGAGTCCCTCGATCTTAAATGCTTCTCCTGAGGCTGTGGCTGGTGGTGGATTGGGCAGGCTGCGCACAGGTGACCTCATTCGCATCGATCTAAACGCTCGACGGGTGGATGCATTGGTACCTGAGGATGAGTGGAGTTCTCGATCGCCATCAAACGCTTTGGCGATTCCAGAGAATGCGACGCCGTGGCAGCGATTGTACCGAAACCACGTTGGTCAATTGCATACAGGTGCCTGTTTGGATTTTGCATGCAGCTTCAAAAACGTCTGCGAACGCGTACCGAGGCATAACCATTAAAAGCCCACGGCGCACCATCAGGATTTACTACCAAGAATATTGAAGAGAAGGTGCAACTACGGTTCACCAAGATGCTTCTTGAGAATTTCCGACCAAACTCGGTAGCCCTCTTCGTTGAGATGAAGTTTGTCCGATTTAAAATAACCCTCGATGGGTTGCCCATCGGCGCTGAGGAAGGCGTTGGCTGTCGGAATGAAGTGGACTTGCGTTTGCTCGGATGCGATTTGCTCGAGTTGCTGATTGACTAGCTGGATTTTGTCCCAAAGCCGGAAGCGGGACGGTGTCGGAGTTACCGCGATCAGATAGACGCTGGCATTCGGTTGCTCCTTGAGAATCGACCCAACCACGATTCGGGCCAGTTTACCGACGGTCTCGGGAGTGACATCAAGGTCTTTTCCGACGATGTCGTTCCCGATAAATACCATCGCTTTGCTAAATGCGAGGTTGTGGATGAGCTTTGGGGTATAGATCGCCAAATCACGATAGCGTGCACTGCCGTATGCTCGGCGAACCATCCGGTACGGGGCCATATCGCTATCGATCGTATCCCAGATTCGAAAACTCGAGCTTCCAAGGCATACGATGGTGTCGTTTGAACCGGCCGTGTCGTTGGTTGCGGAGAGTTTTTCGACGTCCTTCTCCCATTCCATCGCCGCTTTCCGAAATGGTTCTAGGAAGGACTGGGTCTCCGGGTCCGTAATTCCAAATACGGGAGAGGAATCCTGTAACGCAACGGTTTCGTGGGTCCAGGCGATGGAGAAGGAAACGACCCATGACGCTAAAAGGACAGGCCAAAGGATGGACCGTTCGCGATGCATGCGGTCTCTTGGAACAGTATCCCTGTCGGGGGAACCAGTGTTCTTTGAGGGATTAGGTTGCATTGCTGTACCTCGTATCAGCGTAAGCCTCGTATCAGCGTAAGAAGAGGAGGATCAAGGCCCCCACGATGATGCGATAGATCGCAAATGGGAGAAAACCATGCTTGCGAACCCAATGCATGAACCAAGCGATCACTGCCAATGCAACAACGAAACTGGCTCCAAAACCGATCGCGAGTGTTATCCACTGCGACCCTTCGAGAGCGATTGGTTCTTTGATAATAAACTGCAGCAGTTTGTAGCCCGCAGCCGCGAACATTACTGGGATGGACAAGAAAAAACTGAACTCCAACGCAGCGACTCGCGATAGCCCCATGACTTGTCCACCTGCGATGGTGGCCATCGAACGGCTGGTGCCAGGGAAAGCAGCGGCCAAGATTTGTGCAGAACCGATCGCTATCGCTTGCTTCAATGACATGGCTTCCATGGACGCTGTGCAGGCCTTGGCGGAGAAAACTCGGTCGATAATCACCATTGCGAAACCACCGACAATCATTGCGATCGCAATCACGGTGGGGCTTTCGAGATTCTTATCGCTCCACTTATTGATCAATAAGCATGGAATCGCAGTGACGATGAAGCTGATCAGGACGAGCATGAGCGGGTGTGCCATCCAATGCTTCGAGGACGCTGCCTCGGCCCCTGATATTGTTGCATCAGGTTGGGGAGACGAGCCCCGTAGTGCATTCCAAAATGAGTGAACGAATGCAAGCAAGCGTTGTCGGAAATAGAGCACAACAGCGAGGATCGCTCCGAGTTGGATGACGACCGTGAACATTTTCCAGAACGGGCTCGTTAGGTCCGTACCCATGAGCTTCTGGCAGATCACGATGTGTGCCGTCGAACTGACCGGAAGGAACTCGGTGAGCCCCTCGACGATACCGGCGATCAAAGCGATAAGGTAGTCCGACATGGTTGGAGAGGGAGTCGATAGTACATTTTGGGAATGGAATCATAGCGATTCCAAATAAAAACCCGGATTGGCGGAAACCGCCAACCCGGGCTCGTTACGATTCATAGTAGCTTGCAACTCGTGCGCATGTCCCAGGAATTCCAAGGATACGCCGAACTACAAGTCGGGGTCGAGGCTGCATGTCATGGGCAGCCCGCCGGCATGCCTAAGACGCCCCACCCCTTTGGCTAGTAGAACATGGATTCACTAAATCACCTCCTTTCGAAACGAGCCAGACCGCGATATTCGCCAGTTGCCTAGATACGGAATATCGCGGTACGGATACGCACGCTGCGATGCGTTTCGCAGCACCGACTGCATTCTAGCTCGCGCCGGAAAGCGAAATCAATCAGAGGTTACCGAGAACCCGGGGAATTACTTGCCAAATACTCGATATACTCGGGAAATAGCGTATGAGCAGCGTATCAAAAACTTGCTTTTAAAATCCATTCTGGCTGGACATATCCCCGCTGAGAAGGGGAGGCGAGCCAAGCGATGCTCGCGCAATGGGTCGCTATTGCGCGATTCTATCGGTTATGACGCAAGGAATAATTATTCGGGTAAAGCCAGCAATCGGGTGGCTTCGTCGCACAAGAACCCGACGTCCATAAAGGGCTCGTAGCCAATGTCTTGCCAGCGGATGCGACCTTTCCCATCGACCAAAATTGTTCCGTGAAGAGGTTGGCCCTCGAAATCATCGAAGCAGCGAAAGGACTTGAACACGTCGAGATCTGGGTTGGGAGCCAGCGCTAAGTTCATCTGCCCTTCGTAACGTTTGAGGGCTTCGGCGAGAGAGTTTGCGTTTTCTGTGCTGATGCCGATGATTTCGATTCCTGCTTGCCGGAACTTTTCGGTGGCGGGAGAAAACTCGCGAAGCTGTTCAGCGCAATGAAGGCAACCGAATCCCAGGTAAAGGATCAGGATGTAGGGTTTGCCTTCGAGCAACTGCGACGAGCGATCTCCGCCGGGCTGTGCGTTTGACTGTGCAGAGACGTGCCATCGTGGAGCATTGGCAGGGGTCCAACGCATGGGGCCCAACGTGTCCAGAGGGGGGCGATCTCCTAAATCTTTGGGCGGAGCGGGACGAGTTCGCCAAGTCTTGTCGGGGGCCAAAGGAGATGCGATGGGTTGAACTCGCTCGATGAGTGCTTCATCGGGATCGCTGGTCCATGCCAAATCGAAGCAGCGTTCGGCTGCTTTTTTCCGTAGTTCCTGCCATTGGGTGAGCGACTTGGAATCAGGTTGGCGTGTGATGGCTTCGTTGGTGATCCATGCGAGGATCGCTGCCGGTAGGATTTGCCCCGGTGTACTGTCGAACGACTGTTGAGATTGTTGGATGGCCGTGTTGAAATCTGCCGCTTTGCAGCACCACTCCATCCGAAGGTGAGAATCCACCCAACTGCGAGTATGATTGGAGAGCCGAAGGGCCGTTCGGAAGTCTCCGCGAGCGGCAGCGAGGTGAGCGTCGAGAGCCATAAGGGCAACGCCGAGTCGATGATGCCGATACTTGAGCCCGTGGATTTTGCGCTCTCGTTCCTGAACTTCATGGCTTTCCGATTTCCATTTGTCCTCATCGAATTCCCGGGGGATCGAATCCACGAGTGACGATTCACTTTCGGACCCGTAGAGCGAATCTGGTAACGGGGTTGGATCGTTCAAGGTTGGAGGCAGCATCTTTGCCGTGGATGTGTCTGGCGGCGTAATAGCGGTCCATTCATGCCGCAAGCGTCGGCGGGTTTCAACGATTGCGGTTTTTATGGCATTGGCTTCATCCAATTTGCCAAGTTCTGCAAGTGCGATCCCTTGTAGTGCCAGCGATTCATCATGTTCCAGCGTATTGTCGGCTCCGTCGAGGTAACGGGATTTTGCGAGTTCGATCATTTTGTCCCAACGTCGATAGGATCGCAGTGATTGCAACAATCGTTGCCTCCCGAGACTTGCGCTGCCGTTGCCATCGGGTGCGTTGTATTTAGGATGGCGAGGGAGTTCGATCATATTCTTCGAGAGTTCGATGGCTCGCGATACTGCTCCGAGATTTAACCAATTTCGGATGAGCCACTCATTGTTGTGGGCATAATTGTGGATTTGATCGGGCATAACCCTGTCTCGCATCATGTGCGCATGATCGACGCGCGCGGATGCTTCCTGCTGCCATGCAGCATCAAAGTAGCGATTCAATCGAGAGTACGTATGTCCGGGCATATGCCACATGTGCGCGATGCCTGGAGCGCTCGGACCACACTCTGCAGCGGCGGAGATGGCTAAGTCCTCTTTGCGGTAGTCCCAAAGATGGATTCGGAAGTGTTGGGCGGGATGGTGAGGGTTGGCACGAAAGATTTCTGTTAGGAGAGCATCGATTGCGAGGTGGCTTTGGATCTCGATTCCTTGGCTTTGATTCTGCCAGTATTGCAATACCAGCATCGCTTTGACTTCGATGTCGTTGGGATAATCGACAGCGATGTCTTCGAGTTCTTTGGCGTAATCCTTCAGCCTTTGTTTTCGTCGGTCTCGAATTTCATCGGTGACGGGTGGAGACTTGGGCTTCTTTTTATGGCTTTTTGCTTTGGCATCCGCATTGCTTGCAGTTTGATCACTGTTGGCGTCTTTCGGCGGAGTTGGCCAGTCTTTGACACGTTTGCTCCACGCTTCGATCAATCTTCGTTCGAGTTTATTCGCCGAGTCGATCCTTCTCATGGCCTGTTCGATGAATCCGGCCGATCTTTCGGGGTTTTCGACATTTGCGCGAGCGATGCCCCAGTAATGGATTGCGCAATCCGGATCGATTGCGGCGGCTTGCCTAAACGATCGTTCTGCTTCGAAGTACCAAAAGCCGTGCAATTGAGAGAGGCCTTGGTCCAGGAATCGTTGTGCCATGGGACTCGGGGTCGACGATTGCCAGTGGACATTTCCCATTCCCTGCATCAAATAGGCTGCTTGGCGAGGGCCTTCGTTGAATGCTTCTGCATGAAAGGAGTGACCGGGTTGAGCGTTGCTGGAGTCCGGCGATTGCGGAACAGCGCAAGCCGCATGACAAAGCATGATCGCGATGGAGCCGAGCGAACGTTTCAAAATGTGCATCGTGGGTTTACGGCAGTTTGGTTGCCGAGTTTAGCGTCGAGTATGAAGTCGAGTATGAATCGGAGGAGCGGGGCGGGTCACAGTTCCGAGGAGGCTCGCAGCGCGGTTGCTGCGGCTTCGTGATCTGTGGTATCAGCGATGATCTTTCCGTCTCGCAGGACGATGTTCCGGCGAGCATTTCGGGCGACACCGAGGTCGTGGGTGACCAAAATCACCGTCAGGTTCTTTTTTTCGTTGAGCTGTCGAAACAGTTCGATCACTTCACGGCTTGTTCGTGAGTCCAAATTACCGGTCGGTTCGTCACCCATTAGGATCGACGGTTCGGTGGCCAATGCTCTAGCAATGGCCACACGTTGTTGCTGACCGCCCGAGAGTTGACCTGGATGGTGGTCGAGGCGCTCGCCGAGGCCGACTAGAGAAAGTAGTTCTTTCGCTCGATCGTGTCTGGCGCGGCTACTCATCGTCTTCCCGTAGAGCATGGGAAGCTCTACATTCTCGAGCGCTGAGGTTCTAGCTAGTAGATTGAAGTTTTGGAACACGAAGCCGATTTGAGCGTTGCGGATGCGCGCTCGTTGGTCTGCGGACATATCGACCACTTCGACTCCATCGAGTTGGTAGCTGCCGTGCGTTGGTCGATCCAGGCAACCAAGCGTGTTCATGAGGGTTGATTTTCCAGACCCGCTGGGGCCGATGAGCGCGGCATACTCGCCACGATTCATAACGAGATCCACTCCATCGAGTGCTCGAACCTCGACTTCATCAAGCTTGTAAACTTTCGCGATATCGCGAAGTTCAATCAAAGGTTTGGTGTTTGGAGCGGATGGGTCCATGGGGATTAGTCGTGTTTAGATCGCTTCGGAACCGCGTTCGCCGGTTCGAATTCGGATGCAGTCCTCCATGGGTAGGACGAAAATTTTTCCATCGCCGATCTGTCCCGCGCCTTCGGACTTGGCTCCTTTGAGGATGGCTTGGATGGTCGGCTCGACGAACTCGTCGTTCACTGCGATTTGAAGCTGGAGCTTTCGGAGTAGGTTAATGGACCCGTCATGACCGCGCAAAGCGTTTTTTTGGCCTTTTTGTCTGCCAAACCCTAAGCAATCGAGAACGGTCAAGCGAAATACTTCGACTTCCGTCAACGCTTCTTTGACTTGTTCGAGACGATTGGGTTGAACAATGGCGATGATAAGTTTCACAAAACAAATCCTTGAGGGCAAAAACGAGGGATCCGATCCGCACAAGAAATTGTGAACTGAACTGATGGGGTTGGCAAATGGAACCTGTGTTGAACCGGTCCAAGTTTGCGAAAATGGTCCAATTTTGTGCACACTTCTCGCAGCCCGATGAAAAACAATCAAACTTGAAGTACCGAAGCGAGCGTGGTCCAGTTTCTCCGGATCAAGCTCGCTTTGCCGGACGGTTCTGGCCGTGCCGCTTCCATTTTTTCAACAGGTAGCTCGGAAATGCGAGTCTGACAACAAGCTTGGCGGCGTTTTGATCCGTATTGTCGTACTACCAGAACGAGAACTGTCCGGTTGAAATCTGCTGCCTTAAAAAAGAAAAGTCACGGCCCGAAGGTCGTGACTTTTCTGTTCGTTGGGAGCTGCCTGGTCAGCCCAGCGACTGTCGATTGACATCGGAAGCCGCAGTTCCAATCGCAGCGTTAAAATCCGCTGCAGTTTCGGTAACCGTGGATCGATCGGTAGGGCCTAGAAGTCCCCGCCTTGGCCTGCCATACCAGCCTTGACACCGCCAGCGATCGCTTTGAGTACACCTTCTTGGATGGTGAGTCGAGCGACGGAACCGCGATCGACAACTTTCGAATCGATCATGACCATGTCGTCGCCGCTGCTGAGTGCAGAGAGCATACCGTCGACGATTGGGTTCGATTCAAAGGTTTGAACGAAGTTCAAAAGCTGGGACATGTCCATACGCATTCGAGCAGGCGATGCCGCGGTATTGGGGTTGGATGCGACACCGTCGATCGCTGCTTTGAGAGACGCTTCGGCGGTCTTTCCGACCGAGAGAAGGATTCCCTTGGGGGAGGTGCCGATAGAAACATTGATCGAATCGCCCCAAATCTTGCGTTGCTCATCGGGTGCGTTTTCCGGAAGTGGTGCAGAGATGCGGTGAAGATTAAAGCCTTGATGCTTACCGCTCATGAGCTCAATGGTGAGCGGTGCATTTGCGTTCGAAGCTTCGGTCGCCAAATCCTTTGCCAATTGCTCAACCTTGGTTCCATCTGCGACGCTCAAGGCGACCAGGACGTTCAGGGATGGATTGGTCGCGACATTCGCAGCGATTTCAACGGATCCTTCTTTTCCGCTTTCGAGGAAAATTTTCACAAGACGATCGAGGTATTCTTTGGCCTTGGCCGATGCAGCAGTGTTACCGTTGCTGTTGTCATCGATCTGCTTGTATGCGGCCTTGAGCCCTGCATCGAGCGAGGACTCGATTTGAGCCATATCTTCTGGAGCTACTAGCATGAGAGCTTTGTAGTTCATCATGCTTTCATCCGAAAGGAATCCAGAAAGCTTGGATTTTGCCGATTCCATCGACTTCATTTGCTTGGCGTATCGTGAACCGTCCACAAAGCGGCTCCCGAAATCGATGAACATGTTCTTTTCCTTCGGCCGGATTCCCAGGCCAAGGACGAACTTTTCGGTTCCTGTGAAGATCTCTTCCATGTTCTTCATCATTTGCTCGCCGGAAGCTCGGCTCGCTTCGAGTTCATCATCGTCCAAATCGCCCGACTGAGCTTCGATCGCTTGTTCAAAGCCGCTTCGCATTTGGCTCGTGAGCAGATCGATCAAATCGTCTGGGATGTTTTGAACGTTGACTTCGACCAGCAAGTCATGCTGCGAGGCCATCTTGTCCAAGCGTTCAGCGCTCGAGCCGGCAACACCTTCGAGTGATTCCTCTGAGCTTGAAACGAAAAGCCAGTCACCCTTGTGCTGAGCGAAAATCGTGTTTGGTCCCAGGCTCATGCTGTACAGACCGTCACCGAGGTCCTCCGCTTCACCGAAGAGTTCGAGACCGCCGAGGAAGCTATCCAAGTCGGAGATGGGAAGGGCAGCGACAGAAACTGGAACACCGGCGTCTCCGAGAGTGACGAAAGCACCGATTGGACGCGCGCGATCCAAACCACTGGTGTAGCCGTTGACAGCTTGGGTGACGATCCCGCTTTGTGCTCCGGCACCGACCAACCGCATCAAGTACGTTACGTTGGGAAGGAGTCGGTCCAGAGGAGCGATCGAAACGGTGACGACTTCGTCCCCTTCTTTCGATGAGGATGATTGGCCAGAAACATCGAGAACGTTTGTTTCTTGGGCGCAGACTGTGGAGGGAGCGATTGCTGCAACCGACAGCGCGCTAGCAGCAGAAAGACCCGCAACCGTTAACCAACGAAATTTCATAACCGTGAGCTCCTCCGAAGAGTAGAAAGATCCAAAACCGTACGTCGAGAAACCAAATTCGTTTCCATCCGCCACTCCTTGGCAATCATTTCCTAAAGTGGGAAGGAATTCTCAAGAAAAATATACCTTCGTTCAAGAAATCAGAATAGCGGAGAGGACCGAACCCAAGGGGGCTGGGCAATGCATTTACGGATTTGAACACGTTTTTTTAAGTTTTCCCAACAATTTGGATGAAGGCGCTGCTGCCCGCGAGGGAACCCCGTCTCAAAAGGGGGATCCTTCTTGCCGAAAGTACGTAAGATTGGTTTGCGGTGGGAATAACAAGGGCTTGGTAGATTTGTATTCCAAACGTCGAGTGAGCTGCTTGGTTCTCGTTACCGTTATATGCTCAAGGTGGTCCGAGTTTCGTCGTGGTCGACTGATTCGATGTTGCGATGCTCGTCGACTTAGGCTTTCGAGAGTGACGACAGATCCCGAAAAACGCAGTACAATGCAGCCCGTACGAAACAGGGTTGCTTGACCGCCTTCCATGGTCTTTAAGTGAGCAGCCATTTGGGGCGATTTCGGTATAGATCGTTCCGATGGTGAGTCGGTGCACTCCTGTTTTCTCGTTCGGAATATTCTCTCGTTCGAAAATACTTCGAACCTCTCAGCGCATCGAGGATGCTGAGCGGGTCACGGTGATGCTTGCAGTTCGCTGCTCGAATGCAAGTCTATTTTATCGCTCTCGCTTTCATCGCTCTCGCTTTCATTCCGATCTTGGCGATCATGGCACCCACGGTGCACGTTGCTGCGTTCGGTCGCCATGCCTAGGAATACTATGAAAACCCTTTTTTGGCTCCTCGTGCTTTCTGCAGCCGGGTTGGGCTTGTTTCTTTTTTATGTCCTCAATGTCGCTCCCTCCGATGTCTCTCAGGCCAATGTGTCTCAGGCGATTCCACAAGGTCCGGCAGTCGGGGCGTTTCCTCCTACTTCCTTGACACCACCAAAGTCAGCGGATTGGCCGCTACTTCCGAAGCCCAGGAGTCCTGAGCTTGCAGATGATCCTAGGGCGACAGCAAAGACGGTTTTCCTAAACGTTCGACCTGAGGTGGCTTATGTGGGGGATGCGAATTGCGCGGAATGCCATCAAGGACTTTGCGATTCGTTTCACCAGCATCCCATGGGGCGATCCGCAATCGTTGCTGGGGCAGACGGCTTGGAGGGACTCGATGGCGAGTCTTTGGATCCAATTCAAGTCGGGCCGTATGAAATGAGCGTCCGTAAGGATGCGGAAGGGGTGGTCCAGGTGGTCCGGGCGAAGGGAGGAGACGGGAAATACTTGCCGGCAGTGGAGTACCCGATCTCAATCGCGATTGGATCCGGTACTCGCGGGCGTTCTTATGCAAGCTTGGATGAGGACAGTGTGTGGCAGGCGCCGATAAGCTGGTTCACTGAAAAGGGCTGTTGGGATGTTTCTCCGGGGTTCAATCTCGGCGAAGCGACGCAGCGACCGATTGTTAATGGTTGCCTATATTGCCATGTCAACCAGAGCGGTTGGATTCAGGAATCTGTCAACCGGTACAAACAACCTGTTAGCAAGCAGCAATTATCGATCGGTTGCGAACGCTGTCATGGGCCAGGAGAATTGCACGCCAAATCGCATGCTGCCGGTTCCGCGGATCATACGTTAGGTGAGGGGATTGACCCTACGATTGTCAATCCTAAGCATCTATCCGATGAGTTGCAAATGTCGATTTGCGCCCAATGTCACTTAGGTGGCAAAACTCGAGTCGTTCGGAAGGATAGAACGCTCGAGGAGTTTCGCCCAGGTCTTCCATTGGATCTTTTTGTGAATGGATACATTGCGACTCCTGATTCCAATCTGCAGAACAAGGCGGTCGGGCATTTCGATCAATTGCTGCTGGCGCAGTGTCGGACGTCATCCGGGAAATCGCTTTTGTGCAGTTCGTGCCACGATCCGCACCGAAAGCACGAGTCCGAGGAAGAAGAACGCCTGCAGTTGCAAAACTGCAAGTCGTGCCATCAGGAGCGAGGGTGCAGTGCCCCGACGGAAGTACGAAGTACGCAGGGAGATCATTGCATCAAATGCCATATGCCGACGACGGATGATACTCAGATAGCACACACCAGTTTGACCGACCATCGCATTCTGCGAGATCCGAGCAAACCGCTTAAGGATGCCATGATGGTGGCAGGGCGAACTATTTTGACTCCATACTTCAATAGTGCCGATGTCCATGAAGCAGAAAAAGAACGTGATCTCGGGATCGCATTGGCCCGTTTTGCGGAAAAGATTCCAGCCGATTCCCAGTGGAAACAGCTAACACTAAATGAAGCAAAAGTGAGGTTGAAAAAATCGCTTGAGACGTGGCCCGATGATACCCAAGCGTGGATCGCGTTTAGCGCCGTCGAAGCGGCGTCGGGGAATTTAGAGTCGGCGATGAGAGTGATGCAGGCCGCCGTCAAAATCGCCCCGAAGGATGAGGCTGTTCTCTCACAAGCTGCAAATATCGCAGAGCTAGCTGGTCAAGTGGATATCGCCATTGCACTCATGAATGACCTGATCGCGATGAGCCCGGCATCTCACGATTATCGTATTCGGCGAATGATGATGTACATGTCCTCCGGAGATTTTTACCGGACAGAAGCCGAGAGTCGCGAGATACTGCGAATGAATCCTTTACAGCCGATGGCCCGGTTGGTGCTAGGCCTGTGCCTTTACGGTGAAGGTCAAAAGGATGCTGCTCAGGCCGAGGTCGATCATGCGCTCCAGTTGGCCACTTCGAAGCAGCAGCGTTCGTCTATCCAATCGTGGTTTGAACGATTTATCGCCTGGAGGTCCAAAGCGAAATAGTAGATAGGCCAATACCTCAGCGAAGAGCTTGTCGCGGGTTGAACGAACCTGCGACCAGATTGGCCATGACAGAATGGCAATGACAGAATGGCAACCGTTTTCGAGTGCAAGCCATCGTCCTGAGTGATGGACGAATGGCCTTGGCTGTCTTACCGCTCTCGGAATACGATGCGCCCTTTGGTCAAATCGTAAGGAGACAGCTCCACACGGACTTTGTCACCGGGGACAATACGGATGAAGTTTTTCCGCATTCGACCAGCCACGTGCGCAAGCACCTCCGAACCAGTTTCCAATTGAACGCGAAACCGGGTGTTCGCTAGAGCCTGGGTTACAGTACCTTCGACTTCGAATGCTTCTTCGTTTTTTCCCATAACGTCCCGAGGACTTCACTCCGAGAAAATGTTTGGATGGAACTTGTTCTAAACGCTCAACGCGGCGGATTTCATTTACCGCGGCTGATATCGACCCGCTAAACCGACTTGAGTCTGCCCGCTAAACCGACCTGAGTCGGCCCGCTGCACCGAACTAAGTCGGAGGGCGTGATCGGCTTTGTTTTACGGAGACACACCGGTCACGGCCCAAGTGCTTGGAGGCACCCGATGCGCCGTGGACGAATCCTCAGTGCTCGTCGACCCTCGACAAGTTATACGGGATTTTACTAGTAATCGTCCACGCCAAACCCAATGAATCCGCTCTTTTTAGGGGACGCAGGGTGGTTTTTTGGGGAGACGATTGTTTTTTCGAAGCGTCCCGATAGGGGCTTTTGGTTTCTAGGACGGTTTAGGGATGGTGGTTCGATCGATCTCGAGTACTTTGGATCAGGCCATGAGCTCACCAAATGCCAATCCGACCAATCGATTCCTTTACGCCGCCTGCCAGCACGGAGCAGAGCCGGTCCTCAAACAGGCTCTTTGTGAGCCGGCGGGGCCGTTTCGGCTGGCTTATTCTGCGAGAGGATTCCTCACCTTCAAATCGAACATGTCGACCCCGGTATGGTCGAGGGCGCTGATCGAGCATCCGCTGGTTCGCAGCCGGGGTACGGTTTTGGAGCGGATCGAAGGTACCGAATCGGGGCCGATGATCGAGCAAATTCTTGCCGCCTATCGGAGCTTAGACTGGGATGTACTTCACGTCTGGCAACGGGATACGGCCCAGCCAGGTTGGAATGGGTTTGAGCCTGGCGAGTCCCTTTTGGCGTTGTCTGTGGCTGAACAAATTAGGAATGCGTTAAGAAATCAGAACGATGAGCGGGAGGTTCGCGCCGGTGGATTGTCGCGAGAGAATCCTCAAATTCCCGCAATCATCGGAAACGCCGAAGATCACGGAGCAGCAGAAGCTATCGCGGCAGCGGAGGAGCCTATTGAACACGGCCAGTTGTTAAACCAGAGTGAGCTAACTCAAAGTGAGCCAACCATCGGTGGGCATGCCCGCGAGGCGATCGGCGCCGACGAGTTGATCGCTCCGTCCGATCGCGATGCACTGTCATCGGAGTCAGGTGGAGGGGCCATTGAACCCAGCGAACCATCGGCTGCCAGTTCTGGGGCAGGGCTTGTAAGACCCGCGTCCCAAGGAGCAAAAATCCTCGAGGTGATCATCGACGAGCCGAACCGCTGGTGGATCGCGGCGAAATACGCTCAAAAGAGTTATGACTTTTGGCCCGGGGGTGTACCCGATTTGTTCTTTCCCGACGAAGTGATCAGTCGCGCGTACTATAAGATCGCCGAGGCCTTTGCATGGGGTGGGATTCAACTTCGACCTGGCGAGCACGTCGTCGAGATCGGTGCGTCGCCAGGAGGGGCATGCCAGTGGTTGCTCGATTGCGGCACGAAAGTCACCGGCATCGACCCCGCTGAAATGGATGAGAGAATTGCGAACCATCCAAATTTTACCCATTGGAGAAACCGTTCTCGCGAAGTGAAGCGGAGGGCATTTCAAGGCTTCCGCGTCCTGGTATGCGATGCGAATGTGACTCCTAACTACACGTTGGATACGGTCGAAGCCATTGTGATGTACCCGACATCTCGATTTCGTTTGCTAGTGCTGACGATGAAGCTACCGGATTGGGAGCATGCTCAGAAAATCCCCGAGCATTTGGAGAGAGTCAAGTCATGGGGATTCGAAAGTGTCGAAGCTCGACAGCTGGGGCACAATCGTCGCGAGTATTGCCTCTTGGCCAGACGGCGGGTTTCGCAGCGTCATTCTTCGTGAGATCCTGTTAGACTCTCGACGGGCAGTTGGGCTGTGTCCCAGCGACTGGCTAGAAGTGAGATCGCGCTGTTCATTCGAGGATCGCGTGAAAAGAAGATGAATGTTTGTCGCGGGTGCTTGGTGAATTCGTTCCGATTGCATTAGGCTCTTCCTGGTTGCACAATCCCGAATTGCTTCCCCGCTGCTTAGAATCGTGAGGCCCCAATGCTAGTACGAACTGTTTGTGTTTTCGTTGCGTTTTTAAACTTGCTCGCAACAGGTGCTTGTTCCGAAGAGAGGGCCGCCGTTAGCGGCAGCAGCCGTCCATTGGT
Source organism: Pirellula sp. (assembly GCA_046318275.1). Lineage (GTDB taxonomy): Bacteria > Planctomycetota > Planctomycetia > Pirellulales > Pirellulaceae > JBKCUI01. Next base: position 33,581 of record JBKCUW010000047.1, on the reverse strand, counting down.
GATTGCCCATCGAGGTGCCAGCGGTTATGTCGTCGAGCATAGCGAAGGAGCAAAAGTACTGGCCCATGCACAAGGCGCCGATTACATCGAGCAAGACGTCGTATTGAGCAAAGACCTGCAGTTTGTTGTAACCCATGACATTACGATGGAAGAGACCACGAATGTCGAGCAAGTTTATCCGGATCGAGCTCGCTCCGACGGCAAGTGGTACTTTGCCGACTTTACCTGGGATGAGATTCAAGGGCTCGAATTGCATGAGCGAACCCGCAGAGATTCTCACGAGCCTGTGTTCGCTGATCGGTTTCCTGTCGGGTGCGGGCAGCGAGTGTTGAAACTGGAAGAGGAGATCAAGCTTGTACAGGGATTGAACAAGACCACAGGAAAGTCGACAGGACTATACATCGAGCTCAAAGGTCCCGCATTCCATCGCAAGGAGTTCGGCGATCGAGGTGATTTTCATGAGTCGATGGGACGTATGTTGCTCGAACTCCTTGAGAGGTTCCCAATCGATAAAAACAGTTGCCCATGCTTTATTCAATGCTTTGAGTTCGGTGAGCTAAAGCATCTACGAGAGGATTTGAAGTGCGATTTCCCGCTCATTTATCTGTTAGGACGCTCGATCGATCCGAAGGAACTGGAGTCGGCATCCAAGATTGTTCAGGGAATCGGCCCTTCGCTCGAGCTGCTCGCAAAGCGTGGCGATAATGATCAGGTTTTAAGCACTGGGCTGGTAGAACAATCAAGGGAGCTTGGGCTGAAAGTTCATCCATACACGATCCGCAAAGAAATGCAGCCCCGATGGTCCCGTTCCCTCGAGGAAACCCATCGCGTTCTCGTCGATACTCTCCGCGTTGATGGGTTCTTTACCGATTTTCCCGACCTGGGCCGACAAGCAGTCGACCGTCACTAAACCTGATTGAACCATCGCCTCGAGGAGCGGCAAAATACGGATGGCGATCGAGTCAATGGAAGTATCAAGGTGCCACCGAGTGGGCTTGGAGGTCGGCCAAATCGACGAATTCAAGCGTGGATATATGAGTTGACTCGAGAACCACTGGGGGCGCGACGCCGGCTTCGAGGGCCTCGCGCCAGCGGAGCACGCATAAGCACCATCGGTCGCCGGACTTGAGTCCAGGAAAGCGGAATTCGGGGACGGGGGTGATCAAATCGTTCCCGCGGATCTTCGAGAATTTGAGAAAGTCGTCAGTGACTTGGGCGCAGACCAAGTGCAGGCCTAAATCCTCTGCACCGGAACGGCAGCAACCATCTCGGAAGAATCCAGTGATAGGATCCATGGAGCATGGTTTCAGCTCGGTGCCCAAGACGTTCGATGCAGATGCCATGGAAGAATTCTTTCGGAAAGGAGTGTTCGCAAGCGAGGATCGCTTGTCGATTCTTGCAAGGTCAGGCGTGAACGTTTACGGAACGCGAGAAGGGCGACGTACCACCAGATCGCAACGTTGCATTGTACCGCAACGACGGTGGAAGATGTTGGGCTGTAACAAAACACGATGCAGGGCGGTCCTGCATGTTCCTTCGATTCGAAAAGCCTGCCGCTCGATCGTCGATATCTTCGGTCGCTAAATCATGTAGGACCAGTCGCTCGTCGAGAGGCTATGGAACTGGTGTTGGCAGTGAGAGCACCGTTGGTTCCCAAGAATCGTGTACGCCTTTTTCATGGCTTCGATCGTGCTGGCCCAAATATCCGATTCTTCTCGGAAAACATTACCGGAGCCAACCTGCTCGAGAATGCCGACATTCGCCATGACTTGGATCATCTCGCTACCGACACCTGTCAGCATGACAGTGACTTCTTTCGAGTGCATGCGATCGATGAAGGACTGAAGGATTTGCATGCAGACGGCATCGGGATTACGAGCTCGCTTTAGGCGTAGTATTAGGACTTTTAGATCTTTCGGCGATGAATCGACGATGGTGTCGAGAACCCTTTCGAGTTCGGGAGCGCTTCCGAAAAAGAGTTCTCCCTCTAAGTTGTAGATCCTGATGAATTGGCATCGGGGATCTTCGGGCTGAACCTCACGAATGATGCGGTCGCTGGTAACAGCCAGTTCCGACAAAGAGATTTTTGCTGCCTTTGGAATATAGAGTGCGAAGGAGAGCACGACTCCGATAAGTATGCAAAATTCCACCGAGACGAGGACAGCAGATAAGGCGGTAATCGCCAGGATCCAAGCGTCGAATCGCGTCGCCTTGACGATGTAAGTTAAGGTCGCGATTTCAGTCATGCGAAAGGCGGTCAAAACCAAGATGCCAGCCAGTGCAGGTCGGGGAATATACTCGGCGTAGGGGGCAAAGAGGAGTACTGTAGCTGCGACACCAATTGCGCTGATAACGCCCGACCACTGCGTCGCCGCTCCGGAGGAGTGATTGATGTAGGTGCGTGTCAAGGAGCCGGAGCCAGGAAAGCATTGGAAGAAGCTTCCAACAGTATTCGCTAGTCCTTCGCTCAGGCATTGCTGGTTCATATCCAGTTTTTCCCCGGTTTTCGAAGCGATGGATTTCGCCATCGCCATCGCTTCGAGCAAACCGAGAAACGCGATGGCCGCGGCGCTGCTGGACAGTTCCCGAACCATATTCCAATCCCACTGAGGCAAATTGGGGGACGGTAATGCGCTGGGGACCTTTTCCGTGAGTTTGATACCTGAGGTCCTGTCTGGATCGAGCACCGCGCAGGCGCTGGACACGACAATCAAAGCGATGAGAAACTCGGGAAGCCATAAACGGTAGCGTCGATTCAGGCTTCGGATGATAATCGAAAGGCAAATCGTAGACGCGGCGATGGTCAGCGTCGGCAAGTGAATACCGTCGCTTTTGGAAATGCTCGTCCAAAACCGAACCAGAAAATGGTCGTGAGGATCGATAGCGGCATTGAGTCCCATCACATTCTTCATTTGATCGAGCAAAAGCAAGACCGAGGCTCCCAAGGTAAAGCCAACGATGACGGCTTGAGAGATAAATCGGGACAGGTCTCCAAAGCGGCACAGGGAAATGGAGGTTTGGATTAGTCCGACGAGCAGAGCCATCAGGATTGCTGCAGAGACTCGTTTTTCCTCGTCGATGACCGCTAATGCGCTGAGCATCGCGATCGAGATGGCATTGGTGGGACCATTGATCAACTGCCGCGACGAATCGAGTAGGGCCCCTACGGTGGTCATTACGATGGCAGTGTAGAGCCCCATCTCGGCCGGCATGCCAAAGATTTTCGCATACGCGATCGCTTGAGGGACCGCGACGGCTGCGACGGTCACGCCAGCAACCAAATCCCGTCGGAACGATGTGGCCGAGTATCCTCGCAGCGATCCGAGGGCCGGAACCCAGCGGTAGAGCATATTGATCGGTGAGGATTCCTGCATCAGTGATTTTTCGGGTAAGAATACCTTGCGGCTCGTTTTTGCATCCTGCGCGATTCGCAACCCATCGGATTGAGTGGATTCGTATTTGCACGTATTTGCAAACGTGGTCCGCGAATAGTTCGTGTTCCGCGAATTGTTCGTTTCCTGCGAACCGCTCCACTTGTTGTTGGCCACTTCGCAATTAAGCCCACTTGGCCAGTAAGCCTACTTGGCCAGTAAGACCACTTGGCCAGGAAGACCAATTTGCAAGTAAAAGGGTTACGTGCAATGGTAATGCGGAATCGATGGAAATCCAAGCAAGGTGCCGGCAACCGGAGGCATATCCACATGCGTTTTCCTAGAAGTCATTAGAATGGGGCTAAGATTTCGGGTTTGTTCGTAGAAAACATTTCCGAAAGCCCGCGGATTCCTCCGGGGATGAACCATGGAAAATGTTAAGGCAATCGATTGAGGCGATCGTTTGATGGATGAAATCTACCTCGATAATCACGCTACCACTCGGACAGATCCTCGCGTGGTGGAAGGGATGTTGCCGTGGATGCTCGACGAGTATGCGAACTCGGGTAGTACCACGCATGCGCCGGGACGGCGCGTAGCAGCCAAGCTCGATGAGTGCCGAGCGAACATCGCCAAGAATTTAGGTGCCGAACCGGATGGGGTCATCTTTACGAGCGGAGCTACCGAGAGTGTCAACCTCTCGATCTTTGGCGTGGCACTTCATCCCCGACAAAAAAGACGAAAGATCGTGTCGGTCGTCACGGAGCATCGAGCCGTAATCGATCCACTGAAGAGGCTTGAGCGATTAGGGTTCGAGGTGATCCGTTTGGGGGTTGAAACTCAGGATCCGGCAGCTGTCGGGTTGCTTGATATCGAAGCGGTGGAACGAGAGATCGATGGTGAAACAGCGTTGGTCAGCGTCATGCTCGGTAACAATGAGATCGGGACCTTGCAACCATTTTCAGCGCTTTCAGCGATCTGCCGGCGGCATGGGACGATACTGCACACGGATGCCACGCAAGCGGTTGGCAAAATTCCTGTCGACATTGAGGAGATCGGGGCCGATCTCCTCAGTTTCTCCTCGCACAAATTTTATGGCCCCAAGGGAATTGGAGGTTTGGTGATCCATCCCGATAGCATGTCGCTCCCTATCCTGCCGCAAATCCTCGGCGGCGGCCAGCAGCAGAATCTTCGGTCTGGAACGTTGAATAGTGTAGGTGTTGTCGGGACGGAGCTGGCCTTGACTCTGGCCATCCAAGGAATGGTTGAGGAGACGGCCCGTGTCGCCTTCTTACGGGATTTGCTTTGGTCTGAGTTGAAGAAACGCATTTCAGGTCTGCGGTTGAATGGACCGATGTGGAGCAACCAGTTTCCCGGCCAGTCATCGAACCGTTCGAAACCGGAGTCCGCTGCGTCGAGGGCTAATTCTGCGACAGGATTCGAACCGGCGAGACTGCCTGGAAATCTCAACGTCTGTTTCCCAAAAGTAGACGGGCAATCCCTCATGCTTCGAGTGCCGCAACTCGCCGTCAGCAGCGGTTCTGCATGCACCTCGTCCGAACCGCACCCAAGCCACGTGCTGATGGCTATTGGAAGATCGGAGGACGAAGCGCGAGGTAGTTTGCGGTTTGGTATTGGTAGATTTAATACTGAGTCCGAGATTTTGCGAGCGGCAGATGTTTTAGGTGAGGCTTATGAGGAACTCTCCCGGTTCGTCGCTTGACCACCCGAAGGTTGCATCGACAATGATAAGTTCCATCGTTTGCTGCGGTTATACGATGGGATGCGGGATTTCGCAGCCGAAGATCGATTCCTTTCGAACAAGAGTCCAACGATGAGCACAGTCACTCCGCACGCGAACGCTGCTTCCGGAGAAGCGGTACGGCAGGTTCCGGACGCACAGGGGCGATTTGGGCAATTTGGTGGTCGTTATGTTCCCGAGACGCTCACCAGGGCGTTGGAGGAATTGACCGTTGAGTACGCCAAAGCCCAGCAAGACCCAGATTTTCAGGCGGAGCTCAACGAGTTGCTACACCGTTTTGTGGGTCGCCCCTCCCCTCTCTACCACGCGGCCCGGTTGAGCAAGCAGTTGGGCGGCGCCCAGATTTGGCTTAAGCGTGAGGATTTGAACCACACCGGGGCTCACAAGATCAACAATACCCTGGGACAGGCACTGCTGACGTTGCGGATGAAGAAGACTCGTGTCATCGCTGAGACAGGTGCCGGCCAGCACGGAGTCGCATCGGCTACGGCGTGTGCCCACTTCGGATTGCCGTGCGTGGTTTACATGGGTGCGGAAGATGTTCGGCGTCAGAAGCCCAACGTGTTCAGCATGCGTTTGATGGGTGCGGAGGTCCGTCCCGTCGAGAGCGGTTCACGAACCTTGCGCGATGCGGTCAATGAAGCCATGCGGGACTGGATGTCGAGCGTTGAGCATACGCATTACATCATCGGATCGGTCATAGGCCCTCACCCCTTCCCCATGATGGTCCGGGATTTCCAAAGTGTGATCGGTCGCGAATGCCGCGAACAATGCCTGAGCAGCTTTGGCAAGCTTCCAGACACCATCGTGGCATGCGTCGGGGGTGGTAGCAACGCGGCTGGGATGTTTTATCCATTTGTTGAAGATCGTTCGGTCCGGATGGTGGGCGTGGAAGCTGGCGGTCGCGGGGCGGCGCCCGGCGATCACGCCTCACCACTCACCTACGGATCCCCTGGCGTGCTTCACGGTTCCTATAGCTACGTCATGCAAGACGAAGATGGCCAGACCAGCGATGTGCACTCCATGTCCGCTGGACTGGATTATCCAGGCGTCGGGCCTGAGCATAGTTACTGGAAAGATGCTTCGCGGGTGGAGTACACGTCGTGCCGCGACGATGAAGCCCTCGGCGCGTTTGACTTTTTGGCCCGAAATGAGGGGATCTTAACGGCGCTAGAGACTTGCCATGCTGTTGCCAAAGCGACGGAGATCGCAAAAACCATGTCTCCCGATCAGCACTTGGTAATCTGCCTATCTGGTCGTGGGGACAAAGACGCAGCCGAGTTGGCGCGACTCCGCGGTCAGGAATGGTAGTAGGATCGATAGTCGTTGGCCCATTACCGGCGTTGGCCCATTACCGGCGGTAGATGGTTGGATGGCAGAGTAACCGTTGTGCGATCCCGGCTTTTCCAAGCAGCCCATTCCCCTTTTCTCCGTTATGACAACTTTTAATTGGTAACCATCTCTCATGACTGCGATTGATGATCTGTTCGCTCGGCTGAAGGCTTCGGGCAAAAAAGCGCTGATGCCATTTATCACGGCGGGTGATCCGAATTTGCCGTTCACCTCGAAAGTGCTTCTGCGATTGCAAGAGTTGGGATGCTCCATGGCTGAGGTAGGAATCCCCTACTCCGATCCGATTGCGGATGGCCCGGTGATCCAAGCGTCCTACACGCGTGCGTTGGCTAACAAAGTAAAGCTCGACCAGATTTTCCATCAGATTTCTGAAACCCGGCGATCGCTGTCGATGCCGCTGGTTTCGATGGTCAGCTATGCGATCATTCACCGACATGGTCCTGCTCGCTACATTGAATCGGCAAAGGCTGCGGGATTCTCTGGGGCTATCGTGCCGGATTTGTTGGTAGAAGAGAGCGCTCCGTTTGCGAAACTATGCCGTGAGCACGACTTCAATTTGGTGCAATTGGTGACTCCAACAACTCCACAAGACCGGGCCTTGAAGATCGCGGAGCAATCGTCGGGCTTCCTTTATTTTGTTTCGGTCACTGGGATTACGGGCGAGCGGACTCAGTTGCCTGAGGGGTTGGTCGACCGAGTCGGTTGGCTTCGTGAGAGGACCAAGCTACCCATCTGCATCGGGTTTGGTATTTCCAAGCCAGAGCATGTTCGATTACTTTCTCCCGTCTGCGACGGATTGATCGTCGGGTCGGCAATTGTAAGATGCCTTGAAAATGCTCTCGAGTCTGAGGCGAAAGCAATCGCTTCGGCCTCGGAACTCGTTTCATCGCTTCTGGCAGCTTTGGATTCCTAGTTGCCTATTTCGGAATGTTACGCTTTTGTGATTTGCAAGGTTGGAGTTTTGTATCGTGCGCTACCGTCAGTTGGATCGGATCATTGAACTGGTGCCAGGTGAGAGAATCTTGGCGACCCGCCAATTGCGTGAAGATGAAGATTACTTGCGCGACCACTTTCCTTTGTTTCCAGTCATGCCCGGCGTCATGATGCTGGAATCATTGTTCCAAGCATCTTGTTGGTTGATTCGGTCTACGGAGGATTTTTCGAACTCGATATTGGCACTCCAGGAAGCTCGCAACGTGAAGTTTGCGGATTTCATGGAACCGGGACATGTGCTGACGGTTACAGCCGAGTTGGTGAAAACGGATGGCGATATCGTGACGATCAAGGCGTCCGGTTCACGCGGGGATACGGTCGCGGTGTCCGGCAGGCTGCTGATCAAGAAGTCCTCGATGGCCGATCGCGATCCAAAGCTCGGATCGCTCGATGAGTTTATGCGGGACTCCATGCGTCAAGAAATGGCAAAGCTCCTGACTCGGTAGCGGGCAATAGCGAACAGCCGATCACGCTCTTATCTCGCGAATCCCTTTGTTTCTAAACGGTCAGGATGGCCTAGGTGAGGGAACGGATCGACATCCCTCCAGTCAAATTCAAGACATCCTTGAAACCGCTGGATACCAGTCGAGAGGCTCCCACGTGCGAACGCTTGCCGCTGTGGCACACGACGACTGTCTTGCGATTGGGATCGAGTTCGGTCCAACGGGTTGGGAGTTCGTCGACTCCGATTGGGATAGCGCCAGGCAATGGGAGTTGCTGCCGCTCTTTTTCAGTGCGCACATCGACAACTTGAAGGCCGCTCAAATCGGTGTTTGGCAACGTTAGTCGCGGCGTGTGTTGCAAATCATTGATCGCGACAAAGGCGGCGATGTGGACGGGGTCTTTGGCAGAACCATAGGGAGGAGCATAGGCGAGGTCGATTTTGGCAAGGTCGTACACGGTTCCACCGAGTTGCATCGCGGTTGCAATAATATCGATACGTTTATCGACGCCCTCCCCTCCGACCGCTTGGGCTCCGAAAATTTGTCCCGATGGATCGTCGTAGAGGAGCTTGAGGTGCATGTTGCTAGCACCTGGGAAATACGACGCGTGGTTGGTCGCTTGAATGATCGCAGTACGAAATGCGATCCCGCGTTGGGTTAACTGCTTTTCGGACATACCGGTCATGGCTGCTGTGCAATCAAACACGCGAACGATCGAAGTGCCGAAGACAGGGCCCATCATTTCAGCATCGCCGCTCGCGGCGTGCTGACCGGCGATCCGCCCCGCACGATTTGCAGCGCCGGCAAGGGGATTTAGACCTTTTTCGCCGGTAACACCATAAGTGTATTCGATGCAATCTCCGACCGCGTAGATGTTCGGATCAGAGGTTTGAAGAAACTCATTCACGGAAATGCCGCCGGCAGAACCGATCGTCAATCCAGCGCTCGCGGCTAATGCCGTGCGAGGCCGAACACCGATCCCCATCAACACAAGATCAGTTTCGACACGATCAGCATTGGAAAGTCTGGCAGCAATTGCTGTATCATTCTCAAACTCCAGGGATTCGACCGAGACACCGGTCAAGATTCGCACGCTATGGGATTCGATCACCCGAGCGACCATCTTTGCAAAGATGGGGTCCATGCGAGTCAAAATTTGTGGATTGCGTTCCACCAAATCGACTTGAATGCCCAGTCGGTGGAATTGTTCGACCACTTCCAGGCCGACAAAGCCTGCGCCGACCACCATTACCCGCTTCACGGGATGATGCTTTAAATAGGCGAGTACATTGTCCATGTCTGGAAGAGTCCAGAGTTGGAAGGCATTTCTTGGGCGGGGCTCTGCAAAAGGGGGACGCACCGGTTCCGCGCCGGGAGCCAAGATCAGTCGGTCGTAGGGAAATGCGAGTTCTTGAATGTTTCCTTCGGGCGAAGTCGCGCGGACGTGTACTACTTGTTGTTCCCGGTCGATCCGTACTGCTTCATGATGGGTTTTGACCGAGATTCGAAATCGGTTCCAGAAAAGCTCGGGAGTTGCCACAAGAAGCTTATTCCGATCGGCGATTTCGCCTCCGATATGGTAGGGTAGGCCGCAGTTGGCAAAGGATACTGCGGGGCCTTTCTCGAGAATTGTGATCTCTGCTGTGGCATTGATGCGTCGTGCGCGAGTTGCAGCCGATGCACCTCCTGCGACTCCTCCGACGATGACGATTCTCAAATTGGCCGGTGTATCCATCTTGGGCAAGGCTCCTTAGGGTGATCGTTCGGTAGTTGGACCGTTCGGCAAATGGGGCGAATGGTACCTGGAAGTCGAAATGGTACGCGCTCCATCGATATGTCGATTCGAAATGTCGATTCAAAAAAAGAGCGGAATCGAAACGAGGTTCGATTCCGCTCGGAATGGTTTATCAGTTTTCGGGTTGGCGATCAAGTCACCAAGGCATCGGGTGGATGCAGTTGCCTTACGGTTTGAACTTGTCAGGCTTGAGAGTAACAGTCCCGAGATCATTCGCGCCTGGTTTGAGGGTCAGTTTGACATTCCCCTTCTTCCAGCTTTCCGCTTTGCCGTTGACGGAAACTTCGTCGAACTTGTTTTGGGCTTCATGCCACAGTTTGAAGGTCAACTCGGTGCCAGCTGGGAGTTTTTCAATCTTCACAACCCCAGCATTGTTGCTGATGCCGACGTAAGGATGATCGGTGACAACATGGTAGGCAGTCATCCACGGATGGATATTGCATTCGACCTTGGATGGGCCGCTTTCGGACTTCTTGATTTGGAGGGATTTTACACCGCCGTTCGGGATCACTTGGTTCCATTCGTCGTTATTAAAGAAAACGAACTTTGCGTTGTGACCGGTGGTGTCAGAGTTCTTCACATCGATGGTTTGCCCTGCGCGGACATGGATGATGTGAGGAATGAATTGGCAGTTGACGTTATCAAGGACTGGTTTGGCGGCTGGGACGTCGCGAAGGTCTGGGTGGATTTTGTCGTTCGCAAGTTTCGTTTGTTTGGAATCGATCATGAATACCATGTTCGCGATCCCTTTGGAGTCTTTATCGACGACGAGTCGTTCGTTGGGGATGCCTTGCTTCGCACAGAACGCGTCGGCTTGAGCGTTCACGGCGGGAAGCGCGGGTACTGCCCCATCGAGGACAAACTTCACCGTGACATCGGCCCATTCCTGAGCGCGAACGAAGGAGCTGCTAGCAACGATCGCAGAGCATGCGACCAGGGTAGTCCATTTCATATTTGAAAGTACCAAGAGAGTGGAAAGGTGGGAAAACAGTAGGGGATTGACTGCCCCTGACTTGCTTTCATGGTATACGGCCAGCCGTATTTTTCAATCGGCGGATGGGTTGGATGCGGTTGACGATTGGGAAAACGACTACTAAACTTTACGCCGGTCGAGCCAAATTTTTCAGATGGTGGTAGTAGCTCAGTTGGTTAGAGCGTTGGATTGTGGCTCCGAAGGTCGGGGGTTCGAGTCCCCTCTATCACCCTTTTTCTTCTTCCCACGCGTTGTGTCGTTCTAGACGCGGTTGGTCTCCATTCGATCAGAGCCACGCGTGTAAGCAAGTGGCGGCGGGGCGCTGGAGCCTGATGTCTTGCGTTGCTAGTGATGATCGAAATTGGTGTAGGTGGCGGTTCTGGGGTATCTCCGCCCGGCGCTAACGCTTAGGGCTCTGATGGGGATAGGACTTCGTCCGATCAGAGCCACGCGTGTGAGCAAGTGGCAGCGGGGCGTTGGAGCCTGAGGTCTTGCGTTGCTAGTGATGATCCTAAGTGTTTTAGCTGGCAGTCGAGAGCAAAAGCCCATTCGAAGTGGCGCCTTCATGAACGCTTGCCAAAAAATTATCACTTTTCAAAAAATGCGCGCCTTGCAGATTAGAAAATATCGCCGTAGCACCATTGTCGACGGGGTTTAGCAAACCTAAATGTAGCTTTGCGACCCGCTTGGGCCTTGCGTGTTCGTGTGTACGCGTTTTGTTTCACCCAATTTAAATCATTAAGGAAAAACGATGAATGCTTTTGCCCTTTTAATTGCCGTGGTCTTGATTGGAATTATGGTGCAAACCGTCATCACATTGGTTCGTAAAGGTAGCTTAGAACTTTCTCGGTTTTGGTACTTGGCACTGGGGTTGTCATTAATGCTACCAACCATGAGTTCTCCACTGGCTTTGATGCGTGACGTGTGGAATCCGAACCCGAGTGCTCATTCCTTGAACCTGCAACTCACCTGTGCATGGGCTCTCGGCCTCTTTCTGGTGATTCGTTTTGCGATGAGCAAGCCTCGCCAAGATCGCGTTTTGGAAATTATGCCTTAACGCGGTGAAACGCGATCATCTTTTGTGTGATTTTGAATAAGCTGCAATTTTCAAGCGAAGCACATCGATGACGCGAGTGCAACGTATTGGGTGCCGGTCTGTCTGCAAACCCATTTCGACCAGCGCTATTCGTCCAGCTCCATAGGTCGATTTCGACTGGCCATATACCGTGCTACAAAGTAAGCGGGAACAGACGCTCCGACCACTCCTGCGATGGTGGGCATGATCCAGCCTGGTGAATTGAACATAAGGCACGCTGCTACACCCGACACAAACCCACATAGCGATGCAGTATTCAATGCGGTCGACCGGCTCATTCCTCGCATGAAAATCGCTAAAGTTCCGAAAGCAACGACGGTAATCGGAAAGCTGACGATCCCCGCGAAAATGGTCCCATAGATCACGCCGAAAATCGCAATGAATGGATTCATACCCATGCTCATCACGCCGGCTCCAAACATTCCTCCTGCGATACTTGTGCCGAGCCATGTCAGCAACCATAGGACGAGCGTAGAACCTGGTACCGTCACTGGCTCCTCAAGTCGAGGTGGAAGCGAGTCACATGCGATTTGTGTTTGGATCGCGTAAGGATTTACTTCGATCGATGAAGATGGATCGACCATGTTTGGCCTCGGGAGCGTAAAACAGTCTGGAAAGGGAGGGGCCGGCCGAATGCAGCGCCTGTGTGTCTTCTAGGATTTCAACCGAAATCTCATGTTTCGATTAACGGCATTGGGATACCGGCTTGGGATGATTGCAGGGTTTTTGCTGCTGGAATGGGAAAAAGACCGGAGAATCCCGTCGGGTTTTGAGCCTGTCGACACGCCCATGTCAACCTCCCGACTTTCTGGTTGGCTGCGACACCTGAGTCGAAAGTAAGGATCTATACTGACCAACCTCGGGGCTCTCGGTTCACCTCCCCTTTTTGTGTCCTCTTTTGAGAACGTGGAATCCGATGACTGTTTGGCTTGGTAATCGCAATAGCGAAATGCATTCTCGATACGCGGCTATCCTTTTCATCCTAGTGTTCCTTGCGATGCCAATATTCGTTGCTGTGCAATCGATGGCTCAAGAGCGGAATGGGCTTGCTTCCTATGAGATAAAAAAAGGGATCAGTTATGTTGGCGGCGATTCCATTCGCAAGGAGTTAGCGGATTCCTATCGAAGTGAGCGTTGCCTCCTCGATGTCTACTATCCCAAGAATCTTCGCGATGCACCTGTCGTCGTATGGTTTCATGGTGGGGGACTAACCGGTGGGGAACGGAGTATCCCCGAGGGATTGAAGAACAAGGGGTTCGTCGTGATCGCCGCAAACTATCGACTTAGTCCCAAGGCCAAGGCTCCTGCGTATATTGAGGATGCGGCAGCCGCTGTGGCTTGGGCTGTTGCGAATGCGACTGAATATCATGGGTCACCGAGCAAGATCGTCGTCAGTGGGCACTCGGCGGGTGGTTACCTCGCTATGATGGTGGGGCTCGACCGAACGTGGCTTGAACCGTACAACGTGGCCCCGAGTCAGCTCGCAGGGATTGCGCCGCTCAGCGGCCAAGCCATCACGCACTTTACGATCCGGGATGAACGCGGGATCGACAAAAAGCAACCTGTAATCGATGCGTTGGCACCCCTCTATCACGTGCGAAGGGATGCACCTCCAATTCTCTTGGTTACGGGGGATCGCAATGAGGAACTTCTCGGTCGCTACGAGGAGAATGCGTACTTATGGCGGATGATGAAAGAATCAGGGCATGAACAAGTAACACTGTATGAACTGCAAGGGTTCAATCATGGAGCGATGGTCGAGCCGGGGATTCCATTGTTGGTCAAGTTTGTTCAGAACCATTGTTCTGCTGGTCGACCTACCGAATAACCGCAAAGGCGAGCAGCTGCAGTAGAGCGTATTTGCGGCAGCGGGGTTTTACGTGCTGATCACAACGCGATATCGAGATGCGGTCGCCGATGAAATGGCATTCGCTACCATAAGCGACGCGCGTATGGATCTCGTTGGTAGCTTCGTTTGAGCGCGGAGTCCGGTTCCGTTTTTAATTGCAGTCGGTAGACCATAGCAGCAGCTGCACCCGCAACAAAGCCGCCGACGTGGGCTAGGTAGGCCACACCACCCGCGGATGTCGAAGTCGATGCGATAGCACCGTAGCTACTGAACAATTGCATTGCGATCCACATACCGAGAACCCAAATAGCGGGTACTGTGACAACGTGGTAGAGAAAGACCGCGTTGACTCGGTTGTAAGGAAACAGCACCAAGTAGGCTCCCATAACACCCGCGATTGCGCCGGACGCGCCGAGGTTTGGGACCGTGCTATCTGGTCCACTGAGGATTTGAGCGAAACTGCCGACAAGCCCTGAGACCAAGTAGAAAATCAGAAACCACTTATGTCCGAATCGATGTTCCACGTTGTTGCCAAAGATCCAAAGGTAAAGCATGTTGCCGGCGATATGTCCCAGCCCACCATGCATAAACATCGACGAAAGCAGGGTAAGCCAGATCGGGGTAGGGCCCGGCGCGTGTGGGATTTCTGCTTGACCCTGCCCCGGGACATTGAGAACGGTTGGTTCAACGATGTCGATGCCGCTAGTGATTTCTTTCGGAATGACACTCCAGCCGTACGTAAAGCTTTCGTTGGAGAGTTGATACATGAACACAAGAATGTTCATCGCGATGATCGCGTACGTCACAAAGGCCGGTGTGTCGACTTCTAGGTCGTCATCGCTAATGGGAAAGAACATGTAAGTAAACCCGAGGAGTGTGGAGAGATAAATAGTTCGATGAGTCGGCGTGGGGTATAGGGCGTTCGGCTAATTCGCGTTGCGACATCGCAGGATTCGAACATACGGGCTTCAAGATCCCAGACCTCATGTCGCTTCGAAACCGGCATCTCGAGTCCAGCGCCGCAGGACGACCTTCCCGAGAAACTGGACCAGCAGGAAAAGCAAGATGCCTAACAGGGTGCATGCCATAATCGCAGCCATCAGTGCTGCGGTTTTTAGGTTCGCTTGCATGGCATTCATGATAGTTCCAAGCCCATCGTAGGCGCCGCTATTGGCGACGAACAATTCGCCGACGATGGCACCGATCACCGAGAGGCCGCAACTGATGCGAAGCCCTAAAACCAAATTGGGGATTGCCGATGGGATTCGGAGTTTCGTCAGAGTTTTCCATCGCGACGCAGACTGCATGCGAAATAGGTCAAGGTGGTTTTCGTTGATCGAAAGAAGTCCGCTGGTAACATTGGAGATGATCGGGAAAACGCTGATGATGCAGGAGACGAGGACCACCGTCCGGAACTCGGTACCAGACCAAATGATCAGCAGTGGGGCGATGGCCACGATGGGAACCGTCTGTAGGAAAATCACATACGGATAAAGGGCTGTCCTGAGAAGTGACGACTGGCTGAAAAGGATTGCGACGGTGCAGCCAACGATCGCGCTGCAGAGCAACCCCAGCATAGAAGCTTGGAGAGTGACCCAACTTCCCTTGAGCAGCGTCCAGCGTTCGCTCCATAGCGCACTTAAGACTGCTTCAGGTTTAGGAAGGATAACCGGAGGGATGCGAAAAAGGACGACTGCCAAATGCCATAGCGCGGCTACCAGTCCAAAGACGGCGATCGGTGCGAGCACTCGAATCCACAATGGAGGAGTTCGGTTCATGGATTGCTCCCAGCAAGTGAATCGGCTACCTGTCCATACAATTTTGCAAACGCCGGTGTTCCTCGGACGCCAGACTCCCTGGGAAATGGGAGTTCTACATCGATCGTATCTGCAATTTTTCCGTGACTCATGACTGCAATGCGATGGCTTAAGTAGATCGCTTCCGAGATGTTATGGGTCACAAACAGCATCGTGCAACCTGTTTGAGCAACGATTTCGAGGAGTAAGTCATTCAGTTTCGAACGGAGCATGTCATCGAGTGCTGCGAACGGTTCGTCGAGGAGCAAGATATCGGGTTGTGTGATCAAGGCCCGAGCAATAGACGCTCGCATCTTCATTCCACCGGAGAGCTGCGATGGTTTTTTGTGCCAGTCCGTCGGCTTAAACCCGACCAGTGACAGCGTTTTCTCGATCGCTTCGCGGAGCTGATCTTTCGACGGAGCGGGCTGTTTGGAACCAGGTTGGGATCCTCGTATCTCCCAGGGGAGTTTGACGTTTTGCCATACAGTCCGCCATGGAAGCAATGCGGCTTCCTGAAAGACGAAAGCGAGTTTGTCTCGCGACACATCCACCGATTTGCTGTCGATACGAATAGCTCCGGAGGTTGGCGGGATCAGACCCGCTACCACCTTTAGCAACGTGCTTTTCCCACAGCCACTCGGGCCTAGCAACGATACGATCTGACCTCGAGGGACCGAAATATCCAACTGATCCAGAACCCGTTGTTCCGACGTCCTCGTTCGAAAATCAACGGAGATTTGTTCGCATTCGATTGCGATGTTCGGTGTTTGCATAGCTCGCTAATGGGCCTTTGCCGTCGGAAAACCGGTCGCTATCAATCGATCGATCTTTGCCGCCAGAACAAAATCGTTTTCGCTCAAGCCCCCGATCGCGTGCGTGGTGAGTTCGATTCCGAGGATGCGATACCCGGTCAAATGGAGATCAGGATGGTGCCCTTCGGCTTCCGCCAATTCGGCGATTGCGTTCACGCAGCGGACCATCTCAACAAAATTTGCGAATCGAACAGACCTGTGAATCCAAAGTCCGTCGTCTCGCAATCGCCATTGTGGGATGGCCGCCAATTGCTGTCGCGAGTGTTCCAGCGAACAAGCGTCGACGCCACCTTCACAAGGAACGCATTTCTTGGAGACAAGATCGCTTGCGGATTCAATTTGCATAGTAAATTTGCATAGTAAATTTGAGGTCGGAGTCATTAAACACCTCCGGGGAGCGTTTACAATGGATTCCAAAGATACCAGCGTTTGCGTTGGGGTAAAACGGCATCGCAAACTTGGGAATCGTTTTTGTTGGTAACACGAGAACTTCGTGATGCAGGGGGCGTGTTCGGATGAGTCGAGCAAAACGGAGTTCCATTTCGTTCGTGCTGCTGCTGTTGGTTCGACAGCGAGAAGTGGATCTCCGTAGGGCGGGAATTCGGGCCTGGTTGGGGCTTGGGATATTTCTAGCGGTCGTTCCCAGCGTCTTTGCATCCGATTGGGTGGCTCGGGATAAGGAGTTTTCGGAGCTGATCCTTCCGATTTTGACCAAGTCATGCTTTGGTTGCCATGCCGGAGCGGAGGCCGATGGAGGTTTGTCGCTTGCCTATTTTAAGGATGCTCGTGCGGTCTTTAAAGAAAGGATGATTTGGGAAAAAGTCGCTCAAAGGGTGGAGATCGGGGATATGCCGCCCTCAGAGGCGGAACCGTTGAGCGAGGTGGACAGGAAGAGAATGGTCGCTTGGATTCGCTCCACTCTTAACGATATCGACTGTGGCAAGACCCCGAATCCCGGCAGCGTGACGTTACGGCGATTGAACCGGTTTGAATATAGGAACACGATCAAGGACTTATTCCAGATCGATTATGAGCCTGCGGTCGGTTTTCCGGGCGATGACGTTGGCTACGGTTTTGACAACATCGGGGATGTACTCACGTTGCCTCCGCTCCTCATGGAAAAGTATGTCCGCGCGGCAGAGGAGATCAGCCAGAGGGTGATTAAAGCACCAGAAGCGGGACCAGTTTTCGAGTCGCCTCGCAAGGTTCAACTGTTGCAGGCGGACAAAGGTGGAAAGGCAGAGGGGAATCGCTTTCTCTTCTTCGCGAACGGCAAGATTGAAATCGAAGAGCAAGCTCCTTGGACAGGCCGGTACCAATTGGAATTGGAAATGGCTGGAACGGCCGCTGCAGGTCAGTACCCCAAAGTGGTCATCGCCGTTGACGGCAAGAAAGTTGGGGAGGTTAACGTAGAGACCGAGGCATGGAACAAACCCAAAAAATACGAGATTCCATTGAGACTACGGACCGGGAAACGCGTAATCGAGTTGTCGTTTGTGAATGACAAATTTATTCAGGCGAAGGATGGAAAACCTGCCGAGGATATGAATCTTCACATCTTTGGAGTGATGGTGCGTGGTCAAAAAGCGGCGGAGCCGATCGCGGAAGGATCGCTGCCTGCATCCCACCGAGAATTGGTGCGCGATGCAGTTCCCTCAGCGACTCGGTCCCCTCGAGATGCAGCTAGCGAGGTCATGCGCAAAGTTGCGAGTCGCGCCTATCGCCGGTTGGTTACCGACGAAGAACTAAGGCGTCTAACCGACATCGTGGTGGCAACGATGGACGAGGGGGAGACGTACGAAGCGGGAGTGCAGGTCGCGCTCGCGGCCGTTCTCGTCAGTCCAAATTTTCTTTTCAAGATTGAAGAGGCCGGAGAGAAACGAGGCGAAGAATTCCCCCTGCTCAGCGAGTTTGAATTAGCTACGCGTCTGAGCTATTTCTTGTGGAGCTCCACCCCCGACAAAGAGCTTCTCTCAGCGGCCGCGAAAAAGCAATTGCGGGATCCCGCGGTGCTGCGGCAGCAGATGGAGAGGATGATTCGCGATGAGCGAGCTCGTGACTTTGTTCGCAACTTTGCGGGTCAATGGCTGACTCTCCGTAAACTCGAAACCATTGTTCCCAACGAAAATATGTTTCCCACATGGAACGACGAAATTCGCGATTTGGCGAGAACCGAGACCTATTTGTTCTTTCTCAGCGTCATGCGAGAAAACATGAACGTGATGCGATTGCTGGATGCAGATTTCACATTCCTCAATGAAAAACTCGCGAGGTTTTACGGTATCCCCGGGATCGAGGGCGATCGCTTTCGCAAGGTTTCCTTGAAGGGGCAAAAGAGGATGGGGTTGTTGACCCACGCTTCGATTTTGGCGGTGACGAGTAACCCAACACGTACCAGTCCCGTGAAACGAGGGAAGTGGATTCTCGACAACATCCTCGGAACTCCTCCTCCACCTGCTCCACCCGGAGTTCCCGAGTTGGAAAAAGGAGAACTGGTTGGGACATTGCGACAGCAATTGGAGCAGCATCGCGAGAATCCTGCATGCGCATCGTGCCATAAACTCATGGACCCTATGGGATTGGCACTCGAGAATTACAATGCGGTGGGGCTTTGGAGAACCCAAGACCGGGGGAGTGATATCGATGCGTCCGGTGAATTGCCATCCGGGGAAAAAGTTCGAAACCCGGGTGATTTGATCCGCGTTTTAAGGGACGGCAAATCGGAGAATTTTTTACGGACGCTCACCGAAAAGCTTATGGTGTATGGTATCGGTCGAGGGCTCGAGTACTACGATCGATGCGCGATCGACAAAATCCTTCTGCGGGCAACTCAGCAGGACAACCGGTTTCAAGATTTATTGTTCGAAATCATCAATAGCGATCCATTCCAGCGCAAAGGGGTAAGGGAAGAACTGTGAAGATTCCACGATTGTCCCGTAGAACGGTACTGCGAGGCGTTGGCACCGCGGTTGGCTTGCCATTGCTCGAAGCGATGTTACCTGCCCGAAGCGTACTTGGGGCGGGGCCGAGCGATCAACCGGTGCGTATGCTTTTTATGATGGTTCCCAACGGGATCCACATGCCAGCCTGGACGCCATCGATGGAGGGTCCAAAGTTTGAACTGCCACAATCCATGGCTCCGCTGGAGAAGCATCGTTCGCATCTCTCTGTTTTCACCGGATTAACACTGGATGGCGCTCGAGCGCATGGCGATGGACCGGGGGATCATGCCCGAAGCGGCGCATCGTTCTTGACCGGTGCGCACCCTCGAAAAACGGATGGAGCGGATATTAAGAACGGTATTTCGATCGATCAAGTTGCCGCGCAGTCGATAGGTCACAAAACTCGCTTTGCATCGTTGGAGTTAGGATTGGAGGGGTCCTCGCAATCCGGCAACTGCGATAGTGGATATTCGTGCGCATACTCAAGCAATCTTGCGTGGAGAAACGACACGAGTCCATTGGCGAAGGAGATGGATCCATCGTCGGTATTCGAACGCCTCTTTGGAACACCCGATAAGGTGTCCGATGGAAAGAATCATCAGTCGCGCGCTGGAAAGCGGAAGAGTATTTTGGACTACGCTTTGGAAGACGCCAACCAATTGAAGCGGCGGCTCGGGGCTGCAGACCAGCGAAAGCTCGACGAGTACCTCTATGCCGTGCGAGATGTTGAAAATCGCCTCCTGAAAACCGACAAACTGCAAATCGGCGAGAATGGCGTACCAAACTATTCACGCCCGGCCGGTGTTCCTCGGGATTGGGCAGAGCATTGTCGATTGATGATGGACATGATCGCATTAGCGATCCGTACCGATGCATCGCGTGTGCTAACCTTCATGATGGCGAATGAAGGAAGCAACCGCGGTTACCCCGAGATTGGTGCCCCTGAAAGCCACCATGAACTCTCTCACCATGGGAAGAGTGCCGAGAAACAAGCTAAATTGCAGAAGATCAATACGTTCCACATCCAGCAGTTGGCGTATCTCGCCGACCAGCTCGCTGGGGTTCAAGAGGGCAATGGATCGTTGCTCGATAACTGCATGATCATTTACGGAAGCGGCATTTCCGATGGCGATCGACACAATCACGATGATTTGCCCATTCTGATGCTGGGGAACGCAGGAGGACGCGTCAAAAAGCCTGGGCATTGGCGGTTCCCGAGCAACACACCGTTGTGCAATTTGTATCTATGGATGCTACACCAAGTCAGTGTGAAAGCGGATCGCTTCGGCGACAGTACCGACTTGCTCAAGTTCGGTTGATGCATCGGTTGCATTCTCGATCCAGCATTGGTTCTGACTCTTCTAGGTGCTAGTACGCTGTATCGCCGTGCTCATTTGCTGCATGGCCGTGCTCGTGCTCGGCATCGATACCCAGAGTGCACTCGCTCAGGGATTCCGTGACACCGTTGGATTTAGATTTACTAGCTATCCCTGCCAGCATCGCCACGCTTCGCACCAGCTTGGGGTTTCAGATCGAAATTCGTTTCCCGATTCAGACCGCAAGAAACAACCGCACGTCCTGAACCGCGGCGAACTCCAACTCTGAGCCACGAGCGAAATCCAGAAACTTCGCTCGGTACTTTTAAGCTGCGTTACTAGCTGTTCGAAAGTACCTGCTATTCGACGGTACTAGCTGTTCGACGGTACTAGCTGTTCGACAGTGCGGGTGTCATTTCCTCGTTGCGAAGCTCTTCGATCAATGGCCACAATTCATCGACTTCGTCTTTGAACAGGTTGCCGATGAGGATATCGGTGATCAAATGCTTTTTGTCGGGATTTTTTCGAACCAACTGGCCGAAGTTGAGCCCGTCGTAGAAGGCCCGGACGAGAGTCCTCATCCGGTTCATCGCTTTGAGATGAATGGGTTCCCAAGCCCGCAGTCGAGCCTCGGATGGATCGTTCACGTCCAGCGCGTCTGCGATTGCGTCAGCGGCCATTTCGGCGGAGGTCAGGGCCAATAGAATCCCAGAGGAGTAGAGCGGGTCGAGGAATCCGAAGGCGTCTCCGACGAGAACCCAGCCATCGCCGGCAGCCTTGCTCGCTTTGTACGAGTACTCTTTGAGCACGCGGTATTCGCCGCAGCATTCAGCACCTGCGATGCGGGGTTGAACACCAGGACAGCGAGCAACTTCTTGGTGGAAGAGCGCTTCTGGGTCCTTGGTATCGCGGTTGCGAAAGAGGTAGTCGAAATCTGCGACGACACCGACGCTTACGACATCATCATGAAGGGGTATGTACCAGAACCATCCTTTTTTGCCTTGGGTCTGGATAACTATCGTTCCCCCGGAGTCGAGGCCCGGTTCCCGTTTGGCTCCTTTAAAGTAAGACCAAATCGCGGCCTTTTTCAGGTCCGGGTCCCACTCGCGAAGGTTCATGCGGTCGATCATCATGGAGGATTGGCCGCTCGCATCGACTACGACGCGTGCGCGTACCGTCTTCGTTTCTTCGCCTTCGCATTTGACCTTAACACCGACCACGCGATCTCCTTCTGTCTCCACATCCATCACACGAGCCCCTTCGTGGGCGATGACGCCGTGGGCCCGCGCGTTGTCGAGCATCATTTGGTCGAACTCGCTGCGGAGAACTTGCCAAGTTTGCGAACGTTCGTGCGGGTCGTACTGTTCGAAACGAAATGGCTCAGAGAGTTTTCCATGCTCGTTGATGAATTGGACACCGTACTTCTTCGTGAAGTGACTGGTCTTCATTTTCCCGAGAAGCCCGAGTCGCTTGATCGTGGGATAGCAATAAGGAATAAGAGATTCACCGACGTGGAATCGAGGGAAGTGGTCGCGTTCGAACAGAGTGACCTTGTACCCTCGCTGCGCTAAGATCGTCGCAGCGGCGGTTCCGGAGGGGCCACCACCGATCACAATAACGTCGGTTTGGTTTTCAGCTTGAATCATCGTACGTACTCCATGGCTCGTGAGCCTGTTCGGAACTACTAAGATTTTGGTTTCCAATCGCTGCCGTCTGGTTCGTGGGGGTCGCGAACCCGGGCGAGTAGCTCGCACAGGTTTCTCATCTCCTCGACCGAAAGATGACCCACTTGCGCAACGTGCGTTCTTTTGACCTTTTCCGCCAGATCGGAGAGCAAATCGGTCCCTTTGGGAGTGATTCCGATCAAAACTGTTCGCCGGTCTTCTTCCGAACGACTCCGCTCGATCAAGCCTCGCTCTTGAAGTTTGTCGAGCATCCGAGTGATATCGGGAGCTCGGGAGATCATTTTGCTAGAGATTTGCAGGGTGGGGACCAAGGCCGGGGCTGCGGCTTGCAAAAGCCGCAGCACGTTGTATTGCTGGGCGGTTAAGTCCAAGGAACTGAATAGGACGTCTTCGATGGCTCGAAGTCGATCGTAGGTTCGCCAGAGGGACAGGTAAACCTCTTGAGCGGGCGAGTCAAATCGCTTTTTATTGGTTTTGCTCAAGGTCGACATGGTTCTGAATCCGTGTATTGCGGTCGACTACTCCTCTTCGGGCCGCTCCTCGGTGGGGCCGTCCTCGGTGGGGTCGCTCCTCGGTGGGGCCGCTCCTCGGTGGGGACGCTCCTCGGTGGGGACGCTCCTCGGTGGGGTCGTCCTCGGACGGTCTACCACCGACGCGTCCAATAATAGTCGTCTGAACAAGCATTGTCCAGACAGTAATTTTTGGTCGCTGTGCCCAGTCGGTCGAAAAAAGGGGGGAGTGGACCGTTATTTTAGGGGTGCGAGAGGCCGGCTGACTATTTCAGGCTCTCGAGATGCTGAGAGATTTGGCGGGAGAGAATGCCGAAATCGGACCCGAAGTGTTCGTAAAAATCGGAGAGTCGATCGCCGGCGGGATAGGGGGTAAACGGCTCCCGTTTGCCGATTTTTCGGAGGTAATTGATGTACTGCTGGTTTCTGCGTTGGGCCAAATAATTGCTGAGTGCCCAGGATACAGTGTACGCATCGAGGGTTTCTGTTTTGAAGAGTTGGTCATCGCGAACGACTTCCTCGAGCATGGAGCGAAGCCGTTTGGGATCTTTCTTAATGGCCTGCCATGCGATTTTTTGGGAACTGGGCCAATTGCTGGATCGGTTTCCTTTTGCGTAATTGCACAGTGAGGGGGCTTCGAACTGAACTGCGAATCCCTCGACAACCCAGAGTGGATTGGCGGCTAGCCTTTGGTGCAGTCCTGTATTGAAAGCGATTTGGTGCGTCGCCTCGTGGCAGATCGTCTCGAGCGTAGCGCTGGTATCGGAGTCGTTTTGGGATTCGTAGAGGACGATTCGATTGCTGCTTTGCGAGTAGTACCCTACACAGGATGTTGGGATTTTCGCCCCGTCGCGCAGGGCGTAATGATCGAATTCCGATCGATTCCCCAGTACGATTGCGATCAATGGGAAATCAGGAGAACGTTGGCTTAGTCCACGATTCGCGCAGAACAAAGAGATCGAGTGATGCATCCGAAGGAATCGATCGCTCCATGCTTTGATCTTTTCGGGTCTCGCAACGATCAGGTACGGATGTGCCGAGCGGATTCGATATCGATTTCCGAACTCGCGTTGTAGGTCCTCGCTGAGAGACTTGATGTCTTGAATGCGAAACGGTTCCGACGTGATCGTTTGATGGACTATATCGTCGCTTTTGATGCTGGAAATCGTTCCGTTGGGTTTCATCAGCATTATGCCGTCGACGAATAAACCGATCGGTAGGCCCATCGTGGCTTCCGAACGCTGCTGAACCCAAACCATCGGTGGTGGTCCCGGAATCGTTGGATTGGCGGTTGTCGCCACTGACGCTGACGGATGATGTGGTGAGGTCGGGGAAACGGGCAGGGGAGCACTGGGGAAAGCAGGGATTGGCGTTGAAACGCCGCCCGAAGCGTATCCGCCCGCTGCTGAATATTCACTGGCCCCTCTCGCAGAGATCCAGTGCGCTGGCCCTTCTGGAGGTGAATCAATACCATCGGACGAAAGAACGTCCGCTTCTTGCTCGGGTTGGTTTGTAGCAGGGGGCCACCCAGGCCTGTTGTCACAACCTACGAAGAGAATGCATGCCGCGCAGAAAATGATCCAATGGGTTGTTTTCGCGAGTTTAGATGGGTGTATCAAGGGTGTTGCATCCCGTGGAGTGACTTGTCCTGCGCTCAGTATCTGGGTATTGCTGTCATTGAAACAACTACTTTTTGCGCGTGCGGAAAGGGCCTGAATGCGACCATTTTTCGAATGGAACTCGGTTGCAGAGGAATCGGATGAAGCAATTGTGGGGGTTGTGCCGATAGAACCAGCGGGTTTTCGTACCGGTTTCTGAACCTGAGACTTTTGCTCGCAATAGCTTGGCGATTCCGTTTCGGGGTTTTGTTTTGGTGTCCTGCTTTGGATCGAAACGCATGAAGAACACGATTCGTCTTTGCCTCGTTCTCCATAACCATCAGCCGGTTGGGAACTTTGACCATGTGATTGAGCAAGCGTACCGGGACAGCTACTTGCCGTTCCTCGATGTGTTCGAAGGCTACGAGCACTTGAGAATCGGTTTGCACACCTCTGGGCCATTGATGCTGTGGCTGGCCAGCAACCACCCTGAATACCTTGGCCGAATACGGCATTTGGTAGCATCAGGGCGTATCGAAATCCTCGGTGGGCCCTTTTACGAACCGATTTTGACGATGCTTCCAAGCCGAGATCGTATCGGCCAAATCACAAAATACACACGTTGGTTGCAGAATGAGTTCCACTGCGCGGTTTCGGGCATGTGGATGCCGGAGCGAGTCTGGGAAAGCCAACTAACGCGTGACATTGTGCCTGCAGGGATGCAGTACACCATCCTAGATGATTACCATTTCCAAGCTGCAGGATGTGCTTCATCGCAGCTAACGAACTATTTCCTGACCGAAGACGACGGGCACGTATTGCGTGTATTCCCAGGTAGTGAGCGATTGCGTTACTTGATCCCGTTTGCAGCTCCCGCAGAAACGATCGATTATTGTCGATCCGTTGCTGAAAAAGCATCGGGTGCCACGTTGGTCTTCGGCGATGACGGTGAAAAATTTGGGACATGGCCCAATACGAAGGAGCATGTTTACGATCGCGGTTGGTTGCGTCAATTCTTTGATCTGCTGACTTTTAATCGCGACTGGTTGATCACTACGACACCTTCGCACGCCATCACCGAGACACCGCCTGCCGGCCGGATCTTCTTGCCCGATTGCAGCTATCGCGAAATGACGGAGTGGGCATTGCCGGTCGAACGCCAATCGGAGTATCACACGATCGTTCATGAACTGGAAAGCGATTCCCGTTGGCCGCAGATTCAGAAGTTGGTTCGAGGCGGATTCTGGAGGAATTTCCGGATCAAGTATTCCGAGGCGAACGAGATGTACTGTCGCATGTTGGATATCAGCCGCCGATTGGAGTTTGCTCGAAGAAGCCAAGCCGATAAAAACCTGCTCGCCAAGGCCGAGGATCATTTGTATCGAGGCCAATGCAACTGCCCGTATTGGCACGGGGCGTTTGGCGGGATTTACTTGCCTCACTTGCGGAATGCAACGTACCGGGAGTTGATAGTTGCGGACAATTTGATCGAGCAAGCCAACGGCCGAAGCGGCGAGTGGGTGGACGTCACTACGGAAGACTACGACAAAGACTTGTTTCCCGAGGTGCGATTAGCGAACGATCAAATGGTTGCGTACTTCGCACCTGCAAAAGGTGGCATGCTTTACGAGTTGGACCTGCGAGATGCCGAGCACAACCTGCTCGCCACGATTCAGCGACGGCCAGAAGAGTACCACGCCAAAGTGCGCAAGGGTGCATGCGACAATACCGATTCTGCTGCCAGCATTCACGATCGCGTCGTCTTCAAGCAAAGCGGCTTGGAGAATTGCTTGGCCTATGACGCCTTCCCGCGCAAATCCTTAATGGATCATTTTTACGATGACGGGGTAAGCGTGACGGACGTTCGAGATGGTCGAGCGATAGAGAGAGGGGATTTCACTGCGTTGCCGTTCGACGCCAAACTGCGTCGCACGACAGGGAAGATCCAAGTGCAAATGCAGCGTCAAGGAAACGCGTGGGGCGTGCCATTGACTTTGACGAAAGGGATCACTCTCTTCAGCGGCAGCCGTGCTTTGGAAATCACGTACGTGATCGATGGTCTTCCACCTGGGGTGGTCTTCCACTTTGGTATCGAATTCAATTTCGCTGGCTTGCCATCGGGTGCGGACGATCGTTATTTCTACGACGCGGCAGGGCGCCGATTGGGGCATCTTGGTACGGTGCAATCGATCGACGATACCGATTATCTCGGACTGATCGATCAATGGCTCGGTGTGAATGTCCAGTGGACGGCGAACCGTCGCTCTGGGTTGTGGACATTCCCGGTCGAAACCGTAAGTCAAAGCGAAGGCGGTTTCGAATTGGTACACCAATCGGTGTGCGTGATTCCGCATTGGGAAGTGCGGGGGGATGCTGCCGGTCGTTGGGGAGTCGCCATGGATTTGGTCATTACCCACGAGCACTCCCTGGCGGAACGCCAGACGTATGGCAGGCTGATTCAGGATCGCCAGGGGCAAAGCTACTTCGGTCAACCGGCAGCATTCTAGGACTGCCGATTTCAATGACTTCAGGGCATCGGTGCGATTCCCTGAAGTGCTGGTCGATGCCCTGAAGTATCAACACGTTTTCATCGGTGGATCGCGAACCAATCGCTCGCACATCGACTCTTAGGCATCGGCTCTTAACATGCGAGGAAGGGAATCGCTTCCATTCGGTCTTCAGCAATTCCTACTTCTGCTGATCGTACTTGGTTTTGTACTTTTCGTACAGTTGAGTATGCTTGCTCGATAGGTCGACCTTGCGACCTTGGATCCACGCCTTGGTGACTTGGGTTGGAGTCTCCAGGATATCTCCGTTGCATAAGAAAAGCGTTGCGTCTTTTCCCGCGTCGATTGAGCCAACCCGATCTGCGACACCGAAGATTTCCGCGGGTGACAGGGTGATCGCTCGAATCGCATCGTCCGGGCTCAATCCGAATCCAGCGGCAGTGGATGCGTGGTATGGGAGGTTCCGGACTCCGGATGCACCGAACCGTCCATCGCTCGCGATGCTGAATTGGATCCCCGCAGCGCGCAATTGCGAGGGAAACGTGTAGGCCGAATCGTAGGGGGCATCCCGACGGGAGGGCAATCGATAAACACCGGAAACGATGACGGGTACCTTTGCCTCGCGAATCAACGCCGCGCAGTGCAATGCATCGTTCGCACCCATGAGGATCAGTTTCAGCGAGTGCTGCTTGGAGAACGCGATCGCAGTTTGGATTTGCTTGACGGTGTTCGCATTCACGATCATTGGAAGGCGTCCTTCGGCAACCGGAATCATGGCTTCTAACCGGAGGTCGGTAGGAAGGTTTGGGTCCGCCGCTTTTGCTGCCGCGTAGGCCCTTGTCTCACGAAAGAGAGTATGGAGTGGCGCGAGGCGATCGGCGCTATCGGCATCGCCATCGGTGGCTTCGGCTGCTTGCCGTCGTCCACCCCGACCACCGCCGCCACCTCCCCCAAAACGAGGCCAGTTGACCATCATCCCGACGTCCGCGCGCAGCGTCATGTCTTCCCAAGTCCATCCGTCCATTTGCAACAGCGCAGCTCGGCCGGAGACAAGCCCTCCGGTTGGTCCGACCATTGAGAACAAAACGCCATTGGCCCGAGCCACAGGGATCGCTTCACTGTCAGGGTTCACGGCAACGGCGGCACGAACGTTGGAGTTGATGCTCCCCATTTCGGTATTGTCGATCGATGCCCGGATCGAATCGATTTCGACTAACCCGATCGCTGAGAAAGAGTCCATCAAACCCGGATAGGCGTGTTGACCGGTGGCATCGATCACTTCCGTGTTTTCTGGTGACTGAATGTTTGGGCCAATCTCGGCGATCTTGCCTTCTTTGACCAGAATGCTCGTGTTGGGCAAGGTGCCTTGTGTCACTGTGTGGACAGTCGCGTTCTTGATCAAGACCGGGTTTTTTTGCTTGGCACCCGGTACTTGGTCCGATGCTGTGGAACTCGACGACGATACATTCCACGCAAAGCAGAGTGTTCCCAATAGGAATAGCGGAAGAGCGATAGGGCGTATGAGTGGGGCTGGTCGGTTCATGAGTTGTGTTTGGTGTTCAGTACGGTTATGAATGGATTGGTGATGGGTTATTCGAAGATGGAGTGGGCTACTCATGATCATGCGCCTCCTCCGTCGTTACCTCAAACCATTCATTTTCGTGTTGGTGGCTTTCATCATCGTGATGATGGTGGCAGTATTCATCGTGGTTGGGCCACAATCGCGAGGGGTCATCAGCGAGGGAGCTTCGCTCTCCGGCCGATTCGCCGCTATCGAGAATTTTTTGGACCAATTCGCGATGGAGTTGGTCGTCCCGCAGCCGAAACTCTGCGTCTTCGCTACGATCGAAATACTTGCGTCCATCAATCCAGGTTTGTTCGCAACGGGAGCGTGGGGAAAGGGGAGAGCCGTTCCACATGGCAAAGTCTGCGTGCTTTCCGACCTCGAGCGAACCGACATATTTGTCGATCCGCAGTTGGATGGCTGGGTTCAGTGTTACGAACTTGAGGGCTTCCACGGGATCCACGCCCCCGTATTTGATCGCTTTGGCGGCTTCGTGATTCATGTGTCGTCCCAATTCCGCGTCATCCGAGTTGAAGGAAACGACAATACCTTGGTTGTGCATGATAGCCCCATTGTGCGGAATGGCATCGACAACTTCGAGTTTGTAAGCCCACCAGTCGGAGAATGATGAAGCGGTACCGCCGTGCTTTGCTATGGCGTCTGCGACCTTGTACCCTTCGAGAATGTGCTGCAAGGATCCGATTTTGATTTTGTACTCTTCGAGCACTCGGAGCAGTCCAAGAATTTCGTCTTGGCGATAGCTATGGCAGTGGATCCATCGTTCGCCGCGTAGGATTTCGCTGATCGCTTCCAATTCCAGGTCTCTGCGAGGAGGTAGCCCGTTGGGAGATGCGAGCCAAGCGTCCCAGTTCTTTTGGTATTCCTTCGCTGCATTGAAACGATCGCGGAAGATTTGTTCGACCCCCATGCGGCTTTGAGGGTAGCGAGGGTTGGTTACTTCTTGCCAGTTGCTCTGCTTGACATTTTCACCGAGTGCAAATTTGATCCCCGAGGGTGCTTCCTTGAATTTCAAATCGTTGTAGTTGCTACCCCAGCGGAGCTTGATGACTTGATTTTGACCGCCGATAGGGTTAGCGGACCCGTGAAGGATATTGGCTGCGGTCAATCCGCCTGCAAGCTGTCGGTACATGGTGACGTCTTCTGCATTGATGAAGTCGCCGATTCGAACCTCTGCCGTGACCGCTTGAGTTCCTTCGTTGACACCGCTGTCGGTCGCCATGTGGGAGTGGCAGTCGATCAAACCGGGGCTGACTTCGAACTTGGAGCCATCGATAATTTTCGCGCCATCCGGTACAGGAAGATCGACGCCGATAGCATCGATGATCCCGTTTCGGATAATCATGTCTGCATCTCGAAGAACGCCATTTGGACCGCACGTCCAAAGCGTCGTATTCTGAATAACGAGTAGAGGATATTGCTCTGGCAGTGAGGGACGCCCGAATGATGCGAATGGGTATCTCAGGGTGGAAAGAACTTTGGTTTCCCCCTTCGATTTTTTATCTTCCTTGCCAGTATCTGGCTTGCCGGACTCGGTCTTGTCTTTGCTGTTCGCTGAGGAATCGTCTTTGTTGGCTGCCTCTTGGTTGGCTTCCTCTTTTTTCGGTTCCTCTTTTTTCGGTTCGTCTGCTTTGCGTATGGCTCGAACGATTTGTTCGGTACCGTCTGGCCATACGATTGAGCCTACGAGATAGGGTTGTGACGAACCGGACTGTGGCAACCATGCAAGCGAGAGTTGTGCGACTCCTGTTTTATCCTTGTTGAAGGTCTTGCTAGCCAGGCTGGCGTTGAGCGTGTTGTCCGACCATCGAAGCCCATTGAGTTTCGCCTTGTTCTTATCTTTGTCCTTATCCTTATCTTTATCTTTGCCTTTGCCTTTATCGCTCTCGCTTTGGCCTCGGCTGTCGGTTTTGGAATCGTCCTTTTTTTTCTCCGCGGATTTTTCTTGTTCGGAGGGTGTCGCCGCGACATCTCCTTCTTTCGGAGATTCTGGTTTTGTTTCTGGGGTTGCGGTCTCCTCGGCTGGCTTAGCGCCGTCTGTTGGAGCAGTTGCTACCGGTGCAACTGCTGGATCAACGGGTGGAGTGGGTAATTCCAGGGTTCCCGAGATCTTCTTTTCGGAGTCCTTGAGAACTAGCAAGGTCTGAGCTGGCCAGATCGATGGTTGGTTGTTGATGAGTTTATTCTCGAGGACTTGGACTTCCCATGTTCCGTCGATGTTGGTCGTGTTCTTGTAGGCGGCGGGTGGGCGTGAGCCGCGAACCCAGACTTCTTCAATCTTGGTTTTTTCATCCCAGAGGTCGCCGGAGGTGATCACCATGTTCGCCCAATGACCGATGGCGATCTTGCCAACTTGGTTGTCCACTTCGAGGAGCGATGCTGGTGTAGTGGTGATGGCTGCGAGAGCTGCATTCGGATCCAATCCCCGCTGGATCGCTTTTCGGATTTGCGGGATCCATTCCGAGCTATCGGAAAGGCCTTGGCTGGTCAGCACAAATTTGACCCCAGCCTTAGCGAGTCGTGCAGGATTTTCGGGAGCTAATTCCCAATGCATAAGTTCCTCGAGTTCTGCGTCGACAGCAGCTTCGAGGGTTGCGACGTTGGGAGGCTTTGGAAAATTGACAGGTAGGATGATCGTACGGCCGGTACGGGCAATTGGATCGATCAATTGGTATTCTTGACCGGACCCGCGCAGGACTGCTTTGAGCCCAAACTCTTTCGCAAAGGAATCAGCGCGCAGCGAGTATTGCTCGTTCAATGCGTCGAAAATCACGAGCTTGCCAGCGGCCGTGTGTTGCAGAATCGCGTCGAGGGCCGCGTTCCACTCGGGCTTGGGCAAAGTGGTTGTTGCGCGGTGGGCGCGCCAAGCGTTTTCGTACCAAGTGGCGTCTAAAAATGTTTGTCGCGCGAGTGCGACGGCGCCCATGGGGCTCGATGGGTAGCTGTCTCGGCCTCGGCCACGGGAAACGGTAAGTCGAACGTGGAGGGCTGCGTTGGGACGAATGAGTGTTGAGGCCAAATCGCCGTCGCTGGTGAGGACAACGGCACTGGTACCTTTGATGATTCCATCGCGTGGAGCCAGTAGGGCGGTTGTGATTCCCGATTTTCGGAGTTTGCTCACGATGGCGGTAGGGGCCGTTGAGATCTCGGCGACAGATCGGTTGGGCGTGATCTCCGGACTCCAATGGGGGGCACCGCGAGTGCCATCGATTTCAGGGAGTTCCATTTCGATGCCAGCGTCGATGAAGCCTGGGTAAATGGTTTTTCCCTTCAGTTCGATCCTTCGAGCGCCGGCTGGAACATCGACTTTTTCTCCGACTGCAACAATCTTGCCATCGGAAATCAGAAGCTCGCCGGATTCGATGATCCGGCCTGGTTCGAGGACGATCCGCGCGCCTGAGAGGATAAACTCATCGATCGGATGTTCCTGAATACCGATCTCGGGCTTCACGTCGGTTTTTTGACCAAACGCGGAAGGATTGGAAAACGTGAAGAGAGCCAAAAACGCCAAAGGCCACGGGGCAATTGTCTTGATCATCACCATCGTCATTCGTAGAGAACCGCAGAAGTGTGTCACAGAGGATGTGGAACCGATTGTAAATAGCGGGATCCACGATTGGGCTTGATGAGCCAGAAAAGTAGGCCAACAAAGAGGACTTTCTCTCCGGATTTAAGGCCTTTAACGGCTTGCAACCATCGTTATCTCCACACGGCGCCGCAAAGCGGCAGCCGTTTCATGGGTAGATCGATGGAGCTGGCGATGCACCCAATTGACAGACCTTGGGTAGTCTCAAGGTGGCTATTTCGCAGCGGCGCACTGGCGCCTACGACGGAGACGTTGGCGGAATATCGCCAAAAACGATAGCCCTGGGATGATGGCGAATGCGCTGGGTTCCGGTACCGTTTGTGCTCCACCCATGGTGACGATCAAACTATCATTGCCGCAGCTTGGGTACCACGAAATCGAATTGATTTTGACGCCCGAACCGAGCACGCTGAACGCATCAAAACTGAGTTCGATCATCGCGTGCGAGTTCGTACTCGAGTTTTTGGTATAGATGAAATTTGCGGAACCGACAAAGATGCTGGTGCTCGTTGATGAGTGGTTGAGTTGGACGGGGTAGTCGGGAGCTGCCGGGATTGCATCGGAAACCCAATTGGTTGTCGAATCCGGACTGGAGGAAGTTTTCCAAATGCTGCCAGCAGTTCGCGTGTCATAAGTGGTTACGGAGGTGGTGTATCCACTAGTGTTGAGATTGTATGTGGTCGCGTTATTGTCGTTCGCGTTGCCGCCGACTTCGATACCAAATACACCGACCGAAGTTGATATTCGAATATCGCCCGGACTGTAGTTCGATAGTCCGTTGTCAGGTCGCTGACCGCTGACCACGAGGATCGAAAGAGTCTTGCCGTTGCATAGTGACGCCCCCAGAAACTCGGCGTCGTAATTTTGCCCCCCGTAATACGGACCGAGGTACCCGCCCGTTCCGGCGGTATCGTCTTGGTCTTCCGTCTGGAAGAACAAGGTCTCCTTGCTGTTGGGCAGATTTCGGTAGTAGACGGCGTTACCGCCATATCCATTGCCAGCTACGGCGGGAACCAACAGGCTGCCAGTTCCGAAATTGCTCGGTGTTTTGTTGGTGCTAGTGCCGTCGATAACGGTTACGCCCCAATCGGAAGTGCTCCCGTCAACGACGATTCCTGCGAGCGATAAAGGTGAAAAAAGGACTTGGAAAAAAAGGACGAATAAGGTGAAACGAAAGACCATCGAGGTTGTGTGTGTATCTACAAAAACCAAAAGCAAGCTATCGGCGGCGCATCCTTGACGCCCCCGCGTTTTGCGTGACGACCCGACGTTAATTCGACTTTTGGACGAGTCAAATAGGTTAAGGATTATTCATCGAATCAAGCGCTGCTTTTGCGGGGTGTCGTGGGCGTCTTGGGCAATACTCGAAACGCAACCATGGCCGTTCGGTTTTGTTTGCCAAGTACGATTTTCGAGCGGCTTGGACGTCGGAAAAACCGAACAAAGAGGTCTGAATCCTTGAAATCTTTGAAGGAATTCCGCAGCGTGGATTCGAAACATCAACGTGGGGATCGTAGAATTGTGGAGTAACGTATCCCGCTCTGCGCGGTATGATTGCGAACCGTGCAATAGAGCGTGCAGTCGACGTGGCGTTCTTCGCACGTCGGGTT
>JBKCUW010000046.1:0-3423 GCA_046318275.1 Pirellula sp. | reverse complement strand
GTACACAAAAGTCCACAATGTTGTGACTCGGAGCAGCGCCCCCTGGCAACCTCATTTAGTCTCGTCCGCGTTCAATTCGATTTTCTTACGGAATGAAAACCAATTGAACTCGGATGACTCGTCCTTAGACAACTTGGAGTTAGTATCATCTAGTCCGGCTACATCCATGGGATCCAAATCCCATTCGACATAACGAATATGTCGGAAAAAATGAATATCCGGCATCCGCAAATCCATAGAAATTTCAACCGGCACCCAGTCATCATTGCCTGAGATATCTCTCCATATCGTTCTAGTCTCTGAATACTTGGACTTCTTATTGATCGAATCAGGAGCATACTCACGTTCGTCTAGATACTGGAGTTTCGGCTCGCGGACATACTCGGAAACGGATTCGATAAGATAATCAGGCGATTTCCGAAACTGAACCAATATCAATACACGGCTATTTGGGGACCGTAATAAAACATTAAGTTTTCCACCAACATCCTTCTCCCATAAAAGTCCAAAACTTGCCAGTCTGTGGGTTCCGGGGTGACACTCTACCGATTGGTAAGTGCCTGCGGAAAGAGTCACAGCATCAAACGGATGATTCCAATGAGATCTCGTTTGAACGGGCCGCGTTAAGGAGTCTTCCCATTCATAAACTTGTTCGGGTTTGCGGAGCGGGATTCCATTGGCTATTAGAAAAACCAAACTTCGTCCGTGGCCGGTAGCAGTACGCAAATATTCTTCTCCACGCGCATTTCGAGACTGTCGACTGGAGAAGTTTTCGAAATATGTTCGTGTGCGACGACGCCCATGAAACAGAATCATCTCCTGAAAAGTTTCCCCAGATGCAGTAGAAACTACCTGATCGTCAATTAACCGCTCGGTAAAGCTCTCATGTTTTGATTCCAACCGGCATTCAAAAGTGATAAGCTCGCTCTGGTCGATATATTTTTCAAGACGCTCGTGAAAGATCGAGTGATCTTGGGCCCGTAACCCTGCTGTAGCGAAGCAGAGAACGCTTATTGTCCCGAGCATTCGGAATGCTTTTCGCATTGAAACCTGCCTTCTGCCTAAGTGGTCAAGACCCGATCCGTGAAAAACTGACTTAAACAATTAACTTATACTGTGCAAGAATCTATCACAGGATCAAGGATCCTCACCACCGGTACCGCACGTAAACTCACTTTGGGCGTAGATTGCTAGCCCTAATAAGTCTTCGTCGTCCTCATCAGATATACAGGAACCAGACGCCATACACAGGCAGGGAAATCTAACACTGCAATGATAAAATTCAACTACAACAGAAAACTTCCTCGGACTTCCGGTGCCTAAATTGCCCTGAGGCAATCGGCCATCAATGGCGTGATGCTCCCAGTGGGTAAACGTAGGTGTGTGCAAACGGTTATAACACCCTTGCCCCAATGCTTCCGGATCACATGTCGATGGGCATGTAGTGTCAGTAAAGGATGGGCAGTTTTCCACAATCGAATCCGGACCAATACAAGCTCTAACGTTTAATATAACATCGTCGGTAAGTCCGAATTGAGCACCGGATAAAAATACGGCACCTAAAGCAAGGGAACTTGTACGCCACATGTAAATTCTAAGCATAAAATCTCCAATCTATTCAGAAACAACGCACTTGACGGTTCTGCAAACTCCTCCTGGTATCTCTACTTCCAACTCAATTGATTTAGAGTGCAGGATCCGACTTCTTGCTTTGTTGTCAACCATCTGTAGGATTCGAATTAAGAAGCGGTTGGGGCGAATCTGAGTCAGTTGAATGGAGTCTGGCGCAATCCTGGTTATATCATCGACACGCGAGTCAACTGCGCGTTCTAAAAGCTTAAACGAGAGGCTCTTAGGATCAGTTTCAGGCGGAACCTTTAGAGAAAATGACATGTAGACCTCACCATCTGCCGCTTGCAACCTCAAACTACTGGAAGTAAAGCCCAAGCTCGATATGCTATCCAAATTAACTCTGCGGATAGCGTTAATCGTTGCATTTTCATATTCTAGGATAAATTCGACTGTACCTGTCGCCGGCAATTTGGACTTGGAGTCGATCGAATCAAGTACAAACAATACTTCAAAGCGATTGCCCGTCTGTAACCTCTTAGATGCAACCCTCTTACCGCCTGAGTCCAGCAGCAATGACGCTTCAGAAATCAACCAGTCTTTCTGAACACTTCCAATCATCCGCGCCGAACCATCATCGGATACAGCAATATTTGGGGAGTTGATTTCTAGAAGGGGCTGGCAGCGGGAAGTCACTAATAATCGTCCGAGGGATTCACGATCATCTTCGGAGATCAAATCGATTGACTGCGAGATATCTTCGTGATTTGGACGAATCGATAAATCAATCCATCCAGTTTTACCGTTCTCATCAAAATGAACAAAGCCTGAGATGCACCCGCAACTTGATTTCGCTTTGAATATCTTTGCGCTAATCGAAGACTGATTTTCGAGTGGGATTTTTACGTTGCGTTTCTTGCCTTCGGTTGACGGGGTTAGCTCGATCGAGAAAACTTTCTCATTATCTGAAAAGATAATAGGGTCCGACGACACCTCGGTTCGTAATGTTTCAACAACCGTGGCGCCTTGCGACTCGGCGGTGTTACTTACAGACGCTTTCGTCTGGGCATTCAAGACCTCGCAACTACAAAACAGCAATCCGAGAGCGGTGACGCAGACGCGGGCCGCCGCGAGCCAAGAAGTTCCAAACATATACAGGGCGATTCTTTCGGGCGTAATTATCTAATCTACAAAACTCCTGAAGCTTGTCGTGAGAACTGTAGCAATCGTAGCCGCAAACGTCAAGAAGATTTTTCGCGACCCGGCGTTTCAGGATATTCTGAAAAAATGCGTTTAGGAAATCTTCGCTATTAGGTTGATTGATTTACTCGCTGGCGATTCTCAGCCGTTTGTACGGAGCTAA
Organism: Pirellula sp.; assembly: GCA_046318275.1. Taxonomy (GTDB): domain Bacteria; phylum Planctomycetota; class Planctomycetia; order Pirellulales; family Pirellulaceae; genus JBKCUI01. Next base: position 491 of record JBKCUW010000046.1, on the reverse strand, counting down.
ATAGCTCCACAGGTTTACCGGTGCGCCATACGTGTGCAACATGGCTGATCTACGCTGGGGCCGATGTGAAAACGATCCAGTCGGTGATGAGGCACGCGGATATCAAATTAACGCTCGACAAATACGGCCACTTGTTCCCCGGATCCGAGGCCGATGCAGTGGCTAAATTACGCTTCGCGTTCTGTACCAACGAGGCTCTTTTAGCCACTGGAACCTAAGGATTCTACCCCGCGCACCTACAGCAGAAACGCTAGCGCGCAGGGTGCTTTTGGGGGCGAAAGGGTGCGAAATGGTGCCATGAAAACAGCTTGTAGAGGTGCTAGCACTGCCTACGAAAAAACCCCAGAGCCTTTGAAGAACCCGGGGTTTTCGTGGAAAAATCAAGAGTGAGAGCGGAGGGACTCGAACCCTCGACCCAAGGATTAAAAGGTGTTTGAAACTCCAAGCAAACACTACAGGATGACGGCATGCTACAGCAGTTGCGCAGCACC
>JBKCUW010000045.1:0-41323 GCA_046318275.1 Pirellula sp. | reverse complement strand
GCTTGCTGATGGTGCGTACTTCGCACTGTATGCGATCTGTAGCGATGAATCGCTTGCTCCTTTTGCATGGGTCTGAGGGGGGGCCAGCTTTTTTGTATCGGAATCATTCGGCGTCAATTCGGCTTTGCTCGGCGCCAATTCGGCGTTGCTCGGCTTTGAGTCAGCCCGAATGGGTGGTTCAACAACGGTGGCAGCAGATCGTTTTTCGTTGGGCACCGTCGCAATCGGGTTCGGAGTCGGTGACGGACCAGGGGATTCCGCGCGGACCTTCCCCGTGTCACGAGTTGGCTCGTGATTTTGGTCGGGGATCTCGGGTGGAAGGACCGGGGTTTGCGTCATTAACTTAAAAATTGGAGAAATGGCGTACGCGACGATAACACCCCTCTTCCGAGATGGCGTGCTCGCCTTCGTACTTTTCAACTCAGCAGAAGACTAGTTCACGGAAAACACCGGCAACAAAATCCTGGAAAGTCCGAAGGGACCACGGGGAGAATGGCTAGCGATTATTTATGTTGGAACGATTATTCCGAACTTGACGGCACTGGGTTTTTACTCAATGGCGATTCAAACCTGTTGCCCGAGCCCCTGTGTCCTGCTTTCCTAGGCTGCGTCTCTGCAGTACCATGACCTCCAATGCGGGAGTAATTTTCCTCAAGAATTGAAGGCGTTTGCTTTCGAGATGAAGACCTTTCTAGTTAGTAAACAATCATGAATTCCCCTCTCGTCGCCATCAGCATTTTTGTCGCCGTCGCGGGAGCGATCCTCGCTCTTATCGTTATCGCTGTTTTCACACGCTACTTTTGGCTATGGATTCAAGCAGTGATGACTGGGGCCAAAGTGGGCGTTTTCGACTTGATCGGAATGCTTTTCCGGCGCGTCGATGCTCGGACTATCGTTCGCAGCAAGATCATGGCTGTCCAAGCGGGGATCAACGATCCCGATTTGACCACCAAAGCGCTCGAAGCTCACTATCTGGCGCGGGGCAATGTTCCTCAAGTGATTCGCGCGCTGATCGCTGCAAGAAAAAGCCGACAGATCACCCTTTCGTTCCGTGAAGCTGCAGCGATTGATCTGGCTGGCCGTAATGTTTTGGATGCGGTTCAGACGAGTGTCTACCCCAAGGTGATCGATTGCCCACCACGCAATAGCGCTAACCCATTTCTCGATGCCATCGCCAAAGATGGCATCCAGTTAAAGGTCAAGGCGAGGGTTACGGTACGAGCCAATTTGCAACGATTGATCGGCGGTGCGACCGAGGAAACGATTATCGCGCGTGTCGGACAAGGGATCGTCTCGGCGATCGGTTCCTCAGACAGTCACAAGGTTGTTCTTGAAAATCCAGATGTGATCTCGAAGACGGTACTCGCCAGCAGACTCGATGACCAGACCGCGTTTGAAATCGTATCGATCGACATCGCCGATATCGACGTGGGCGAAAATATCGGTGCCCGACTGCAAGCCGATAGGGCCGAAGCGGACACTCGAGTCGCGCGCGCAAAGGCGGAAAGCCGCCGTGCCGAAGCGGTCGCCATCGAACAAGAAATGATCGCCAAAATCGAAGAGAGTCGGTCGGTTGTCGTCGCTTCTGAGGCCTACGTTCCTGTTGCAATCGCAGAAGCGCTCCAAACTGGAAAAATCAACGTGATGGATTATTACAAGCTTAAAAACTTGACCGCGGACACGGAAATGCGACAAAGTATTGCAGGGACGAGCACCACCGGGCCCGCAGCAAATTCTCGTCCCAATTAATCCAGTGCTCATGGAACGATGACCGATCCCGCGATGACCGATCCCGCGGTGAACGATCCCGCGGTGCCCGATCCTGAAATGCCGATCCTGAAGTGACCAATTCTTGACAACCCGACCAATTCTTGACCAACCCATAGTCCCCCCAAGTCCTTTTGATGTACTGGTACTTGAGTTGCCCTCAAGACGCGGTCAAACAAACCACCTGATTTTATCGATACGGAAGGCACTGCGAACATCATGAGCGATGAACTCGACGATTTCCTCCGTCAAGCTGCCCAGCGTCGGCAGCAACGTCAGCAGCAGCGTGCACAGGGCGGTAAGGCATCTCCGGCGAACTCGTCCGAGCAACCACCCGCACGTACTCCGCGGCCAATTCCACAAGCATCCTTTCCTTCCGCAAAGAGTGCGAATCCCTCTTCCTCGGATGCCAATGCTCGGACCGGGGCTGCACCTCCTAGTGTTCGGACCTTGGAGCCAACGATTGCAAACCGACACGTCCAGAGCGATTTATCGCAGGCCGACGAACGCATGGAAGGGCATCTCAAGGAAGTCTTTCGCAGCGATGGCTCGTTCAAACCTCTTTCGGATTCGACCGGTCAATCTAAAGACTTCTCTGCTTCCAACAACTACTCTCCCGCAGATAATAAGGCTTCGTCGGAGTCTCCGACGGGTGCCCCCGCCTCGAAAGCGATGGTTTCCTCGGGGGATCTGATATTTCAACTACGGCATCCGCAAACCTTGCGATTGGCGATCATCGCGCACGAAATTCTTCGCCGACCGTATCAGTAGTGTTCGATCGTCTCGCGATCGAAAGCTATTTCTGGTTTCCGAATGCGACGCGACGGTATTGCCTCCATCCAAAATACGCTAGCAGCTAATTATTGCATCCATCAATGCCTCATTCGATCACTCAACCTGATTTTTCTTTGGGAGCAAATGGATTGCTTCCCGCCATCGCGCAAGACGTCTCAAGCGGCAAAGTTCTTATGTTGGCATGGATGAATCAAGAGGCTTATCTGGAAACAGTCTCGTCTGGGTTTGCGACTTACTTCAGCCGATCGAGGCATAAGCTTTGGCGCAAAGGGGAGGAGAGCGGCCACCGGCAGCGTGTGATCGAAATTCGGATCGATTGCGACGCGGATACTATCTTGGTTGTGGTGGAGCAAACTGGAGCAGCGTGCCACGAAGGATATGAGAGTTGCTTTTTCCGAGTCCTGAGATCGGATAACTACACGGTCGATCAGCCACTGATGGTGGATCCCCATTCGGTCTATAAGACTGGTTCTTCCAGCCATCGTCCTAAAAGCAGCGGTTGATACCCTTCGAAAGTTGCCGCGATGCCAGAACTGCCCGAAGTGGAAACCATGCGGCGTGGATTGATGCCGACAATCGGTGGTTTCATCACCCGCATCGAGTTTCCAGTAATTCCTTATCGGCCAATCCAAATGACCCCTCAGGCCATGCAGTGGCATGCTCGACTGCGTGGCAAACGAATCGTCGCGGTGGACCGGATTGCAAAGCGAGTCTTGGTGCGGATCGACAACGGGGACTCGATCGTGATGCAACCAAAAATGGCAGGCCTCGCGCTCATCGCCGATCCACCATCTGCAGAGCACACTCGCTTGGTTGTCTACATTGCTGAGGCCCAGTGCGATCGTTTTATTTATTGGGACCGTCGCGGTCTCGGGACTGTTCATCTCTGGACGGCTCAGCAATGCGAGGAATTTCTCGGACCGGATTGTTTGGGGCCCGATGCACTAGCGATCACTGCGGACGATTTTATTCATCGGCTCCGAAGGATAAAACGCCCCGTCAAACCGGCGCTGCTCGACCAAAAGTTGGTTGCGGGCGTTGGTAATTTGTACGCTTCGGAGATACTTCATCAAGCTAAAGTGCATCCAGAGCAGCTGTGCGAGTCACTATCGAGGCCGCAGTGGCAACGCATCTACCAATCGATGCGATCGATCTTGCTCGAGGCGATCGAGAACGAAGGCTCAACGCTTGGCGATGGTACGTACCGAAACGCGATCAATGGTGAGGGGCAATACCAAAATCATCATCGTGTGTATGCTCGCGATGGTGAACAATGCCAAACGTGTGAATCTTCGAAAGTCGTTCGCATCGTACAAACTCAGCGCAGCACATTCTATTGCCCGCGATGCCAACGCCTCGGTAAATCCCGAATCAAGTAATCTTGCGCGGGCGATTTCGTTTAGAGGCTCTTTTTCTATTGTCCCACCCTTTGCTCTCACCGTTCTCTCCCTCAGTAGTGCCGCGAAGGGATAGCGCTAGACGCAACGAAAAAGGGTTCTTGGTTTTCGGAATGCAATGGTCGGAGTACAATGGAGGCACGTCCAGACCTCCCTCCCCTTCGCAAGCCAATTGGTACGAACCATGCTCCGCCAGGCTCGATTCGGTGTTCTGCGGTTTTTGCCCGCTAGTTGCGCGATTGCATTTTCCATTTTCTTAGGCTACCCGGTTTCTAGCGTAGCTCAACAAGCAACGATTGAGTTCAATCGCGACATTCGACCTATCTTGTCCGAATACTGCTTTGCGTGCCACGGTCCTGACAAGAACTCTAGGCAAGCCGATTTGCGACTCGACGACCGAGAAGCGGCTGTTGCCAGCGGTGCTATCGTCGAAGGGGATGCCGCAGCAAGCTTGATTGTCGAGAGGGTACTCACGGAGGATCCCGATCAGGTGATGCCACCGCCGAAGACAGGAAAGAAAATTTCGCCCGAGCAAGTGGAGTTGCTGAAGCGTTGGATCCAGACTGGAGCCTCCTACCAACCCCATTGGGCTTTTGTTCCGATCCGCCGTGATCTACAACCCCCGCCAGCTTCGCAACGAGATTCCTGGGGACGCAATCCGATCGATGCATTTGCGTACCAAACGATGTTAGAGCATGGTATGCAACCAGCCCAAGAAACTCCTGCCCTACGTTGGTTGCGGCGCGTTCGACTCGATCTTACGGGGTTACCTCCAACGATCGATGAAGTTCGGGAGGTTATGGCGGATGAATCCGAGGGGACCCGTGAGGCAATCGTTGATCGGCTTCTCGCATCCGATGCGTACGCCGAACGCATGGCGAATATGTGGCTCGATGTAGCTCGCTATGCCGACACCTTCGGCTACCAATCGGATGTGAATATGAATGTGTGGCCATGGCGTGACTGGGTGATTCGAGCATTCCAATCGAATCTTCCTTACGACCAGTTTATCCTTTGGCAACTCGCAGGTGACTTGCTACCCGACGCAACTCTCGACCAGAAATTAGCAACCGCCTTCAATCGCTTGCATCGACAAACCAATGAAGGGGGAAGTATCGAGGAGGAGTTTCGGCAGGTCTACATCGCGGATCGCTCTGTCACCGCTGGGACGGCGTTCCTGGGATTGACGCTGGAATGCTCCCGCTGCCATGATCATAAATACGACCCGATATCTCAGCGAGATTTTTATTCCTTCGCTGCTTACTTTGCAGATATCGATGAACATGGACTCTATTCCCATTTCACCGCGGCCACCCCAACGCCGGCACTCAATCTCTACGCAGGTGATCAACAAGAAAAGCACGAGGAGCTGCTTCAAAAAATTCGCGCTGCGGAGGATCGTTTAGCCCAAATCATCGCACTCGGTAAAAAGGGTGAATTGGCACTACCTGAAGGCATCGCTGCTAGCGATTCCGAGACCATTCAATCTCCCAGCGAGACTCAACCTCCCAGTGCGACGTGGGCGTTCCCGCTCGATGGCTCTGAGCCAGGTTTGTTCGGAAACGCAACACGATTCAATGGCGATGATGCGTTGAGCTTTCCTTTGAATAAGCCGGTGCCTGAGGACCCCAATAAAACCATCCAGTGGCAGATGGGACGCGAAACTCCTTTCTCGATCAGCCTCTGGGTTCACCCCGCCCAGCATGCTAGTCGCGTTGTAATCGCGCATCAAAGCGTCGCGGCCGAGGATGCTGCGTTTCGTGGCATGCAGTTGGTCCTAGAAAATGGAAAGCCCCAATTCTCCTTGATCCACTTCTGGCCAGGGAACGCTATCCGTGTCGAAGCGATCGACCCGATCCCATTAAACGCGTGGACCCAAATCGGGGTGCGTTACGATGGCAGCAGCACTGCGGCTGGAATTACCCTTTTTGTCGATGGGAAATCGATCCCAATCGTTGTGGTACGCGATCAGTTGACTCGTGACTTCCGCTACCGTGGTTCCTGGGGGGATTCCAATGGGGGAAGTGTGCAAATCAGTTTAGGTGCTCGATTCCGCGACATCGGCTTTCGTGACGGTTGCATCGATGAGCTGCAAATCTTTGATTGGGCCTTGTCAGCAGGTGAAATGGCAGCCTTGTTCAATCGATCTCCGGAACGAAGCGAAGCTCAAAAGAAAGAGCTAATGCAAAGGATTGCAGAAAGTTGGGATCCTTTCCAGTTGCGAGGGGTTCCGCAGTACGATCGCGCTGTCGAGGAATTGCAGGTCTTGCGACGAGACGAGAACGAATGGATCTCGTCTGTGCGGCAGATCATGACCATGGCCCAAGCGGTACAGCCGCGTAGGACTCGTGTTTTGGAGCGAGGGGCTTACGACGCGCCTCGTGATGAGGTTTCCCCGCAACCGTTTGTTAGACTGACGCAGATGGATTCTACCTCGCAGATGGATTCTACGTTGCAAAAGGAGTCCAGTCCCCGAGATCGATTGGAGTTGGCACGTTGGGTTATCTCGGATCGCAATCCGTTAACCAGTCGTGTTGCGGTCAATCGTTTTTGGTCGATCTTCTTCGGCCGAGGGATCGTCGCGAGTCTTGAGGATTTCGGGAGCCAGGGACAAGTTCCAACGCATCCGGAACTGTTGGATTGGCTCGCGAGCGATTTTCAGAGCCACGGATGGGATGTAAAGCGATTGTGCAAACAGATCGTGCTGTCCTCAACCTATCGCCAATCATCGACACCTCGTAATATCGCTTGGGAAACAAGCGATCCGGACAACCGTTGGTTAGCTCGAGGACCGCGGCATCGGCTTTCGGCCGAACAAGTTCGTGATGCTGCGCTTGCGGCGACGGGGCTGTTGGTGCCGAAAGTGGGCGGCCCTAGTGTTATGCCGTATCAACCAGCAGGGCTATGGGAGGAGGCTGGTACCGGAAAATCGTACCAGCAGGCCTCCGGGGATGGCCTCTATCGTCGCAGTATGTATACGTTTTGGAGACGAACCGCTCCTCCGCCGAGCATGCTCGCCTTCGATGCTACCAGCCGCGAAACATGCACCGCGCGGCGCGAAACTACGACGACTCCTCTCCAAGCTCTCGTTCTGCTCAACGATCCTCAATACATCGAAGCAGCCAGAGTGATTGCGCAGTCGTCCATCCAATCGCACCCCAAAGCCGAGCGGGAACGGTTCCAGGACCTCGCCTTACGATTGCTTGCGAGACCGCTGACCGATCGGGAACTGGCTGTCGTTGAACAAGGCTATCGAGAACAGATTGCATATTTCCAAGCCAATCCGGAGGGAGCCAAAGCGTTCCTAGGTGTTGGTGAAAAACCGGTCGATGCTACCTTGGACGGAAACGATGTTGCGGCGACCACGGTGGTGGCGGAGACATTGATGTGTTTCGATGATTTCGTCATGAAACGATAATCGAAATTTTTGTGTTCCTTGCCAGCGCCAACTCTACCAGTGGCAACTTTCATTCCATCGAAATTCTATGAACAGCGAATCCTTCAGAACGACAAGCCGCATTCCTTTCGGAGCAAACCGATCGAGCGATCCGACGTTGCCGGCGAGCGAGGCGAGGGTCGAGCGTTTATTGGCGAGAGGTAGTGCCTTGGCACGCCGAGATTGGCTTCTGCGGGCTGGATTGGGACTCGGCGGCATCGCCCTCGCCGACCTGATAGCCCGAAACTCGAATGCAGGGGCTACCGAAGTGGGCTCCGATTTGGCTTCGGATTCGTCCGGAGAAGTGGGAATTGCGACCCATGGTGTGCTCAACCCAACGCACCATCGCCCTACCGCGAAGCGGGTGATCTATTTATTCATGGCGGGTGGGCCATCGCAATTAGAAACGTATGACTACAAGCCGTTGCTGAACGTAAAGCAAGGTGAACCGTTGCCAGATTCGGTCCGACAAGGTCAGCGGCTGACAGGCATGTCGGGCAATCAAGCCAGTCTGCCGCTGGCTGGTTCCATCTTTAAGTTCGCCCAGCATGGGCAATCGGGCGCATGGCTCAGCGAATTACTTCCTCACACTTCCAAACATGCAGATGATTTGGCGATCATCCGCTCGATGACAACGGAAGCGATCAACCACGATCCAGCCATCACTTACTTGCAAACTGGAAACCAAATCTCCGGGCGTCCCAGCATTGGAGCTTGGTTGAACTATGGGCTTGGAAGCGACAACGATAATTTGCCGAGCTTTGTAGTCTTGATCACAAAGGGCAAAGTCGATCAGCCTTTGTATTCGCGGCTCTGGGGATCGGGCTTTTTACCAGCACGCTATCAAGGCGTCCAATTTCGGTCGGGCAAGGAACCGGTTCTGTATTTGACGAACCCTCCAGGAGTCGACGCCGCAAGCCGTCGCATGATGCTGGATCGGCTTGAGCAGCTGCATCAGATCCAAGCCGATCAAACTCAGGATCCGGAGTTGTCCGCCCGCATCGCCCAATACGAAATGGCCTATCGAATGCAATCGAGTGTTCCGGAAGCGACCGACCTATCGAGCGAGTCCGCGGAGACGCTCGATCGCTACGGCCCGCAAGCTAAAACGCCGGGAACCTTTGCTGCAAACTGTTTGCTGGCGCGTCGACTTGCAGAACGCGGGGTCAAATTCATTCAGCTGTACCATCAAGGTTGGGATCACCATGGCGGCATTCCAGGCGGCATGCGAACTCAGTGTGGGGAAACCGATCAGCCGACCGGTGCACTGCTCCAGGATCTTAAGGATCGCGGGATGCTTGAGGACACATTGGTCGTTTGGGGTGGCGAGTTTGGGCGAACGAACTACTCCCAAGGCAAACTGACTGCCACCGATTACGGGCGCGATCATCACCCCCGATGCTTTTCCATGTGGATGGCTGGCGGTGGAGTTCGCGGTGGCGTCACGTACGGTGAAACGTGTCCATTCGGGTACAATGTTATCGATAAGCCAGTTCATGTTCGAGATTTTCATGCGACGCTGCTGCACCTCCTGGGCATCGACCACGAACGATTCTCGGCAAAATTCCAAGGCCTCGATGCTCGGTTGACAGGAGTGGATCCAGCCCATGTCATCCGTGAAATTCTGAAGGCATAAACACATTGAAACCGAAGCACCGATCGAGGTACTGCAATCGTTCCTGAAACACCGCGGCTTGAATTCCCGACAGCCTCAGACGGACAACCGATCTTCAGCGCACGCGGCTTGACCAAGGTCTATCGAATGGGGGATGTCGATGTGTACGCATTGCGCGGGATCGACCTCGATTTGTACGCTGGAGAGTTCGTGGTTATCCTCGGCGCCTCAGGAAGCGGGAAATCGACGCTGCTCAATATCCTTGGTGGATTGGATGTGCCCAGTGCGGGAACGGTACAGTTTCGCGACCATCGATTGACCGATGCCGATGAGGAGGAGTTGACCCGTTACCGACGCGAGCATGTCGGCTTCGTCTTTCAGTTCTACAACCTAATCCCTAGCCTTACTGCCCTCGAAAATGTGGCGATGGTTGCGGATATCGCAAGTGCACCGATGCCCCCTGAGGAGGCATTGCGGATGGTAGGGCTGTACGAGCGAAGGAATCATTACCCATCCCAGTTATCGGGAGGTGAGCAACAACGTGTGGCGATTGCGAGGGCCATCGGAAAACGTCCCGACGTTCTTTTGTGCGATGAGCCGACAGGAGCCCTCGATGTGAAAACGGGTTCGATCGTCCTCGAAGCGATCGCCAGGATTAATCGAGAGCTAGGGACACTAACCGCAGTAATTACCCACAATGCAGCAATTGCAGCGATGGCTCATCGCGTTGTGCAACTCTCCGATGGTCGTATCGCGGGTATTCAATCCAATCCTGTTCGGAAATCAGCCAGCGAACTGGTATGGTGAGCGAAATGGTATGGTGAGCGAAAGGAGTATTGCCATGCGTTCCTTGATGCGATTGCTCCTTTCGGATTTGCTTCGGCTCTGGAAACAAGGGCTCGCGATCATCGCGTTGATCGCCGTCGGCGTAGCAACCTTTATCATGTCTACGAATACGATGAGGGGCCTCCAAGAGAGCCGCGATCGATATTATCGGAACTACCGTTTCGCTGATCTCTTTACCCCGCTGGTTCGCGCTCCCCAATCGCTTGCTACCTCATTGAGCGAAATCGAAGGGGTTGAATCGGTCCAGACTCGGATCGTGAAGGAAGTATTGCTGGACATGCCGGATATTCAGGAACCGGTTTCAGGCCGATTGGTTTCGCTCGATGACCATCCGCGTGAATCGATCAATGGTATCTATCTTCGACGAGGTAGATACCCTGAGTTCTCCGATCGAACAGAAGCCCTGGTGAGTGAACTCTTCGCGGAGGCCCATCGGATCGAGCCTGGAGATCGGTTGCTTGCCAATTTTTCCGGACGGTTGCAGGAAGTGGACATCGTCGGGGTCGCGTTGTCCCCTGAGTTTGTCTACGTGGTCCAGCCGGGATTGCTCCTCTCCGACGACAAACGGTATGGCGTACTGTGGATTCCCTATGCGAGCATGGCAAACGCATTCAACATGGAAGGCGCGTTCAATAACATTGCGGTGCGTCTGACAACGGGGGCGTCCAAGCAGCACGTCATCGATCGGATCGATCAGATTACATTGCCATATGGAGGTGTTGGTACTTATGATCGGAGCGAGCAAGAGTCCAATCGTCGAGTTTCTGATGAGCTATCGGAAGTCCGCACGATGGCTTATTTGGCACCATCTATTTTTCTAAGTGTCAGCGCGTTTTTGCTCAATATCATCGTTTCGCGATTGGTGTACCAACAAAGAGAGCAGATCGCGACCCTCCGCGCTTTTGGGTATTACCCAGGGGAGATCGGATGGCATTACGCTCGTTTGGTACTGGTTTGGGTGATTATCGGGACGGCCATCGGGATTGGCGGTGGGGTCTACGCCGCCCGTGGCATGTTTCGCTTGTACATGATGTTTTTCCGGTTTCCCGATTTCATTCAGCCCATCATCACCTGGGAATGGGGAGTGGTGTTCTTGTTGACGACAGGCGTTGCAGCGATAGGAACGTATCGCTCGATTCGCCGTTCGATGAGTTTTCCACCTGCGGTCGCCATGCGTCCAGAAGCCCCGATGAGATTCGATCATCCATGGTTGGATCAACTGGGAATCACGGCATGGATGCCTCCTGGCATCCGAATGGTGATGCGCCGCCTGGAATCCAATCCTGTCATCACACTGCTTTCCATACTCGGTGTTGCGTTCGGCTTGGCGATATTAGTCCTCTCTTCCTTTATGGAGGATACGATCGAGTTTGTTATCGATAATCAATTCGTCAAATCGCAGCGCCATGATTTAATGATCACCTTTCGCGAGGCGGCGTCGGAGAGTGCATTGCACGATGTCGAGCATTTGCCCGGCGTGACGTACACGGAACCGTTCCGTGCGGTCCCCGTTCGCATGCGGTCTGGGCTTTACAGCGAGAGACTCTCGTTGATGGGGCTCAGCGAGCGACCGACGCTCTACCGAGTGCTCGACGAAAATACCTCCGAGATTGAATTCGATCATCGAAGCGGTTTAACGATCACTCAGAAATTGGCGGAGATTCTCCATGTCCGGCCTGGGGATAGCATTGAAGTCGACATCCTCGAAGGAGAACGGCAATCGATGGTCCTTCCAGTCGCTCGCGTTTTTCCAAATTACACTGGGCCAGCGGCTTACATGGAACGGAGAGCCTTGCACGAATTGCTCGAGGAAGGAGAACGCATCTCCGGGGCGTTTGTGGCTTTGGATCCTGCACTCAAGCAGGATACGTTTGGGGCGATTAAGCAGACGCCGGCAATTGCCGGGGTTCTGGACAAAACGGCAGCGATGAAAAATTTTCGCGAGGTGATCGCACGGAGCACTTCTTGGATGCGAACTATCAACGCGTTCTTTGCAGCCTTGATCGCCTTTGGTGTGATTTACAACTCGGCATTGATTTCGTTCACTGAACGAGCCCGCGATTTAGCCACAATGCGTGTGATGGGCTTTTCCCGAGGCGAGATTTCTTCCGTGATGCTGATCGAACTGCTGCTGATCACCATGGCTGCTATTCCCGTGGGGATTCCTATCGGTTACGGCTTCTCGTACGCATTGACGCTCGCGATGGACACGGAGAGCCATCGATTTCCACTGGTGATCAGTCGCAGCACCATCGCTTATTCGATTATGATCATTGCTGTATCCGCTGCTGCGTCGAGCTTGGTCGTGTTGCAAATGCTCAAGAAATTGGATTTGATTTCCGTATTGAAGGTAAAAGAGTGAAAAAGTCGTTCATGCCTCGAATATGGACTGCGTTGATCGTCATTTTGACGGGGGGATTGCTGTTTTTAGGCTTCCTGCCAAAAAGCGTCGATGTCGATGTCGCAATCGCAGAGAAAAAAGGGCTCGACATCACGGTCGATGATGATGGTGAAACTCGGGTTCGCGAACGCTATATCGTGACGAACCCAGTGGCTGGAAATATGCAACGGGTCGAATGGCATCCTGGGGATCGGGTTGAAAAGGAGAGAGAAATGCTCCTCACAATTCAGCCGATGGATCCTAATCTTCTCGATGCCAAGACACGGGCCGAGAGCGAGGCGCGTGTGGAAGCCGCGCAAGCGGCCTTGCAGCGGGCTGAAGAAGTACAAGAGAGCGTGAAGGAGTCGCTCGAATTAGCTCTGCACGAATACGAACGCGCTGTGGAATTGATCAAGAGCAACTCGATCGCTCGGGCGGACTTCGATCAGTGGGAGCATCGTTACTTCATCGCTCAGCGCGAGGTGAGAGCGGCAAATTTAATGCACGTGGTTGCCGCCCACGAATTAGCGATGGCCAAGGCCGCATTTTTGACGACGCAGGATGTTCCCGAGGCAGAACGCAAGGCGATGGTAGTCCGTTCCCCGATCGACGGTGTGGTGCTGAGGGTCATGCGTGAGGACGCAGGGTTCGTCTCGATTGGCTCGCCGATCTTGGAAATCGGAAATCCTGAAGAGATGGAATTAAAAGTCGACGTCCTTTCCACCTATGCGACGAAAATCAAACCTGGCAACCCTGTACTGATTGAACGTTGGGGAGGAGCGAATGCGCTCACAGGTGTTGTCCGGGTGGTCGAGCCAGCTGCCTTTTTAAAAATCTCTGCGCTCGGCGTTGAAGAAAAGCGTGTGAACATCATCATCGATTTTAAGACACCTTGGGTGGAGCGTGAGTCGCTGGGAGACGGATTTCGTGTCGAAGCGAAAATCGTCGTAGAAAAAACGAGCGGTGATACGGTTGTGATTCCTAACGGATCGCTCTTTCGAGAAGGGAATGAGCGGTTCGTCTATAGAGTCGTTCAAGGAATCGCGAAGAAGTCCCCGGTCCAGATTGGACTTGCTGGCAGCCGAGAAACCGAAATCCTCAATGGTATCGCTTCGGGGGAAACGATCATCCTGTATCCCTCCGATAAGATCCGAGATGGTGCCAAAGTGTCACTGCGGCGGTCGTCGGGAAATGATTAAAGAGCGGAGCGAAGCCGAACGGTAGTGCGGTGCTCGTCCACTCTGGCACAGATCGATTCCAGTTCTGGTCCAGTCTGGCACTTGCTGGTTAGCTTGATACGATAATCGAATGAATAAAACCGATTTACCCTCCGCCCTACCACTCGATACTCCCACCCGCCTGGCGATTGAGCGAACTCGTGTCGCTTATGAGCGAACGGTAATGTCGTCGGTACGAACAGCGTCTTCGCTGATCACTTTTGGGTTCACCATCTACAAGTTTTTCCAATTTGACATTCCAGGCAAAGCGCCCCGAGGATTAGCGGCGGATCTGTTAGGGCCACGCGAGTTGGGGATCACGATGATCATCATGGGACTCGCATCGCTGCTGTTCGGTTGGCTAGAATACCAGCGGGATATAAAATCGCTCCGCATTCTATATCCGGAGATGCCGAACTCCACATCGGGAGTGATCACCGCGATGATCGCGATGTTGGGTGTTGTATTGCTGATCGTTACGATTGTCCGCGGTTAACGATCGGTGATCTAGTGTCGTCCCGATGACCTTCCATTTTTCACATTCCCAATTTGTACCAAGGGCCTAAACGCCAAATCCATATCGATGAAACACAACCTGCTTTGCATGATGGTGGCGACCATTTTTATTTCGGCCGTAGCGTTGCTGGGCCATGCTCAAGACAAAAGCGTTCGCCCTGGGATCAACGATACTTTCCGCGATCCGAACGTCGATGAGTTTATCGGCAAGTTTGAAGTCGAGAGCCGCGAAGTCTTTTTGCGCCGCAACGAGATCCTGGCTGCGTGCGAGGTCAAACCAGGGATAACCGTGGCGGATGTTGGAGCCGGAACAGGTCTTTTTACGCGATTGTTTTCCCAAGCGGTCGGGGCCGATGGGCAAGTGATTTCAGTCGATATCTCGCAAAAATTCCTTGAGCACATCCAAGCAACCAACCGCAAGTTGGGGCTCAAGAATATCGATACGCTGTTATGTACTGCGGACTCCACAAAACTTCCCGAAAACCAAATCGATTTGGCGTACATCTGTGATACGTATCATCATTTTGAGTTCCCTACCAAGACGATGGAGTCGCTCTACCGAGCGATGGTTCCTGGGGGGCGTTTGATTCTGATCGATTTCCGCCGTGAGGAGGGGAAGAGTACCGATTGGGTGATGAATCACGTTCGGGCGGGACAGGAAGTGTTCGAAAAGGAAATCGCCGCCGTTGGATTCAAAAAGATTGCCGACCGATCGGACGTGCTGAAAGAGAACTATCTCCTGGTGTTTGAGAAGCCGAAGCCATGATTGGGAGGTTTTCAAATCTTCGCGCGGATTTACAGCATCGGGTGCTTCGAGTGCATTCGGGATTCATGGTATTCACGCTTGCTTGCTTGACCGCGTGTTTTGCATCGGTCTCTCACGGCCAGGATGCCTCATCTTTTGTGGTTTCTGAGGAATCGTTGACTGCCGTCATTGACGGTTCGGTGCAGGAATATGTTTTGCTCCATCCAGAGGGATTTCAAAACTCCAATGTAAAAACACTGATCGTTGCGCTCCATGGGCATGGGTCCGATCGGTGGCAATATATTCGGGAGTCACGCGATGAATGCCGAGCGACGCGCGATGTTGCCCTCAAGCATGGAATGTTAATGGTGGCACCGGACTACCGAGCTCGCACTTCATGGATGGGGCCTGCGGCCGAATCGGATCTGAAACAAATCATCGAGGAATTGAAACGCCGGTTTTCGATTGAGCGGACGTTGGTGACCGGAGGATCGATGGGGGGGACTTCGGCGTTGATTTTCGCGGCCTTGCACCCGGATCTCGTCCAAGGGGTTGTGTCGATGAACGGGACAGCGAACATGATCGAATACGATCAATTCCAAGAGGCTATTGCGGCTTCGTACGGCGGCAGCAAAGACGACGTCGCCAGCGAATACCGGAAACGATCTGCCGAGTTGCATGCGAAGCGGCTGACCATGCCGATCGCGGTAACTACTGGCGGAAAGGATACGCTCGTTCCACCTGCGAGCACTCTCAGGCTCATGGATCAGTTGCAATCCATGAAGCGTCCCGTTCTCGTAAAGCATCAGCCCGAGGGTGGGCATGCTACCAACTATGACGATGCGATGGAAGCGCTTGAGTTCGTGGCGATTCAAGCAAAGCCTGCGTCGAGGGAGCGTATGGCACGGCTGCCTTCACAAGCGGTCGAGGCGATTCGGATACGAGATAGCTACTTGGCGAAGGACCCGGTGCCTTCCACCCGAACGCTGCACGTCGTCTATTGGACGCCGAGCGATCGCGAACCATTACCGCAGTATCGCCAACGTCTCGATCGAGTGCTCACGGATATCCAATCTTTTTATCGTTCCGAAATGAAGCGTAACGGTTTTGGTGAGAGTACCTTTTCGTTGGACAAGGAGAGCGATGGGATTCTGCGAGTTCATTTGGTGCGCGGCGCTGCGCCGTATTCTCGCTACAACGTCGAGAGTGGGTACAAGATCCGAAACGAATGCCTTCCGGTTCTCAAGGCTGCTGGCATCGATGCCGATCGAGAAACGATCGTACTATTTTGCAATATGAGCAATTGGGATCCGGAAGCCCGGACCATGACGCAGAACAGTCCGTACTACGCGACCGGAGGACTTCGCAGCGGGACCGCTTGGCAAGTCGATTCAATGTTGCTCGACTCGCAATTGCTTACCGAGAAAATCCCGCTGCTTCGAGATGGTCAATACGGAGAGATCTCAGTCGGACGCTACAACAGTATTTTTGTAGGAGGTGTCTGCCACGAGTTAGGGCATGCGTTGGGATTGCCCCACAACAGGGAACGACGCGACGAGGGCGACCTGCTGGGAACCTCGCTTATGGGAAGTGGCAATCGAACCTACGGTGAGGATCGTCGCTCAGAAGGTCGCGGATCGTTTCTCTCGTTTGCCGACGCATTGAGGCTCGCTGGCCATCCTTTATTTACAGCGAATGAAAAGGGAATCGACCTACCCCTCACTGCGACGGTCGAGATCGACTCGGTGGAGCGAATAGCCGGTGGAACCGAACTGGTGGTTTCTGGGACTGTGCGCGGCGATCCGACCGTTTATGCGATCGTCGGTTACATCGATCCGAATGGAGGTGGTGATTACGACGCGACGACGGTAACCGCGATTCCCGATGCCGATGGTGGTTTTGTGTTGTACTGCGACGAGTTCGCAAAAGGTAAACCCTCGGTTCTCCGAATGGTGGCATGCCAGGGCAATGGTGGTCGCATCAACGATCAAGTAGCGTCGATTCCTTGCGAGGTGGATTCCGAGGGAATGGTTGACGTGTCATCGTACCGCACAGCAATCAAGCTTCGATCCTTGGTGCAGGCGGTGAAGCAGGGAAACGTAACGGCGGCGCGATTGGAATTGGAACGGTTGGAGAAAGCATCGACGGAGGAATTGGAGGATCGAACCGAGATCGAAATTTCGAGGTCACTGGTGGGAAGCATGGGCCTCCGACCGACAGTTCCACCGAGTGAATATGATGCGACGAGAGTTTGGATTTCTGAGGCCGCCTCGAAATCGGCAAGCGTTGGATGGTTGCGACCGATGCTGAATCGGCTTCCGGATGACCCTGTGTTGATTCGTGTTGCTGGCAAGGCATTTGCGAGAGGGCTTTATGCGCATGCGCCGAGCAATTACACGTATGAGTTGGGAGGCAAATGGAACAGACTCACGGGCTATGCAGGTCTGGCCGACTTGCATGGAGGGACCGTTGTGTTCATCATCAAGGGGGATGGCAGAGAGTTATGGAGATCGAAACGCACCAGCGAAGGTGAATTGAATCATTTCGAGGTATCAGTGAAAGGTGTACGTGAACTCTCGTTCCTCGTGGATGATGCGGGCGACGGAAATGGAGCAGATTGGGGCGTTTGGGGAGATATACAACTGGGGGAATAATAGGTTTTTCGCAATCTAGCTTGCGTTTAAGAAAACTTGTGAAACTGTTTGTGATCACCTCGTCGGTTTCATAAGATTAGTGCGTTCCAAGAGTAACACCATTCGCTCTTCTATATGGACGCAATATCATGAGAAGCAGTTTTAGTTTGTTCAATGATCGGCAGGGTTCGAGCAAGCGGACTTTGTTGAAGGAAGTATTGAAGCGGCGAAAAGCGTTGGCAAAGCGTTTACTCCGTGCCGAGATCTTAGAGCCGAGACAACTGCTGGCATCTGATTGGCAGAACCCTTTGTGGAAATATGACGTTGACGACGATGGAACGCTGTCGCCCCTCGATGTTTTAGTTGTCATCAACAAGATCAATTCAGCAGATCCAAATTTAGACTTCAATAAGCCGGTGGGATGGAACCCTTACTTTGATGTCGATGCTGATCGCACTCTTTCTCCGCTGGATGTACTGTCGCTCATCAATCGAATCAATCAGGCACCGGGAAATGTTACAACGACTGGATCTTTGTTAGTGGATTCGGGCTTGTCGAATACAGATAGGATCTCAAATGACCCGACCATTGTTGGAAGTTTTAACAGTCAAAGCGGTTTGTCCTATACTGCGAAGGCGCGTTTGGACCGTGGATCGATCGTCGATGTTTCAATCGGTACAGGTCCACAAATTATTTTTGATCCTCGTACCTTTGGAAATGTAGTCGATGGTGATCGGGTAGCGAAGATTTTGATCACGGCTAGCGATGGGACATTTGGCTATGCGAGGGTTGCATTCTCCCTCGATACAACTCCGCCGGTGATGAGTGGTTTTGGATTGCTCGCCGCAGATGATACTGGGGTGAAGAATAACGACGGGATTACCCATTTAACGAATCCTCGCGTTCAGGCGAACGGAGCTCTCGGGGACAAACTCACTCTCAAGGTGGATGGAAGCACGTTCTTCGAGGGGATTTCAACAGGGAACGTCTTACAAGCGACCAGTCCGCTCAGCGAGGGAACTCATACTCTGGACTTATTCGCAACCGATTTGGCAGGGAATGCTGTGAGTGATTCGCGAATAGTATTTGTGGATACGAGTGCGCCGCTTCCTTCGGTTCTCAATCTTGCAGCATCCTCAGATTCCGGGATCGCAGGCGATCGGATCACGACTTACTCCAAAGTCGTTTTGCAGGGCTCCACGGAGCCGAATGCATTTGTGACGATTCGTTCCACGGGCGTTCAAGTGCGCACGGCGGGCAATGGTACGGTCTCGATTCCTAATGTGGAGTTGGTTCCCGGGGATAACTATTTCGAATTTGACTTCGTCGATCTCGCAGGCAATCAATCGTCAGCGCAAACTACATTCCGCAGAAGTGCTGAGTCGATCGATGCGAACCCGGTCTTGTTTTGGAACTCGGAAGCATTGAAAGCGATTCGGTTGGATGCAACGATTCCTGCGGTCGCGACCCGAAATCTTGCGATGATGAGTCTTGCGATACTCGACGTTGTAAACTCGATCGAGAAGACTCCAAGCTATTTGGTTTCGTTGACGGCGCCGTCGGTAGTATCGCCTGAAATCGCGGCATCAGCGGCAGCATTTGCGATTCTAAAGCATCTTTACCCTGGGCAGTCTTCCTCATTGATCTCAGCTCAAACACTCTTTCTCGGGAAGTTCGGGGATGGTCCTTTGAAGTCGAATGGAATTGCATTTGGGGCGGATGTCGCTCGCGCCGTAATAGCTTTGCGAGAGTCTGATGGTTGGGATCGGTACGTCAACTATGTTCCGTCGAGTGAGCTTGGCAACTGGCAGCCGACGGCGCCGATGTACGATGTCGCTCAGACGCCTCAGTGGGGGCAGCTTAAGCCGTTCGCGGTCGTAGACGTTCCGTCGCTTGTGCCAAATGGGCCGCCTGCACTGACGAGTGAACAGTATGCAACGGACTACAACGAAGTTAAGTCGCTAGGTTCGGATACAAGTGCCTCGCGCACTTCTGAGCAGAAGGAGATTGCACGCTTCTGGGCGGATGGTGCAGGCTCGAACACGCCTCCTGGCCATTGGAACAAGATTGCGGCGGATATTGCTGCATCACAGGGGATTAGTTTTGGAGAGTCCGCGCGCTTGTTCGCTATCCTCAATGCCGCCCTGGCGGACTCGTCGATTGCTGCATGGCAGACAAAATACAAATACGAGGCATGGCGTCCGATCACGGCGATCCAAAATGCCGATGTCGATGGTAATGCGTCCACGGCCCAGGATTCTGGTTGGAAACCGCTTCTGATCACACCTCCGCATCCAGAGTATGTTTCGGGTCACAGTACGTATAGTGCCGCAGCAGCCGCGATCTTGACAGACTATTTTGGCAGCGGAATTCCGTTCACCACAGACTCGCTGGGACTGCCGGGTAAAACGCGCAGTTTTAACGACTTCGAAGCAGCCGCCACGGAGGCAGGAAAAAGTCGGATCTATGGTGGTATCCACTTCGATTTTTCCAATCGTGACGGTCAGAGTTTGGGTCGGTCGGTCGCCCAAGAAGTGTTAAAACGTTTCGACGTTTCGGATGATAATCAGCCCCCGACGGTAGTTCTCGAATCCCTGGATGATGGATTCACTACGAGTACGAATCCTGGAGTTTCGGGTTGGGTGATTGATAATCTTTCTGGGGTGGCGACCGCGACGGTACAGGTGGATAGCAACCCGCCGATTGCATTGAATCTCGACGCGCAGGGTCGATTTGTATTTCAGCCAAGTTTTGCCTTGAATGGTTCGGCTGATGGTGCGCATGAATTTCAGTTTGTAGCGACCGATCGTGCTGGATTGGTATCCGAGAGTTTTCGACTCGCATTTGTCCTCGATACGGTTGCTCCGTCGATTGATTTGACCAGCCCCAGCGATGGCGAGACGGTGTTCGGGGGGCAAAAAATGGCGGCTACCCTCTCAGGGACTGGTTCAAAGCTCAAGTCGGTGACCTACCAAATAGATTCCGGAAGAGAGGTTCCCATTAGCTTCTCGAGCGGTGGTGGCGTTGTCAGTCAAGAATTAGAATTCTCGAATCTTGGGATCGGCGCGCATACATTGCTGGTCCATGCCATCGATTCCGCGGGACTGAAATCGACGGTCACGCGTTCTTTTACTCTTGGTAGTCTCGTTCCACTGACGATTACACAGCACTCGCCTGGAACAGGGGCAAGCGATATTGGGAGTACGTTTCGGCCTCAGATCTACTTTTCGCGACCGGTAAGTAAGCTCACGTTGGATTCGCAGAGCTTGTATGCGACCGATGCTTCAGGCAACATGCTGCCGGCAACCATTGTTCCATCGGCAGATGGATCATTTGCATGGCTGTTCATGGACCAGCCCATGCCGAGCGCTTCGACGATAACCGTGCATGTCAACGGAGATCGAATCCGAGGCTTGGATGGTGTGCTGCTCGACGCAGATGGAGATGGGGTCAAAGGTGGGAAATACTCGTTCCAATTCACGACAGTGAGTCTGGAGAAACTTTCGAGCACGTCGGTCATTGGGCGAGTGGTCGATCCCGGACCGGATCTTAAGGTCATGACCTATGACGATATCGCGGCTGGCCCAGACGGGATTCTTCACACGCCAGACGATATCTTTTTAAACCCGATTGCAAATGCGAAAGTATTCGTACTCGGTCAAGAAGCGGGTGCTGTATATACCGACTCTCAAGGGTTTTTTAGGCTGGATTCGATACCGTCAGGAAACATCAAACTGGCTATTGATGGGAGAACAGCGACGAACGCTCCCACCGGTATCTTTTTTCCAGAGATGGTGATGAATCTCGATGTCTCAGTGGGAATTCAAAATACGGTTATGGGGTCCATGGGGACCCATGAAGAGCAGCAGGCCAACGCTGGTCGTACGGAAGTTTACTTGCCACGTGTTCAAGCGACCATCTTGAAGCCGATCAGTGAACAAGAGACAACAACTGTAACTGTTGACGCTGCCTCTGCGCCGAATCTCAGCGATGAGCAACGGGCTCAACTAAGCTTGGAAGTTTTTCCAGGCGCTGTCGTGGATGAGAATGGCAAGCCGCTTGCTAATCCTAAAGTCGGGATCAGCACTGTCCCACCGGAACTGGTACGAGACATGTTACCCCCCGGGCTATTGCAACACACGTTTGACATCACCATTCAGTCCCCCGATGCAGTTGCGTTTAATCGGCCACTGACCATGTCGTTCCCCAACGTGTTCAATGCGGAACCAGGTACCAAACTCAATTTCCTAAGCTTTGATCACACCACTGGGAAGCTTGTGATCGAAGGAACCGCAACGGTCTCGCCCGATGGAAAATCAGTAACAACAGATGCTGGGACCGGAATCACGAAACCAGGATGGCACGGGCTCACTCCGCCAGACACCGAGACGAAAGACAAAGACAAATGCAAGAAACAGATTATCACGTGGAATGTGTTTAGGGATTTTTCACTCGAGGTCGCGAAATGCGTTTCCGGTTTTGCAAAGATACGAGAGTTAATCGAGAATCTTTTAAAGGCCGCTGAGGGAATCGTTCAACTGCAAAAAGATCTGGAAGCGATCGACAAGGTATACAAAGAGGGTGCAACGAAGGAGAACGTTGTTAAGCTTGTAAGAGAAGTCAATGCCAGCAAGGAACTTTTGGTTCCCTTGTTTTTAACAGCGCAAGACCAAAATCCGATTGGTAAGGCACTCGCGATTTCGAAGTGCATTGAGGGATTACTCGGGGTTGCAGGATCGATTTGCGATAATGTTACGAAGGGAGGCGATGAATGCACGTCCTACATCACGCGAGTCGTCTGTAGTGGCATCGACCTCGCCAAAGCGCAGTTGCACCAGGTTAATTCGTTAGTTGAAAATGCAAAGAGTGGTATTGCGCGTTTATCGATAGCGCTGGTATGCTCGAAGATCGAATTAATGATGAGTGTCATCGGTGCGAGTGGAGGTGGTGAAGGCGAATCCGATCCGAATATTCCTTCCGAGTTTGGCCCAGCGCTAGCAGACGCACTCTACGTTGTCCGCGATCAAGCGGACGCGTTTCAACCAATCGACTCGTTCACGAAGTCATTCGTAAGCCTTAATGAAGAAACGGATCCTGTGACAACTGGTGTAGCAGAGCTTGAGTCTGCTTACTTTTCAACGTCCAGCAACGTCTATTACCTCTTTGAATACAGCGGCTTTAAGCTTCGCGGAAAATCGGATAATTCTGGAGCTGTTCAAGTGGTTCTACCACCCGGTACTGACTTCACATTGTCGGTTTTTGACCCTGTCACGAACCGGATCGCAGGCTACCGAGGGACTTCTGCGCCATCAGGCGCAAAGACAGATATTCCGTACCTTTCTTTCATGCCAGTGTCGGATAAACCGGATTCGGATTCGGATGGACTCGTCGATACCGCTGAAAAAATCATCGGGACGAATCCTGCCTTGTTTAGTACTGCCAATGACGGAACGAGTGACGGTGCCAAAGTTTTCAGCGGAAGTAACCCATTCAGAGATGTTACATCTGCAACCGGAGTGGTATCAAGCGTAGCTGTGGAGGGTGCGCCGATTCGATTAACGGTTGGAGGCGCTCTGTCGTCAACAAGTATTTCGCAGATTGCCTATATCGCATTGTCGAACGGTGGGCTTTCGCTTGTCAACGTATCCAATCCTATGACTCCAGTGATTCTCGGATCGCTTACGCTTAATGGTGTAGCAACAGGAGTTGCTGTTGACGCGTCCGGCAGGATCGCTGCTGTTTCGACGAATAACGGAATTCATTTCGTCGACGTGGCAAACCCGCAGTCACCACGATTGCTACGATCGATTCCCGGCGTTTTCGAAGGAGTTCAGATCGTTGATGGGACAGTGTTCGTTGTCGCGATTCGTGAGATACGTGGTTACGACATCGAAACGGGTGCACTGGAAACCTCGATTTCGATTCCCGGTTCGTCGGCCGTGGGGTTTGCAAGCCATGGCGGA
Organism: Pirellula sp.; assembly: GCA_046318275.1. Lineage (GTDB taxonomy): Bacteria > Planctomycetota > Planctomycetia > Pirellulales > Pirellulaceae > JBKCUI01. The sequence goes on along the minus strand of JBKCUW010000045.1, from coordinate 18,013 downwards.
ACTTTATTCCTTTTGAATGGAAGCGGCTCGTTGAACGTGTTTTCGATTGAGTCCAATGCTTTAGTCCAACGCGGAAGCTTGGGTGGACTAGGTCAGGGTAGGCTGTTCGTCGGCGAGGATATTGTTTACATCGCACAAGGTGGCGGATATGCAACGATTGACGTATCCAACCTCGACGCGCCGAAATTGATCGCGGCATCCTCGACAACGAATATTGCCGCCACTGCTCTCATCGTGAATGGTTCTGGGCTTGGTGTTGGGGTTGGGCAACTTGTCGGATTGGGGGCCTTTACCTCGGTTGTTGACGTTTCCGATCCAAAGCAAACGGGTAAATTCCTGACGCAATTTAATGTCGGTGGACTCCCAAATGATGTCGTCATCGCGAATGGTATGGCTTTTGTCGCAAATGGTGACGGGCAGTTGCAGGTTGTTAATTACCAATCCATTGATACCGATGGAGTTGCACCGGTAATCGAAGCTTCCATTGGAGATGCCGATGTGGATCCCATCAAACCTGGAGTTCAGGTTGTTGAGGGGGGATACCTTCCATTCAAGACGGTCGTTACCGATGATAATCAAGTGGCAAAGGTGGAATTGCTTCAGGATGATTTTGTCGTTGCCACGGATGTGGCGTTTCCATTCGATTTATCGATTCTTTTGCCGAATCTCAGCACATCGATGTCCAGCAATTTGGTTTACCGCATCCGCGCAACTGATACAGGGGGGAATCAATCGTTTTCGGATGCAATCTCGGTGGAAATTGTCCCGGATACTATTTCCCCTGGTGTGTTGCTCACGTCCCCTAAACCTGCCCAGAAAATCTTCTATGTCCCATCCATCGATGTGCAATTTGATGAATCGATTGATACCAGTAGGTTATCGCTAACCGGTGCATCGCTGATCAACCTTGGGCTAGATGGAATCCCAGGTGGTGACGACGATATCGTTTGGCCTCTTCAGGGGATTCATACCAGAAATCGCGACAGCCGGATCAAGGTTGTTCCATCCGAGATTCTCTCGACGGGAAATTACCGATTCGTTTTGGATAAATCGATATTGTTCGATCGTGCTGGCAATCAAATAGTCAACTCTGTCGGATTGGATTTTTCAGTCCGACCCGCGAGTGATGTCGTCGCCGAATCGGGCACAGCAAAAATTCAACGTGCACCCTCCGCAAATCCTGGGCAATTGGTCAAATTTTCTATTCCCGGTATCAACTCGGACTCGAAAATCGATTTCCCGGTGCGTTATCCGTGGGATGGTTCCGTAAGTACAACTTCAGTCTCTCCACAGTTTATCGATTTAGATTCGCAATCAGCGTTCTACCGAGTTCCCGATGAAGCCTGCACAGGTTTTCTCTCGGTTCCGGGAGATCCGGATGGCGCGTTCTTGTTCCAGATTGTACCTGTGATCAGCAGTACGGACGTTGAGTCGGTCAGCGACTCGACGGCCCAGGTGGTTCTGCGTGGCCGGGGCTTTTCCGAGGGCGATGGAATCTACCGCTTCGGTTCCACCGAAGTCATCGACCCAGATACGGGTTACCAGACGGTGGACGTGGGTTACTCCCAGTTCTACAACGATTGGGTGCGTATCCAGCTCCCTCTATCGAGCAACGCGTTCGGAGCCATCTCTGTAACCACCGAAGGTGGAACCAGTGCTCCATTCACCCAAGCGTTCAGTACCATGACGAGCACCGCCTCCGTCGGTACTCCGAATAATCCGGGGCTTCCCTCTGCCAATCCAGGTCAGAGTGTGACCGTCAGCGGTGCTGGACTCTCCACCACAACAGACTTCATCACCCAGTACCGAAACAGTTGGGGGGATATGATCTGGACTCTGATCAATCCGAGTTTCGCGCAAGCCGATGGTAGCAGCGCGGAGCTTGGAGTTCCGACGCACTTCAATGGATCGCACGTTTGGGGTAGCCTCGGTAGTTCCTATGCGCCGACGCTTCAGGTTGTCCCCCGGACACTGAGCGCATCGATCGATACGACGGGACGTGTTCGGCTCAGTGGTTTTGGGTATGAAGAAGGCCCCTCGAGCAGTTACAGCGTTGGCAGTGCGAGCTTGACCGACCCAGATCTAGGCGGATCGACGGTGGAAGTGACGTATTACCGAGAGGCGGACAACGATACGGTACTTGCGTATTTACCTGCACATGGTTTTGGTCCACTGACCATCAGGACATCGGGTGGATCGAGTGTGGTCGATATCAACTGGCTGAAGCCATCGACGGATCAGACTCTCTACGATGTGGCTTCCGATGGGGGGGATGTCTGGGTACTGGACAATGGTCGGGTCAAGAAGGTGAGTGGTTCGGATGGCTCGACTCTGGCGAACTACAGTACGGTTCCCTATATCAATAACGGTGGACTTCAAGTCCTCCCGGGGGATTTGAACCTGGGTGGTGTGGTGGTTCCTTCTGGGAGTCTCTTGGTGACAAGGTCTGATGGCGACGTATTTGCCGTCTCGACATCCGATGGAGCGCTCCTGGCGAGCCTCAATGTCACACCTTATGTATGGGCGGTTGGGGGTGTGTATGCACCGAGCACTGGGCGCCTCTATTTGTTGGACAACAACACGAATGAAGTGGTGATGGTCAATCCGTCGGATGGTTCTGAGATTGGCAGATGGGCAGCACCGTACGATATCAGCCATGGCTCACTGGCGTTGGATCCGTCGGGGAACTCTCTTTGGATAGCGACGGACCAATCGAGTCAGATTGTACAGCTGACATTATCTGGGGTAGAGTTGAAGCGTTTCAATGCAGCGTCTCAGAATGTGACCGGAGGGATTACGGGAATCGATATTGATTCCACGGGCCAGATGCTGGTCTCCACGTACTGGAATGTTGTTTATCGAGTGGATCCATCGTTGACACCTGTATCACAGGCTGCGGAGTTGGAGTCGATTGCTTCGGTAGCGATAGACGGAGTTCCCGCTTCCACTTCGTTGGCGTCGGCGAATGCGTCTCAGTGGGTGAGAATCACTGGGCGTTACCTTGCCCGTGGAACCCAAGTCGAGGTTCCCACAATCAATGATTTTGGAATCCGATCCACAGTGAGGGTGGGTGTTGAGTTGACGACCGATGACGGGACATCGGGTTGGCTTCGCTTGCCTGGTGGCGTGACCACTGGCAGTGTACGTATACCGGGTGACCCGACGGGTACGTTGGTTCCATTGCAGATTGTTCCGCAGATAACGAGTCAATCGGGAATGCTGGGCTCGGACAATGTGATGACGATCAATGGTTCCGCTTTTGTGGAAGGTTCGATGAGTTTGATTTCAGGTGGTATCACATTGCAGGATCAAGCGACGAACGATCGAGCGAATTGGTGGGGTGGCGACCTCATTGATGGCAACGTTACCGGTGGGCGTAACGATTCATACCAGGTGATTTTGCGAGATGCCATTGAGGGACCGATCACAATAGCCACCGTGGGAGGATCGTACACGTACACACCGCCTGCAATGACCTCGGCGAATCCCGTAGTTGTCGATAGCGTGTCAAGTCAAGCGGAGACGGGTACGCCGGAGGATGGATTGGTGGCATCAGCTCAGCCAGGTCAAACGATACGGATGTATGGTCGCGCATTGACGACATCGACGTTGGTTCGGTTCCCAGCGGTGGACGTAACGGGTACGTTTGGATATTTGACGCGTACAGGAACCCCGCGAGATGATGGGCGCACGTTGGAGGTGGTTGTGCCCGGACGTGCGATCAGTGGGGCTGTTCGCGTGGTTGGCTCTTCGACGGCGTTTCCTTTGCAGATTGTTCCGCAGATCGACGGTGTTGGTGGAAACGTCGTTGCTGGAGAGACGATCCTGCTTGCAGGTGTTGGCTTCTCTGCTGAGCGAACCAATCCGCTATCAGTTACGATCGGCGGCGTTACAGCCACCGTTCTAGGTACAGAGACCTATGCTCATGGTGGAGAGAGTTCCAGTCCGCCGCAGCAGTTCTTGAGGGTGATCGTTCCAGCAGGTGCGACTCCCGGTAGCGAAATTGCGGTTACTTCCATGGGAGGAGGACGAGGGGTGTTTGGGGATGCTTTGCTTTCGATCGGGAGTGTCGCAACAAGCGGGACCCCTGGAATTTCTACGGTCCCATCGGCCGTTAACGGGCAGGCAATTTCGATTGCGGTACCTAGCGGAGGTTTGCAATCGACAAGTCAAGTGGTATTCACATCTTCGAATGATAGTGGCCAAGTCTATGAGGTTGCGGTGACCGTAACCTCGGTGGCTGCGGATGGGAAATCAGCTCAAGTGGTTGTTCCTATGGATGCGATCACTGGTAGGGTTCGTCTCGAGGGTATTCAAATTGGTGTCGTGTTGCAGATCGTCCCTACGATTACCGATATCGACTTGGCGAGTGGGAGTTCATTCCACTCCGGTATAATGCGGTTAAACGGGAGCGGCTTTGTCGAGGGTGGAACTCGGATTCGGTATGCCGGCCAGGAGGCGGTAGACAGAAGTAACTTCGGCAACCCGACCGATGTTTATTGGGGGCATGGCCAACTGGATACCGTCGTGCCGAGTTGGGCGTTGAGTGGTCCCATCAGTGTTGGTACGTTGGGGGGGACCAGTGATAGCTTTAAGGTACGCTTGGATTCGATAAATTCTGTTGCAAGCAGTGGAAGTCCGAAGGATTTGTTGGTGGCTTCTGCGAATCCCGGTCAACAGATTCGATTAACAGGATCGGATTTCACGTTGTCGACCGAGGTTGTGTTCCGGTTACGACAAGCTGATGGTATGGTTTTTGAATCGATCGTGAAACCGATCTATGTGTCGGCGGATCGGACAGAGATGGATGTGATCGTACCAAATGAGGCGACGACCGGCGTTGTCGAGATCATAGGCGATACGGCAAGCCGATCGATTCCACTTCAGATTGTTCCGGTAGTTAGTAGTGTGGACGTGGAGTATATCAACGGTTCAACGGCGGTGGTTGTTCTGCGAGGTCGAGGCTTCTCCGAGGGAGATGGTATTTACCAATTCGGTAGTACCAAGGTTGTCGACCCAGATGCGAGCTACCTGAACGTCGATGTCGGATATTCGCAGTTCTACAATGACTGGGTGCGTTTAATCCTTCCGCTTTCCGTGAGTGTTTTCGGGGAGATCACAGTGACGACGGAAGGTGGCACCTGTGCGCCGTTGATTCAGACCCTCAGCAATCTTGCCGCAACAGCTGCGGTCGGAACACCAAACACTACATCAACGGCCTCCGCAAATCCTGGTCAGCGTATTTCCATAGATGGAATTGGCCTCGCAACGACTACCGATTTCATCACGCAGTACCGAAATTCCGTGGGGGATATGATTTGGACCTTGGTTAACCCGAGCAGCGTGGGATCGGATGGACGTAGCGGAGAGCTTGTAGTTCCGAAATACTTTAACGGCTCCCATGCATGGGGAAGTCTTGGTAGTTCGTACGCTCCCACACTTCAAATTGTCCCAAGCACACTTAGTGCGGCCATTGATACGACCGGGAGAATCCGAGTCAACGGCTTCGGCTATGAGGAAGGACCAACAAGCAGCTACAGCGTTGGTTCCATTACCTTGTACGATCCCGACCTGAGTGGCAACACAGTGGATGTAGCCTATTATCGTGAAACCGACAATGATACAGCGATTGCATATTTGCCGAGCCACGGCTTCGGACCTCTGACGATTCAGACGGCTGGTGGTAAGAATATCGTTGATATCAACTGGCTTAAACCATCGGTGGATGGAACGCTCTACGACGTCGCTGGCGATGGATCGAACATTTGGGTATTGGACAGCGGCAGAGTCCAAAAAGTTAGCGTGTCGGATGGTTCGACCTTAGGAAGCTATACGCCGATTTCGAACTTAAACAACGGTGGTCTGCAAATATTGCCGATGTCGCTGAATTTGGGTGGAGTTACCGTACCGACTGGCAGTTTGCTCGTGACGCGATCCGATGGGGACGTGTTTGGGGTTTCCAGTATTACTGGAGAGTTATTGGCGAGCTTGAATGTTTCGCCCCACGTTTATGCAGTTGGGGGTGTTTATGCACCGAGTACAAGTCGATTGTATTTGCTGGATAATAATACCAACGAGGTGGTGGTGATCAATTCTGAGAACGGTTCCGAGATAGGACGCTGGTCCGCGCCATACGATATCAATAATGGCTCGTTGGCTCTCGATCCATCAGGCGATTCTTTGTGGATTGCTACCGATCAATCGAGCCAAATCGTACGGATGAGTTTTTCGGGAGTCGAGATCAAGCGTTTCAATGCCGAGGCGCAGAATGTCACGGGAGGGATAACCGGTATCGACTTCGATGCATCCGGCAAGATGCTCGCGTCAACATACTGGAATGTTGTCTATCAGCTCGACCCCGCCCTTTCTCCCCTCGCTGTTTCCTCAATAAGTGGTATTGGGGCAGTGAGAAGTCCGTCGCTAGCGATTTCTGATAGTGCGCTTGCAAGTGCAAGGTTCGATGCAGTTCAGTATTGGAGTGCGGCGGGACTACCAAGTGAACTACTCGAAAAGCTCCGATCTGTTTCAGTAAGGGTTACCAGTCTGCATACCGGATACCTGGGTTTAGCATCCAGCTCCCAAATTCTCTTAGACGATGATGGATCCGGATTTGGATGGCGGCTTAGCGATAGCGATTTATCTGTTGGTAACAATTTTGATCTAGTGAGTGTCTTGTTGCACGAGATGGGGCACGTTCTAGGACTGGAGGACGATGAGAATGCGGAACCAGGTTCGCTGATGTACGACGAGTTAACTCCGGGTGAGTTTCGAAGACCGACTGCACATGACGTCGACAAAGTTCTCGCCAACTACCGAAGTTGAAAGTAATCCGCGATTTTCCGATCAGGAACTAAAGGGGATGTTTCTCTTGGGATCGAACCGTTTAAGGCCTGTGTGCCATGGGGTTTGTTCGACCTCATCAGTCCAATTCCGATGTGGCCCATGGCTCGCCGTTTATCATTTTATGGAGGAGTTTCTTGTCGACCGAAGCGGGTAGGAAGCGCGTCGAGCCATCTGCGAAGGTCACAGAGACGCCGCTTCCATGATAGGAAGAGCCGATCCCCTTCGATCGCCAGGGAGTCCTAAAGGATTCCCTGCTGTAAGGAAGGATGCTATGGTCCATCGTGTCGACATCGACGTCTCGAGGCTCCGTCCAAACAATGTTCGAACCGCAGGACTCGATCAGAAGAATTCGATATTGCGGATCATCGGATTTTCTAGACTCCGGAAGCCGCTGGGGATTGTTTACGGCCGTATCCGAGTTTTCAAGCATCGCAAACGAAGTGTATCGGCCTCCGTCAGGACTGACGTATTTGGGCTCACTCGGGCACGTGTAGGTCGCTACCTGCGTTTGTGCCACACTCCTGTTTTTGTTGGAGTCCCAAGCAATCTTCGGATCGTACGTTTCGTAGAGTTGTTTTTGTTCTAGCCATGGCAAAAGTTTGACGCGCCAGCTGATGGCAGGTGTACCGTCGGCCTTCATCGCATTGTTCGGCGGCAACTGACTCAAGTCATGGATGGTGGAACGCGTATTGATCAAAGCGAGACCTACCTGGCGAATTGCATTGCTACAGGCCATTCGTTTCGCAGCTTCACGCGCGGAGGGAACTGCGGGCAAGCACAATCCGATGACGAGTCCCAAGGCGAGGAGGCTGGCCAGGATGTTGAAAGCAAAGCGACCTCTGGCTTGCTTCTTCAGTCGCCATGCGATCATCAGGAGGGAGAGTATCAGTACGACCTCGGCGAGGATGGTGTAGCCGAATACAAAAGGGGCTGTGTAGTCCGGGAGTTTTGTTCCCAGGTACGAGAGAGCGAAAGGAAATCCCACCGCGCAAGATAGTAAAAGCCATAAGTCCAACCAACCCGCTGGAGTGCGACGCCGAACAAAGAGCAATGCAAACGGACTCAATGCGAAAATCGCAAGAATAATGTGGAGGCCGATGTCTATATAGAACCTGTTCGCCTCAAGAAAGGAAGACTGCCACTCAGGACCGGGGACTCTTTGAAGGTTTTTCATGGAGCTGTTCCGAGGATAGAGTCTACCAGGAGGAATGTTAGCGTCAGGATTCAGAATACCAAAAGTAGAGCGGCTTCCCACCGCTTTAGCCATACGGGGGGCTCGTCCACCGGTTTAGAAATCTCGTCGCGATCGGTGCATGCCATCTTTATTCGGGAAATTGCGTCGACTATGGTAAAGCCATCCAGCTTTGTTGACGCTCGCCCGGAAGTCTTCGTTCCTACCTTTCGTTATGTGAGTTCAATCATGACCCTCTCATTTGATTGTCCGAGCTGTGGCAAGCCATTGAAGGCCCCTGAGGCAGCTGCAGGGCGCAGTGCTGAATGCAAGTTCTGTCATAACAAGATCACGATACCATCAATTTCGGAGGATAAGAGTTCGGCCGAAAAAGCTTCAGCGGAGAAGAAGTCGAGTGGCTCGGCGGACAAGCTGGCGTTTGACATGATTTCATCGACCGTGAGAACTCGCGGAAATATTCCTCGAGCTTCCATTTTGGTTGAGTCGCCATCACCGGAGTATCTGAGAACGAGGGATCAGTTTGCTCCGCAGTTGCAGAAAGCAATTTGGTTGTATGAATGCAGGCTCTTGCGGGAATCGCAGTTAGCCTTGGTGGATTTCCTAGTTCAATCAGGGATCCATCCTCTTGAAAAGTCGGCGGCTATGTATTTGCTGGGACGCATCAATTTCGAGGAGAATAAGTTTCAGAGTGCGGTCAAGATTTGGCAGATGTTGGTCGAGGAGTTTCCGCAGAGCTATGAAGGGAAATTAGTCGACGATCGGTTATCGGAGTTGCTTCAAATCCTGCCAGGTGCATCGAACGAATACATCGACGACATACGGGCATCGATGTACCTCAAGAATGGAGACTACTGGATCGTCGGCAAGGGGGCAGGCTTCTATGTCGATACTGCATACATCAACAACATCGAAGCTGCGGTTCATTGGTACGACAAGACGATCACGGAATTTCCGGAGTCGGCTGCGGCGAGGTTGGCGCACGAACAGAAGTTGAAGACGTTGATCGGATGGAAAGATTCAGAGAATTTCGGAATGGCCTATGGGGCGATGGGAGAGTTCGAGACCTACATGCCTAAGGTTTTGGACGCGTTCCGCGCCTTCGAAAAAGCGTTTCCGCTCGTACCCTCCCTGCAGCCGATCCGATACCAAATCGCGCAGCTCTATTGGTCGCAAAAAGACTTTGTGAACACCGATGTGTGGTTGAAGCAAGTCATTGAAAACGGGAGCGAAGAGGATTCCTTTTATGTGGACCTTGCAACCCGTCGACTGCATAAACTATCTGCGTCGATCTGATCGAATCCGGAGCGATTCCAGGACGCGACATTAACTAGCTCGTTTTCTTGGGCGTGAGGGACATTTGACGTGGGCACGCGAAGGCGCGAATGCGCGAAGAATTTGGCCATGAGTGGTGGTGATTACTAGTGCGCGAGTTGACATGAGTAACCCTTGCGATAGCGAAGCAATCGGTGGTGACGATGATCCCACGTCGCGGTCGCTTTTTACCGATGAAGATATCATACCTAAACGTATTTACGGGTGGGGAGTGGGGTTACTTGTACTGGCCATCGTTGGCCATCTTTCGATTCCGTGGTTGCTCTTGGAGTTTGTTGGCAAAGCAGGTTTTACGGCGCTAAGCAATTTTCCGAATCGTCGGACTTTGTATGAAACGCTTAGTGCATTCTTTGTCGGATTGTGGATAGCACAGTACGTCGCGATCTGGCTTTGGCTGAATGGTTATGTTGTGTCGCGAGCGAAGCGATGGTTGATAGGGTTATTTCTGAGCCTGGCGATCTCGTATGCGGCCATGGTTGGGATGTCGTTGGCGTGGGGGCCACCACCAAGCGAAATTTTCTTTTTTTGGTTTTTTGGTAGTGCAGGGGTCTATACTCTACTGAGTTTGGTGTTGGGCATTCTCCTAAGTTCATCTAAATCCGTGTGGAAACCGCTTGCTTCAACGACTAGAAACACCTATTCCCTGATGACACTTCTCTGGGCTATGATTGGTTCTGCGTTGGTGATGCTAGCGATAAAATCATTTCGATTTAATGGGAAAGCTTCTGAAGAGTCGATAGCGCTGCCATTAATACTTTTCTCGATTTGGTTGGTTTGGCTTGCGGTCGCGATATCAATCCTGACTTGGCTGCAACTCGGAACGGTATTCAGCCTTCGGCGTTGGCGGTTTCGAGTTTGTTTTCTCGTACTGATGATTTTGGGACCAGCAACATTCCATGCAATTGGTCTTTGGGTGTTGAGTTGGGCGAAACATCTTAGCGGTGACTACTCGTTCGAAGAGCTGATGATTGCCTATTCGATTGAGATTGGGTTGGTCGCAGGTGTAGCGATGGCTATTGGATTGTTGCCCCGAAACTCTCCGGTGACGCCTGAGGAACCCTTCCATGATCCGGAGCTAGACAATCCAGAGCCAGTCGGCGAATTGCTGTGATGATTGGTGGCACGCGAAGATGCGAAGGCGCGAAAAAAGGGCAGGCGTATTGCGAAAGGGGTTTGTTGCGGCTGGCGATAGGGTATCCTTGGAAGGTTAATTGGCTTATCTGATTTACGATGGCGATTGTTAACTTAGTTCTAGTGAATTGGATGACATGAGCACCCCCTGGGACGCCGAAACGATCGGCAGTGATGTTGAGTCAACTCCATCGCTATCCATTGCGGAGTATAGGATCCCGAGGCGCGCCGTCCGATGGGCGGGCGTGGTGCTTGCCCTGGCCATTGTTGGCCATCTTTCGATTCCGTGGTTGCTCTGGGAGTTTGTTGGCAAAGCAGGTTTTATGGCGCCAGGCAATTTTCCGAATCGTTGGACTTTGTATGAAGCGCTTGGTGCATTCCTTATCGGAATTTGGATAGCACAGTACGTCGCGATCTGGCTTTGGCTGAATGCTTATATTGCGTCGCGAGCGCGGCGATGGTTGATGGGGTTATTTCTGAGCTTGGCGATCTCGTATATCGCCAAGGTCGGGCAGTCGTTGGGGTGGGGGACGCCGCCAATCGGCTTGTTCTTGCTTAATTTTTTGGCTGGTGCTGTGGTCTATTCTGTACTGAGTTTGTTGTTGGGTATTCTACTACGTTCATCCATATTCATGTGGAAACCGTTTGCTTCTGCGACTAGAAGCACCTTCTCCATGAAGACTCTTCTCTGGGCTATGATTGGTTGTGCGTTGGTGATGCTAACGATCAAATCATTAGGGTCGATAGCCCAGCAAGTGATACCTGTATCGATTTGGTTGGTTTGGCTTGCGGTCGCGATATCGATTCAGACTTGGCTGCAGCTCGGAACGGTATTCAGCCTTCGGCGTTGGCGGTTTCGAGTTTGTTTTCTCGTGCTGATGATTTTGGGACCAGCAATATTCCATGCAATTGGTCTTTGGTTGTTGAGTTGGGGGGACCGATTTAGCGGTAAATATTCGTTCGAAGAACTGATGATTGCCTATTCGATTGAGATTGGGTTGGTCGCAGGTGTAGCGATGGCTATTGGATTGTTGCCCCGAAACTCTCCGGTGACGCCTGAGAAATCCTCCGATGATCCGGGACTGGACGATCCAACGCCAGCCGGCGAATTGCTGTGATGATTGGTGGCACGCGAAGACTTCAGGACGCCACGAGGAAACCGAAGCGGAGTATAAAGAGGTATTTGTTGGGGGATTCTCTGTGACTCACGGCTGCCTTGATAAAGGCGATGGCTTCATCGTTGCTGGACTCGGAAGGCAACAACAAGAACTCCTGATTCCACCACGCCGAGGCTCTGTTGAAGTGCGATTCGATCGGCGGTAGAAGTATGTTGGATGCCGCAGAACAGAGACCTGTGCTCGAGAGCGAGATCCATAATTTCGTTCCGCGGTTTAATTGGATTGGCTACCCAAAACCAATTTTCCTTGGAACTTTTTAAGCTTGTCGGTGGCCTTTGGCGAGTGAGTGGATATTTCTCCGAACTGCAAGAGCTCCCCACGGAAACCCGCGAGTTCCTCGGCAGCCTCCGGTGAGAGGATGGTTAGGTCGTGGAGGAACAGAGAATCACCCATGAAACGTGCAAGCCCATCCGCGGACTCGACGGATAGCGTTTTCAGACCATTGAGCGAAAGCTGACGGCATTGGCAATTACCCAACGCGTTTGCGGCCTCCTCGGAAATAGATGTTAGGCCATCGATAGACAAGCTGTCGCCAGAGTAATCTACGAGCGCCTCTGCTGCCTCAGGAGAGAGTTCGTTCAGCCCATTAAGCTCAAGTGGTACCGAGCACTTCGCGAGAGTCAATGCAACTTCTGGAGAGATGACGGTGAGCCCGTCAAGGACTACCTTCGAGTCGTTGAACACCGTGAGTAGTTCCTCCGCTTGCTCTGTTGAAAGTGTTGTAAGGCTGTTTGTCAATTCTGTTAGGCTGTTGAAGTCGTTATTCAAATTAAAGCGTTGAAGAAAATAAGGGTCCTTATGTGGTGGCGCAGCTACACAAACTGCCACTTGCGGTGGAGCAGGTTTATAAGTGGCTAGTCGAAGGTCAAATAAGACGGCTAGCCAGACAACCAAACCCGCAAGAAAAACGGTAGCAACCAATGTCAGTTCAACTCGCATTTTGAATCTCCAAAGGGGTTACGAGGGCCAGGCGGGAGGCCCCCCTGGATAGGTTTCAGTGGGTCTCGGAGGTTCATTGCCTCATCGACCTCTAGATAGACGTGCGAGTTCCCGAATCTGTTGCAAAAATTCGTGGGATTGAGGAAGTTACTTCGTCAGGGAATTTTGGGGACTATGACGAGCTAATGGAGACCCGTACGCAACCAGAGGGGGCGAGCATGTGCTCATGATCCGAGGGTGGAATGAACGCGTTGCCAGTTCTATGAATGATCATTTCGAGTTTCGCTGCTAATGGATTTAGCACCGAATCAATCCGCACCAGTTTTATCGCCGATGCCTGATTCATCGAGATGGCTAATTCATTTGACAACGCAGACGCCTGCTGAGTTTGTCGCGATGTCTGATCGGTTCAAGCTGAGCGCCGCGAAGCGTGAACCTACAAGACTCGAAGACTTGAAAAAAGAACTTGGAGTTTGGACCAAAGATGGGGGCAAGTTCAATTAATCGATAGGCTCTCATATCACTTGGTCCCAAAAAGGTGGGCATTCCACCAGCACGCGAAGACGCGAAGGCGCGAAGTCGGATGGCACACGGCGGCACGGCGTTGGGGGGATCTGAGAGGGGCTGCGGGGGACACCGCCTAGCGCATCGTCGCTAGGTGCGATTCTTGAAATGATTTTTAGAAGTTACCGAACCGCGGCGTGGCTGAAGGTCTCTTTATCCCACTGAGGGACCTTCTGGTCCGATCCAATGCCGTAGCAGGCTCTCTCCGAGAGCCGTAGCGGTACCGCTCGTTGTGGTGCGAAACCTTTTGGTTTGCGCTATTTCGAATGTTGGTTGCTCGAGTCCTTTTTTCCACGAACGATTTCCTATTTCAGGTGTGTGATGGCTCATTGACTTTCTTCGTCATCAATCGCTTTCCACTGATTACCCATCGAGTTGGTTCGATCGGGGGTCGGAAATAGGCTTTCTACGAAGGAGGTCCTTGTGGATCGTTCTCTGGTTGGGAAACCGACCGAGTCCGTCCGCTCTTGGACTGCTTGGTACATCCTACGCCGCAATCTGGAGTCACTGACGGTCGATCGGTTGCTCCATGAAGCGATGCGCGAGCAAGGTACGCATGCCGGGGTCACAAAGACCAAGATCCGGCGTGCGGCGGCTCGGCTCATCGCTAGCGGCGCTGCCAAGTAGCCCACGCGGCCTTGAAAGTTGCCTCTGCGAGGCGGCTTTCATTCCCCTGAATTAGATTCGGAGCCCACCGAGGCTTGGCGTCAGAACTCGGTATTTTTTGTCGGCTGAACGTTGGTTCAATGAGACCGTCTCGAAGCGAGCTATTTGGGTTTTGCAGGAGACAAAGCCGATACCTCTGCTGCAGGCAGGTCCTTGACCTCGCCGTTGTCGAGGAGCACCCAACCACCAACCTCTTTTGCGTTGGATTGCATGGCGATCCACGAGGTACCCGAGTTGCTAGACGCCGTCGTTGTACCGTAGTTGTATACAATGGTTTTATTGGCAATCAGTGTGGCTATTGCTGGGTGTTCGACATCGTAGTTCACGAAATCGGCATCTTCTTTTGGCGGAGGTAAGTTTCCTGCAGCTAGTCCGTTGAGGAGTTGCGCAAGATCGAGTAGCGCATTTTTTGCGTCTGGCAAACCAGCAGTTTCGGAAGCCTTCGATGGATCAGTAAGTTTGCTACCGCATCCCGCACTAAGAATTATGGCTAATCCACAGAGAGCGGTTACGATGGTTGTCCAGAGGCGATTTTGTCGTGATTGCATAGGCGAAATCCTTTTTTGGGGGATGCATTTTTTACGATCAATCACAATCAATCGTTGATGCTACTGGTGACTTCCCCAGCATCCCGACTACCGATGGCTTGCCATATTAAAAAGTCCGTGTTTTCATTCATGAATTGCACTGCCCCATCGGCGAACACGGTATTCACACCGCCCGAATGATAGCTCGAAGCAGCCATGTGAAGGGTATTGAACGAGACCCCGCAGTTGAAGCGTTGGTTGGTGTTGGGGGTGCGTTTGACGTTCCAGTTGATTGGAAGCGTATGGCTGTAAACAAAATTAGGAGTAAGGGCTCGGTAGTACTGGTGCCCGACGTACCGAATCCAAGTGCCGGTGGTTCCTTGCGCTCCTGGAAGGCATTGAGGTACCGTGCGGCCATCAACAAACAGTGATGCATTGGAGTAATTGGTGCCTGTGAAGAATACCGTCGTATTGTCGAATGTATTGGTCGCGTTCCAGTCGCGAGTGCCTCGCATGACCTCAGAGAACAGAGCTGTTTGGCTGGTGCCATCTCGGATATCTCGCAAACGGGGGCCGATCATTGCGAAACCTGCCAGTGGGTATGGGCGTGCGAACACACCATCGATGCCTGTACCGCCGCGCAAATTCGCACCACCGGTACAAGCGTGGTAACTTTGACGACCCGCTAGGAAGTAATTGTTTTCGGAAGGATCCGACGGACAAAGAAACACGGGCACGTCGGTTACGCGAGCGGCTGCGTTAGCACCTGGCTTGGAAGGTATGCTGGGATGGATCGCCGCATCGCTATTGACGTTGTAATCCAGATTGAATTGGTTGAACTTGGTTCCCGCTTCAAAGTAAGGTAGCAAGAAAACTTGAACGGGTGCCTCTGACGTACGAGTGACCTTGGCACCGCTCGTTTCCGTAAAGACTTTGGTGTGTTGCGGTGGCGGAAGGGTTTTGAACGCACTTTCAAAATTGTGGGATGCTAAACCAAACTGTCGGATGTAGTTTGAGCACTGCATACGACGTGCTGCCTCTCGTGCTGCTTGAACGGCAGGTAGAAGAAGACCGACAAGGACCCCGATGATAGCGATGACAACGAGCAATTCGACGAGCGTAAAGCCAGATCTGCGGTAGTGCATGAAGGAAGCCTCCGAACTACAAATCGAAAATGAAAGCCCCACCGAAAGACGATCACGGCGGTAAGCGGTACGCCTAATGGCCAAGTCGATAGCCAAGGTTTGACGACACAGCTTACGCTTTCGTAAGCAGGAAGGCTACGTTTTGGTAATCTTTTCTGTTTTGAAATCCTTTTTCGGTGAGTTGTTTTTTTGTGAACGGATTCCCCCCCCTAAAATGAGGGGCGTCGTGAGCGTTTAGCGTAGCAAGGCAAGCGATAGAAAATGGACTTTAAAGCACAGCGGGGGGGCTTTCACGGTGCGGAGGGAGCCTCTGGAAACGGTAGGTATAAAACCACGGATGACACAGATGGCAAGGATAGTGGTGGGGCTTGGTACTGTTCCATTGAAAATCAGTGCTATCCGAGATATCCGTGGTAAATCGGCTGTTGATTGGATCGAGGTACCCCACGAAATCGTGTTCAGTATTTCTCTCTGGGTTAGCAGCTTTGCGTGGAGCGTTCCCGTTTGCATAAGCCTAGTGATGTTTGTGGATGGAACCGCGGATGGCACAGATGGCGCAGATGGCGCGAAGATCGCCCGCAATATTACCCACTTGGATGACTCTTGCGGTCCTAATCCGTCCTTTACTGTCTCGGGGGCTTTTGGTCAGGATACGAAAAAACCCAAGGAATCCCTTGGGTTTGTCGCGATTTGTCAAGCTTTGGCTTCGCTTGGCTTTTCCCTAAGAATGGGCTAAGAGGGACTCGAATACTTCTCAAACCCCCAAGGAAAACGACGACATCCGAGCGAGCGGGGCCTATAGCGGGGCCCATGCCGATCCGACGGTGATCGAATTGCTTGAGTTGTTGTCTGACCTCGATGCTGATGATCAGCGTGCATTGCTGCGGATGGCGCGAGCATTGGCAGGGCGATAAAAGTATAAATTGTATTTTGTAGCAGCTCCCCACCGACGCATCCGATCCGTGAAACAAGTGTCATCGGCTGGCTGAAACTATAATTTTTTGTTCGAGGATTAATCCATGCGGCATTTGCTGGTCGTTGTCATCGCACAGTTCGTTTCACTCTCTGCACTAGCCCAGGAGTCCAAAGAGATAACGAATAGCATCGGGATAAAACTGGTGCTGATCCCCAAAGGGACATTCACGATGGGATCGCCGATCGAAGAAGAAGGACGGAATGAAGATGAAGAGCAACATCAGGTGACAATCGGCAAAGATTACTACCTTGGTGTGACGGAGGTCACTCAAGGACAGTACGAGAAGGTGATGGGGACCAACCCGAGTCACTTCCATAAGCGAGTGATCCGCGAGAGTGATAGCTCGATGTGCCCAGTCGAAAGCGTTTCGTGGGAGGATGCTGTCAAGTTTTGCAAAGAGCTTTCGGATTTGCCCGAGGAGAAGAAAGCGGGCCGCGTGTATCGCTTGCCGACCGAAGCGGAGTGGGAGTATGCATGTCGTGCTGGCAGCAAGACCGCCTATAGCTTTGGAGCGAGTTCGAAGTCGTTAGGTGATTACGCATGGTTTGTTGAAAATAGTGGCCAACAAACTCATCCGGTAGGAGAGAAGAAGGCAAACGCATGGGGCTTGTACGATATGCACGGGAATGTCTGGGAGTTGTGTAGCGACTGTTATGGTGCATACCCAAAGGGTGCGGTCAGCGATCCTAGTGGCCCCAATAAGGGCTCGATCCGCGTGCTCCGGGGCGGCGGTTGGAACTTCCAGGCCGCGTTTTGTCGGTCGGCGCTCCGGATCAGGTTCGATCCGTCGTACCGCAACGACGGCGTTGGCTTCCGCGTTGCCCTGAGTTCCTCTGGAATCCCCAAGTAATGTCAAGTCATGACAAGGCAGGAGAGCGTAGCCGGTGGTCGTAGACACGGAGGTAGCGCCACCGGAGCAGCGCCCGTATGGTATAAGTTATTCGTGAATCTGCGATCGAGTCGGCAAACTGAGCTGCTTGCTGTGTACCCCGTCGCCGATGTGTGTGCGTGGCTCGGCAATAGCCCAGCGGTGGCAGCCCAGTTCTGTGCTCAAGCGATAACTGACGTTGCTGATCGTGCTGCGAGTGAGTCGATTTTACCGGGGCCTATAGCGGGGCCCATAAGTGACAAAACGGGGCCGATCACTACTCATCAGAGGGGTGGAAATAGTCGTTCAGACAACAAAAACACCCAAGGATGCAATTGGGAAAACAAGGTTCCCGATGCCTTGGGTGGCGATACTGATGGAGTCCATCAGTGGGCGAAGAGGGACTCGAACCCCCGACATCCACTTTGTAAGAGTGGCGCTCTAACCAACTGAGCTATTCGCCCTTTGTGTTCTTCAAAAATGCGCCGATGCGCATCTTTTTTGTTCGCTTTGGGTCTAATCCAAATTGTCGTAGATTCGACCTGCGGCGGGTTGCACTCACACAACCGTGTCCAATTCTTCGAATGGACCTACGTTATTCCTGCAAGAAATCAGCAAACATTTTCGCCATTCTTGCGGGGACGACTAGATG
>JBKCUW010000044.1:0-7972 GCA_046318275.1 Pirellula sp. | reverse complement strand
CTCTTCGCTGAGTCCTGCGAGGCAGTCGGCGGGTGTGATGTAACCGATCGCGCTGTGCAATCGTACCGTGTTGTAATAGTGCACGTAGTTTGCAATTCGCTTCTCTGCTTCTTCCTTTGTTGCTGGGCAACCGGGACGAATGCACTCGCTCTTGAGGGATCCGTGCCAGCGCTCAAGCTTACCATTGCTTTGCGGATAGTACGGACTCGTTCGCACATGCGTCAGGCCATACTCGCGAACGAAGTCCTTGCAGTCCTTAGCGATGAATTGCGGGCCATTGTCGCTGATGATTCTCGGCTTCACGCCAGGGTGCTTTTCAGTTCCCCTTGCAATCACCAACTCGACGTCTTGTTCTTTCATCGTCTCGCGAAGCTCTTGATGAACTATGTATCGACTGAATCTATCGAGCACTGAGATCAAGAAGTAGAACGTGCCGCCAACGTTGATGTAGCTGACGTCCACGTGCCATTCTTGGTGGATTTTCGTTGGTTGAATGAAGCCTGTGCCTTTCTTGCTGGGAGTAACGATCTTGCGATCCAAACGACCAGCGGTTTTAAGAACTCGATACGTTGTACTTGGGCTAACAGCGACGATGTCGTCGTCGAGCATCATGAATGTCAATCGTCGATAGCCTTCCAACGGGTGCTTGTCATGGAAGTCTAGTATGGCCTTCTTCTCCCAATCTTCGAGCCACCAATCGCGCGGGATCTTGCCGTTGTGTGCGTTGGCCTTTCCATAGCGTTTGAGCCATGTGTGGTACTTGCTGCTTGGGAGCTTGGCCCACTTGAGTAACACTTTGCATGGAATGTCCGATCGCTCGGTCCAGTACTTCATGTAGTCGACAATCTTGTCTCGGGTGTCGTGGGGGACCCAAACGCCTTCTAGAGGTCCCCATTGGCTTTTTTTGCCTTGACGTTCTCCTCCATCAGTTCAGCGATCACTTCGTTCTTGTGAATCAACTTCTCTTCAAGCTTCTTGATTCGTTGCTCTTTGAACTGGTTGATCTTGGCCTCGGCAAACTTGGATGCCTTCTCGGACTTGGCAGTTTTTTCGAAAGCACGTTCGACTTGATCGAGTGCCGTAGCAACCCATTGATGGATCTGCGTTGGCTGGATTGAGAGTTCCTCTGCAATCGAGGAAATGGACTCTTTGCCTTTGAGGTGCCTTCGCACGATCGCGGCCTTCTGCTCGGCAGTGAATTTTCTACGTGATTGGGTCATCGAAATCTCCAGGAATCAGGTTATGTTAACCTATCCAACGGCAGATCCAATTCCTAGAGAGGCAAGACAGCGCCTTATGGCAATAGTCAATCGCCGAGCGGGGAATATGGCGTTTGGTACTACGCTTCCTCATCTGGACAGGGCCCGTCTTCAACGTTTTCTATAATGTCCAGATGGCCGATCAACGTGGTCCCCATTTTACATTCCATGCCGTTCGGACCCATTGCACAATCGTCCTTGCAATTCATTAACTCGAAGCACTTTAAGGTGTTTTGGGTAATCTTGAAATCCCTGTCGTCGGTTAGGCCATAAAATCTTTTGGTCCAGTCGTCGACCGGAAACGTATTCTCACCGGTGGTCGCAAACCCTGGTCGCTTCTTGCATTTATCATTTGCATCGCAGTACCCGCTCCCTGGGCAAGTAATGGTATCCTTGGGGTTATTCGAGTTCATAATAAAACACGTTACGAAATTCGATGTGGAAAGTTTACCACAAAGAGACGCCTGAGGCTGAGCATAGGCGTTACTTTGCGTCGCAACCGCAAATACTATCGCAAACAAAGCGCAAGCAGCATTCTTCATGACTCTCAATCCTTAACGATAGAAAACGGGATCTCAAAACTTTCGTCACCCAGACGAATACGCAACTGACCGGCATCAGCATGCCAAATCGGATTTTCTTTGTTCAGAAGGAATTTTACTGGCAGAACCCGATTCGAATGAGCAACCACCGTAGTTTCCGAAATCTGATCATCACCTAATAAAAGCGATACTTTATATTCGCTGTTTGCAGAAAAACCACCAAGCAGCGCAAATTTGATTTCCGATGATTGGCTTCCGCTTGTGTTCAATATTGTGATTTTCTTTTGCGTTGCGCGTAGTGGAACTGCGCGCCTGACCAACACCGGAAAATCTCGATCAACATCCCCACTGCGGCTCTTGTAATTAAGTTTTAGGTGATGCATTGTTTCGAACGGCGAGTCAGAATCCGCTTCCAACCTGAACGCCACTGTCACTTTATGGTCGTCTTTCTGGTTCGATTCGAACTCTCTAACGAAATCCCCTACGAACAAGATGCGATCAGCAAATAACGACACATCACGGCTGTTTGCGGATACTTCAAAGGAAAGTGATTTTGACGCAGGTACTTTTCCCAATTCAATCACCGACTGGATTGGCAAGTCAAGCGGGTCTCGCACATTGGACTTCAATTCCAATACAAACAACGGAGTATCATCGTCTGGCTCAAAAAAAGTTATCGATTTTGAAAACGGGCCTGCGTCTCTTGGGGATACGCGTATCTCCAATCCAATCGATTGTCCAGGTACTATCTCGTCGTTGCTTCCGACGATCTTTGCCACCGTGCAACCGCAAGTGGAGCGGTTGGTTCCCAACCGGTATTTCCGATCAAGTTTGTTCGTAATCTTAATCGGGATTGCAACAGTTTCACATATAAGCAGTTCATCCAACTGGCACGCAATGAGCTGCCCGGAAGAAACATGAGAAAATTCGTGAACAATTTCCGCAATTGGCTTACTGATCGCAGCATCATCTCGACTACATACCGCATTCGAAGTGCCCTGTGAAAAACACTGGTTCAACCCCATCGCAATGAAGATCGATGCGTAGCCAAAACATCGATTAGAACGTAAAATCCCAAGTCCTAACATGCAACACACCGGTGGCGTCCTGTTGATTGATGTCCAAGTGATCCTACCGAGGATGCGAGTCCTAGGCTCGCATGCGGTAATCACCAAAGAACCAAGATTGAATAAGCAGCGATTGTATGACTGAATGATCGCCAGTCAAATTAATTCAAGGAAGAATTTAAAAAATCCCGCTTCGGATAGCCGCCAGCGCTAATGCATCAAAATGTTAATCGATCAGCATACGCACGGGGGTTGCCCAAGAAAGTGCTAGCAGCATTGCTCCACATCACAACATTCAGCACTTTTGTGTCCGAGAACTCGGCACTAGGAGCGAAACTTGTCGTGACACCCCGCTCACAGGGGTAAGCGAGGCTCAAACTTTGGTTCGATGATTAACTTACTCCTCCTTCGATGCTCGATTTCCACCCCAACGGACCGTAAAAATGCTCGTTTTGCGGCCTGCGTTCGGACGTTGAGACAGTTTTCCTTACGAATCGAATCGGCATCAAGCGTTAAAAGCTTTGTGAATATTTGATCTCGAACCTCCATGTCCAGTCAGAGCCGATGGGCGACGAACCCCACACGGCGATACAGAGCCTTTTTGCCCCGGAGCGACTCGATGCTATTTCGCTCTTCCAGAGTCGGTTGCTCATTCCGCCAGAGGACGCCGCTCCATTTGGAAGCGAGTTGCTGCACGAAGTCGAAACAGAGTTGTTCGTTGGCCAGTGAGTCAACGAATCGATTACCTCCTAATCGCCATTTGTCCTGGCAGCGATGTTGGAATAGGATTTGTCCACGGAAATCAAACTGCACGATGGTGTGGACGTTCCATCCAGGGCCGGCGCTGGGCATCGCGTAATCGGATCCGAGTCGTCGCCACCCGACTGGGCATGAGGTTGTCGATGTACTGGTCAATCAATCGGCGATGGGCTTCGATGGTATTGTCCCAAGTTCCCCACGCATTGGGCCACGGTCCAGGTGGACACTGAGCGATCAATTCCATCATGGCTTCAGGAGTCATGTCGGGATGGGCCTCCATGCAACTAGCCATTGGCAGTCTCCTTATTTTGAAATCGGCGAATCGCCAGGGTGAGATAGATCCCAACCAAGAATCGTGACCATGGAACAAATCGAATCATCGGCAGATGCTTTTTCCAACGGTCCAGCATCTCGTTGGCGAGGTCATTTCGATTGCGAAGGCATCCGAGAATGCCCTCTTGATTCATGAAGCTCCGAGTGGCCGAGCATCCACATTGGACGCGTAGAGGAATAAGCCAATCCAGCCATACACGCTGGAGTAAGAGCCGGGTTTGTTCGATGAGGGATTCGAGCTCAGTACCAACTCCCCGTGAGGGAGGTTTGATGCATTCCAGCAAGTCGTCGGTGGGAATCATGCCGACCAGCCTTCGATACTGGATCGCCTTACTACAGGTGACGGAGTTCTTGGTGCGAGGATTGGATTGTAAGATGCACGCAGTGCAAGCATCCTGGGCGATCGGAACTGGTACTTGTGCCAGTTCGCTAGAGATCTGGCAATAGCCATCCACATTGTGGGGACACGGAATCGGTTCACTCATAGCGTAACTTGCTCACATCCTGTGTAATTGGTTTGTCCTACATAAGAGCCAGGGCTGGTTGGTGCATTTCCATCACAGATACATGTAACCTGAAACGGGCCAGCTTGCGGGATGCATGGATCCGGCACAGCAACCGCAATCCAGCTAAACCCATTCCACTGGTAGTAGCATGGGCAGCAACAGCCACCTGATGAACCGGCGCTGCTGCTACCTCCTGAGGAGCCACCGCTAATGCCACTCGAGCCAGACGATTTCCCGGAGCTACCGATGCCACTAGAACCAATACCGCTGGAGCTTTTACCAGAGGATCCCGATCCAGAGCGACTCCCTGATCCGGAGCCGGAACCAGATCCACTCGAGCCCGAGCCGCTACCATAGCTACCACTTGATGGTTTACTTCCCGAACCGGAGCCGCTTGGTGCAGAGCCGCTTGGTTTAGAGCCGCTGCCACTCGATCCCGATGATCCGGAACCCGATGGCTTGCTTCCACTTTGTGAACCCGACTGTGAACCGGATTGGGAGCCGGACTGAGAGCCAGATCCGGACTGGCTGCCCGATCCACTTTGCGATCCACTGCCACTGGATCCACTGCTGCCAGATGGTTTGGAACCCGAGGAGCCACTTGAACCACTAGATCCACTTTGTCCGGAGCTGCCCTTGGTGCCCGAGTTCCCCGAGGATCCGGAGCTTCCACTGAATCCAGAGGAGTTGCTGGATCCGGACCCACTACTACTTCCGCTCGATCCCTTGGTGCCGCTGGAACCCGAAGAACCTGACGCACCACTAGAGCCCGACGATCCAGAGGATCCAGAGGAACCAGATAAGCCCGAGGAACCACTGCTCCCCGAAGATCCACTCGAGGAACGCTCACAGCAAACGATGGCGTAGATAGGAAGACCGTCGTACCCCACATAACGCGTGAGGTAACGACCCATCTGAGGAAACTCACAGCTAGACACTGCATACAGGGGTTCTCCATCTACCATTCCGAGGAAATGCCCGAACTGGCGTTTGGGGCCTTGCCCGGAACGCTGCTCTGCACATGTCGCTGCATACACCGGCAGTCCTTCGACCGAGCCACTCACCGAAGTGGCGATGTAGCGACGTGAATACAGGGTCATTTGTTGGCATCCACCACCTTGCAGTTAAAAATAGAGCCCCACGATTTGGTGGTGACATCGAACCTCTGGACCGCCCCTGGGTAGTAACCATTGGCATCTGGAATATTGCTAGTAATGAAAACAATCTCCTCGTAGTTGGCATCATCGAAGCGAATCACAGCCCACCGCACCGCACCGGTCGATTCGATCCAGAGCACCGATGCTGGTCCGTGTGGAACGCTGCGTAAGTAGCCGTTTTGTCCAGCGACAATTTCCGCACACGCATACGCCGTGGCACCCACGGAAACTCGCGTAATGACACAGCCACCCACAGCTGCGGTACCAATGAGATTGTTCTTAAGAGGTTCGAGCAGCACACCGAATCGAGGTCCAGTGCCGGCGCTGGGGACTAACCCTTGGAAACTAACTTGGCGTTTGCATTCTTTGAGGTTCGCTGTGGGAGTGATAATCGGCGTACCGAGTGCAACGATCGAAAAGCGATCCAGGTCAACCCCGGTCTGGTTGCGGACTTTGGCGAGTGTTGTTTGTCGCGAGGTTCCCTCTGTTTGGGAAATCAAATCGTGCTGTTGGTTTTTCTGCTGTTGGGATAAATCCACAAGGGCGTTCCACGCCTCAGCTGGGATTTTCAGCGGATCCCCCGGCATTACTTTTCGGAACTGCTCCCCCATGGATCACACCCCGATCCCCAGACCGCTGAAATCACCGTAGGAATAGACTTGCTCCACGTAAGCTGCAATCGGTCGTTTGATGAGAGCCTTTGCGGTCGCATCCTCGTCGTCAATGAATCGGACCCACAGGTATTGCCATCCCTCCTTGGTGATTCCCGTGATACTTCCTAAAGAAAGGCTTGAGACATTCGGGCTAGCTGCAAATCGGAACGTAATTTCCCAATCATCGAGCCCACGTTTCGAGCCACTTGCCCCAAGGAACAGTACTTCACCTTTCGCAAATCCCTTGAAACTCGCCCCGTTCACTTTGCCGGTGAGATTAAAGAGGGCGAGTTTGTATGCTCCTGTGACGAGTGTTTTCGCGATGTAGTGAGTTTCCGTAAAATTGAAAACCGGAACTGTGATGTCGGTCCCTTCAACGCGATCGTCGGTAACACCGATGGCACCGTAGAAATCAGGAGCGCTGAATCCCGTTGCCGAGTACCTGCCGACATTGGCGATGCTTTGGGTCGTATGTTGCGTCCCACCACCGGTATCAAAGGAGTACTGCGATTCGCTTTTCCATTTGACGTAACGTGCGGTTCCTTCCCAGACGCCGTTCCCCTGGTGGACAATGTGATAATCATCCAGGAATAGATCCCCAAACGTCGCCGGAACCGTGGATGCCATAAGGCTTTTGGCAGTCGCGTAATCCTCGGTGTTCATGATCATATAGACCAAGTCCACGCCCGGATTGTCTTTGCTTTCGCTGATCTCCTTGGAGTCAAAGCGTTCGACGATGATCGGCTGAGGCATTGGTTTCTCCTATCCAAAGACCAAGCCACCACGGTCGGCTTGCTGCACGAGTTTCTTGGTATTCGCAGCGACTTCTTCGCTAGCCCGAGCGGTTCGTTCCCCCAGAGAGTCGGCCCCGAGGTTCATCGCAGCGATGGGATTGAATGTGCCAACAACATCCGTCTTTTTCTTGGTGTCTGTGAGTGCTTGATCGAGGGCATCGATGTTAGGAAGCGCCATCCCTGAGAGGGAGAATTTACCCAGAGACCCAGGAGAGGTTTCGGCGCGCTTGGTAGCGGCTTCGCCGAGGGCCGCTTTCCATTCCCCTTTGGCTTTCTCGAGTTCCGCCGCAGAGTCAGCCAGCGCTTTCTGATTGGCAGCCTCCAAAGCGGATTGGTCCTGGGCCTGCATATCTCCGAGCGCTGACTGCGCCCCTTGGCGATCTTGTTCGATTTGGTTGCGAGCCTTTTGGCGCTGCTTCTCACGATCGAGGATCGATTGATTCTGGTTTTGGTTAATCAGCTCATCTTGCCGAGCGATCTCGTCATTGATCTTTGCGATTTCGGCTTCGGCGTTTGTATCACCGAAGAGACCTTGGATCCGGGCCCAGACTTTTTGGAAGAAGCCGCTAAAACGATTCCATCCTTTTTGGAGCAGGCTAATGAGAACGGTCCAGCTATCGGCGATGAAATGAGTGGTTTCCAGCCAACCGGTTTGCAGTCCTGCCCACGCATCGGTCATCAGTCCAGCCACACTGTAGACCGCACTTTGAAAGATG
Source organism: Pirellula sp. (assembly GCA_046318275.1). Classification (GTDB taxonomy): domain Bacteria; phylum Planctomycetota; class Planctomycetia; order Pirellulales; family Pirellulaceae; genus JBKCUI01. Next base: position 186 of record JBKCUW010000044.1, on the reverse strand, counting down.
CCGATGAAGAATCCCTTGAAGTCCAACCATTTCGATTGCAAGAACGCAACGCCACGCTGCCATTCCATTTTCAAAGTTAGCCACAGGATTTTGCCTGCCAGCGCGATGTCGCCGGCAGCCAATGCATCTCCGATCCCCTGCCAAGCAGCAAGTGCCGTATCTTTGAGTTCATTGAATCGCTCCCCC
>JBKCUW010000043.1:0-4392 GCA_046318275.1 Pirellula sp. | reverse complement strand
CGCTTAGGGCTCTGACAGATTCGCTTCGCGAATCACCCTCATATCCCTTCGCGCAGCGAACCCATCAGAGCCACGCGTGTAAGCAAGTGGCAACTGGACGCTCGAACCCGCATCCCCCGATGCTGGCCATGATCAACCACTTCCCGAAGCGAACATCAACAAGACTGGCAAACACAGTTCGCGGCGCACCTCCGCCCGGCGCTAACGCTTAGGGCTCTGACAGATTCGCTTCGCGAATCACCCTCATATCCCTTCGCGCAGCAAGCCCATCAGAGCCACGCGTGTAAGCAAGTGGCAACTGGACGCTCGAACCCGCATCCCCCGACACTAGCCATGATCAATCGCTTCCCGAAGCGACCATCAACACAACTGGCAAACACAGTTCACAGCGCACCTCCGCCCGGCGCTAACGCTTAGGGCTCTGATTTTCCTCTCACCCATCTTCCCTAAGAACATCACTTCACGCACGATCCGGCGCACAGATCGCTTCCACCATTACTTGTCAAACATCTTTTCCGCCGCGTTGACAGCCCCCTTCTTATCCCCCTTATGCTCCAGTCCCACCGTCAGTGTAACAGGATCAAGTCCCGTCCATACCGGGGCCGCGGTAACCACGGTCGCCGCAACCTGGAAACCCTGGGCAAGCCACAGCATCATTCCAGTGCCGATCAGCGTCTGAACCACCGTCGATGTGTGGAACTCGACCGTTGCATCGGCTTCATGATTTCCATGATTTCGACTCGCTGGTCCACCAGATCGATACTCATCCGCCCAACGCATCGAACTCCGTTCTTCCTCTCGTTCCGAAGCTGCTGAATGATAACGGGGCGAAACAGCCAAAAGCGTTGTTAATACTTGTGTATCCGAGCCGCCTATTACTATCGCCGCATTCAACTCCTTGTTGAATAATTCTGAACTATAACCAGCGATTTCCACTCGATCTCCGTCTGTTCCTAAAATCGTCTCTGCGACTACCGCATTTTGCAGGATCACCGCGCCGCCGATCTCAACATTGGTACCGAGCCCTTTTCCGGCCGCACCACTCTCAGCTAACGTTCCGGTCGATACGCCCACATCGAGATCCCGGCTCGTTCGATTATTCCCTGTACTAAAAGACTGACTCGAATCGATTTGAGAATCGTTCACTCCACTGGAGGCGTTCGATCCGGTTCCACCTGAAACACCCGGTAGTGTGGTTGGCAATCCGATCACTATTTCTACAGTAACCCAATCCGATGCGAGAACCCGATCGCTCAACTCGTACACAAACGAAACGGTACCCACAAATGCTCCGTCCGGTTGGTACACGAACGACCCATCCGAATTGAACGACAACACGCCCAGCAATGGACCGGAAATCAATCGGGCGCTAACCGCATCCCCCTCTGGATCACTATCATTCTCAATAACTCCAGGCCCAGCCACGGTCAATCGATCGATGTAGGTTAACGTGTAATGGTCCATCCCCCCTATCGGCTTCTCATTCACGTTCAGGATCTGCACGTCAAAGGCAACCTCAACCGAAAGCCCCTCCGTATCCGTTGCTCGAACTACCAACTCATGCCGTGCAGTACTTTCGTGATCAACTCGACCACCATCCTTGACACGTAATACGCCACTTACTGCGTCGATCTCGAAGCGACCCTGAGCATCGTCCACGAGCGAATACGTCGCCGCATCACCAACATCGACATCGTCCATGAACAATTGACCAACCCACGCACCATTCGCAGAGTTCTCGTTCACCGACAACACGGTCGATGTAATCGCAACAGGCGTATCATTCGAACCCTGGAGCGTGATTGTCACTTGCGACGAATCCACCAATCCTCCCGCGTCTACGACAGTGTACGTAAATACATCTGTCAATGTATCCGTCGACAATCGCAACGCTTGCACACTCGGATTCGCATCATCGATCACGTACATGTACGAGCCGTCCGATTGGATGGTAATCGCACCATACAAACCTGCTACCTCGGTGCCGACCAACCCCACAGGATTGCTAGCAACACCTGCAATCACCCCGAGGACCGCTTGAGTTTCACCCTCAGAAACCGAGTCCGAATCGGTGTCGTTGACAAGAACATTTCCGACCGCATTCGAACCAATAGTGCCGTTGTCAGTTCCACCCGCTTCAACCGCCGTAGCAAAGTCGGGATTACCAACCGGATTATCATTTTTTCCTCGAATCGTGATGGTTACTTGCGACGAGTTCGTCAAACCACCCGCATCGGTCACCGTGTAAGTGAACACATCCGCAAGCGTTTGTCCGCTGACCCGCAACTCCTGGACCGCAGTATTGGACTCGTCAATGACGTATGTATACGCACCATCGGGTCCAATCGTTATCGAACCATAAAGACCATCAACCGGGGATTCCACCGATCCTACGGATGAAGAAACCGCACCTGTAGCGACACCAGTTACCATCTTTGTTTCGCCGTTGGACATGGAATCGACATCGGTATCGTTGCTCAGTACATTCCCTGTCGCATTCGCTCCGAGACTGCCGTTGAAGACGCCACCTGATTCCAAGGCATAGCCAAAATCGTCGTAGGATTCGGGCGTGTCGTTGGAACCTTGGATCGTGATCGTTACGGTAGCCAAGCTCATCAAACCGCCCGCATCGACCATTTGATAGGTAAACACATCGGAGAGAGTCTGCGAAGACAACCGAAGCGATTGGACCGCAGCATTTGTATTATCAACGGTGTAGGTATACGTTCCATCCGCAGCAATGTTGATCGCCCCATAAGCACCGATAACATCGGCACCCACCCATTGTAGAGCAGTTGTCCCAACTGCTCCCGCCGCAACTCCCACTACCGTCTTCGTCTCACCATTCGCCACCGAATCCACATCGGTATCATTCGCTAGCACATTGCCGGTCGGATTGATGCCGGCGGTCGTATTCCCATACCCCCCCGCCTCCACGGCAACATTCGTGTCATCGTTGGAGATCGGCGCATCGTTGCCACCATGAATCGCAATCGTGACTTGCGTGGTCGAGGTGAGCCCACCGGCATCTGTCACGGTGTAAGTAAAGACATCAGTGATCGTTTGGCTGGATAAACGCAACGCTTGTACTGTAACGTTGGTTTCATCGACGATGTAGGTGAACGCACCGTTGGCTCCGATCGTAATTGCACCGAAGTTACCGGTGACACTCGAGCCTACTGAGCCAGTAGCACCACCTGCTACTCCAGCGACGACACCGGTTACTATCTTGGTTTCACCATTGGCAACTGAATCCACATCGGCATCATTAGCAAGCACATTTCCTGTGGCATTAGAACCTGGGGTTGCGTTCGCGTAACCACTCGCCTCGGACGCAGTACCTCCATCGACCGAGCTGACTGGATTGTCATTCGCTCCTTGGATATTAATCGTGACCGTACCCAATGCACTCAGTCCACCGGCGTCTGCCATTTCATAAGTAAAAGTCTCCGCGAGCGTTTGCCCAGAGAGTCTTAAGGCTTGAACGTCAGGATTCGAGTTATCAACGGTGTAGGTGTAGGAACCATCAGCAGCGATCGTGATCGAGCCATAGAGTCCGGTGACGCTTGATCCGACTGAGCCTGCGGCACTGGACTGCGAACCAGCAACCACGCCGGTGACGGTCTTGGTTTCGCCGTTGGAGACCGAGTCCACATCGCTATCGTTAGCGAGCACATTCCCCGTCGGATTCGTACCTGCCGTGCCATTGGATGCTCCTCCCGCTTCCACCGCCATGTTGCTATCATTCACCGCAACCGGCGTATCGTTGGCACCTTGGATCGTCACAGTGACCGTCGAGGTGCTGGTTAGTCCCAGCGTATCGGCCATTGTGTACGTAAAGAGATCCGCGAGGGTCTGACCGGAAAGCCTTAGGGCTTGAACCGCCGCGTTGCTATTATCGACCGCATAGGTATAGGATCCATCAGATCCGATCGTGATCGAACCATAAGTACCTATAACACTTGAACCGACCGAACCATTAGCAATTGCTTGTGCACCTGCAGCGACTCCGGTGACCGTCTTGGTCTCACCATTCGCTGTTGCATCGACATCGCTGTCGTTCGTGAGCACATTGCCAGAGGGACTCGTCCCAGCGGTACCGTTCGACAAACCACCTGCTTCGACAGCGATCGTTGTGTCATCGCTTGACACAGGTGCGTCGTTGTCACCCTGAATGGTGATCGTGATCTGCGTGGTCGAAGCCAAACCACCACTATCGCTCACCGTATAAGTAAAGACATCGGCGATCGTTTGATTCGCTAATCGTAGTGCCTGCACCGTTGCGTTGGATTCATCGACTGAGTACGCGAAGGAACCATCGGCATTAAGGATGATGGAACCATAATTACCAGTGACACTCGAGCCTACCGAACCGGTTGCACTACCTGCCAC
>JBKCUW010000042.1:0-103292 GCA_046318275.1 Pirellula sp. | reverse complement strand
TGGATTGACACGGCTTTCGACGGCCATCTCGTTATGTCCAAATCTGAAATCGAAAGATTGGGTCTTGGAGTTTTAGCTGACACCGATGCAGTACTCGCAGACGGGTCGAAAGCTCGATTGCGTTGTTACTACTGCATCGTGGAATGGATGGGGCAGATCGTTCCCGCGCAAGTAGTTGAAAATGTTGGCGGGATCCCACTGATTGGGACGGCTTTACTGTCAAATGTTGATTTGCGAATCAACTACAGGGACAGAGTCTGCTCGCTGTCATAAAGACGAACGACGACCATCACCGAGTGGCCGCCAAAAAATTCACCATTTCAAGCGCCGCCGATCGGCCACTTCGGTGCATGGTTCTGTTCTGGCTGTTTTTCGTGCTCGTGCTCAGTCCGACAGGACGGTGCTCGTGCTCGTAATCGCCTGACTGATTGTACTCGCTCGGTGATTCCGAGACACCATCGAATTTCATCGCCATCCGAGTCAACATCGCGACGATCCGCACCAATCTTGATTTGAGTTCTTGATCCGTTTCTCGAATCAAGCTACCGGAAACAACCAGCAAGTCTTGAATTGCAGCGCACTCTAAAGCCGAACCACCAGCAATATCCAGAAATCTCGCTCGATTTTTCAGGCTTCGTTTTCCGTTGCCCTCGGCAATGTTGAGCAGAATAGATTGGGCTGCTCGCAACCACTGATCGCGGCCATGGCGATGAAGTCCCTCCAACGACCGCGATGTATCAAATGCTTTGGCGACGTACTCGATCGAAAGGCGATAGACGTCAAGCCGATCATGATCGAAGAAGTGGTCGGTCATGATTGCCTCGATTCGATTACGAGCACCGTTTTACTGAGCACGAGCACGATGTTGTTACTCCATGCCAGAACATATAGTATACGGAATTTACCATATTCCGCCGCGGGGTACCTCGGGGAACCGCTCTCGCGTGGCACTCTGCGAATCTAGTATTTGGACAGGGATCGACCTCGATGGAAGATGAATCCAAACCCATTGATACAGGCAAGGTCCGTTTTACGATGCTACGCCTCCAAGCGACGCGGCTTGAGGAGATGCGATCCTTCTATCACCTAACGCTAGGGCTGCCCGTCGAGTCCGATGTACACAACAGCCTAAGCATTCGATTTGGCCAAACAGTTATCGAGTTTCAGGGTGCATCCGACAAATCGTCCAAACCGTTTTACCACTTCGCCTTCAATATTCCCGAGAATAAATTTGCGGAGGCGAAGAGGTGGTTGGCGAAGCGGTGTACTTTACTGAAAGACCCGACAGGTGCGGATGAACTTTTCTTTTCCAAGTGGAACGCGCATGCCGTTTACTTTGCCGACCCTGCAGGGAATATCGGGGAATTGATCGCCCGACATACGTTGGCCAACGCCGCAGCGGGAGCCTTTGATCAAGAGGATATTCTGTATGCAAGCGAGATTGGCTTGGTCGCCCACGATCCCAAAGCCTTGGGGACCGAGATCGGTGCCCACTTCGGTTTGCCGGGAGGCGGATCGATGTTCGTTGGGGATCCGTCTGGCTATTTTGTGCTTCCGCCTGTCAGTCGCTTATGGATTCCCGAAGAGAAACAGAAGGCGTCCATCTATCCGGCCGAAGTCAAGTTGGCGGTCGAAACTGAGATCATGGAATACCGAGCGAGGGATCTACCCTACGTGATTTTCGCGGACGGCAAGGGATCCGAATGATGGAACAGCCGACAATGAACGCTGCATCAAATAGTTGATCGTCAGCGTGCAATTCATCTTTTGCTCCGCACGCCCCATCCTGCACTTTTGTGTCCGAGAAGTCAGCAAGCCGCTGCGCGGCTAGAGAGTAGAGTTCAGAGAGTTGAAAGTAGAGACGGGTAAACGTCGCAGTGGCGTAGAATATTCCTGTTTTGATCGTCGAAACGTGGTGCTGCGCAACTGCTGTAGCATGCCGTCATTCCGGCGTGTTTCCTTGGAGTTTCAAACACCTTTTAGGCCATTTGTACGTCAACAATGTCGGGGATTGCGCACGCTGCGATTCTATGCAAGGCAGTCCCGCACGACATTCCCGTGGACATCGGTCAATCGGAAGTCTCGACCTCCCCAGCGGAATGTGAGGCGTTCATGATCGATGCCGAGCAGGTGAAGGATTGTCGCGTGCAGGTCATGCATCGTGACGATATTCTCTACAGCCCGATAACCAAACTCGTCGGTCGCTCCATGGCAGTACCCGCCCTTGATTCCTCCCCCGGCTAGCCAAATCGAGAAGCCTTGTGGGTTGTGGTCCCGCCCCCTACCGCCTTGTGCAAACGGCGTTCGTCCGAACTCCCCAGCGAATACCAGCAACGTTGAGTCGAGCAGTCCTCGCGACTTGAGGTCCGCGATCAAAGCGGCGATGGGTTGATCGACCACCTTGGCATTTTTGCGATGGCCTGCATCGATATTTTCGTGGTCGTCCCACGGGGCGATGAAGCGGATTCCTTTGACGCAAGTGATCTCTACAAAACGTACCCCTCGTTCCACCAACCTTCTTGCGAGCAGGCATTGTCGGGCGTATTGAGCGAGCAACGGATCGTTGGAGTCGGTCCCGTAGAGGGAGTGAGTTTCGCGTGTCTCATCGCCGAAATCGACCAGATCGGGAACCGCTAATTGCATGGCGCTCGCGGTTTCATAGTTCTGAATCGCCGACTCGATCCATTGCTCGTCGGAGGATAGTCCTTCGGGATTTCTCAGGAAGCGCCGATCTTGTTTGCGAACAAAATCGAGCATGGCGCGTTGCACCGAAGGAGGTTCCGCTGGCGAGATGTTGCTGACCGTTTCGCCGCCACTGAATGCGTCAAAAATTGTCGCTTGATGGGTGGCGGGCAAAAACGCATTGGAGAAGTTCTCGGGGCCGCCGATAGGAAGCAGCCCTCCGTTGATCACCACGTATTCCGGTAGGTTCTTGTTCTCGGTGCCGAGTCCATAACCGACCCAGGATCCAAGCGACGGGCGGCCTTGGATCGGATTGCCGCTATGCAAGAACATGCATGCTTGGGAGTGTTCTGAGAACTCGCTTTTCATTGAGCGTATAATGCACAAATCGTCGGCGAGTTTTGAGAGTTGTGGGAAAAGCTCGCTCATCACCAAGCCCGATTGTCCGTAGGGAGCGAACTGGAATGGGCTACCGAAGGAAGTTCCATTCTGATCGAACTGGGTCGCATCGATCGAGGCTGGGAATGGTTTGCCGTGCTCCTTGAGCAAAAGCGGTTTCGGGTCGAACGTGTCGACTTGGGAAGGTCCCCCGTCCATGAACAAGAAAATTACATTCTTGATTTTTGCAGGGTGATGGAGCCCCGTGGCGACTTGATCGCTATCGGCCGCTCCGAAGACTCCGTTCCGTCCGAAGCCTGCTTGTTCAGCCAAAATCGAGGATAGGGCCAACAGGCCAAAGCCGTTCGCGGAGTGTTGGAGGATCTCACGTCGAGAAGGAATGTATTTCATGGGGTTACCTGATGAAGATCGATTCCTTCAAATTGAACATCGCGTGCGCCAGCGTTGACCATGCGAGTTCGGAGGGGTTCGTTGTAGCGAGTTCCTGGATCAACTGCTCTGCCGATGCCAATTCTTGATCCGATGGAAGGCGGTTAAGAAGGGATTGGTACATGGCGTTAATCCTGGCCGCATCGGATGTGTTCATTTTCGCGACTCGCGCTGCCCACACTTTGGATTGCTGGATCACAAAGGGGTCGTTCATCAAGGCCAAGCTTTGAGTTGGGACAATCGTGGAACTTCTTTTCCCGATCGGAGCCGCTGGCCGCGGAAAGTCGAAGGCGAGCAGGAACTCATTGGGGAAATTGCGTCTCACCTCCAAATACAGGGAACGCCGTCCGTTGCCATCGATCGGGCCAGGCGGAGACTGCTTGTTCGGCTCCAAGACTTGGCGATAGTAATTTGCGGTACCGAGACCGCCATCGGGTCGTTTCAGGTTCCCCGCCACGTAGAGCATTGTGTCTCGGATCGATTCGGCGTCGAGTCGACGTACCGATGCGTGGGACCAAAGCCGATTGCCGGGGTCTTTTTCGCGAGCGATCGGTGATTCCAATGAGGATCGCTGCCATGTCTCCGATGTCAGGATCGCTCGCAAAAGCTGTTTGTTCGACCAGCCGTTTTCCATGAACTCCACGGAGAGTTGATCGAGCAATTCGGGATGGCTAGGTGATTCACCCATGCGACCAAAATTATCAACGGTTCGCACGAGGCCTTCGCCGAAGAGCCAGTTCCAAGCACGATTGACGTAGACTCTCGCTGTCAGCGGGTTCGTGGATGAAACAATTTCATTAGCCAACATGAGCCTGCCGCTTTGCGAGGACTGATACTCGGAGTCGGAGGAGCCTAGCACCTTCAAATAGCGGCGCGCGACGGGGGTTCGAGGTTGTTTGTGGTCTCCACGCGAAAGCCACTCCTGATCGCGTGCCAGGTTGTCTTCAAAGACACCGGGGGTTCGTTTGGGAATTGGGATTTGGCTTTCGATCGCGCGGTAGTCGGCAGCGAGTTGTTTTCGGTCCGGCGACGAGTCTATGTTACTTTGCAAAAGCCCGCTGCTGATGAGCGCGTTCAGCCAGTCAATATCGGATTGTCGTGGCTCGTCCCTTTCCATCCGATCGATGGCGAGCGAGGTCAGCGTGAGGATAGCCTCGATCCACGCACTCGTTGAACGCGGCTGGGATTCCACCAGTTCTACAGGGATTGCGTTGGGTGGTTGCAATTTTAATCCGCGGGAGTGCATGATCGCCTTGGCAACGCCAAAACTGGAACGACCATCGGATGCGTTGATAGTGTTTGGATCCTTGACGATACCGATGTAGGGTTTGGCATCGCGCGTCAGAAACTCGAGATGAGCTCGCAGGCCTCGCCACTGCGGTCGTATCGTCATGGTGATCCATTGGTAGCTGTTGGAGTTCAAGCTTGGGTTGACCGTATCGAATAGGAGCGAGTCGCCTTGGAAGTTCTCCATCACGAGGCGGACTCGGGCGTTTCCTGTCCCACGACACAAGATCGAGATCGCTTCGCCATCGACGATGAAGTCGGGAGAACGAAGACTGCCGCTGGCCCGATCGGAGTAGAGGTTCGTGTGGTACCCTGGTCCCATGAGGATCGAAAACGGGTCCGCTGCGGAGCCGAGGATCGACCAGTGCGTCGTCGCGTCGATCAAGGACGTCGGCATTCCGGATCCTTGAATGCGCCAATTTTCCAGCGTTTGCGTTTTTGAAGCGTTGGTTCCTGCGTTTTGGGACGTTAAGTCAAAGAGCAGCGTGGTCGTGTCAGGAGGGAGCTCGCGGGGCGCGGACTCATTGCGAATCGATTGCTCCCACGCGATGGAATGTTGTTCGCAATCGCTTGGATTCTTTGCAATCAACAGTTGGCCAAGCGGGGCGAGTTTGGATTCGCTGGGTTTGCAAACCCATTTGCCGATCGCCCTCGTCCAACGGTCGTTGGGAATTCTTTTTTCAAGCTCTTCCCATTTGGTGTCTGGGGTCCAATGAGTTTGGATTTCTTGAATGGCTCGTTCGATTTGGGAAGGCCACGATGATACATCGCGGTCCCATTCCGAAGCTGTCAGGGTGCGAACGCGTTGTTGTAGTTTGGAAAGCTGTTCTACTGTCTGCGAGAACGGGAATGGTCGATCGATAATCGGTAATCCGGATCGAGTGCTGCGAAGAATCCCGTAGATCGCGTAATAATCTTCGTCGGATATCGGATCGAATTTGTGATCGTGGCAGCGGGCACACGATATGGTGATGCCTTGAAAGGCTTTGCCAATAGCCTCGATTTGACTATCGATAACGACGATTTCCTCGCGTTTGACATCTACTGGCGTTTGGTTGAACTCGACGAAACGATAAAATCCGAGGCCGATGAGAGACTCGTTGATTCCTTCGGCTTCATTCCATCGTGGTTCAACAAGATCCCCTGCAAGATTCTCTAGGATTAGGCGATGGATCGGAACATCGTCGCGGAATGCACGAACGATGTAGTCGCGGTAGCGGTACGCGAATGGTAAGTACGCGTCGTCTTCGGATCCGTGGGTTTCCGCGTAGCGAACGGTGTCGAGCCAATGCCGTGCCCAGTGCTCGGCAAACTCGTCGGTGGATAGCATGGCATCGACGACCTTCGTCCATGCGTTGTCGGAGGGATCGTCAAGGAACGCGTCGACCTCGGTTTGAGATGGTGGGATTCCACGAAGTTGAAAGCTGAGACGTCGGATGAGAGTACGTCGGTCTGCTTTCGGGGAGGCGGGTAGGCTCTGCTCGGAGAGTTTGCGTGCGATCCAAGCATCGATCGCTTGGCTGCCACGGACGCTGATGTCCGGCGTGATAGGTAGGGAGGGAAGCGGTTGCCAGCACCACCACTTCGCGCGTTGCGCGGCGATGGATTCCCACTGTGCATCGGAGTTTGAGGGAGCTCCGAAGGAGTTAAAGGGTTCTGGGGTTTCTCGCGGGTCGAAGGCACCTTGTTCGATCCATCGGCTAAATTTCGCGATATCCGATTCATCGAGTTTGGGGGCTTTGGCAGGCATCTCCAGCCCAGGTTCTACATGGCGAATCGTGCGGATCAAAAGGCTTTCATCGGGCTTTCCGGGAACGATCGCGCTGCCAGAATCACCACCCTTGGCCCAACCGTCACGGCTATCGAGAGCCAAGCCGCCGTTTGTTTTTTTGGCGTTGTGGCAGGCCAAGCAATGTTGATGCAGGGCAGGTCGGATCACGGACTCAAAGTACTCGGATTGCGCAGCGGTTGCAGGGGAGTTCGAACCGCCGGGGGGTGGCGTGGGCTCAGCCAGGGTTTGCCCGAAGAGTCCGGTGGATATAGCGGCAACGAACCACAGTGCGAACGATGAGATTTGGATGCCTTTAAAAACAGAGCGAGCATCCCGATTATGCCGAGCATCCATGAGTCCATGTCCGAAGGGTATTTAGTGACCGACGCAAACGCTGAGAGCATGCGTTGCATCGTGAGACCCAGTGTACTTCTGAGAGGCCATGGTGCCTACAGGCAGATGTCGGGTCCAAGACTTCTCCCAACGAGGCTTGGGGAGAGCAACTCTTGGTTTATTTCACCATTGCGAAGCGGTTTAACGGTGGATCGAACTTAAGAAACCGACATTGAGACAGCGACTTCGTCGCCAACGCTCCAGTTTTTAAAATCCTCAGGATCGCGATGGACGTGACGGTAGATCGTATCGCGCTCGACTGGTTCGCGACCCGCTTCGATGATGAGTTGGCGGATCTGATCGACGGTGAGCATTTCTGGAGTTGTGGCCCCCGCGTCATGGTAAATGAGCTCATGACGGACGGTGCCATCGATATCGTCGGCTCCATAGGCGAGAGCGGTTTGGGCCGTGCCGATTCCCAACATGATCCAATACGCCTTGATGTGCGGAATGTTGTCTAGCATGAGGCGACTGATAGCCATGGTACGGAGATCCATCAAGGCCGAGGGCTTTTTGATGTTGGAAAGCTTCGTGTTTTCCGGATGGAAGGCGAGAGGGATAAATGTCTGAAACCCTCCGGTTCTGTCCTGTAGATCTCTCAGTCGCAGCAGGTGATCGATGCGATGGTAGGGCTGTTCAACATGCCCGTAGAGCATCGTACAGTTCGTCTTCAGACCCACTTCGTGGGCGGCTTGGTGAATCTCAATCCACTTGTGGGAGTTTGCTTTGTGTTCACAGATCTGGTCGCGAACTTCTGGATGGAAAATCTCGGCGCCTCCTCCCGGCATGCTTCCGAGTCCCACGGAACGGAGATCCATCAGGATTTCCTTGAGTGGCTTTTTGGTGAGGAACTCGAACCAATCGATTTCCACTGCGGTCCAACCTTTGAGGTGTAGCTTCGGGTAGGCATCGTGAAGCATTTCGATCAAGCCGCGGTACCAATCGTAGCCGAGTTTGTGGTGAAGCCCCCCGACGATATGCATTTCCGTGCATCCATTTTCAACCGCTTCTTTTCCGCGAGCCAAGATTTGCTCGTCGGACATGACGTACCCTTTGGGATCGCGAAGATCGGATCGGAAGGCGCAAAACCGGCAGCGATAAATGCAAACGTTGGTAGGGTTGAGGTGGGTATTGATGTTGTAGTACCCGACATTGCCGTTGATCCGCTCTCGGACCATGTTCGCCAGTTCACCGATCTCGTGCAGGCAAACCTCAGGGGAATAAAGGAATATTCCTTCGTCCAGGTTGAGACGTCCCCCTTGTTCGACTTTTTTACGAATCGCGTTGAATCGGTCTCTGGTGGCAACGGTCATGATTGTTCTTTGTGGGGGGCGGAGGTTGTGTCCGGGCAAAACCTAATATTTTGCGGTAGTGGTCGCAGAGCGGTTCGGGACGCTCCACCATCGTGTTGAGATTATAACGATCGGGCAAATCCTCAGAAGGTTGACTATTTGCATGAGGACCGGGCCGCTGTTGTTCGCGGCCTCATGAAGGCGGGTTCCGTGCTGACCCGGGTACTGGGACTGGCACTGGGACTGGATTGTTTACGATTATCGCAGCCAAGCATCGACGGACCCGGCCACTAGAAAAACGACACTTATGATCGAATTGAGTTGGAAAAATGCCAACTGCATCCGATCGAGTGATTTCTCAGAGATGGCGGAATGTTCGAAGATCAGCAGACCGCCTATCCCTACCAAGCATGCCCGAAAAATCCATCCGAGAGACAACTGGGGAAACCAAAATGTCATTCCCAAGGCGATCCCCCACATGGCCAAATGGAGGATTTTTGAGATGTTGAGGGCTCCTCGCAACCCGAATTTGGCAGGGATGCTATGGAGACCGGACTGACGGTCGAACTCGAAGTCTTGGCAAGCGTAGATGATATCGAAACCGGTTACCCAAAACATGACCACCAATCCAAGTGCGATGGCAGGGTAGAGATCGGTAATGTCGGTTTGGACATAAACTCCTCGGATGGCGACCCATGCGCAGATGGGAGCGAGCATAAGAGCAATTCCTAACCAAAAGTGGACCAGCCAGGTAAAGCGTTTGCCGATGCTGTATCCCATCAAGAAAACCAGGACCGGGACGCTCCACTGGATCGGAATGCGATTTGGGAGGAACAGAAGCGTCGAGGCGATGAAGAGAGCGGCACAACCGATCGCGAACCAGATCACTTCGGATCTCGCGAGCAGCTTTGCAGGCAGATGCCGTTTGGCAGTGCGTGGGTTTTCACCATCAAATTTTTCATCGAGAAGACGATTCATCGCCATCGCGAAGCTTCGAGCGGTCACCATGCATGCCAGGATGCCAGCGAGATCGGTCCATCGGAACGAGGCAGGGGATTCCCCGAGCGAAGCGTTGGCGGGAACAATCCAAGCCCAGATCGAGGCCAGCATTGCAAATGGGAGAGCAAAGATGGTATGGCTAAAGCGAATGAGTTCCAGAAACCGTCGACAGCGCTCCCACATTTCCATTCGTTTCCCTTCGATGACTCCCGCACTCACTGGCTCCCGCTCTCACTCATCTCCTGAGCTTGCGTGCTGAGGATTGCAGTCGATAGGTTCGGCAGCCCAGCGTTTCATCAGTTGATGATCGATACGGAGGTGATCGAGAATGCGAGCAACGATGAAATCGATCAAATCGACGGGGGAATAGACACCGTGATACCAACCTGGCATGGCGGGCAGCACGATCGCGCCGGCTTGAGCAGCGCGATGCAAGTTTTCCAATTGGAAGGGTGACATTGGTGTTTCCCGCGGCACCAGGATCAGTTTGCGGTGCTCTTTTAAGTGAACATCGGCGGCGCGTTGAATTAAGTTGTTTCCTGCGGCGTGCACGATACCGGAAAGGGTTGCTCCGGAACAGGGGCAAACGATCATCGCTTCGGTGAGGTGGCTGCCGCTAGCGACCGGGGTCATAAAGTTGCGGTAATCATGCAGCTCGATGTTGGCTGCACCTCGCTCGACTTCGTCGCGCGACAATGGGTGCCAGACACTGGCCTGCGGAGGAAGATTCGCCGCTGTGGGCCAGTGGTAGGATAAGAGTGGGACGACGTTGGAACGATTCGCTCCGAGTTCCAGATGCAATTCCTGGGAAAGCACCGCGGCTCCGGAAGGGCTGACCAGAAGATGGACCTTGCGATTGGCGAGGGTCAATTGTTGCAAGAGTCTCACGGCGAAGGGTGCACCGCTGGCTCCAGTCATCGCGAGAACAATCGGAAGATGGGTCGTGGTGCTCATGGCGTAGAGTTCGCTTCGCCTGAAATGGCATTGAGTGCGAGGTTATTTGACCCCGGTATAGAGAGTGACCACCCCGAATGTCATCGGACGCCATCGTACGTTCTTGAGTCCGACCTCGCGCAGCACACTGGCGAGTTCTTCGCCGCTGGGAAACTCGCTGACGCTTTGAGGGAGATATTGGTACGCTTCGCTCGAGTTCTTCGCGACCGAGTTGCCTACTCTGGGTAGGATGCTTTTGAAATAAAACTCGTACAGATGCTTGAGCCCGGGCATACTCGGCTTTGAAAATTCAAGCACTGCTACGGTACCGCCATCGCGGCATACGCGTTTCATCTCCCGGAGACCTGCTTTGGTGTCCGACACGTTTCGAAGCCCAAAGGCGACGGAGACGGCTTGAAACATCCCATCGGCAAACGGAAGCTCCATGGTGTCCGCTTCGACGAACCGCAAGTTGGGTCTAGGCTCCGCAAGCTTAGCCTGTTTCTTCCGAGCGAAATCGAGCATTTCCCCGCAGAAGTCGCTCCCAACGACCTCGGTCTCCGTACCGAGCGTCCGCGACGCAGCGATTGCCAAATCCCCTGTTCCCGTACAGACGTCCAAAAAAGGAACGCCCGGCTGAAGTTTGAGCAGCTTAAGCGTTTTCCAGCGCCAGTACCGATCAATATTCAGGGACAGAACATGGTTGAGGAGATCGTAGCGAGGTGCGATCTCCGCAAACATCCTTCGGACGCGTTCTCCCGATTTGTCGACTACGGCTGTTTCGCTGATCACGATATCTTTATTCCTAACTTCAATGCGATATTGGAATTACCGCATTTTGGGCCAGGAATTAACTTACGAGAAGTCGTAAAGTGACCGCGTCCAACCAGAAATCTCCGATAGGGATCTAGTTCGCGGGCTTGGGGCGAACCATTTCCGTGCGTGGAGCGGCTGCAGGAGTCGGGGAACCGATGTACGATCCCGATGGGATGGTGCTGATTGTGGAACCTGCAGGCGAGCCGATGGTCACGCCGTCGACAGTCCCTGCGTAGCTACCACTGATACCACCTTCGTAGGTCGTCCCGACAATCGCGTCATCGTATCCACCGTAGTGTGCGGATGATTGTGCGCATGGATCGCATGGCGCCGCGGCTCCCATTTCACAGCCCGCATCGCAAGGGGCTCCGACATTGTTGGCTCGACCGCAACCGCGGAACAATCCGGTAACGGATTGGCGCATGCTGTTGCAGGCGTTGCAACCGGTGAGTGTGAGCACGAACGCCGTGGTCACGAGTGCTGTTTTTCTCATCATTCTTTTTCTCCCCCGAGAATTGGGCCGACCAGCGTCGGCCCTAGAAATCTGGCCTGGGCACTTGATATTTCAAGGCCTAGCGAGTTTTTGACCCGCAACTCTACGTCACCGTTCAGGTCGTGCAAACGGAACCCAGAAAATTTTCCACAATCCTCGTTCTTTTCCTAACGCTCGTGATCGATTCGAGTGTTACAGTTTTTCGTCAGTTCATCGGAGGAGCGGCTGCAGATAGGATTTCTGCTCTTAGGTTGGTCGTCATTCCTCGTGGCTTTAGGCTCACTATGAACGTCACTCTTGGTTGCTCGAAGCTGTGCGTAGCGTTATCCCTAGGCGCTGTCATGTGCTTCGGCTCGCCTGTCCACCAGCACTTGATCGCCGACGAGGGGGACGCTGCATCTCCTGCAAATACAATCGCGAGTCCGACTGCGACTGCGAGTGCCACAGTAAGTGCCACAGTAAGTGCCACTGCAAGTGCAACCTCTACGACCTCGGCAACGATTGCCGTGCCCCGCGGAATTGCATTGCCGGTTCGTCCTGGAGAGCCCCGTGCTGAAGACGAGCCTACTGCCGTCAACGAGCAGGATGGCACCGGTGCCCTGGTTCCGAAGAACGCGACTAGCCCGGTCTCGGTACGCGACCTTGAGGTCACTGGGTCCGAGACGCCACTTCCGAAAAGTACCCCGGAGGAGATGTCCGAGGTTTGGGAGATTTCCACACGTCATTTGCCTGATCGTTTTCGTTGCATCAACACCGACAATCCCGGCTTCGACGTCCATCGATTCGAATGTGGGAGAGGATGGGTGCGAGATTCGCTCGACGAGGCATTGGCGGATGATGGACGATTGCCGATTCTTTATGTTCACGGCAATTTTATGGAGCGCAACAATTCGCTCAATCGCGTTTTAATCATCAATAACTACCTGAAGCCCCGCGCCTCGCGACCGTATCGGTTGATCATGTTTTCATGGCCGAGTCAGCGTGAGTCGAAGCCGTTGCATGATGTTTTTGAGAACGCGGAATCTGCCGAATGCCAAGCTTTGTATGTGGCTTGGCTCCTCGAGAAATTGGGGCGGCACTCGCAAGTCAGCGTGCTTGGGTTTTCCTTTGGGGCAAGGTCGGTCACCGGAGCGCTTCATTTGGCATCGGGGGGATCGATTCCAGGGTTCGCACATCGGAGTGTTGCGCCGGACGAAGCTGTGCAATCGGTATACCGCGTTGGGCTTGTGGCCCCGGCGCTGGATAGAACTTGGCTGATGACTAACGGCAAGCACCGGATGGCTCTCGATCGTGTTGACGCGATGGTAAACCTCTACAATTCGAAGGATCCGATTCTCCGGCGTTTCCGATTTCTGGATGGAGGGGCGCGGCCGGTTGCGGCAGGTTTTGCGGGATTCGTTGGGCTATCAGGAAGTTCCGACCCGCGGGTTACGGTTCCATTGGCTGGACAATCCAAGATCCGCCAATACGATTGCGGTTCTGTGATCGGTACGACCCATAGTGAGAAAAGCTATTATGGCGAGTGCCCTTACTTTGGCACGGTGCTAGATACATTGCTATGGAACGAATCGATTGGATCCTGCATTTCTCAATAGCATAGGTTTGCGGTGGGATTCGCAAGCGGAGAGGTTTGATGAATCGACACTCCAGGCGATGTCGTGGTCTGTAATCGACTACGGCTCTCTCTACGGTGCGTTTTTGGTGGAGAGGATTCGCACGTTTGGAGGCAAATTGCCGGGCGGAGTGTTCTCGAGCTTGGAGCGGCACGTTCACCGACTATCCCGTGGCTTGGAATTGCTCCACATCGACCTTCCGTCGGTGCTGCCTCAATTACGGGACACGATGGAACGGTTGATCGAGCTGAATCGTGAGTTGGTAGCTCACGAAGGGGATGTAAGTTTGGTGGTTGTGGTTTCTCCTGGCTCGATGGAACGCTCGGGGGACAGAGTCCAATGCATGTTCCATCTGCTACCGCTATCCTGGCGCCGGATTAGGATTTGGTTAACCCAAGGTGCGGATTTGGTGCCGACTCAGATCGCGTCGGGTGCTGGTGAGTGTTTGCCTGGATCGATCAAGTCTCGCAGTCGGTTGAACTATTTTCTTGCGGACCTTGAAGCCTTAGAGCATGGGGATGCATCGCTGGGGCTTTTGCGCACGTCGGCAGGTTTTGTCTCGGATACTTCGGTTGCCAATCTGCTGGTGGTTGCTTCGAGTGGTGAAATTGTTTCACCCCCCAAGGAAAAGATTGTTGTCGGGACTTCGCTTGAGGTGGTTGAGATGTGGCTCAGGGAGCGAGGGGACGCGATCGTTTTTCGAGACGTCGCGTTCGAGGAACTAAATTCGGCTGCGGAAGTGCTGCTGCTCGGCAATTCGGCATGTGTTTGGCATGCAGCCAGCATGCGGGGCGAATCGATTGGAACAGGGGAATGCGGTCCGTTAGGTCGCTGGTTGCAGAAGCGATGGGTGGACGAGGTTGGATTCGATTGGGTTGGCCAAGCTCGGCAGACGCGTTAGAGCGATGGACGAAATTCCAACATGCATTGCCATTTCGCAAACGACCGCGAGGCTTCAAAAGCGTTCGGGACCTATTCGATCGAAAGGCGATCGACATCCATTCGGTCATGGTCCAATAGGTATTCTGTCATGGTTCCGTCGATTCGATAACGAGCGCGAGCAGCGTTTGACTGAGCGCGAGCAGCGTTTCACTGGCACAAGCATGACTTTTATCTGTGAATGGATACCAGGCTTCGTGTTGGTGGGGCGGGTTGCCGGTTAACCTTGTCGGCGTTCCGGCATCGCAGCGACATCGAGGAACCAAAGAAGTTCGCCGTTCGCCGGATGGATACCTTGAGCGGGGTACTTTTCAATTTGGCGTGGTCCATGCCATACGACATCGATAGCGGCTCGTTTGGAGGGTCCGCAAACCAGGAACGCCACTTTTTTTGCGGCGTTTATTAGCGGGAGTGTCATCGTCAAACGGTAAGCTTCAAACTTGGGGACGAAGTTTGCGACAAAGAGGTTTTCTGATTCTTCGAGGGCTTGGGTCTCGGGAAACAGGGAGGCGGTGTGAGCGTCGTCGCCGAGTCCTAGCAGAACGATATCGATTGTTGGTAGGTTGGATTTCGCACCGCGATCGCTGGGCGCTATCGCGGAGCCGCTGGTATTTGCTCCGGCTTTATCGATGTTTTCGGCCAGTACATTCCTAATTGTTTCGCTGTATTCGTGAGCGGTGCGATCGGGGGCGCTGGTATGGACCGGAACTGGGTATACTTGGGGGATCGCTCGAGGTTGCCGGGTTGCTTCGGCGCGTTCGAGCCAAGCTCGTTTGACCATTCCGTAATTGCTATCTTCATGATCCTGGGGAACATTTCGCTCATCTCCCCACAGTAAAACCACCTTCGACCAGTCCACGCAATGCAGTTCGTTTTCAGCAATCTTTTCGTAGAGCAGCTTCGGGGTCGAGCCTCCGGAGAGGGCGATGCTGCATTTGCCACGTTCCCGGATTGCGGTCTGAATCGCCTCGATAAGCCACTCGCAGACGGTCGACGCCACCTCAGCGGCATTTGGTTTGACTATGATTTGAGAGTTCATTCCCATCCTGCCAGGACCGATTTTTGCCGGGAACCGTTGTTGGAGAGAACCGTCAGGTTCCACAACGGAGTTACCATCGGACACTTGAGCGGTCGGATCTTCCAAAAATGAGGCATGGGAAGCAGAATTTAGGTAGAGTGATTCGATTGGGGCGGAGATGATCCCAATGGACCACAGGGGGCGATGAGGAATCAGCCCCATTCGCGGTACAATCGGACTTGAAGGAACATTGCGAATAATGCAGCCGACGACGGTACAACTTTGGGAACGCATCCACTCTTCGGGCTTAGCTTCGCCCGAGGAGTGCCGTCGATGGGCGAAAAGCGTCGCTGCCGCTGTTGGCAAAGAAGCCTTGTCGGATCCAGGATTGCTCACGAAGGAATTGGTAGGCCAAGGCTACCTGACGCCGTACCAAGCGAATGTGCTTTACAAGGGGATGTCCCACCCGGTTCAACTGGGTGCGATCCGCGTCGTACGTTCTTTAGAGTCGGAGTGGGGGCCTTATTGGTACCAAGGAGTCTCCGGCGACCAAGGGACCGAGTCGAATTACGCGGTTGTTGCTATCGCAGCCCCGAGTTTGGTCTCAGGTCCTCTGCACGATTGGCCCCCGAGTATGGTATGGGCCGAAGAGCATTGCAAAGCGAAGTCGGAGCATCTCGATGAATGGAACGTTTCGGGAGCTACGCTTCAGCATTTGTTTGTGGCCGGAACGCGTACCAATGAACCAACTCTGTCCGCGCGACTGATGGATGGGCCGCTCGATAGCGAAGCATGCGCACAGATGGCTCGCGACGTCGCGTGCGGTTTGCAAGCGATGCATGAGTCGGGATTGGTGCACGGTCGGATTTCGCTCGATGCCATTCAGTGCACTGCCGAGGGTGGATTTCGACTTTTGCGAGACCCACTTTTCCCCCCTGCGTCCGCGTACGGTGCCGGTACGCCATCGGTATTGGGTGGCGATCAAGATCGATTCGCCGTATCAGCACCAGAGTTGGCATGCTCTGGAGCGAAGCCGACCGAACAGAGCGATTTGTATGCTCTCGGTTGTGTTTGGTTCCGAGCTTTGTCTGGGCAATGGCCATTCCAGCCAGGAATCGATGCACCTCCCGGCAAATGGGCGATGCTCCATGCGCAAATCCCCGTACTTATTCCCGACGGGCTCAATGATGCGCTCGCAAAATGTTTGATGCATCTCTTGGCGAAATCACCAAGTGTCCGATTCCGCAACGCGACCGATTTTCTTCAGGCGTTGCGTTTCGCCGGGTTTGCAACGAATAAGAATGCAAAGGACCGTCAGGCATCTCCAGCAGTTGTGACAGTTCCATCGCCGGGCAACGTTGCGAGGGAAGTTTTGTCCGAGGTTGAGTCACGCCGACAGTCACGAGAGACCAAACAATCTGTCGATACCGGTTCTGTATCCCCAATACCTGCTGGCCCGCCTACGGGGCAAAACGAGGTTCCCGAGGTAAACGCCCCCAAGAAAGCAAGCCCCGAGAAAGCAAGCCCCGAGAAAAAAGGGATCTCGAAATCGGAGTCGGGGCAGGAAATACTAAATTCCACCAACAACAAATCGGGTGATTTGAAGTCGGGTCCATCCAAAGTGGAGGGGGGCAAGTCATCCCCTTCCAGAGAAACATCCAGCGAACCTGGGGCTCGCAGTTCGAAAGCGATGCGTGCGGCGGAGGAGTCTGGACGCGAGTCCAAGGGTGGTACGCCCAGACCGACCCCTTCCCAGGATCAGAAGTCGGCAGCAGCGGTTCCACAACCAACTACCCCGACGGCTCTGCCTGCTGTTTCTCCGTCGCAATCAGGAGTGGCATCATTAGGGGCAAACTTGCCGAACCTTCCGGCTGAAGGTACGAACACGAAGAATGCGGCATCGCCGGTACCACAGATCACGCCAATACCTGGAGCGCCGTCGGCGAGTGCACCTGCGGTGAAACCGACTGTCGCGAATCCGGAGCAAGGCATAGGTCCGACGGTGCTGCCTCCCTTGGTGGAGATATCTAATCCGCTCCTGGGCGCATCCAAGGCTACTTCGGAAATCAAAGGCCCTTCCAACGGAGAGGCCAAAGCTGAGGCCAAAGTTGAGGCCAAAGTTGAGGTCAAAGCTGAGGTCAAAGCTGAGGTCAAATCCGATGGGGCTGCGCACTCGAACGAGGCACGTGATATTCCCAGTGGTTCCGAAGTAAAAGTGAAGTCGGGGGCTATGGTCGAGCCCAAGTCTGATGGCTCACAGGATGTTGCGGATAGGGGAGCGGACAAGGTTGCCGGGGCTGGAAGTAGCAAGCCCACGATTGTGCTTGATAAGCTTAACGCCTTTGACGTGAAAGAAGGGGGAACGAAGAAGAAAAAGAAGAAGCCTCGCTCCAAAGACGGGGATCCGAAGGGCAAGAAAGTCGCAGAGATTGGGGGCAGAGGAGCCAAGGGTAAGCGGAAGGCGAAACGCCCCGTATGGTTTATGCCAATGGTTTTCGTTTGCTCGCTCCTCATGATGTTATTGCTCGTGCTGGTACTCCGGAACACCAATGGCGGTGTTGTAAAGATCAAGCCGCAGGATCGCAATAAAGTGGAGGTCGCACAAAACGATACG
Organism: Pirellula sp.; assembly: GCA_046318275.1. GTDB lineage: Bacteria > Planctomycetota > Planctomycetia > Pirellulales > Pirellulaceae > JBKCUI01. The sequence goes on along the minus strand of JBKCUW010000042.1, from coordinate 85,614 downwards.
GTTATTTCCAGCGTTGCGAGTGACACGGGAAAAGAGCGAGTCGCGATCGACCCAATGCTTGAGTATTTCGCGCTGAAGGAGGATGACGGAAAGTCGCCTTGGACTCCTCCGACGATCGGGTCGCCGTATTCGACGGATATGTTGCCGATGGGGATTGAAACCTTGGTTTTTCTTTCTGGTGCGGCTATTGAGAAAAGGAAGCCTGTCGATCAATTGCTGCAATGGTGGCAGGATGTTCAAGGAAACGCGTTGTCGATTCCTGAGTTTGCATGGGTGAATCGAGAAGGTCTCGATTCGGTGGCGATTGCATGGTATCCAGGGGCTGAAATATCAACATTCCAGCGTGTGGTGCGTTTCACGTATACGGATAGTAAGCCACTCGCCGAGCGGATCGTCGCCTCGGAGGCGATGGAGCCAAAGAAGGTCACCTCCGAGAGTGGGCCTTCGCAGACGTTTTGGATTGCACCGGTCGATGGCCAGCAGGTCGCATTTGCGGCGGAAGAATTGAGATCGGATGCGAACGCATCTGTGAAGCGAATTACGGTTGGGCCCGTTGGGTTGATTGAGCAATTGGCAAAGAACCAAGGCAAGTCTGGGCCGCTTCGACGGCAGATGGAAGTGCTGCTACAGGCTACCGACAGCCGCGCGGACGTAACGGTGCTTGCCGCTCCCAGCTTCTTGTATGGGGATGGCAAGATGCTTATGGGGGAGCACTCGGGGAAAGTCCTTTCATTGCTCCGATCTTTTGTGGATGACAATGTTCAAGCACTGATGATCCGAACTCATTTGGAGCCGGCATGGTACGTCGAGGTGAGGACGCTTGGAAACGATCTGCAAAGCGCGTTTCGAGACGCTGCAGAAGCAAGGAAACGACTTGAAGGTTTGCCGGATGAGATGGAATCGCGATTTACGGCAAAGCCAGCCGATCCCTATTGGAGAGCTCTCGCCAATCGCTACCCGCAAATGCTTCGCAAGTTGGTCGGATTCACACGAGCCGCTTCGGAAGACGGCCAAGTGGTATTAAATGCGTATTTGCCGAGCGAAGCTGTCCTCAATATGACCATATCGAGTTGGATGGCGTTGCAGGCTGATACGGGCGCGACGACGAGCAAAGTAGCTGTTGCGAAACCGACTCCGACCACCCAAAAAACGCCAGAGGAATTGCTCGAAGCGAAGATCAGTATCAAACTCGAACAGGAATCGCTCGAAGCGGTATTGCAAGCCATTTCGAATGAGGTTCGAGACAGTCATACCGGCGGCGTCGAGGCATTGCCGATGGCCATCAATGGTGGAGCGTTTCAGAAAGAAGGGATCACGAGGAATCAACAAATTCGAGGTTTTGATTTCAAGGAGACATCGCTGCGGCAGGTGCTGACGGCTTTGGCTCGGCGCGCCAATCCCGTGACCACGGTCAAGTCTCCGAATGAAAAGGACCAAAAGGTTGTTTGGGTGTTGCTCGACGACCCCGCGACGCCGAGCAAGAAAAAGCTGGAGATGACGACACGGGTTTGGGCTGACGCCAATCAAGCGAATTTGCCTACGGAGTTTGTCCTCCCTAAGGAGTAGGTGCGTGACTATTTCGCTTCAGTCCTATAGGTTGGATGCTTGAGCAGCGTATAGCCCGCGACCATCGTCAGCAACGAACCGAATCGGTACTTTTTAAAGCCTTCGGTTTCCGCGCATCTCGCAGTTGAAATCCACTTGTTCTCTGGAGACTCGCGTTTGTGCTCGGGAGTATGAGCATGAATGCAAAGCCCTCGCGCGGGGATTGGAAGGCGGTATTCGGGACTTCGCGGACTCGTTGCGATCGGAGTGCTCCGCGATTTTGGGCTGACGACGCATTGGCGCGATTCCAGTGGTCCGTTGGCCGAGATGGATTGCTACAATACCCTTGCGTGGTCGAATTACATTCTTCTTACATTCTTCCGGAAATAGATTTTTTCTTTCCCGAATACTTTTGGACAGGTGCTGTGTGCAATTTGCAGAATTGAGTGCTCCAAGAATACGTGCCTTGGCCCCGGATACCCCGATCGTATTTCCGATCGCTGCGATCGAACAGCATGGGCCTCATTTGCCTGTGTGGACGGATTCGTTGATCACGTCGAAATTGATGGAGAGTGTTTCGGAACGGCTGAAGGATCAAGTCTTATTTGCCCCTTTGATGTGGCTTGGGAATTCCCATCACCACTTAGATTTTTCCGGCACCCTTTCATCTTCGCCCCGCAACTATTTAGATTTGCTGTGCGATTTGATGGAGAATGCGATTTCACAAGGGTTCCGTCGAATCGTCTTTATCAATGGTCATGGTGGGAACGACGTGCCTGCGAAACAAGCGACCTTCGAGGTTCGGCAAAAGTACGCGAATCGCTCGGACCTGTTGCTGTTGATGACGACCTACTGGGGGCTCGGCGTGGAACCCTGGAGTGAGGATGCTTCGATCGTACAACGTGAGATGGGGCATGCATGCGAATGGGAAACCTCGATGGTTTTGTCGATACGCCCTGATTTGGTCGGCGATTACAAGGAACTTATCCCCGTCGATCCAGGCAATCCCTTTCGGCCAGGTGTTCGCGCATGGAAGACAGCGGACCGGACTGCCCCAGGCTACATCGGCGTTCCCGACGCAGCTAGCCGCGCGAAAGGAGATCTGTTGTTACGACTGTTTTCCGATGCGTTGGTTGGATGGCTGGAACGCGTGGTCCATTGGGACGGTCAGAGTTGGGATGGTTAATCTGCGCGGGCCAATCTTTTACATCTATGGCTTTGGATTCATCCAACTCCAGTGAACTAGGTGTTGGACTCCAGTGAACTAGGTGTTGGATATTGCAAGTAAGGCACGCTGGAATACAACGTAATATTGCCTGCGTTGACCGAGTGCGAGGCGTTGACGCAACGCAATTCAAAAGTGCTCGACCGCCCGTCGATGCACGTCAAGTCGTTCGTGGTCAACGACGGACGCTGTCATTTGCGTACTTTCGAGTACGAGTACCGTTTCACCTAGTACGAGTACGAGAAGGTCCGACCTGAAGCGCGAGCCTTGGAAATCAAGCATGGTGTCTCGTTGGACTTGCCATCTGCAGGAATGCGCCGAGGGGTTTGCATCGTGTTGGCTATCGAAGGCGATGTAAAAAAGCTTAGGTTTTTTGCGCAATTTTGCATAGCGATTTGCTGAGCGAATGGGGATGATGGTAGCGGTCGATAATGCCGAGAACGGCGGTTCGAGTTCCTCCCACCCTCTTCCATTCTGGAGTGTTGCAAAAGCATGACTAAGAAAGTCAAAGTGGCCATGATCGGACTTGGCTTTGGCGCTGAGTTCATCCCGATTTATCAGCGTCATCCCCATGCGGAAGTCGTGGCGGTATGCCGACGAAACGAGGCGGAAATGAATGCGGTCGCCGACCGTTTCGGGATTGCTAAGAGGTACACGGATTATGCGAAGGTACTCGAGGATCCCGAGGTCGATTTCGTCCACATCAACTCTCCGATTCCGGACCACGCGTGGATGAGTCTGCAGGCACTCAAGGCCGGTAAGCACGTAATGTGCACGGTCCCCATGGCGACCACCATCGAGGAGTGCGATCAAATTTGCGAAGCGGTCGCGTCGACCGGCAAAAAATACATGATGGCGGAGACGGTCGTGTATAGTCGTGAGTTCCTGTTCCTTAAGGAAATGTATCAAAAGGGGGAGCTTGGTAAGATTCAATACATGGCGGCGTCGCATCCCCAAGACATGGACGGGTGGCCAGAGTATTGGGAGCGAATGATTCCGATGCATTACGCCACGCACGTAGTGTCTCCGGTGCTCGGTTTGGTCAATGGATTGGCGGAATATGTTTCTTGCTTTGGTTCGGGAACAATCCGTCCAGATTTGGCAAAGAAGTCGGGCAATTCCTTTGCTGTGGAGTCTTGCCATATCAAGATTCAGGACAGCGATGTTGCCGCCCACATTTGGAGATTCCTTTTTGATACCGCGCGCCAGTATCGCGAGAGTTTCGATGTGTACGGAACCAAAAAGAGCTTCGAGTGGTCGCTGGTCGAAGGCAAGCCGCACATTTTGCACACTGCCAAAAAGCCGGAGCATGAGATCGCTGAGGAGATTGAGGTCCCTGATTACGCGCATCTGTTACCGGAACCCATCCGACAGTTCACCCAATCCATTCAGGATGCGGACCACCTGTCGTTCATCCAAGGTGGAGGGCATGGAGGATCGCACCCCCATTTGGTCCACGAGTTTGTCAGCGCTCTGGTCGAAGACCGGGATCCGTGGCCCAATGCGGTCACATCCGCGAACTGGACATGTGTTGGTATTTGTGCGCATCAAAGCGCCGTCAACGGTGGTCAGGTTGTGAAATTGCCAGCGTTTACGCTTGGAAAATAACGCGGTTAGCTCCTCGCTATTTGGGTGCCTCAAAAGGGATACTCCCGGCGGAGAGCGACATCGTAATAGCAGAGCACGACAGCAGATCAATCGAAGAGTACATCCTACATAGAGAAGAAAAAATGAACGTATCAGGATTTGGACAGTCGCAAGCGTGGCAGACTCTTTGCCGCATGTTATTCGCCTTGATTCCGATGCTCATTGCGTTTTCTGGAACGCACTTGCACGGCGTTGTGTTTGGGCAGGAAGGGATTCGGATTCTCTTTCTTGGGGATCAAGGTCACCATCGGCCTTCGGATCTGTATCGAGTGCTTGAGCCAGCGATGAAAAAATATGGAATCCAGATCGTCTATTCGGAAGACGTTGCGAATTCATTGACAAAGCAGCGACTCAGCGAGTTCGATGGTTTGTTGATCTATGCGAACATCGACGCGATCGGCAAGGAGCAGGAGCAAGCCCTGCTCGATTATGTCGCTTCTGGTAAGGGGATAATTCCTCTGCACTGCGCGTCGTTCTGCTTCCGCAATTCCGAAGCGTATGTAGCATTGGTGGGCGCGCAGTTCAAAGAGCATGGTGGTCAGCGATTCACCACGCGCATCGTGGCCCCAAAGCATCCGATCATGCTTGGATTCGGTGGCTTTGAAAGTTGGGATGAAACATACATTCATCACATGCACAACACTAAGGATCGAATTGTTCTTGAGGAACGCCGACAAGGCAAATTGGCCGAGGGAACCCAAGCCGAGCCTTGGACATGGATCCGCACGCATGGAGAAGGCCGGGTCTTCTACACGGCGTGGGGGCACAACATGGATACGTGGGGAAATGAAGGGTTCCAGAACCTCGTTGCTCGCGGGATTACGTGGGCGTGCAAACGCGATTTGTCAAAGATTCCTCGCTACAGCGATCCGAGCCGATTCGACACTCCCAAAATGACGGCCGCTCGAAAGGATGTTGCCGAGTTCACCTTTGCCGACGTTGGTAAGGAGATTCCAAATTACACTCCCAACGAAAAATGGGGTGTTCAAGGTGAACGCAAGAGCCGGATGCAAAATCCGATCACGGCTGTCGAATCGCAAAAGCATTACATCTCTCCCGAGGGATTCGATGTGAAGCTTTGGGCCAGCGAAAAAGACATGCTCGACGGTGAAGCGGACAAGGGCATTGCAGGTTTGGGTGGCAAGCCGATCGCGATGAACTGGGATGAGCGTGGACGGCTCTGGGTTTGCGAAACGGTGGATTATCCAAACGAATTGCAAGTGCCGGGCAAAGGTCGCGATCGTATACGCGTTTGCGAGGACACCAACGGAGATGGGAAAGCGGACAAGTTCACTGTCTTTGCATCCCAGATGAGTATCCCAACCGCGATTGTCTCCTACCGAGGCGGCGTTTTGGTCCAGGATGGAACCAAGACCATCTATCTCAAAGATACCGATGGCGATGATGTCGCTGATATGAAACAAGAGTTGATCACCGGTTGGGCGATGGGTGATACGCACGGTGGCGTCAGCAACTTCCAGTATGGTTTGGACAACTGGATCTGGGCCATGCAGGGATACAATGACTCGTATCCAGTAATCAACGGCGAGAAGCAACAAGGATTCCGTCAAGGCTTTTGGCGGTTTGCTTTGGAGCAATCGCCTTCGAGCAGCACGGCGCCGGTCTATGCGATTGCAAAGGACGGATCGACGGAAAAATCGGCTACAACAAAATTTGATTCCCATTCGCTGAAGGTCAGCAAGCTCGAGTTTATCCGTTCGACGAACAACAACACTTGGGGCTTTGGAATCAGTGAAGAAGGTTTGATTTTCGGATCGACGGCGAACGGAAATCCCAGCATTTTCATGCCGATCCCGAACCGCTACTACGAACGTGTGACCGGTTGGTCACCGCAGGTTCTCAGCAACATTGCGGACGGATTCAAGTTCGATCCAGTTACCGAGAATGTCCGTCAAGTCGACTGGCATGGTGGTTACACTGCGGCGGCCGGACATGCGCTTTACACCGCTAGAAACTACCCCAAGCATTGGTGGAACCGCTTGGCGTTCGTGTGTGAGCCGACTGGGCACTTGGTTGGCAGTTTTGTGCTCTCTCGCGATGGGGCTGGATATCGATCCACCAGTCCCTTTAATTTGGTGGCGAGCAACGATGAGTGGGCTGCACCGATCATGGCGGAAGTGGGACCGGACGGAAACGTTTGGGTTCTCGACTGGTACAACTTCATCGTGCAACACAACCCAACGCCTCAAGGTTTTGAAACGGGCAAAGGGAACGCCTACGAGACCAAATTGCGCGACAAACGGTACGGCCGAGTTTACCGAGTTGTCTACAACGGCTCGGAGGGAATGTCGACGGAAGAGTTAAGCCGCGGGGACGCATTGGTGCGGGGTGGATTGGTAAAGGCGAGCGAGAGTTCCATCGTCGCAGCCCTCCAGCATCCCAACATGTTCTGGCGGCGGGCCGCCCAACGGCTGCTGGTAGAAAAGAGCAAGCTGGAGCCCGCGACCATCGCGGCCTTGCAAGCTCTCGTCAAAAACAAAAATGTCGATGATGCTGGTTTGAATGTTGGCGCAATTCATGCGATCTGGGTTTTAGCAGCCCATGGGCAATGGTCTGGCGATTTGGTGGCTGCAACCATGCGTCACCCAAGCGCCGGTGTTGCTCGCAACGCAGTGGCTGCGGCCGTTCCGAGCGAGGTTACGGCAGCGCAAGTCCTTGAGGCTAAGCTTTTAGGGGCCGAGGATCCACAAGTTAAATTGGCTGCACTGCTGAAGTTGGCGGATTGCCCAGCTGGCACACCAGGTGTTGCCGAAGCGATCATCGCCAGTTCCGAGTCAGCGACTGATCGATGGTTGTTGGATGCATGGACCAGCGCTGCTGCAACCCATGCTGCGGATCTGCTGCCTCGGATTGCATCGCAAAAGGTCAACGTTTCGAATGAACTCGCAGGTCGATTAGCGATTGTTGCGGAGCATGCCGCACGGAACAAGCTAAAAGCCGATTCAATGGCGGCGTTGATCGAATCCCGATCCAACCCACAGGTCATTTCCAGTGTGATTTCCGGATTGGTCCGTGGATGGCCCAAGGATTACCGAATTGAGCTGTCCGACAAGAGCAGTGATGCCTTCGTCGCCAATTGGTTGTCAGGGGATCTGCCGTTGGATGTCAAGGGCCAAGTCATCCAATTGGCGAGTTCGCTGGGGGTCCGAAAGCTCGAAGAAGCTGTTGGAAAGATTCGTTCTGAATTGCTGACGATGGTCAACGACGGACAGCTGGATCCAGCACAGCGATTGGCTGCTGCCAAGCAAATGATTTTGCTCGAGCCCACCAGTGAGAAAGTCCTCGAGTCGCTGATGTCGCAAGTCAACGCGCAATCGACTCCTGATTTCGCCGCTGGAATGGTGGCGGCGCTTGGGGGAAGCAAAGTCAACGGACTGGTTGGCAAGTTGCTCGAGCAATCGCAGTCCATGCCTCCCGATTTCCTTCGAAACAGCATTCGAATGATCCTGGGGCGTCCTGAGATGACTCGCGAGTTGATCGAGGCGATCGAGGGTGGCAAACTGACCGTCAACGACCTTCAACTGGATCAACGGCAATTGCTTCGCGATCACCCGGACGCCAAGATCCGTGAAAAGGCGATCGCGATGATGAAGAACAGCGGCGGAATTCCGAACGCGGACCGGCAAAAGGTTGTCGACGCGTGGATGCCACTCACGACGGAATCGGGAGATTCAGCCCAAGGAAAGGCTGTTTATCAAAAGCATTGCGCCTTGTGCCACAAGCATGGTGATATCGGCAATGCAATCGGCCCTGAATTGACCGGCATGGCGGTTCATCCTAAGGGGGAATTGTTGATTAACATTCTCGATCCCAATCGAAGTGTGGAAGGGAACTTCCGAACGTACAACGTCCAAACGGTGGATGGAAACATCGTTACAGGGATGATGGCTGGTGAGAGCAAGACATCGATCGAAATCGTGAACGTTCAAGGCAAACGTGAGGTGGTGCTTCGCGAAGACATCGAACGGTTGAGCGGTTCGCAAAAGTCGCTGATGCCCGAAGGGTTTGAAAGTCAGATGACACGGGATGAAATGCGAGATCTTCTCGAGTTTTTGACCAGCAAAGGCAAGTATGTGCCGTTGTCGATCGCTGGGGTAGCAACCTCGATCACATCGCGTGGCATGTTCTTCGATCCTGAGGGTGAAGCAGAACGACTCGTCTTCCCCGATTGGACTCCTAAGTTCTTCAAGGGGATTCCGTTTGTGTTGGTCGATCCGCAGGATGGCAAGGTCCCGAATGCCATTATGCTCAACGGTCCCAACGGAAAGATGGCACCCAAGATGCCCAAGAGTGTCGACGTTGTATGCAATTCCCCAGCCGTCGCGATCCACTTTTTGAGTGGTGTGGGTGGCTGGTCGTTCCCTGCAACGCGTGAGGGTTCTGTCAGCATGATCGTCAGGATCACATACGACGATGACACGACAGAGGATCACGAACTGATCAACGGGGAGCATTTCGCAGATTACATCCGACGCGTGGATGTCCCGAAGAGCGATTTCGCGTTCGATCTTGCTGGTCGCCAGATCCGTTATTTCAGCGTGCAACCCAAGGAGCGGAAGTCGCTAAAGAAAATCAGCTTGGTCAAGGGCCGGGATGCGTCGGCACCCGTGGTAATGTCGATGACCTTGCAAACGACGGAATGACCAATCCTTGAGCGGTTCGTAAATTGCGTCACGCGTGCGGCGGTCGAGCTGTTGTGCGTGGCGCGGTAATCGGTGGTGGCGGAAGAACTGGCTGTCGATGCAGATCGCAAGTGGATCCGTACCGATCGACGATGTAACGAGTGGCCTCGCAGGAATGCGAGGCCACTTTCGTTTCGCTCGATGGACGAATTACCTTAGGCAGCTAGTAGCCGTAATCGTTTCCCGGAAGGACTGTGTAGGTTTGCACTGCGACGAAGCGACGGGTGCGAGGAGTCACGGCAGAGAAGAAGAAGTTGCCGTTGATCTCTGGTTGGCCAAAATTAAATCCGGACGCTTCGTATTGACGAAGCACTGCGTTTCGATGCTCGGATTCTTGGCGAGCGCGCATCATAATGTAGTTTTGAGCTGGAGACTTTTCGAACCGAGCGCGAGGCATCGGCGCCGATCCCGTGCTGCCGGAGTCCTGTGCGTAGCAAATACCGGCGGTGAAGGTGACCAAGGCGGAAAGCGCGAAGGTGATTGAAAATAGTTTCATGGGGGGCTTCCTGAGTTCGAGGAATTTCGAGACCACCGTCCATGGCATATTCAATCGCGGATCCAACGCGATCGTCGAGGCGCAGCCCAAAGCAGCGCATGAGAGGTTTCTCGGCAACAAGGCAGCTGCCGGAACCGGATTTTGGGCGAAACGATTGGCAATTATGGGATTCGGGCCGATCGACCGATGCGACATGCATATTTTTACGCGACAGGACAAACCGCCGTTTCCAAACTTGCTAGGAATTGGATAAACTCTGCGGGTTGTACGCGGCCGATCGATTCAGGAAGGTGTCTGCGTTTGTATTTCGAAGCGTTCCTCAAGCCCCCCTAAACACCCAAAATGCTGGATCGAAAATTCGTAGTGGACAATGCGGAAGCTGTTAAGGCGAATTGCGTTCATCGCGGGACTCCGGCAGAAATCGATCGCGTGGTGCAACTGGAGTTGCTGCGACGTGCAAAGCTCTCAGAGGCGGAGGAGCATAATCGTCAAGCCAACGCGATCAGTTCGCAGATGGGCAAGGCTACGCCGGAGCAACGCGAGCAACTGAAGGAGCAAGGTCGCAAGCTGCGCGAGCAGAAGGAGAAAGCGCAAGCCGAACATGATGAGTTGGATCGCGAGATCAATGGCCTATTAGCGCGCGTTCCCAACATGACCCACCCGGACGCTCCAATCGGAGGCGATGACACGTCGAATCTTGAGATCGCCCGCGGGAAAACACCGATTCCGCAGTTTGATTTCAAGCCAAAGGACCATTTGGAGTTGGGGCAAATCCATGACATGATCGACTTTGAGGCTGGGGCGCGTGTTGCAGGGGCTGGCTTTTATTTTCTGAAACGAGATGCTGTGCTCCTCGAGTTGGCACTGCAACAATTTGCTGTCGCCCATCTGATTCGCAAGGGGTTTGTACCCATTTCGACGCCGGATGTTGCGAATACGGAAATTTTGCATGGCATCGGCTTTATCCCTCGCGGCCCGGAAACCCAGATCTATAGCATTGAAAACACCGAGTTGAACTTGGTGGCAACCGCGGAAATCACCTTAGGCGGAATGTATTCCAACCAAGTCCTTGAGGCGGAACAATTGCCGTTGAAGTTGGTGGGGATCAGCCATTGCTTCAGAACTGAAGCAGGTGCGGCTGGGCGTGCTTCGCGAGGACTCTACCGCGTTCATCAATTCACTAAGATTGAAATGTTCGCGTTCACGCAACCGCAGGATAGCAGCGCTGTTCATGAGGAGTTGCGCGAGATCGAGTGTGAGTTATTTGATCTGCTGGAGGTTCCTTACCGGGTCGTTGACACTGCTACCGGGGATCTCGGCGGTCCCGCTTACCGCAAGTACGACCTTGAAGCATGGATGCCGGGACGTGGAACAGGCGGGGAGTGGGGCGAGGTTACCAGTACCTCCAATTGCACCGACTACCAAGCGAGGCGATTGAATATTCGGTACCGAGTCAAGGGCGAGAAGGGGACCCATTTGACACACACACTCAATGGTACAGCCATCGCCATCAGCCGAGCCATTATTGCAGTGATGGAAAACCATCAGCAGTCAGACGGTTCGATTCGCGTCCCTGCGGTCTTGGTCCCGTGGGTGGGCAAGGAATGGATTGGGCGAGACTAATTCATCGCTAGCAGATCCAACCGGGCAGCAGGCCGTACGTCGTTCCGTCGAATCGCCGACTTGGTTGCTGCTGGAGTAGAAAAACTCATGCGACTCCAGGTGTTCCGCGGTCCGATCGACTGCATCGACTGAGTGCGAGGAGTTGCGTTGACGCAAGTTTAAAAATGCCCCATCGAGCATTTCGGTCCCATGCTTTTTTCGTGTTTTATCTTGGTTCTCGTATTTGGACTCAATGAGTCCACAATGGCGAAAGAACGGCACCTGTCTTTGTCCCGTAGAGCATCCAGCGCTTCGATCCGCAGCAACAGGGATCAGCCCTATTAAAGATTGGCATTGCGAGGGTTCAAACGGCCATCGAGTGCGACGGATTCGGTTTGTGTCAGGGCGTACACGATCCAGGTCGTTAGTTACCCTCTCTGAACGTTTTTTCATCCGGGCGAATTGATTTTCGGAACCGAACAAGAAAACATTCTAAAATTTGAAAAAAAGGCGTTGGCTGCTGTGTCAAAGCACCGAAGGATGGGGTAAATTCATTTCATCGCGACAGATAACAGGTTTTTGTTACCTGCTGCGAGCTCACTGAATCAAAAAGAAATGGCCTCACCTGGCTTTGGTTGGATTTCGGGCGTGACCAACCGCTGTCGGGTGAGGCTTTTTTCTTTTTAATGTGCAGCGAGTTCGTGTTGTCCACGTTGAGTCATGTTGAGCGTTTATGGTCTACGCTCTCGTCAGCCGTCGTCGCCGACTTCTTCATCGCCATCCATCGTATCGCGATCGTCGAATTGCTTGAGATCGATCTCAAACGGGTTCCCGTGAAGGCGACCATCATCGAATCCGTCTTGATCGGCGGCGGGGCCCGCGTGTTGCTGATCGGAAGTTTGCAGGGACTGGATCACGGTAATCAGCATGGCTTGAAAGACGCGTTCCATCGAGGTGAAATCGCGGTCCTCGGCCTGGAACTGCACGAGGAACGTATGCTGAGCGAATTGGAAGGAGATCAGTCGGACCGTGATGAGAAGATCGAGGTAATAAAAATTTAAGTCGGTGCCTCGGCTGGTGTTGGCCACGTTGCTTTTCGGTTGCGGTTGGGCAAGTTCAACATTGAGGAGTTCGCGTTGGGGCTCGAAGGAAGTCAGTTCGATCCCTTCGTAATCGGCAGCGATGGCTTTGGTAGCTTCCTCGATCGCTTCATCCGGAGACACGCTTTTGGGATAGCGGTACACCGACATGAACGCACTGGTGGGACTTTGCAGATTGAAACCAACCACTGTTGGTTGATCTGCGTGTTCCGCGACGGTTTCTTCGGAGAGTTGCCAGTTTTCAGGGTAAGTGCAAGAGAGACCGAGGCCTCGGTAAACTTTGGTCAAGGAAAGGGTTCCTGCGGCATGTGTCTTGGGTTTGCTAGGCGTGTGTAGCAGTTAGCTTAGTGGGTAAAGCGGCATTAAGCAGAATGGGTTTTCATGCTGCTGCGGTTTGGGTCGCAGCAGACCGGGCACGCTTAGGTGGTTCCCCACGCCATCGGCGGTGGACCCACCAGTACTGTTGTGGCGTTTCTCGTATAGCGCCTTCGAGGCACTGATTGTACCATTTGGTGAGCGATTGGATGGAGTCTGGGCATCGGGGGTCTTTGGGGTCGGCGATTCCGAGAGCCTTTAGTTCGAATTGAAGTGGTTTCTTCGTGCGGACGTTGCTGCATACCAACATAGGAGCGCCGCTTGAGAGCGTGAACAGCGCCAGGGCCTTGTGGCATGACGCAGGGTGCCCGAGAAAATCGACCCAGCAGCCTTTTGGGCCACCATATTGGTCTGCCAGGAGAGCGAGTCCGCCGCCGTTTTCCAGCAGTGCTTCGATGGCTGGTGCGCTGCCGGTTTTCGGTAGCAGGTGTTGACCTCCGAGCGATCGAAAGCGGTTGACAAAGTCGTGGATAAAACCGTTATCGAGTGGGCGTGCGATAGTGGTGGTACTAATTCCAAAAAGCCCGGTTACGAACCCTGCGAGTTCGAAATTTCCGAAGTGTCCGGAAACAAGGACCTTAGGGCGTTGGTCCAAGGTGACTTGAAGGATCGGTTTGCGGTTGGCGATCAGAAAGTACTCGTGCCAATTCTCGCGGTGGATTTTTCGGGGAGCATGGGCGATTTCGCAGACCATCAACAGCAGGTGCTCCCACATTTTTTGCTGGACATCGCGCGACTCGGTCGGGGTCCATTGGGGGAACACAAGTTGCAGATTTTCCTCGACGAGCCGTCGACGAATCTTCACATGGTGGGTCAGGATGTAAGCTACAACGCTACAGAGTCGCTGGCAGCGTTCGATCGACATCGACTGAAGAATTGCGATGAACAGTCGGAAAACCACGTAGACCAGTTTGTCCTTGAGGTTGTAGCTCTGGTGTTCTGGAATCTCGCGATCTTCTTTACCGTCCATGGCGAAATCAGGTTTCCGAGGGTGGGTTGCAAAACGTTAATCAATGCTTTGTGGCGTTTCTGGTTATAGCCGATCGTGGGGGGCTGAAAACAGAGCAGTGTCCGTTCGTCGGTGTTGTGAAAGCATTGGGTTTACAGGAACCCTGGAGTTTGAAGGGAGCGTTGGGGTTCCGGGCTCCAATGACTTCAGTGTGGCTACGAATGCAAGCATCAAAGCGTCGGGTTGCTTGTTCGATTACTTGGTGTTGCCGTCATTTCCTCGGGGTTGCCGGTGAAGAATACCCCCATCTTCGGCGTACGGAATTTAGATCCGGCGGACAGAATTGGGCGTCGGCGGACAGAATTGGGCGTCGGCGGACCAAGGGTTCCTTGGCTGGGACTTTATCGTACCGGATCCAGACCGTGGGCACGGCGTAGCAATCCGATTTGGCCTGCGTGAATCGACTCGTGCAGAGGACAAAATAGAAGCGCTCCGAGTTTGATCGGATAGGCCGTGTACGGCATCTCGGTCGGTTCTGCCAACGATTCCGCGGACATCGTGGGAACAAACTCCATGGCCGCTTTGTGGATTTTGGCCAAAAGCTCGAGCATTTCGGACTTGGTGGCCTCCGGAGTTTCTTCATTCGTCGGGACGCTACCTCGTGCGTAACGTTTCCGGAGCCATCCTGGCATTAAATCCAAATCGCCTTCTGCCCTGCCTCGTTGTCGGAAGAGCATCAGGCCGTATTGGGCAACGGCGAGGTGGCCGATTTGCCAAGCAAAATGAGTTGGAACCCCATTGGGGGGTGCCAGCCATAATTCGTCGGGTACGCTTTCGATGAGGTTTAGCGTGTAATCTCTGGAAAACACCATTTGGCCGAGCATCGCGTCGCGCATTGCGAGGAGTTTCTCGGGGGAGAGAACTTCCGATGAGGATTCCATAAAAATTTCTTTCTTGTCGCGAAACGTAGGCACTCGTGCTGGGTTAGAATCCCGAAGCGACCGAACGGGCGGTTACTTTGCCGAGTGGCCGAAAGGGTTCGTCGCTATCGTTGCCAACCTGCGTTTTTTGCGGTGAGGCACCGTTGTTTGGTGTCGTACTATTTGGTGTAGTACTACGTTGGGTGTCGCACTATCGTCGCATCTATTTCCAATCTTCTCAACCGGGGCTCAGTGATATGCCAATCATGAAGATGTTATCTCGAATCGGGTTCGCCGCGTGTGTCGTCAGTGCACTCGCTGTTTCTGCTGTAGCTCAAGGTCCCGGGGGCCGGGGTGGCGCCGGTGGTCCTGGCGGTGGTCGCATGGGAATGGGCATGGGAATGGGCATGGGGGGAGGCACTTCCGGTCTTCTCATGATGAAAGAAGTTCGCGAAGAATTGAAGCTGGACGACGACCAAGTCAAAGAGCTCGAAGACATGGGTAAGGCGATGATGGAGAGCATGCAGAGCATGCGTCCGCAGCCTGGCCAGCAACCCGACCCCGCCGCGATGCAAGCCAACATGGAAAAGATCCGTAAGGCGATGGCAGAGTCGGAATCCAAGTTGGAAGAAATTCTTGATCCAAAGCAATTGGATCGTTTGGTTGGCTTGGTGATTCAGCGAGACAATCTCCGCGCTATCAACAGCAAGTTGGTTGCGGCGAAGTTGGGTATCACCGACGAACAAAAGGCCAAGATGGCTGATGTTGAAAAGGAAAGCCAAGAAAAGATGCGTGAGCTGTTCCAAGGCGGATTCAGCCCTGAGATGCGCGACAAGATGCGTGAAATGCGCGAAGAGAGCGACAACAAACTCAAGGCGATTTTGACCGACAAGCAAAAGGCTGACATGGAAGCTTTGAAGGGTGCTGAGTTCAAGTTCCCCGAGCCACAGTGGGGCCGAGGTGGTCCTGGTGGACAAGGCGGACCTGGCGGACAAGGGGGACCTGGTGGTGGTCGAGGTAACCGTCGCCCTGGTGGTGATGGAGTTTAGTTCGACCTACTCACCCTAGCCTCTTTCGCGACAGCTAGCCGGCTAAGCACAAGAACATCAACGAATAACAGGAAAGGCCAGCGATTGCGCTGGCCTTTTTTGTTTGACAGGCATGGATCGTCGTTGGAGGTGGTTCGATGGTTACTTTGGGGATGGTTGTCTGAGGGGGATCTCAAACCGCAGTAGGGAGGAGCCAATGGGAATGCCAGTCATCCCATGCTTGCGGGATTTGATCGATCGACTCAAGCGTTATCAAGCGTTTGCGAATCTTTGGGTGCTTCTGGAACCAAGCGGTCGCGAGACCGAGCGAGTCTTCGCTTCGGCAATATTTGGTCTCGAGTCGAGTGTCACTTTGCAGCCAAGCGATGATTTCGCACCTTAGCGAGCGCCACTCTTTGTCCGATTTCGGGGCGCTTATGGCGTATTCGATACCCCCGTTTCGAATCAGGTAAAGCATGCCTCGAATGCTATTGGCACAAGGGGGATTCGCCATCGGCGTAGACGAGGTGCGACCGATGGATTCAAAGGTGGGTTCAAAGTGAACCGCGGGAGGGCTTTTACGGGCTGAGCTTAGCATTTGCAATCGCGATGAAAGCCACTTGATAATTTTCAAGTCTGCTTGGAGTCTCGCTGCTCGTTCGAAGTGCATTCCAGAGGAAGCACGCTTCATTTCTTCTTCAAGACGAGCTGTCGTGTCCAGCGGATCTCCTTGAAGGAATCGTTTTGCCAAGGATTCTTGATGCACGTAGGCTGATTTTGAAATTCCGATGCGGCAAGGTGCTAAGCAAGTCCCTAGTTCTGCTCGCAAGCATCCCGCTCGCGAATCGATTTCAAAGAGCGAGAGTTGGTCGGTCAAATGCATTGGGGTTTTCGGGCTGCAGTCCCTCAAAAGGAAGAGGCGATTGAGGACTTCGACGGCTCGATGCAGATTGCCAGCGCCGTAAAAGGGACCGTTGCATAGGGTTGCCTCGGGGTCCCATTGGCGGGTGACATAAAGTTGCTCTGCGGGGCCTCGACCAAAACAAAGGAACGCGGATTGCTGACGTTGTGGCATGCCCACCACATTAAACCGAGGCTGCCATCGGCAAATCAGCGATTGCTCGCGCAGCAGGGAGGCAAGTTCGCTGGGTTGGTGCTCCCACACAATCGCTCGGGCGTTTTCGATAATGCGGCCTGCTTTCTCATCCGAATTGCCCGGGAGAAAGTAGCTAAGCAGTCGACTCCGAAGAAGTTTGGATTTGCCGACGTAGACGAGTCGGCCAAGTGCATCGATCATGCCGTAAACACCGGGGTGCTTGGGCGCGTGCGTTGCTATAGACTCTCGGAGTTCTCGCTTGGCGGATGCAGGCGATTCCGAAATGGCGTCGATGCGTCGCAGCGTTGGGTGCAATTGCCGCAACGAAGGGTGGGACAACAGGGGATCTGGCCCAAAGTCGATAAATTGGTCAACCCATTTCGCGTCCATGCTTCCCAAAAGTCGATTGAGGTGTCTGTGAACAAAGGGGGTGGGTGATGTCGAAGCTACCTTATGAAGCTACGTCGGTATACCTGCCGTGAGTTTATACCTGCCGTGAGTTCGAACGCTGCGGATTGCGTTTGGTTCCATCGGCGTGCAAGCGTCTTTCCGGTGGACGTGCGAACCGCGGAAGCTGAAGTATACCCAATCCTTGGTGGCGAGTGACTCAGTCAGCACACGTCTAGTCGCTCGGGGGCGAAGAATGGCTCTTTCGCAAAATGGCTCTGTCGCAAAATGGCTCTGTCGAAGCTTGGCTCTGTGATTAGCGTCCTTTCGAGCACGAGTACAGTTTCACTGAGAGCGAGTACAAAGAAGTCCGATCCGATGCACGAAAGCCGTGTTAGGAGGGTATTCGCATACTTACTCCGTGCGTTTTGGTTACGTTAACGATTTGTTCATACGGGGCGTTTGCGTAGAAAAAAAGGCATGGAAGCGGAACTCTCGATTGCCGGAAGTGTTTGAATGAGCGTCTCGAGGCGATGGCTTCGCAGGCGTGAAGCAAAGCGGTTTCGTGGGTGCCGAGGGCAAGGAGTTGTTCTTGCTCCGTCGCGATGACGCTAGCAAAAAAACGAACCGCACGAAAGTTAGTGGCTCTCGTGCGGTTCTAACCAAACCTCCGCGCTGTAACTGGGGGAATGGCTGCGCATAGTTTAGTGCGAACAGATTGCTTGGATCAAGCATCTCTGGGGGAGTGCGCAGTTCGTTTTCCAAAATCTGCAAAGTAATGCAGGAACGCGAGTGATTGAGCCACGAACGGATCAACCGGGGTGGCTGGCCAATGGTGCGCGTATTTCAAAAGATTCTCATGATCGTTTTGGGGCTGATGGCGATCGTCTCATCGCTTGCCGTTGTTGCGACTCCGCTTTTTCGGCCGGATGAAGCGGAAGCCCGGGTGGAGCAATTCAAAGCCGTTGCGACGAGTTTCGCCGGCCAAGACGATTTTCAAGTTTCTCGGGCGAACCGATTCGTTCATTCGATCACGACTCACAGCGTAGATCGTAAGGTCATGCTTCGAGAGAACTGGGTGCAATGGTGCCTCGGGCATGTATATCCCCCTTTGCTCAGGAGTCAGAATGCCTTGCGCATCGTTGAAGGAGGGATTGGAGACTGCTCCGAGCGTGTTGCCGTTCTTCAATGGATTGCGCGGCAGTCCCAGTGTCCGACCCGGATTGTTGGGCTTGGGGGGCATGTGGTTTTGGAGGTTTTCTCGAAAGGGAAATGGGTCGCGGCAGACCCAGATTATGGAGTCACCTTTTCGACCGATGTGCAAACGTTGACTCACGGCGGAGCCAAGTACGTCGCATGGCAACTGCAACGCGCTGGGGTCGATGCGCCAACGATTGAGAACTACCTTTCGATCCTTCAGTCGGCGGGGGACAATGTTTCGATGGGGTTGAATGAACCCCTCAGCCCCCGATTGAAGGTGCTCGAAGATTGGTGCGAGATTGCTCGGGTCGCTTTTCCATGGTTTTTCTTTGGACTATTGCTGGTCGTTCCGATGGCTTGGCCTGGCGAACGGCGGGTTCAGGCATTGCCAAGCCTTTGAGCGTTTTCCACTTCGCTCATGCACTCTGCTGCTCGGCGATTTGCCTCGAAGAGTTTCTCACCCTAATTCTGCAAATGGCTATTCTGCAAATGGCTGCGACGTTTCGTCCTGGTCGCTTAGCATCGATTGGATATTGCCGAGGGAGTGAGGGACTTTCGTAGGCCGTTTCGAGAGGTTAGGATTTTCCGGAGCGTGGCGTTGGCGGAGTTCCGTACAAGCCATCGCGTGGTTCCTGGATTCCGCAGAAAATGAGCGAGAGGTCTTATGTCTATTCGATTCGGTGCTTGGTTGGAAAAACGAACGGCATGGGTTTCCCAGAGTGCTTTGGTGGCAGGGTTGAGCGTCGGTTTGTTCGTTGCCTGCGATGCAGTCGGACAAGAGCGAAAAACTGCGACGGGAGTCTCGGGGGTCGAAAAGGCAAACTTTAGCAAGACGATCAAAGCGGATGAGGACTTCTTTCGGTTCGTAAACGATACATGGCTCGAAACCACCGAAATTCCAGCCGATCAATCCAACTATGGATCGTTTACAGTTTTGGACATCGAGACCAAAGCGGCCATACGCGAGATCATCGAAAAGGCGGGGCAATCGGATTCGCCATCGCCAATCGCGAAGCAAGTCGGCGATTTTTATCGTTCCTATACCGATTTAGAATCGCGCAATGCGGCTGGCATAACCCCGGTTGTTCCTGCCGTGCAAGAAATCCGCGCGATCTTGAACAAGCCCATGTTGCTGGCGTATGCCGGTCAATTGTCTCGACGTGGGGTCGCGAGTTTCTTCGGTGTTGGTATCGAACCCGACGCTCGACGCTCGGATCAGTATGCGGTCTATGTCGGTCAGGACGGCACATCGCTGCCGGATCGCGATTACTACCTTTTGGACGAACCTCAGTATGTGGAGATTCGCAAAGCCTACGTCGGGTTCGTCGCGGAAATGCTTGGCAAGATCGATTGGGAGAACTCCGAAAAAGCAGCCCAGGATATCTTGGCGTTGGAAACAAAATTTGCGGCTTGTCAGTGGGATAAGGTTGCCCTCAGAGATCCAGTGAAGGCCTACAACAAGTTGGAGGCGGCAAAGTTCGCTGCGGACCACCCAGGACTCCATTGGAACGCGTATGCGGAGTTTGTCGGGATCCCCGAGGTCAAGGAACTCATCGTCGGGCAACCGAGTTTCTTCGAAGAGGCTCAGAAGATCCTCGAAGAAACGCCGCTGGATACCCTGAAGGCGTATTTGGCATTCCAGGTCATTGATACCTACGCACCGGTTTTGACCGAGGAGATTGAAAAGGTCCATTTCAATTTCCACGAAACCACCCTCAGCGGTGTTGCGGAACAAGAGCCATTGTGGCGACGCGGGGTCGATGCGTGCAACGCCATGCTCGGTATGCCGGTCGGGCAGTTGTACGTGGAGAAGCATTTTAGCCCTAAGGCTAAAGAGCGTATGAATGAACTGGTGGGGAATTTGCTCAAGGCATTCTCGGAACGAATCGATCAATTGCCATGGATGGGAAATGGAACCAAGGCACAGGCTCGCGAAAAGCTGTCCAAGTTTACTCCGAAGATCGGTTATCCGGATAAATGGAAGGACTACTCTTCCGTCAAGATTGACCGCAAGGATGTTGTTGGAAATTTGACTCGTATCGCCGAGTTCGAGCATATGTATGCGATTGGAAAACTGGGCAAGCCTATCGATCGGACGGAGTGGTACATGCCCCCGCAAACCGTCAATGCGTACTACAATCCTCTGATGAATGAGATCGTTTTCCCTGCAGCGATTTTGCAACCACCGTTCTTCAATCTAGAGGCTGATGATGCGATCAACTACGGTGGGATCGGTGCAGTCATCGGGCACGAAATCAGCCATGGATTCGACGACTCCGGAAGCAAGTTCGATGGGCAGGGCAACCTCAGGAATTGGTGGACGGCCAATGACGAGAGCGAGTTTGAAAAACGATCTCAGCAATTGGTGGCTCAGTACGATGCCTACGAACCTATCCCCGGGATGAATCTCAGCGGTAAATTCACGCTGGGAGAAAACATTGGGGATCTCGGCGGATTGAGTGTCGCCTATACCGCGTACAAATTGTCGCTTGATGGCAAAACTTCGCCGGTTATTGACGGTTACACCGGGGAGCAACGATTCTTCATCGGTTGGGCCCAAGTGTGGCGTCGCAAGTACCGTGAAGCAGAGATGCGAAAGAGGATCAAAACCGATCCGCATTCGCCAAGCCAGTATCGGTGCAATGGGATCGTGTCCAATCTCGATGGGTTCTACGATGCTTTCGATGTCAAACCCGGATCGTCGATGTTCATCGCTCCCGAAAAGCGCGTTCGAATCTGGTAAGTGGCGATCGTCTGGATTGTGGTTTTGTTAGGTACGGTTGCCGCTCGGATCGTCGGCATTCGAGCGGCATCTACCGATTGCCTGCATGGACCTTTGGCCTGCGTCCTTTCGAGTACAAGTACTCATACTCACACCGTTTCCCTGAGTATGAGAAAAGCCGTCCTGAAGCTCGATCGTAAAGAAGTTTCCTTGCGGCCTTGTTCGACCTGGGCTTCCGCCTCCTTTTCTACCCCGTTATTTTCTACTTCGTAATTTTCTACTCCGCTGATTTTCTACCCAGCTAATTTTTTCGGGGATTTTCATCAATGATTTGACAGAGGTTGTGGGCGACCTACCTTTCGTTGAGAGACTTCTTTGTTTTCGCCTCAACAGTGTCGAACGACCCCTTCCTTGGTGTGTGGTCGGTTGAGGCGCATCGAAAGTCCATAGCATTCACGGCCCGAATGCGATTGGCCCATGTTTTCAGTGTTTCGAGACGAAAGCGTTCCTAGCAGGTTTGCATTTCTAGGTTTAGTTGCTTGGGTAAGCACGTGCTTGTTCATCGCAGGATTTTTTCCGATAGACGCGAATTGGTCTCGACCTGTCTCGCTCGCGGGTTTGATCGGGTTGGTTTCCGCTGTCGGGTTGAATGAATCACATCGCGCGAAGACCAACGCAAGGCTTGCGAAGCTGAACGAGACAGCGACGACAGATTCGTTAACCGGGGTTGGGAACCGCCGTTTGCTCGATCTGGAAATCGAACGTCGAATCGCCCAACTGCGTCGTCAGGGGACAACGGTCTCCGTGTTGATGATCGATGTAGATCATTTTAAAACGCTCAATGACGCGCACGGCCATCATGCCGGCGACCTGGTGTTAGGAGTGCTGGCCAAGCAGATCGCACGAACCCTTCGAGACATGGATTTGCTAACGCGTTACGGTGGCGAAGAGTTCGCTGCCGTGCTCCCCGGAACCGACTTGGAACACGCTCGTTTGGCTGCCGAGCGGATTCGCGCTGCTGTGGAGTCGACGGAGATACCTTGGGAGAATCAAAAATTATCAGCGACGGTGAGTGTTGGGGTTTCTGAAGCGAACAACTTCGATACTCCAGAGTCGGTTTTAAAGCGGGCTGACTCAGCGTTGTACGATGCCAAGCGAGCGGGAAGAAATCGATGTTTCTACAGAGAATGCGGTAAAGATAGTTCCGAGCAGATTCTCGGTGCTGGTGCCTCGATCCTTTGATGCGAATCTGAAATTCGCAAGTGCGCACTCGCCGAGGCGTACAGGAGCTTTGATGCTTCTAGAAAGAACGGTTCTGCGCGAAGCTTCGTTGCTGAAACCATCGAGTTTACCTCCGTACTCATCCGACTGTACCTCCGTACTCAGCCGACTGTAACTCCGTACTCAGCCAGAGGCGTTGCTCTCGCGGTTTTCGAACGATGGAGCGTATGCCGTTTCCGGGTTTGTGCGATTAGGAACGTATCCGCAGAGAGTTCGATCGACAGGCTCTAAACACACTTTTTCTCAACATTGGGTCGATCGTTGTCCAATACGCATTCGTGCACGGAAGGTTTTCTTTCGATTACCTGCACGAACGCTGGTTCACTGAGCATGAGCGCGGGGTTGCCAATCCTCGAAGAAAACATTCGACCCGCGAAAATAACCGAATCGTCGAGTATGACCTCGCTTGTGTCGCGATCAGCGTCTTATGGACTGCGAGTCGTTTTTGCCAGCGGTTAGATCCATGGAGCGGCGGGTGGTGGCCGTTGGGATCTGGATAAGAGTTTCGCTGGTACCCGTGTGTTGCTTGATCTGGTCCGCAACCGAGCCTGATAAAACGGGACCGCTTCCCATCATCGTCCAATGCTGATGATCGCTTCGGGCGAGCGTGAAGCCGGAGTTAATCACGGGTTGCTTGGTCTTTGTGTCGGTGCCAACCAAAACGAGTTTGGCCGTTCCCATGGCTTTCTTGCGCTCGTAAACGTTGACCTTGGGGATGCTGCCCATGATGCCAAGTGGGATTTCAGGGGAGCCGACGGTCAAGTCGGTCCGGTCGGTGCCCACCCCGCCCGATGCCATCTCTAGCAGAATGTCCGCTTCGTCGGGTTTATCCATCAGTTCGCAGTGATTCTCTAAAAGCTTGGAGCGTGTCGTAAGAATGATGTAGTTCTTGTCGACGCAGTCGAGTAGATCGGTTTTGAGGTGGACCTTGGCGCCGGCGATGGGGCGAAAATCAACTTTTGCTAACGATTGGTCGATCGCGCTGCTTATCAAGAGTTGCTCCAGTCCAGTTCTCGAGGTGTCGGACTCTTTCATTGAGGAGCAACCGAGGACTGAAGCGTTTAGGCAGGCGATTGCGAGGACAGACCATGAATTTCGGCGAAGCATCATTCTTGCATCCCTGCTATCAACGGAGAGCAAACATAGAACACATCGCTTGCAAGAATACCCCACGTCGTCGAAGTGGTTCAGCAAGCGACATTCACTGACCGTGTCTCATCTCAGTTTTGCTGGGATGCGTCAAGATTACAACTCGGAAGTGTCGTTCGAAGTCCCGCAATCCGGCTCCTGGTGACTCACGATGCGTTTGCGTTCTAGAGTTCTGGGCCGTTTGCAGTATTCCACTGCTCAGAGAATCTCGCGGTTGTGGAGAATGCTTGCATTTTAAGGATGGCTATGCCGCCCGGTTCGATGACGCGGATGATGCCAATTCTCGTGCTTCTTGGTCGGCTTCGCTGAATGGCGCGCGGGTTTCGGAGACGGAGGGAAATGTTGCGGAATCGAGAGTTGCGGAATCGGGAGTTCGAGATCGTTGAAGATACGCTTCTGGAGCGTGTTGGACGCGAGAACTCCGTTCCCAAAGAGACTTTATCTCCCCGAGCAAGCTAACTCGTACGGTTTCATGGAAGAGGCTATCGGCTGGCAAGCCGGCGATGAGGCGGCGGTGCGCTTTGCCTAGGTTATGGTACGGAAGACTCGGAAACAGATGGTGTGTGGCGTGGTATCGAGTGCCGGTGGGGCCCCACAGTTCTGTGATCCAAGGGCGATGAGGATAGTCGCATGAATCGAGAAATTGTTGCTCAAAGGATAGCTCCGAGCCGGGTCCGGTCCACCGATGCGAACCCAAGGTTCTCAAGTTGTTCATGAAAATCAAAGACACGCTCACAGCGTAAGCGTGGATGAGTAGAGGGTCGTAAACTGTTTTTGCAATCAGTAAAGGGTGAAGGAATAGGTACAAGCACACTCCAAAGCACGCGGCTTCCTGAATCAGCATGATTCGGTAGACGCGGGAGCTGGCTTCGGGGCGTTGGTACGTGATGTCCATCACCATGGTGGAGGCATGCCGAAAAGTCCATTTTCGAGCCGCGGGATAAACCCAGCAGATCGGGGACATGAGGCCGAAACGTATCAGTCCAGCCAAGGGAGTAATGAGAACGCCTAACATGTACAGGACGATGGCGCTGGGGGGGCGATGGCTAAGATTCAGATACTCGCCGTCCTCGTCGGTTCCATAGGATTTGCGGCGATGATGGTCGATATGTGGGTAGTAGGTGAACGAGGGGATCAGGAATGGGATCCCGCATAGCAGGTTCCAGGCGAATCGGAACCCGTTCCAGCCGTCGCGAGGCAAATGGACCAGTTCATGGGTGAACATTGCTGCCCGCAGAAAAAGCAATGTCGTCGCGGCTAGGATTAGGCCTTTGAATGCAAGCTCCGCCACGGTGTTCGAGGTCGAGTCATGGATCAGTCCAATCGCGTGGGTTGCTTGGGGTAGCCATAGATCCGATCGGACATTCGTTGTGAAGAGCAGGTGGCCGATGATGATGCTCGACAGGAAATCGACCCAATAGATCATCGGATTTGGGCGATGAAGATCGCGAACCAGTTCTTTCGCGGCTCGGAACGAGAATCTTGTGGATTCAATTCGGCTAGAATCAATTCGATCGGATTCAAGGGGCGATACAGTCATGGCTTGAAAAAACTCCGCGATAGCTAGCAACCGGCCGTGAGCCTCCAGAAAAATGGCCGTTAAAAAATGTTCCGTACTATTTTCGGCGCGGCAAACAAGATTCTTCAATCCCGTTGCTGGGGGGGATTTTGTGAATTTTTTGGGCCTGTAGCGGCTGCGTAGTTTTTCAGGCTAGCCCGGGGCGTAAGTATGCCTTTCCCTGGGTTTTTGAGCGTAATTGGGGCAAGGGTAGCGCTTGATTCCGACGAGGTTGCGGGGCGAGGAAGGTTTTTCTCGTGCGAGTGGCGGCGACGAAAGAAAAAAGCGTGCCAAAGCCATCGATTAACCCTTGCAGAGATTGGCTAGCTGTGGGTACACTTTTGGGCTTCGCAGACCCAACGGCTTGGGTTTGTTCCCCATTTGTGGGTAAGAAGAGATTTCTGTCGTTTTTACAAATCCCAGTCGGGAAAAGGTTTAGGAGTAGGCACGTATGCCGCGTCTTCTCGGTGTCGACATTCCCAACGACAAACAGGTCGTTTATTCACTTCAATACTTGTACGGCGTTGGACCGACCATTGCTCGGGATGCGTGTGTCAAGACGAAGATCAACCCGACCAAAAAGGCTCGTGAGTTGGACGAGGACGAGTTGAGCCGTTTGGCTAGCTTGCTCGAACGCGACTTCACGGTCGAAGGTCCATTGCGACGCCAGGTTGGCCAAGCGATTCACCGATTGCGTGAAATCAAGTGCTACCGAGGCATGCGGCACAAGCTGGGCTTGCCAGTGCGTGGTCAGCGAACGCGAACGAACGCCCGGACTCGAAAGGGACCTCGGAAGACGGTTGCTGGCAAGAAGGGGGTCAAGGACTTGCGATAGTCCTCGACGCGGCTTGATGGGAGAACCTGTGTTTGGCCTGGATCGATCGGTGTGGAATGCCCTTCGGTCGTTTGGAAGGTTGACGCGGGTCGAAGGATTTGAATCAGCTTTAGCAAGTTAAGTAAAACAGAATATCGTGGCGAAACAACAACAAAACAAGCAAGACGCGGCTAACAAGCGGCGCAAGATCCGACGTAATGTTACGTCGGCAATCGCGTTCATTAAGGCGACTTTCAACAACACCCAGGTAACGATCACCGATACCAAGGGTGATACGATTTGCTGGGCAAGCGCTGGCACGTGTGGGTTTAAGGGCTCGCGCAAGAGCACGCCGTTTGCCGGACAAATGGCGGCCCAACAAGCAGCTGAGAAGGCTGCGAAGTACGGGGTGAAGGAAATCGAAGTTCGCGTCAAGGGGCCGGGCTCCGGTCGCGAATCGGCGATCACTGCATTGCAAGCCGCAGGGATCACCGTTAAGCAAATCGAAGATACAACACCGATTCCCCACAATGGATGCCGTCCTCGCAAGCGTCGACGAGTCTAAGTCGATCCGTGGAGCGTGGCGCTGTGGCGATTTTGGCTTTCGTAGCCGAGAGATAGTTCCGGTGCCAAGCGAACTCGGTGAGCCGGCTGGTTCGTCGAGCAAGGCATTGGTCGGGTTTGGCGATAGCTAAGGTTTGGAAGCATAGTTTCGAATTGGAATTTACTCGGAGTTAATCATATGCACGTTCGTTGGCGTGGTTTAGAGCTGCCCAGCCAAGTCAGCGTTGATAGAGCAACGTTGACCTCCAGTTACGGCAAGTTTACGGCGGAGCCTTTCGAGCGCGGATTCGGCGCAACGATCGGCAACAGTCTGCGTCGAGTGCTTTTGTCCAGTTTGGAAGGAAGTGCGATCACCCAGATCAAGATCCGTGGTGCGCAGCACGAGTTCAGCTCGATCCCTAACGTTTTGGAAGACGTTACTGAGATCGTGTTGAACGTGAAGTCGTTGGTGGTAAAAAACCACAGCGAGAACACCCGGGTTTTGACGGTCGTTCGAAGCAAAGCGGGTCCGATTACGGGCGCCGATGTTCAAACCGATTCCGACGTCGAAATCATCAATCGGGACCATGTGATTGCCACGTTGACCGGCGACACTGAGTTCATGATGGAAATGGTCGTCGAGAACGGTCGCGGATACGTTCCCGCGTCCGAGCACAGCTCGGGTGATCACGAAATCGGAATTATTCCGGTGGATGCGGTTTACAGTCCAGTCGTTCGGGTCCGTTACACGGTTGAAGAAACTCGCGTCGGACAAAAGACCAACTACGATCGGTTGATTATCGAGATCTGGACCGATGGTTCGTTGCAACCGGAATTGGCAATGGTTGAGGGAGCCAAGATCCTCCGCAAGCACTTGAACCCATTCGTGCAATCGAACGAGCTGGGACGTCAGGTTCACGCGGTGGCACGCGGTGGTCCGGGAAGTGCCGAAGCACAATTGGAAGCCAAGCTCAATATGCTGGTGAACGATTTGAAGCTTTCGGTTCGAGCAAACAACTGTTTGGAGAGCGAAGGCATTCGCTACGTGCGAGATCTGGTTCAACGAACCGAAGACCAGCTTCTCGAGGTGCGAAACTTTGGAGAAACCACTCTTTCCGAAGTTCGCGAAAAGCTTTCTTCGATCGGATTGCATCTCGGGATGCGAATCCCATCGTCGATGCGCTAGGTGTTAATTTAAACTTTTGGATTTTTGAAAACTGTTGGACTGATAAATCATGAGACACTTACGTAAAGGTCGCGTGCTCGGGCGGAGCCCATCCCATCGAAAAGCGCTCTTCCGAAATTTGGCATCGGCGATTTTCTTGACCGAACGTGAAACCACCGAATTGGATACCAACGTACCTAAGGTGCCCGGACGGATTATCACCACGATTGAGAAGGCGAAGGAAATTCGCCCCATCGTCGAAAAGTGCATCACCATCGCTCGCAAGGGCTTGGCCGCCGAAGCTGCCGCCACTCAGTTCGCAACTACCGCGGAACGAGGCAGTGAAGAGTGGAAGAAATGGCGGAAGAGCGAAGCATGGCAGAAGTGGGCGCAAGCTCGCTCGCCAGGCGTTACCGCTCGCCGTCGTGTTCTCTCCATGCTCCGCGACAAGGAAGCGGTTCGTGTGTTGTTCGACAGGGTTGCTCCGCGATTCGCGGATCGGCCAGGTGGATACACTCGGATCATGCGTTTGGCGAAGCCGCGTGTTGGAGACAATGGTACCCGAGCGATTCTTGAGTTCGTAGGTAAGAACGACCGAGTGTCGAAGAAGTCCAGCAAGCCAGCTTTCGAAGGCTAGTGCTTGGCGTTTGACGCGAACGATCATTCAGAACGCCGGGGCAACCCGGCGTTTTTCGTTTTGAGGGCCTGCAAATCCGTAAGTCATCTTGGGTTTGTTGTGCGACTTGCGCTGTGTTTAGACTAAGCGCATCATGGTGTTTGGGGTAAGCTAATAGCACTCCAACTCGCGAGGAAAGTCGCGAGTGAAACTCGTGCCAAGGTATTCGCTTCCTCGGATCGGAAGGCCTTGCGCGACGCACTGGATTCGGAGGGGATGCTCCGAGGTGAACGGAGATGGTTCCCGGTGCGGACCGTTGGAGATTCGACAGAGAAACTAGATCATGGGTCGACAGACATCGAGTAACGAACTTCCTGGGTTGATCCGCGAGCGGATCCATGTGCTCGATGGGGCCATGGGCACGATGATTCAGCGTCTCGAGCTGAATGAGGCTGCGGTGCGCGGAGAAAGGTTTGCAGGGCATCACAAGGATCTGGTCCGATTCAGCGATTTGCTTTGTTTGACGCGGCCCGACGATATCACGGATATCCACTACGCGTACCTTCAGGCGGGGGCAGATATCGTCGAGACCAACTCGTTTGGAGCTTCTCCCATCGGCATGGCGGAGATGGAGTTGCCAACGGAGTTGGTTCGGGAGTTGAACTACGCCGCGGTGGATTGTGCCCGCAAGGCCATCGATCGTATCCTGCGAGAGGATCCCTCGAGACCGCGTTATGTCGCAGGAAGTATCGGCCCGACCACCAAACAATTAGCAATCAGCACCAAGGTCGAGGATGCTGCCAATCGCGATGTCGATTTCATGGAAATGGTGGAGAGCTATAAAGTTCAGATCGCCCATTTGGTAGAAGCTGGAGTCGACATTCTGCTTCCTGAAACCGCGATCGATACCCTGAACCTTAAGTCTTGCCTCTTTGCGATCAGCGAATACTTCCGTGAGTCAGGACGTCGGGTGCCTGTTATGGTGAGCGCTACGTTCGACAAAGGTGGACGCACCTTTGTGAGCGGTCAAACGGTCGAAGCTTTCTGGAATGCGGTCAGTCACTTTCCGATGCTGAGTGTTGGGATGAACTGCGCGATGGGGCCTGATATCATGCGCCCGCACATCGAGGAATTGGCTAGGGTTTCAAGTGTTGGTATTTCGTGCCACCCCAATGCGGGTTTGCCCAACGCGTTTGGCCAATACGACTTGACCCCATCCAAGATGGCGGACTACATCGAGGATTTTGCGTCGAGCGGATGGCTGAACATTGTCGGTGGCTGTTGCGGGTCCAATCCAGACCACATTCGGGCCATTTCGGAGCGGGTTGCGAAGATCAAGCCTCGGATGGACCCTGAGCCAATCGTGTGGACTCGATTGAGCGGCCAAGAGGCGACAACACTGAGGCCGGAAACGCAATTCACGATGGTCGGTGAGCGTACGAACGTTACCGGCTCGCGAGCCTTTGCGAACTTGATTCGGAACGATAAGTACGAAGAGGCCGTGGAAGTCGCGCGTCAGCAAGTCCAAAACGGTGCCACAATCATCGATATCAATATGGATGATGCGTTGCTCGACGGAGCTGCGGCGATGACACGTTTTCTACGGTTGCTCGCTGGCGATTCGGTCGCTGCATCGGTACCTGTGATGATCGATTCCTCCAAGTGGGAAGTATTGGAAGCCGGTCTGCAGAATGTTCAAGGCAAGGCGATTGTCAACAGCATCAGCCTTAAGGACGGCGAGGAGGAGTTTCTGCGGCGAGCTCGATTGGTGCGTCAATACGGTGCTGCTGTCGTGGTGATGGCGTTCGATGAAAACGGTCAAGCCACCGAGACATCGGAGAAGGCGAGAATATGCAAGCGAGCCTACGATTTACTTGTGGAGAAAGTCCATTTCCAGCCGCAAGACATTATCTTCGACCCCAATATTCTGACTGTCGCCACAGGGATTGAGGAGCACGACAATTACGCGGTGAATTTCATCGACGCGTGCCGACTGATCAAGAAGCAATGTCCTGGCTCACGCATTTCTGGTGGAGTCAGCAACATTAGTTTCTCATTCCGCGGCAACGATGTCGTGCGCGAAGCGATGCATTCGGCGTTCCTGTACCACGCCATCCAAGCGGGGATGGATATGGGGATTGTTAATGCCGGCCAATTGGCGGTTTACGAGGATATACCCAAGGATCTTTTAGAGCATGTTGAGGATGTGCTGCTCAATCGCCGATCCGACGCAACCGAGCGATTGCTCGTGCTCGCGGAGTCGTACAAAGGTGCCGGAACGAAGAAGTCGGTCGGTGAGAACCTTGAATGGAGAGACAAGCCGGTTCATGAGCGGTTGAAGCATGCTTTGATTCACGGAATCGACAAGTTCATCGAGGTCGACACGGAAGAAGCTCGGCAATCCTGCTCGCGATGCTTGGAAGTGATCGAAGGGCCGCTGATGTCAGGCATGAGCGTCGTCGGGGATCTGTTCGGTGCCGGAAAGATGTTCTTGCCACAGGTGGTCAAGAGTGCCCGGGTGATGAAAAAATCAGTGGGCTATCTGCAACCGTTCATGGAGAAAGAAAAGCAGGATGCAGGGCTGGAGGGCCAAGCGTTTCGCGGCAAGGTCTTGATGGCCACTGTCAAAGGGGATGTTCATGACATCGGAAAGAATATCGTCGGCGTGGTACTTGGTTGCAACAACTACCAAGTGATCGATCTGGGCGTGATGTGCTCGTGCGAGAAGATTCTCGAGGAAGCCGTTAAGCATGGCGTCGAAGTGATCGGGTTGTCAGGATTGATCACCCCGAGCCTCGATGAAATGACGCACGTTGCTAGGGAGATGCAACGCACTGGGATGAAGATTCCATTGCTGATCGGCGGTGCCACCACGTCGGCAAAACACACGGCGGTGAAAATTGCTCCGTATTATAAAGAGCCTGTTGTTCATGTGCTCGACGCATCGCGGTGCGTCGGAGTCGTCGAGTCACTTTGCAATCAGGAATCTAAACCTGCTTATGTGGAGAACAATCGTAAATTACAGGACGAACTGAGGGCTAGTTACGAGGCGAGGCAGATCAAGTTGGTGCCGTATGCTGAGGCGTTGTCCAAGCGGTTTGCGACCGATTGGAGCACGGTTCGCATTGATAAACCTTCCTTCATTGGGCCTCGCGTTATCAAAAATTACTCGCTCGAGAAAATCGCGAAGTATATCGACTGGTCACCGTTCTTCATGGCATGGGAACTGCGAGGAAAGTATCCAAAGATCCTGCAGGACGAGGTGGTCGGTGCGGAGGCGAAGAAGCTCTTTGATGACGCAAACAAGATGCTTTTTGATTGCATCACCCAAGGTCGATTGGTGGCGAATGCTATCTATGGATTCTGGCCCGCAGCGTCCGATGGGGATGATGTGGTGCTGTACACGGATGAATCGCGAAACGTTGAGTTTCGCCGATTTCATTTCTTGCGGCAGCAATGGGAACGCAAAGGACAGACCGACTTCCGTTCGTTGGCGGATTACATCGCCCCGATCGGTTCCGGGCGGCAGGACTACATGGGGGCGTTTGTGGTTACCGCTGGGCAAGGCGCCGATGAAATCGCCAAAGAGTTCGAGAGCAAGCATGATGATTACTCGTCGATCATGGTCAAAGCGATCGCCGATCGGTTAGCAGAAGCTTTTGCCGAGTTGATGCATGAACAAGCTCGATTGGATTGGGGATATGGTATCGAGGAACAGTTGACCAACGAGCAACTGATCGAGGAGGAATACCGAGGCATACGGCCCGCGCCGGGTTACCCGGCATGTCCGGACCACACCGAAAAGAAGATTCTTTTTGATATGCTCGACGTCGAGAAACAGATCGGAGTCAAGCTTACCGAGTCGTGCGCCATGTGGCCTGCAGCGAGCGTGAGCGGTTTCTACTTCGGGCATCCCGAGTCGCGATACTTCGCGGTGGATAGAATCACCAAAGACCAAGTCGAGGCGTATGCAACTCGAAAAGGAATGAGCGTGCGGGACGTGGAGCGTTGGCTCTCGCCCAACTTGGGCTATGAGCCTTAAGCATCCAATGAGGGGATCATGGAGACTGCACTAGCGATTGCGTTTCTGCTGTTCATCGCCGCGTTGGTGGTGTTTGTGATCGATCTGTTGATCCCGACCGGTGGAATCTTGATCGCCGTCACTGGATTGCTTGGGTTTGGCGCTGTGGTGTTCGCGTTTCGGCACAGTCCTGTCAGCGGCTATTGGATGCTGATCGCGACGTTGGCTTGCATTCCCATAATGATTTTTGTGCTTCTCTACGTTTGGCCGCATACACCTATTGGCAAGCGGATGATCGCCAAGCCAGACTCTCCTGGGGAATTTGTCTGGTCAGATGCAGCTACGGTTGGTGATCCGACGTTGCTCATCGGGGTAACAGGCCAAACCGAGACTGAGTTTTTGCCGCACGGATTGGTTCGAATCGCGGAGAAAAGTTACGAGGCTGTCAGCGATTCGGGGCCCATCAACCCGGGTGTTTGGGTAAAGGTTACGCGGTTGGACGTAGGGAGATTGGTGGTGATACCTATCCGAACACGCAGCACGGACGACGAACCGATGTCATCCGGTTCGGGGCTTGACCGACCGATCAGCGAACTCAATCTCGATTCGATCGAGTGAGTTGGTTACTTCTCGGAGTCGAAACCGGACTTGGCGAGTTCTTCGTAGCCTGGCTTGAGCGGTCGCACATCGTAGCCGTACTTCTTAAGGATTTTTGCTGCGCGGAGAGAGCGGTAACCGACGGCGCAGTAGGTGTAAACAATCTTATCCTTCGCCACTTTTTCTCGGACTTGATCTTCTTTGATTTTGTCCTGTAAATCCCGCCATGGGAGCAGCGTGGCCCCTTTGATGTGTCCGGCGTTCCATTCGATTAGATCGCGCACGTCGACGAGGACCGCTTTCTTAGCCTCGACGTTTTGCTTGACCGTCTCCAGCGAATCCTTGGTGTGCTCTTTGGGCTCGTCATTTCGATCGTCTGCGATCGAAAACGAGAGTGCCATCAAGCAAAGCAAAAGGGCCTTTGGGAGCAGGGTGAAGCGCATCATGGCAAAATGTTCCTAAGTGCGAAATCGAGTCGAAGTTAAGCAAGCAATGACAATGCCCATTGGTGCAGGACCGAAGGAGAGCGTCATTGGTGGATTGGGCTGATTCAAAAGGACGATCGGTGGGCGCACTATCCGACTGACGACTGTGCCTAGCTGGCGTGCTGGCTATAGAACGCGTCAGTTCTCCTCGAATCGACAGTCATTTATATCCATCGCAGTTAAGGATTGTCAACGACACCCTGCGCGTTGGTTGGAAACCCTGCGCGTTGGTTGGAAGCCTTGCTCGGTGGTTGGAATAATCGACTGTCTTTCAAAGTATATGTCATAAATGCGCGTAGAGATTTTCGAGCGGGAAATCGAGTTGGATTGCGTGCCGAGGCTCGCGCAATCGTTATATCTGTTACGAGGGAAACGGAGGATTATCGGAGTTGTTAGGAAAAGTCGGTTGATCGAAATGATTTCGATTGGGCGGCCGATGAAATCTGCGAGGTGAAGCATGCGGATCGAAGGGAGTCGTCCGCAGGAATGGAATGGTAGCGTGTAAGCGATCGAGAGCAGAAAAGGAGTTCGCTCATGAGATCCTTCTTTTGGTTGACGTTGGGGTTGGCATGTATTTCCATGGAATTAGGGTGTGCTCCAAGGGTGCGAGTCAAATCGAATCCTGGGCCGCATGATCAAGGAATAAGGTATTACAGGCCAAAACCTTATCTGCTGATCTCAAACATCGCAGAGGGTGTTCCTAACGAAAACGGCAAGCCGGGACGCGCGGTACTGGATGAGAGGTACGTCGATATCCAGCTTCAGTATTTGCCGGATTTTGAGGAGGAATACGCCATCGACGTTCGGACGGGGTTTGGTGTCGCGGATGTAGCCATCACCCTTGAAGACGGATGGAACTTGACGGCCATCAATCAAAAGCTCGATTCGCAGACCGACGAAAATTTGAAGGCAGCAGCCGATATTGTGGGGAGTATTGCAAGTGCTGCGGGTGCTGGATCGCGGGTTTCGGATCCAGGCAAGGCGGCTCCTCCAGCGTTTCGGGTCAAGGCGACGAATGTTCCTTTGGGGTATTACGAATCGGTTATCGGGCGAGATGCTTGCGGACGCAAACGACTTTATGGATTCCGATACGTGGGTTTCATTCCTTACCAGTCGTGCCCGACATCGATGAGTGGTAGCGAATGCGGGAACTGCCAAAGCACAGAGATTTATGGGTTGGTGTTCGAGAACGATGCAATGGTCTTCCGGCCATTGCACCGCATCGAGAGTCTCGTCGATTCCAAGGACATTGTTGAGCGTGTCGCTACGCCGAAAATCGATTAGCGATTTTGAGGTACTGGCAAACAGGCCTGCTGCAGTTGCTTGTCGGCTTGGGCCAACAGCGTATCGACCCTGGAGTCCAAGCTTTCACGCTGAAACGCGTGCGGGAGGGTTCCGTTTGGGGAGTAAACCGGGGGATTACCAAGGGATTGGACATCCTGAGGGTTGATGTGGGGAAGGTGAGGTGAAGCGCTGGTAGCGCAAAACTCGGCGTTGCAGGCGTGGCAGCGAACCTGCTTGCCGTAGAGTTCGATCGGAACGTGCAGTTTCCTACCGCACGTTGGGCATGACCCGACAAAGCGAATGGATCCTGTCATCGGTTTTGCTTCCCTGTTCGCCAGAAAATCCTGTGTACCCAAAAAATCTTGCATGGGGAGCCGTGGTCGCTGCCGCAGTCAAGAGGATTGATTATTGTGGCGGATTCTTCCTCTGTCAATATCTTAGTGGTGTTTTAGTCGCCTGTGTTTTTAGGCAGTTGGACGCCCTGGGGTGGTGGGGCTGGGGAGAAAGCAGTCGGGGAGCGGGGGTGGTGGGACCCAAGGTGTCCGAGCTTGGCCGTTTGATAGTGGAAAAGAGTTGGATTTCGAGAAATCGTGGACGATGCGACCGCGGAGTGCTAGCATTGCACGCCGGATTGTCTGAGATTGCTTGGTTGGCTGGGATTGCTTGGTTGGCTGGGATTGCTTGGTTGGCTGGGATTATCCGGGTGGCTGGGATTGTTGTAGGGAAACATGGCAAACGAAACAACAGATTCGATGGTTTCAGGCAGGGCGACAGAGCATGTGACCAGTCGGCAGACGGGGCATGTTGCTGGGGTGGCTTCTGGCGGGTTTGATACTGGCGGGTTTGATACTGGTGGGGTCGTCGCTGGAGTGGGTGAAAGTCGCTTGGACCGAGTATCTCGGCTATCGCGAGAGATTCGAACCTTGGAAACGGCCGGGCGTCCTGGAGGTGTACGGGTTTCGAGCGGGAGTGTTGGCATGGACCGATGCCTACCCGGTGGTGGGTATGCGAAGGGAAGCATGCTGGAGTTAGTTCATGGTGGGATGAGTCATCGCCGCGGATTGTTTTGTGGCATGGGGTTGATGGGGTTGGGGGTTCGCATTGCGAAGGAGTGGGTTTCCGATGGAAAGTATTTGGTGATCCTCGACCGAGATCGCCAGTTTTATGCGCCAGGGGTGGCTGCGATGGGGGTGCCGTTGGAACGGCTGATTGTGTTGCAACCCAGTTCGGAATCGGACGCGATTTGGGGAATGGATCAAGCGTTGCGGAATAGTGCTGTAGGTGCTGTGGTAGCGTGGGTGCATCGTTTGGAGGACCGGGTGGCAAGGCGTTTGCAGCTGGCTACGGAGCATGGGGGAGGACTAGGTGTTTTACTGCGAGATTTTCATTCCTCCCGCACGAGTCCGAGTTGGTCGGATGTGCAGTGGCGAGTGCGAGGTTCCGATCGCCCCCCCAATCGCGATTCCCGTCGCGCCGATGCTCATGCATCCTGTCGCGCCGATGCTCATGCATCCCGTCATGCTGTGGATTGGAGGAAGCGTTGGTACGACATGGAGTTGACGCGAGCGATTGGGGGGCGGGTCGGAAGTCGGTTGCGTCTTGGGATAGACGCATGTGGAGAATGGGTCGAAGAATCACGGGAGTCGGGAGCCTCGCATGAGCAGAAGAGTTCTTTGCATTTGGCTGCCCAATTGGCCCAGCCAGCGCGTAGCCGCCGAGAAATGGCGGGCTGAGGCCGCGGATTCGCAAGCGGTACCGGTACCTGTGCCGGTGGATCAAGCACCAACAGATAGGGCGCCAACAGATAGGGCTCCAACTGATAGGGCGCCAACTGCACGAGGCTCGGTCGGACCATTGGTGTTGTATAGCAACGATGCCCGGCGAGGGCGGTTGGTTGCAGCCGCCAATGCGACGGCGCGCCAACGCGGCGTGGTACCTGGGATGACATTAGCGCAGCTGACAGCGATTTGTCCTGAGGCCAGATGGAGCGAGCATGATCCGAGCGCGGATGTCGAGGAATTACTGACGATTGCAGAGGGGCTGCAGCAGTTTTGTCCCTTGGTGGGGATTGAGGCGTTGGGGCGGCAGTTGTGGGCTGGGCGCTCGATCCATCAGCCGCAAGGGATTTGTTTAGATATCACCGGCTTGGCGGCTTGGTATGGCAGCGAAATGCGACTCGGTGAGGCGATCCAACGTTGGTTGGCCGGTGAACGGTTGCTCTGTACCATCGGCATCGCGGGATCGGTGGGGGCTGCATGGGCGATCGCGAACTATCGCTGCCGCCACCTGATTACTGCCGCGATGTTGCGCTTGGAGTCGGGTGAGGAGTTCCCTGCTGAAGGGGACTGGGTGTTCGAGGTCGCGCCCGGGGCCGACGTAGCAGAATCGCTTGGAAGGTACCCGATCGAATCGCTCCGATTGGAGTTGGACGTGGTTTCAAAACTGCATCGGCTCGGAATAAAAACAGTTGCGGCCCTCCTGCAACTGCCGAGAGCTTCATTGACATCCCGATTTGGATCCGAGTTGTTGGAGAGGATCGATCAAGCTATCCAAGGGCGGGATGAGTTGATTCGAAGTTGTTCGGTTGGGACACCGATGGAGGTCGACATCGAACTCGAGCATGTTGTGTTCGATCTGGTATCGCTCGAAGGGATTATTCGTCAAGCGTCGATCGAGCTTTGCAAACGCTTGGATCAGGTTGGGCACGGGGCTTTTCGTATTGTCTGTCGGATCGCGTTGGAACGCCAAAGCATCGCGGTCGATGCGAGCGACACTCAACCCTCGGGGATGCCTTTGGCGCACGTAATTCAATTGAGTTTGTTTCAAGGCTCTCGCGACCCTGAGCATTGGGTTTGGTTGCTTTTAGGGCATCTCGCCAACAATCCCTTAAACCAGGCACCCTTAAACCAGATACAACGTGCGGCCGCTTCTCGTTTGCGGGGCAACGGCGAGTTCGGGATTCGGGCTGTTCGAATCGAAGCTACCGCAACGGCACCATTGCACTGGCATCAAAATCAGTTATTTGACGGAGCGATGAATCGGTATCGCGATGATGCGGCGCGATTGATCGATTCACTGAGTTCCCGCCTTGGTCGCAATCGTGTTTTGACACCATCGATCCAGCGGGATCCCATCCCGGAGAACCAAGTCCGAATGCGTCCGCTTACGGGGTTGCGCAAGGACGGCGAGTCCCAACGGACTAAAAACAAAATGGGCCGCAAACAGGGAAGCAAGTTAGGCAAAGATCCAAAGCGCGATTTCTCGGACGAGCATTCGCTCGAATCGCGACCAGATGAGTATCTTTCTAGGCCGACCCGTCTGATGTCCGAGCCCGAGCAAATTGAGGTCGTCCTATCGGAGAACGGCGAACTGGCGTCGATCACACATCGTCGGGAAAAGTTTGAGGTTTCGGACTTTGCTGGTCCTGAACGCATTGAGAGCGGATGGTGGGATGGCCCCACGGAACGGCGTGATTATTTTCGAGTGGTTCTGTCGACGGGCGATTGGTGGTGGATCTATCGCGATTTGCATCGCAAACAATGGTTTTTGCACGGTTGCTTTGACTGACTGGCTGGTGGTTGGAACCCGTTCCTGGCATCGGGCCGTTCTTGTTGCAGGTTGGTTCTTGGTGCTGGTTCGGAGGGCGACGGCAGTTGCTAGGTCTGTTCCAGAACTATTCTTTGTCGCGTAGACTGATAGGCAATTCAGCGGGATCCGATGGCGTGAGGTTCCGTGTTCTTTGCGTTCGCGTTGGCGACTCGGGACACCGCTGGAACGATTCCTTTCCGCGATGATTGAGAACCTGCATGAAGTACTTGAAGCGAGTTGAGTTGTTG
Organism: Pirellula sp.; assembly: GCA_046318275.1. GTDB lineage: Bacteria > Planctomycetota > Planctomycetia > Pirellulales > Pirellulaceae > JBKCUI01. The sequence continues at coordinate 47,270 of JBKCUW010000042.1, read as the reverse complement.
GCGATCGCAATCGCGATCGGAACGGTCGCCCTTGGAATGGTTTCATCGCATGCTCAGGATTCCGCGAAGACGACCGTAAAGGTGCTCAGGCTTGATGGGCCTGAACTGTCCGGTAGCTTGTTGAGTGCATCGCAAGAAGGAATCGAGCTGACGGTGGATGGGGAAAAACAAGTATTGGCAGGCAATGCGCTAAGCCGAGTGGTGTTTGAAAATCGCATTGGATCAGGAGGGGTGCAGCCTCTGTTGCTAGGTTTAGTCGATGGTTCCAGGCTGGTGGGTGCAAAAATCTCCGGTAAGGAACAGGGGTGGCAAGTGGCCGATTCCGCTGGCGGTGTGCTCGGCGTTGGACCAGGAAGCGTTCGATACTTGCAGGTGCGTCCGTTGGCGGGAGAACTTAAGAAATCTTTCGATGCTGCGATCCTCGAACCTGCAACCAGCGACTCACTATTGGTGGTGCGACCTGGCGACACACTGGATCGGGTGAATGGGTTGATCAAGGAGATCAAAGACGCGAAGGTGTTGTTTGATTTGGACGGGGACGTGGTCGAGGTTTCATTTGAAAAGTTGGCTGGAATGGTTTGGTTTCGAAAGGCCAACGAACGAGTTAAACCCAAAGTCGCGGTCAATACTACCGATGGTGGGACCGTCTATCCCGATACCTTTCGGCTTGTTGGAAACCGATTTGAGTTGCAAGGCTCTGCTGGAGACCTATCGATTCCAGCAGAGCGGATAGCATCGTTGGATTACGGTAGTGCAAATTTACGCTGGCTGTCAGAAATCGAGTTGTTGGATTCCAAGTCGGAAAAGCGAATGGATTGGAAGTTCGAATCCAAGACTCTTGGGAAGGCATTAGCTCCTCATTTCGAAGCAAACGATTCTGAAAATGGGGCTGGTTTGGGAATGGATCTTCTTTTTCCGATGCCCGGAAGTTACACATTCCGAGTCCCTGACGGTTTCTCGCGATTTCAAACCCGTTTGGTCCGAGCTGATCGTGGTGAACAACGATCTGAGTTGACCGTTGAGGTTTGGCAGGATGACGCCAAGGTGATCGACAAGCGGTTGGCTTCTTCCGAGGAATCGCTGGATTTAGATGTGTCTTTAACCGCAGGGAAAAAGGTCCGTTTATCGGTCCGTTCGAAGAGTCGATTGATGATTGGAACTGAGGTTCGTTGCCAGCAACCTCGTATGGTTCGATAGCGGCTATTAAGCCGTCGATGCAAACATTAGCAAATCGATGCCGGTAGGTTCGGAATTTCTTCAGCAGGGTAGGTGTTTGCTAAAGATGATGCATAGAGCAAAGGTTCTAGCGCTACCAGTTCTAGATTGCAGATAATGCAACGGGCGTCGAAGTTCCATCTAAATTTTTCGCGAAGCCATCCGATAGAATAGCTTGCCCAGCCCGCAGATTTCCACAACGGTTGATTCGCTGCTGAATGCGAAACGGAACGTTGAGGGATGGTTGCTCGGCTGAGCACATCGCACCTGAATTGTGGATCTGAACACTACAGCATGGGTGAGTCGAATTGCCAAACTTGACTAATATTCGGGAAGTCGTTTTGCAGGAATTGTGCAACATGCATCAACTCCTTCCAAATGCCTTTCCTTTGACCGAAAAATTATTACGCAAGCAGGGTAATCCCTGCGGAATTTTTTACTGTTTGCATGGCCCTCGCAGCATCCGATTGACTGCGGTCTTTGACATCGAGACTGCCAGGGTCCTGTTTTACGATTCCACTGGACAGAGGTCTGGGACACGTTGCGTGAAGGACTTAGTTGTCACCGCAATGTAATCGGAGCCGCGTCGAGTAGGAGTTGTGGGCGAATCGTTGCGACGATTCGAGGAACAAAACCCAAAACTCAATTACGGGAATGGAATCCAGTTATGTTGATATTGTCTCGTCGAGAATCTGAACGAGTTTACTTGGGCGACGATATCGTATTGACGATCGTTCGAGTGAACGGAGACAAAGTTCGGATTGGAGTGGAGGCGCCGTCCAATGTAAAAATCCTGCGGACCGAGTTGGAAATTGCGACCAACAAGTCTGACGTGGTGGACGGGACGCCGGAGGTACGCCGGAAAGCGGCTTAGCACCCCGATCGCAGAACTTTAGATCCTGCGAATAGATTCTTGAATTAATCCAAAGGCGGGCGCCGATTCGATGACCCAACAAACATCGAGTCGGCGTCTTGTCTTTTTTCTTTCAGTGACCACCAGTCTTTGGTGCACAACAGTGTTCAGCGTGAAATCGCTGATCTGAGGTGCTGCGACTGAGCGGCGGTCGAGGCTTACTCGACAACCTTTGCGTCGATCCACTTCATCAGGCTGCGCAGCTTCTGACCGACTTGCTCGACAGGATGCTTGCGTTCCAGTCGACGGGATGCCTTGAACGCAGGTGCACCTGCGTTGTTCTCAAGGATCCATTCGCGAGCAAATTGGCCGGTTTGGATTTCCCGAAGGATCTTCTTCATCTCCGCTTTGGTTTGAGCGGTGATGATGCGTGGGCCGCGCGTGTAATCTCCAAACTCAGCGGTATTGGAAATGCTGTAGCGCATGTAGTTCAATCCACCTTGGTAGAGGAGATCGACGATCAATTTTAGTTCATGCATGCACTCAAAGTAAGCCATCTCAGGTTGGTAGCCTGCTTCGACCAACGTCTCGAATCCGGCCTTCACCAACTCGCTAACACCGCCGCACAAGACGACTTGTTCGCCGAACAAATCGGTTTCTGTTTCCTCTGCAATGGTGGTTTCAATGACGCCACCACGTGTTCCGCCGATGCCTTTCGCATAGGCCAATCCGATCTTTTTCGTGGTTTCGCTAGCCCCTGCACCGAGAGCGATCAAGCATGGGACGCCGCCACCCTTGGTGTATTCGCTGCGAACCAAGTGGCCAGGTCCCTTGGGGGCGACCAAAAGGGTGTCCACACCCTTGGGAGGTTCGATTTGTCCAAAGTGCAGATTGAAACCGTGGGAGCACATCAGCACGTTGCCTGGCGTCAGGTTCGGCTTGATGTGTGTGCGGAACAAATCGCCTTGGACTTCGTCCGGAAGCAGAACGTTGATAATGTCCGCTTTCTTGCTCGCTTCATCGATTTCCATGGGCTGGAAGCCATGACTAACAGCGAGATCGTAGTTCTTGCTACCTGGGCGCTGACCGATGATGACTTTGCAACCGCTATCGCGAAGGTTTTGGGCTTGCGCGTGGCCTTGGGAGCCATACCCCAAAATAGCGATGGTTTTATCTTTCAAAACTGAAAGATCGGCGTCGTTGTCGTAGTAAATAGTTGCTGCCATGAGAATCAATGCTCGTGTGGGAAAGGATACTTTCGGGAAATGGTTCGATGGTTGCTATCGGATGGTCGAGCGGTTATCGCTCGATACGCCGCAAGTTCGTCGTGGCGACGAACGGGATAGGATGGCGTCGAGTTCTGGAATCAGTTGGTTTTAGTGGCCGAATTGGATTCGTCGGATTCGGTCAGAGTGTTCGGATTGCTGCCTCGGACCATCGCAATACGACCGGTCCGAACCAATTCGGCGATCCCATATGGACGCATCCGCTCAATGAACGCTTGAATTTTGCTCTCCCGGCCAGAGATCTCGATGACCATCTCCTCCGGTCCTACGTCAACCACTCGCGCACGAAAGATGTCGACTAACTCGCGGATCTCACTTCGTAAGGCACCTGTAACCGCACGTACCTTGATCAGCATCAAATCCCGTTCGACATAGTCGTTGGAGCTGATGTCCTGAACCGAAACAACAGTAACGATCTTTTCGAGCTGCTTGCGAATTTGCTCCACAATCCGATCGTCGCCCCGGACCACAAACGTCATCCGAGAAACTCCTGCGTTCTCGGTTTCACCGACCGCCAGCGAGTCGATGTTGTAGCCTCGGGATGCGAGCATTCCCGAGATGTGGGCCAGAACACCAGGAACGTTTTGAACAATCGCGGAAAGTACGTGCCGCATCAGATTGGTTGCCGTAGAGGTTATGATGGAGTCGGCGAGCCTTTGGCTTTTCTTTTGCCGTGTGGTAAGTTCGCCGCCAAGCACGTCGAATCATAAGTCGACTCGCATGTTTCCTCAAGGGTTCCAACCACTTAACCTATGAACAGCCCCCACCAAAGTTACGAGTTCATCGATTTTGGTAATGGTAGAAAGCTTGAGCGGTTCGGAGAGATCGTTGTCGATCGACCTTGCCCAGCCGCCATCCAGCCAAAATCGTCTCCCGAGGCCTGGTTATCAGCCGAGCTAATTTACGACGGCTCGCGTTTGAATGGGGGCGTGCGAGGTGGTTGGGTGTACCAAGGTCGCCGCGTCGCGGATCCGGAGGGGATTGCGAGTTGGGAGTGTGGGGCGAATGGATTGCGGTTTCATGTGAAGCCGCAGCAATCTGGGCAACTCGGACTATTTCCCGAGCACTGGAATACTTGGCCATGGATCGAAGACCGAATCGCGGGGTGGCTCGCGACGCGATCGGCGATCGCAGGCGATCGTGAATCGTCCATTGAACCGAGCATGGATCAAGCAACAGATCCAGTAGGAAACGAGGCCTTGAGCACATCTCCTGCAAGTAACGGCGTACCGAGGGTGCTTCATTTATTCGCTTACACGGGCGCAACGACGCTCGCGATGGCGTCATATGGTGCTAGCGTCACGCATGTCGATGCGATGGAATCTGCGGTGGCGTGGGCCAGGGAAAACGCTCGTTGTTCTGGATTAAGCGAAAAGCCGATCCGCTGGATCGTTGACGATGCGAGGTTGTATGTTGCGAGAGAGTTGCGACGAGGCAAACGTTACGAGTTGATCGTACTCGACCCGCCCAGCTATGGGCATGGTGTGAAGGGAAAAGCGTGGGAGATCCACCGGGACCTGATGCCGCTAATGCATGATTGCTGGAAGCTTTTGTCCGATTCTCCGATCGGAATCGTATTCACCGGCCATAGCCGCGACGTGTCCATGCAAAAAATCCGAGCGGAATTGGAGGATTCTCCTGAGACAAACAGCGGTGTTGCATGCGATGTTACTCAAGCAAAACTCGTTGATTTAGCCGGGCGTGCCCTGGATTGTGGCTATGTCGCCAGTTTTGAACCTGCCAGCATGTAGCGAGATATGCCGAACGCTTTTACAAATCCCGGTGTAGAATAGGCTAGTAACCCGAGTTCCCGTTTGGTTGAGTTCCGGCGAGATGACTTCCATCGAGGCTTATTGCCTTGAGTGATGGGTATCTAGGTGCGCCAGGTGCGGGATGTTGTGAACAAATATCGAAATGGTTGCATAGGTCTTAGCAGGTTCGAAATTGAAGCAGAACGCGACCGGTAGCATGATGGAACAGGATGTCGTCCTGTACGATGGTCATTGTCGATTTTGCACTCGGCAAATCGAGACCCTCAGGAGGCTGGATGGCAAGAACCGGCTTCGTTTTTTATCGTTGCATGACCCGAGTGTCGCCACGAGCTATCCCGATTTGAGTTTCGATCAGTTGATGGCGGAAATGTGGGTTATCTCCACCGACGGGGCTCGCTACGGTGGGGCCGATGCTGTGAGATATCTGTCGCGTCGCTTACCAATCCTGTGGCCTGTATCTCCTCTGTTGCATTTCCCCGGTTCGATGCCCGTTTGGAGGTGGCTGTATCGCCAAGTGGCAAAGCGTCGCTATCGTATCGCGGGTCGAACATGCGACGATGGGACGTGTTCGCTGCACCGCTAGGGGAATCGACTGGACGTTTTACGAATCCCTTTTTTCCTTGCCGCTACTGTTGCCTGCCGCTATTGTTTCCTGCCGCTATTGTTTCCTGCCATTACCGTTGCCTGCTTGTTTCGTCGCCTATTGGTAATATTGTTTGCTGCAACATCCTCGGCGGCATGGGATTTGGGGGGAGTCGAGGATGGATTTGGGCAACCCCGCTTGTGGCCAAAGGATTGGTCGTGCTAGCATTTTGAGGATCGCAAGGAATCTTGGTCGATTCCATCTTGGTTTGCAGCGAGTTGATTTGGTATTGTCTGCCTCGCGACCCATACGGCGTGAAGTAGCAAACGGAGTGACGAGCGGGAAGGAACCTGCGGCGACTTCGAACCCCTAGGAAGGAACCTAGCTGATGCCCAAGCCACTGAGTACCCAATCCTCAGCCCATATTCGATGGATGATACGCCGCGATATGCCGGCAGTCCTGGGGATTGAGAACGAGAGCTTTGAGTTTCCGTGGACTGAGGAAGAGTTCATTCGCTGCCTTCGCCAACGCGACTGCATCGGGATGGTGGCTGAGTACTCCGAGCAAGTCGTTGGGTTCATGATTTATGAACTGCACCGCACGCGTATTCATGTTCTTTCGTTTGCGGTTCACCCCGATTTCCGGCGTCAGTCGGTCGGCTCCGCCATGATCACCAAGCTGGTTTCGAAGCTCGCTTACCAGCGTCGCAATCGCATCGTGCTTGAAGTCCGCGAAACCAATTTGTCGGCGCAACTTTTCTTTCGAAGTTTGGGTTTTCGAGCGACGGGCGTTCTGCGAAACTTTTACGAGGATTCGACGGAGGATGCATTCATGATGCAGTTCCAAGCGATGACTGCGGAGGAATCGCTCGAAGCCGAGGCTGCCTACGGCCAACGCAAATCGGGTTAAGTTGCGACGGCAGCCACCGGGTGCCATCGCTTTTTACCGTCGCCTCTCACTTTGCGGTTCTTCCCCAGCTTTGAAGAAAGCGTCGTGCGTTATGCCTTCGAGAAAGCTCCTGTTTCGAGCCAAACGGTTTGATGTCGAAGAGGTTCAGGAGCAGCTCGAAAACGGCGAAGTGTTATCGAGGCACGTCGTTCGGCACCCTGGAGCAGTTGTTGTGCTTCCATTGGTCGATCCGCAACACATTTGCATGATTTATACTTACCGCGTTGCGATCGATAAGTGGCAATTGGAATTACCCGCGGGCACTTTGGACAAGGGGTTGCCAGCTTCGGAGATGGCACATCTCGAGTTGATGGAGGAGACGGGCTACCGTGCGGGAGTGATGACGCATGTCCATACCTTCGCGATGTCTCCCGGGATCCTCGATGAGAAGATGCATTTTTATGTGGCTCGAGAACTAACTCCAGGCGAAACTCAGCGAGAACTGGGGGAGCAGATGAGCAATCGGATCCTGGGTTGGTCCGATGTGGATAGGCTGCTTCGCGATGGTGCAATCATCGACGCCAAGACGCTGGTGGGATTGCTTTGGTACATGCGATACCGTGAGCACGCGTAACGATCCCTCGATGTTGGGTTGTTGAATTGTTGGGGCATCGATACCCTTGAGTGGTGCGGAATACCCCGTTTCTCGGAGAGTTCAGGCACGTTTCTCGGAGAGTTCAGGCACATTTCTCGGAGAGTTCAGGCAATCGTGATGGATGCATTTAGCGTGTTGGATACCTTTCGGTGGAACAGAGATCGGTCGCGGGAGCGACTCTCGCATCCTGTCGCCGAAGTCGCGATTGACGCGGCTTGGGCCGGTGGATTGGAACTATTAAGGTTCTTTCGGAAGGAGTTGAGGGTTCAGACCAAAGGGGTCGCTAATTTCGTCAGCGAAGCGGATTTGGCTGCGGAATCAGCTGTGGTTTCAGCCATTCGATCTCGATTTCCGGATCATGCGGTGATTTCCGAAGAGACGCACAGCGATCGGGCCGATTCCGAGCATCTCTGGATCATCGATCCTCTGGACGGGACCAATAACTACTTGCATGGAATGCCTCATTTCGCGGTTTCGATCGGTTATTACGAGCGTGGAGTTGGAAAGGTTGGGGTGATCTGCAATCCTGCGGTGGGTGATTGGTTCGTGGCGGCCGAGGGGGAAAGTGCCTGGGCAAACGGTGAGCGATCGCGGGTGAGTTCGGCGAAAGGCTTGAGCGATGCGATGGTCTCGTGCGGCTTTTACTATGACCGGGGCAACATGATGCAAACGACGCTCGATACTCTCGCAGAACTATTTCGCTCTGACATTCATGGGATGCGGCGATGTGGAGCGGCCGCACTGGATCTTGCGTATCTCGCATGCGGTTGGTTCGACGTGTTCTTCGAATACCGGTTGAGCCCTTGGGATTACGCAGCGGGCGGTGTGCTGCTCAGCGAAGCGGGCGGACGATTGACCGATTGCAATGGTGCGGAATTACCGTTGGGGCGGCACAGCAGCGTTTGTGCTACCAATGGCCAATTGCATGATTCCATGCTTGCCGTCGTAGGGCCTCGCTGGCAAAAACTCCAATCCGAGCCGAGCGTGTAAGCAAGTGCCGATTGGACGCTGAGCGCTGTCGACGAGCGTTGCCCCCGATCGTCCTGCGGCCAGCCGATGTTTATCGATGCTTCTGGCTGTATTCTTTGGATCTTAGCTTTACCATATGCACATCAGTCCGATGAGCGAAGCTGAAGCAATAAGAGATTTTGAAAGGTTTGGTGCATTGCGAGCCAAGCGATACCGCGACGACGTTGGAACGGATGTATACGCAATCTGTTTTCGCGAAGCCTCCGTAGATGACCGGGATTTGAAGTCTATTCGATCGTGGAAAAAAGTTTTGGATACCGTGGTGCTTGATCGGACCATGATTGCGGATACGGCGCTCAAATACGTCGAGGGATTCGAGTTGCTCGCATTCCTGGAGTTGTCGAAGACGAAGATCTCAGTCAAAGGTCTTCCTGCCCTCCGCGGATTGGATTCGCTCCAATGCGTTCATCTTGATGGAACGGCAGTTACCGAGGCAGGAATACTTGATACTCCAGTACTATCTCCCATCAAGTGAGATTGTAAGCGACTCCGATTTGTAAATGATTTTTCGCTTTGCTACGGGGCTCTTGTGCATTCAGACTAACCCACGATCTGGAATGCGTCGCGTTTCTCGGCGTAGCTCGGCCGGGAGGCTGCGTCGTGGTTGTCGCTAAGATTCGGAAATAACGGGGGTGATTTCAAGCGTGATATGCTCGGAATCACGGATGAGTTTGACCGGGTACGATTTGTCGGCAGGCAGTTGCTCGACGACCCCTCTGAAGTCCTCGGGGGTAAATACTTGTTGCTGAGCGATTTCGAGAATCACATCATCGATTTCCAGCCCTGCTTTTTGTGCAGGGCCATCGGCGGTGATGCGAGTTACCAAAACACCGCCTCGGACAGGTAGCTTCAATTCATCCGCCAGTGTTTGTGTGAGCCGCTCCACACGAAGGCCAACCTTGGCACGGCGCACCTTGCCGTATTCGGCAAGTTCACTGGTTATCCACTTGACTCGAGCGCTAGGGATCGCGAACCCGACTCCTTGAAAGGCCCCATTGGTGGTCATGATTGCGGTGTTGATCCCGACCAGTTCCCCTTCGAGATCGATCAAGGCTCCGCCGGAGTTGCCAGGGTTGATCGCTGCATCGGTTTGAAGCAGTTGGCCTTCGACCATACGGTTCAACGCTCGGCCTTTGGAGCTGATGATTCCGACGCTTACTGTTTGTTCAAGAGCGAACGGGCTACCGATCGCGATGACCCAGTCCCCGACCCCGAGTCTGTCGGAATTACCCATGGTCACGAAAGGTAGGGGCGAGTCGGATTCGATGCGAAACGTGGCAAGGTCGCTTGAGGGGTCAGTGCGCAGATCGGTACCGCTCAGTTCGCGTCCATCTCCCAATCGAACGCGAATCCCTTTGGAGTCTTTGATGACGTGGTTGTTGGTGACGCAAAGCCCCGATTCGTTGATGATCACGCCGGACCCGATATTGAAGTTTCTCGCGGAATTGGTATCCAGCAGATCGAGTTCATCGAGGGTGGAGTCGACATCCGCTCGTTTGGCTAACACGGTTACAACCGACTTCATCGCTTTGCTCGAGGCGTTTTGGAATGCGATCGACAGGTTTTTTGCTTGGGTTTTCGCAAATTCGTTGATGTCGCTATCCTGCGCAAAGCCACGTGAGCTATGCGTAATGACGAAAATGCTGACCACAAGCAACCATTGGCCGATGCGGATTGAGGTGGCGAAACGTGATGTCCGACGAACGACAGGATTCGTTTGAAATCGTGTTTGTAAATTCATGATTGTTGATTTCGATGAACAGGAATTCATGTCGGTTCCTCGTCGAGGGCATCTTCGGATCGTCGCGTTTGGTCTATCATCTCATCATACGACGATTCCATGATACGTTGCAGTAGCGGATTGTAGAGCGTGGAAAAGCTGCGAACCGAGAAAAACGGAGGCACCTTCTGGGGCATTGCTCCCTCTGGGGCATTGCTCTGGGGCATTGCTCTGGGGCATTGCTCTGGGGCATTGCTCTGGGGCATTGATTGGTGGAGTCTTGCGACGTTGAAGTGATTCCGCGGTGACTTGTTGGATGTACTAGCGATCGGGATGACGGCTGCGTATTGGATTGAGATGAAGATGAAGGGGGTTGGCGAGCGATGATTCCAGCGGTAGTGATTGCTAAGAAGCGGGACCGGGTAGCGTTGACGCGCGAAGAGATCGATTTCATGGTCACCGGGTACGCGCGTGGCCAGATACCAGATTACCAAATGTCTGCATTGGCGATGGCAATCTATATCCAAGGTATGGACGCTCGCGAAATCGCTGATTTGACGGACATCATGATCGCGAGCGGAACGCGTCTGAAGCGAGTAAGCGATCGCCCGAGGGTGGACAAGCATTCGACGGGTGGGCTTGGTGACAAGACCTCGTTGATCCTGGCACCCCTTTTGGCCTGTTGCGATCTAGATGTTCCCATGATCAGTGGGCGAGGGCTTGGGATCACCGGTGGCACCTTGGACAAACTTGAGGCGATACCGGGTTTTCGTTGCAATTTGACCGATGAGGAGTCGGAGAAGCAATTGAAAGAGATCGGTTGTTTTATCACCGGCGCGACGGACTTGTTGGTTCCTGCAGATAAGAAACTCTACGCGTTGCGAGACGTTACGGGGACGGTTCCATCGATCGCTTTGATCACCGCGAGCATCATGTCCAAAAAGATCGCCGAGACATTGGATGCATTGGTGCTCGATGTAAAGTGCGGCAGCGGTGCGTTCTTGCCCACGCGCGATCGAGCTGAGTCATTGGCCGATTCGCTGATTTCGAATGGAAAGCGTGCGGGCATTGCGACGACAGCGTTGATCACCGACATGAACCAGCCGCTGGGTGAAATGGTCGGGAATGCTTGCGAAGTCGATGAGTCGATCCGGGTGTTAGAGAACTCTGGTCCCGAAGACGTTAGGGAGTTGACTTTGGAGTTGTGCGCGCGACTCCTGGTTGCGACCGGGAAGTCGCACGATTCCGCTTCTGCACGAGGCATGCTTTCAGAGCATCTCAGCAGTGGGCGAGCGATGGAACGATTTGAGAGGATGGTTGCTCATCAAGGTGGCGATTTATCGGCGCCCAGGCCGATCGCAAAGACCGTTTTGTGGCGGGCACCGAAAAGTGGGTATTTGGCATCGATCGATGGGCAAAAGTTTGGGCAAGCGATCGTGGTCCTGGGAGGTGGTCGCGCGTTTGCTGGCCAGGCGATCGATTTCTCCGTGGGGCTTCGGATGCTCGCTAGGCTCGGCGATCGCGTGACCGCAGGGGATGAATTGCTTCATGTCTATTGCGATCAGGAGGATAAAGTTGCTGGCGCGATGGATTTGATCAGCGAAGCCATCCACATCTCCGACGAGTCGCCGACGGCACCAAGCTTATGGACTGAGTTCGCTCATGGAACCAGGTAAGCCGCGAGGAACTCGCTCGTACTGTGGATGCAATATGGGTAGGACTGGGATGATTTCTGGGATTGAGTACACTGGTTGCCGTCGTCGAGAGCATCGGATAGCGCTCGACTAAGGGCGTTTCTGTTGGAGTAAGCCTGCGGAACGATTTTTGGGGGGAATCCCGGGATGGGGGCGAATCCCGAGCGGCAAGAGTGTTGGATTTCAGGTCGATAGCGAGAGAAATATGGCAAAGATTCTGCAGCAACTGCCCGTTGGCAAGCGCGTTGGGATTGCGTTTTCTGGAGGGTTGGACACCAGTGCAGCGATCGTGTGGATGCGTGCCAAGGGTGCAATTCCCTATTGTTACACTGCAAATTTAGGCCAACCGGACGAAGCCAATTACGACGACATTCCCAAGCGTGCCCTCGAGTGTGGGGCGGAGGTGGCTCGATTGGTAGATTGTCGGGAGCAGTTGGTCCACGAAGGATTGTCGGCGCTCCAATGCGGCGCGTTTCATATCACCACTGCGGGATTGCCGTACTTCAACACCACTCCGATCGGTCGCGCAGTAACAGGAACCATGTTGGTTCAAGCCATGAAGGCGGACGGGGTCAACATATGGGGAGACGGAAGCACCTACAAAGGGAACGACATCGAGCGATTCTACCGGTACGGCCTGCTCGCAAACCCTGAACTCCAGGTTTACAAGCCATGGTTGGATGAGCAGTTCAACCGCGAGTTGGGCGGTCGAAAAGAGATGTCGGAGCTGCTTGAAAAGGCAGGGCTCGGCTACAAGATGAGCAAGGAAAAAGCGTACTCGACCGACTCCAATATCTGGGGTGCGACGCACGAGGCGAAGGATCTGGAGCGTCTTGATGCCGGGATCAAGATCGTCGACCCGATCATGGGAGTCCCCTTCTGGAAGCCAGAATGCGTGGTGACACCTGAGCGGGTCGAAGTCACGTTCGAAAACGGACTGCCAGTGGCGCTCAATAACCGTTCGTTTGCTTCGAAGGTCGATTTGGTGCTTGAGGCGAACGCGATCGGTGGGCGTCACGGATTAGGCATGTCCGACCAGATCGAAAATAGGATCATTGAAGCCAAGAGTCGCGGTATCTACGAAGCTCCTGGAATGGCGTTGTTCTTCATCGCGTACGAGCGATTGCTGACGGGCATTCATAACGAAGGAACACTCGAACAATACCGCGATATGGGGCGTCGACTCGGGCGATTGTTGTACGAGGGGCGATGGTTTGACTCGCAATCGCTCATGTTGCGAGAGACATTGCAGCGCTGGGTAGCTCGGCCGGTAACCGGCACCGTGGTACTCGAGTTGCGCCGTGGGAACGACTATTCGATCCTGGACACCCAAAGTCCGAATTTGACGTACAAGCCGGAGCGGTTGACGATGGAGAGCGGCCAAGGTGAGTTCACGCCGACGGACCGAATCGGTCAGCTGACGATGCGAAACCTTGATATCGCAGATACCCGTGAAAAGCTTGAGGTTTACCGTTCCGCTGGCTTACTCGAAAGCTCCGGTGGAGATTCGATCAAGCTTCTTTCGGAGTGAGTTGGTTTGGTGGGCGTTGAGCCACTCGGGCTGTTACTGAGGGCCTTCGTGCTGTTCTGCCGCTTTGGCCTCGAACAATGCTAAGGCTTTTTGGAGCGATGGCTGGAATGGGTCCAGTGCGACAGCGCGGCGTTGTTGTTCGGCGGCTTCTCGGTAGCGTTTGAGAGACGCATAACAGTGCGCTAATGTGTCAAGGTACGCTGCTCGATTTTCCATGGAGCAGGCTTTACGGCTGAAGTAGAGAGCCTCGTCGAGATTCCCTTCAGTGTTCGTCATCAACCAAGCCAACGTGTTCATTTGATTTGCCAGGGCGCGTTGTTCAGTTGCCAAGGCTCGAGGGTTGTCCCGTTTGAGTTCTCGTTCTCTCGCATCGATTTCAGAACGCAATGAAGCAGTGATCTGTTTTTGCAAGTTTTTGCGTTGCTGCTTTTGCTCATCTGTTTCGGGCAATCGGAACATTCCGATGATAGCGTCGACGTTTTCCTGCGAAAGTTCGATCGCTTTCACGAAGCACTCGCGAGCCTTTTCAGGTTGTTCTTTACGAGCGTAATCGTTGCCTTGAAACAGGTAGTAATTTGAGACCAAGCTATCGCCGCTTTGCTCGGAGACTTGGGTGCGGAACAAGGGTTCATTTTCGAAACGCTTAGCGAACTTTTCGATCGAAGCCGCCGCTTCGTCGTCGCGCTCGAGTTCATGCAACAGTTGGGAGAGCTGAGTTAGGTTGATGATTGTCGCCAGTTCGGCGGCATCTTCTTGATCTTTCAATGCCCGTCGAAGTTCCGCTTCAGCCCATGGGAATTGGCCGCGTCGGATCAGGTATTCGGCGATCGCAGAGCGTTCAAAGGCTTGGGATGCGTTGCGAGCAAACAGAAGTTCAAGTTGGGGGTTGAGTTGATTCTTTGGATCTTTATCTTTGATAGCGGGTTCGCCGCGCGATGTTACGGAGATCCGATCCGAGGTCCTTTCGGCAACCGTTTGCGCCAGCTTCGCGTCGCCTTGTTTGGCCAAGCTTTCGGCGAGCAAGTAACCGAATCTTGGGTCTTGGAGAGCGGCGCGAAGGCTATCGTGTTGTTCTTGGACCAGCTCAGGTAGATCTACGGTGAGCGCCCACTGAGCGAACTCGAGCAGTTGCTGCTCGCGCTGAACCCCCATGGATTTGAACGACTCGGGGATCGTTCGTGCGAGGTCGAGGGCTTGGGAGCGGCTAGAGTCGGTTTTCGGGATTTGTTGAACGACCCATTGCCGCAGTTCGTTAAGGATCTCGATGCTGGTGTCCATCGATTTGGATTGGAGCAATTTGGACTCGCGATTGATGATGTCAAGCCATCGATCGAGAGGGAATTCTTGTGGGTTCGAGGATTGTGCAAGAACCCAGCGGCTGGCGGTGCTTCGGGCTCCATCGAGCAGTGAGCCCACGAGTTCAAGGCGTTCGAGTGCGGTTTGCCCAGCGTTTGGTTTACCTCGCATGACGTGCAAGGCCGCGAGTTTTGCTAAGCATCCTTGGGTTTCGTAACGAACCAATCGGCAAAGAGCGCTGAGGCCTTCGTCGTTTTCCAGTTGAGAGAGCTGGTTGATAAACCCTGATTTTTCATGAAGTGCGGCGGCCGTGTAGAGCGTTAAGATTCTCCGAACACGGGGAGGATCCGATTCCCATGCCCAGTTGAATTGATTGCTTTGAACCAGATATCGCGCTTGGCTTGCTATCTGAGGGTCGGGATCAAAGCTCGCTTGGTGGAGTTGATCGAGAGCGCGAACACCGATTCGCTCGAGTTCTCCCTGCGCTTGCAATCGGGTTGAGTAACTTTCCGCCCCGAGTTTTCGAATCCATGAAGCAATTTCTTGCTGGAGTGGATCGTCCCGCAACGCATCGGACTGGCTATCCGTTTCGGAGGCTGTAGCTGGGTTGGCAGATGGAGGGGAGGGAGGGGATAGTTCTGACTGGAGCGGTGCACACGCTTCGGAACGGAGCGTGTGGGGGGCAAGGCACAACCCTCCGAAAAAGACTAGGAGCCCGAAAACGCCGATCTGGGCGGCAGGTTGGTGCAGTCGAGGGGTATGCATTGGGGTATCCTCCGGATCATCCTTTCAACGGGGCCACACGTGCCAGTGTAGCTTATCTTACGAGCCGACGCAGGGTGACCTATACGATCGTTACGATCGTTGCGACCGACCATTCTAGGCATGTCGTCTACGTAGGTCCTGCAAAGTCTGCTCGCGAAATTTAGGGTTCTGATCGCGGTTGATCTCAGTCTGGGAACATCCATCGAAGCGGGGAGTTCATGCACTTCGGTGGCCCAAAACGACGGGATGCGGGAGCCCAAAACCATGCTCTGCGTCGAACGAGGTTGGAGATGAATGTTCGAGTTTTCCTGAACATTTTCTTGGTTGAACCTCGAAAATTTTGACAGACCACCCTAGACCACGATACCATAGAGGATGACTGGATCGAGTCTTGCGCGGAGGCTTTCCAGTACTTGTTTCGCTCGTCAATAGCTTATCGATGCGTCCGATGAATCGTGAAACTGTCCGATGGCCCGGAGGGTCGGATAGGTTACTGACAGAGCAGCTGCGCGAACTTGGATGAGCTGAGTGGGAGAATTTCGCACGATGGCGAAGAAATTGCAGCACGTTTGGGGGATCGAAATCGGCCAAAGCTCGCTGAAGGCCCTTCGTTGCCATTTGGAGGGAGATCAGATCGTTACGGACACCTTCGACTTTGTCGAATATCCGAAGATCCTTTCGCAACCCGAAGCGGAACCGGAAGCGTTGGTTTCCGATGCATTGCAACAGTTTATCTCCCGCAATGATCTCAAGGGGGCCGTTCGCATCGGAGTGAGTGTCCCGGGCCAAAGCGGTTTAGCGAAATTCTTCAAGCCGCCACCGGTCGAAGTGAAGAAGATCGCCGACATCGTTAAGTACGAAGCGAAGCAGCAAATCCCGTTCGATCTCAACGACGTTATCTGGGATTTCCAGCAAATGGAAGGCGCGCAGATCGAGGACGGATACGCGCTCGAGAGCGAAGTCGGTTTGTTCGCCATGAAAAAGGAAGCGGTTTTCCGTGCTTTGAAACCGTTCCGCGACAAAGCGATGGATATCGATTTGGTGCAACTGGCTCCTATCAGTTTGTACAACTTAATCTCCCATGAGAGGTTCGCCGAGAGCATGGCGAACGATACGTTTGATCCCGAGCATCCTCCGAAGAGCACGGTGATTCTGTCGATCGGCACAGACTCGAGCGACTTGATCGTGACCAATGGTTTCCGAATCTGGCAACGAAGTATTCCGATCGGCGGCAACCACTTTACCCGTCAGTTGACCAAAGACCTGAAGTTGACCTTTGCCAAGGCGGAGCATTTGAAGCGGAACGCAATGCAGGCGGACGATCCTAAATTGGTGTTCCAGGCGATGCGCCCCGTGTTCAACGATATGGTTACCGAGATCCAACGCTCGTTGAGTTTCTTCAAATCGCTCAACAAAAAGGCCGAGATCGACGGCATGTTGGTGATGGGGAATACTGCGAAAATGCCTGGATTATTGCAGTTTTTGAACAAAAATTTGGGGATGGATGTCGAACTGTTTGACAAATTTCCCAAGCTCACTGGGGCAGAGGTTTTGGGAGCGCAACCGTTCAAGGAAAACGCGCCTGCTTTCGGGGTGGTTTATGGGTTGTGTTTGCAATTGCTCAATCGCGGACCGATGCGAACCAATTTGTTGCCTCGCGATATAGTGATCGATCGCGTGATCCGGATGAAGAAACCGTGGGCGGTCGGCGCGCTGTCGTTGCTGCTGGTCGGTATGGCATCTCATCATGCGATGTTAGGTCAAACCTATCGTCCTGTGCGTCCTGAGATTTGGAAGTCCGCAGAGGGCGACGTCAAATCAGCGGAGACAACCTCCAAGGATGAGATCGCAAAGGATGACAAGTTCAAAGGGGATCTTACCAAATGGAAGAATGTCGGTTCGGAGGTCAGTAAAGGTGCCCAGCGGCGTTTGATGTGCTTGGAACTCTACGAAGCGATTGAGCAATCGTTGAATAGGAAGCCGGAGTTGCTGGAAAAGACCCCGCAAGAGCTTCCATACAAGGAGCGGATGGATTTCCATATCACGCGAGTCGAGCAACAGTATTTCGACAATCTTGCGACGTGGTACAGCAAAGATCTCAAGAGCAATTACTTGGATGAACTGAAGTCGCGACAGCAAGCTGGATTTGCGAAGGAGACTCGACCTGCGGATAAAGATCCTGATCCTACGGGCCCTGGTTGGGTGATCGAGTTGCGTGGATACCATTACTACAACGGCCAGGAAAAGAAGGGTACGGAGGGTGCAGCGCACGTGACCAACTACCTTATTGATTTCCTGGAGAACGGGAAAATTTCGTTGCCCTCCGACAAGCCAGGGGAAATGAAAGAGTTAACGATGTACGATCTGGGCGTGCGGCGCCCAGTGCTTCGGAATAAAGACTCTCGACCTGACTACAAGTACCGAGTTCGAAATCCAGAGTACGATCGGATTTTGGTCGAGCGAGGCATCACACCGCCGAGTGCGGGTGGCGCGTTGGGTGGAGGCGGCAAACCTAGTTTCGGCGGAACCGGTGGCAAACCGAGTTTTGGAGGGACCGGCGGCGGCGGCGGTGGTAGCGGCGCAGGGACAATGATGGAAGAGGAAGGCTCAGGCGGGGGAGCTCCCGCTGGAGGCGGTTTCGGCGGTGCATCATTCGGTGGTACGGGAGCCCCGGCGAATCCGGCGGAACCGATCAAGGACGCCGCGGGCAACCTTATCCCGATGGACTTTGAAGCCCCGAAATTCGAATTTGTCGTGCAGTTTGCTTGGAAACCAGGGGATCTGGCGACGGCTACGGGCCCAGCGGTAGCTGCGCCCGCGGCAGCACCTCCCCCAACCACGATGAGTGAAGATTCCGGCGACAACTAGTGCGGGATCTTGTTCGGTTACTTGTTCGATACAGTTCGCAACGACGAAGGCCCTTTAGAAAAACCTGTAAGAAAAATAGGGATAATCCATGGACGACTTTAAACGTTACATGAATGAAGCAATGAAGTACTCTTTCTGGATTGTTTCCGGATTGGTGCTGCTTCTCGCTTCGGTGATTTTCTACTTGACCAAATCCGAGCTGGATACTGCGATCTCAAGCCGAAAGAGCACACTTGAGACTGCATTCAAGAACATACAAGCGGTCAGTTCGAAGACGTCCACCCATCCCAATGAAGCTTCTCACAAAGAGATGAGCAAGCGGTTGGATATCCTGAAGCAGGATGTGGCGGAAGCTTGGAAGTTCCAATACGAACGTCAGAAAGAGTTTCTGACGTGGCCCAAGGATGCATTTTTTCAACCGAAAACCTACGAGATTTTCGATAGCTTGAGACCTTTCGAAAAAGTCGTTCCGTTTCCACTACCGGATAAGCCAGCCGCGCCCTTGGACTTGGTAACGGTACGGGATCGGGAAGTGTATCGAGGGTATATCGCTCCCGAGTTTCCCGAATTGTCCAAACGCATTGGGAGTAGCTGGAAGTATTCGATAGACTCGCTTTCAGCGACATCAGGTCAAGGTGGATTTGCTCCGCCGATGGGGACTGGAGGGTTCGCCCCCCCGGGGTTGGGTGGAGCGACCGGTGGAACTACGGCTTCGGCCGGTGCTGCCAATGATTCAAAAGACCTAGTGCGTTGGTCGGAATCCTCGCAGAAAGAGTTGGTCTCTGCAATTTTGCCATGGTTTTCCCGGCAAGGCCAACCCCCTTCGATCCACGAGATCTATTACGCCCAAGAGGACATTTGGGTGCTTCGCGGTTTGATGGATATCATCGCTCAAACCAACAGCGAAGCCCGTGAGAATTTTCAAGCTGTCGTTCGAGAGATCGAATGGATTCGAACCGGCTCCAAGGTGAGCCGTGATGCGGGAGCGCTTTATGCTTCCGCAGCTGCGGCTGGCGGTGGCGGCGGGCTGATGGGGATGGGTGGAATGCCAGGTATGGGTGGAGGTGGTCCACCAGCAGGTTATGCGGGCGGAGGCGCCGGTGGTGGTCCGCCAGCGGGATACGGAGGCGCGGGCGGTGGTAAAGGGGGATTGGTACCTGCCGCAGTAGCGCAACGGGTCGACCCGGCTGATGGCCGCTATGTGGATACCAATTTCAAGCCTTTGACGGGAGCACAGCTCCGCTCTGCGATGAATCTTGCGACACCCAATGACGCGGTCATCGCGGTTGCAAAACGAATCCCAGTTCGACTTCGGCTCAAGGTCGATGAGTCTCAAATCGGTAGGCTGATTACCGAGTGCGGTAATGGAAAAATGATGCTCGAGGTGCTGCAGTTGCGGTACAACACCGATCCAGCCCCAGCAGTAGGCGCTGCGGGTGGTGGCGGCGGTGGCGCAGATATGGCCGGGGGTAGTGCGAAGCCGTCCTTCGGTGGTGCCGGCGGGATGGGGATGATGTCCGAAGAAGGAACATCGGGAACCGGTGGAGCCGCGGCGGCAGCCGGTGCCGATGAATCGTCCACAGGAGAAATCCCTATCGAGATCTTTGGGCTGATTTACTTGTTCAACCCACCCCTTCAAGACCTGACGGCAGTTCCAAACGGAGCTGCCCAAGCTCCCGCGGCAAACGGAGCTGCTTCCCCTGCAACCGGAGGGAATGGCGCAGGTGCGGCGGCTCCCGCCAATCCGAACGCAGCGGGTGGAGCAAGCCCAGCTGGGGCGAATCCACCTGCAGGGGCAGGTGCGGCTCCTGCGACACCGGCCGCAGGGACTGGAACAACCCCAGCGACCCCGCCCGGGGAGGCCAACGAAACAACCGAGCCAGCGGCTGGAACTGAGGGAACACCCGCTGGCGAGACACCCGCTGGGGCTTCGGATCCAGCGGCAGGCACCGGGGATGGCAGCACTCCGACGACACCAGCGGATGGAACTGGGACTACCGAACCAACCGGCACGGCCCCTGGTGGCGGCGGGACCACGGAACCAGCGAGTGATCAAGGTGGCGGATGATTTTGAGTTTTGGCTCGCCGCGAGGAACCGATCGCAGCCAAACTAGTGATGAAATTCGACGCGATGGTGGTTATGCTGCTGCCGTGTCAACCTGAGACGAAAGATTCGACCAGTTCGTAGCTCTCTCCTAAAGGATGAGTTCCATGTTTGGAAAAAAGAAAAGCAAAGACGAAGCGGATGCACAGCCGGTAGAGAAAACGCCGGCCAAGGCGAAAAAGTCGAAAGCCGGAGGTAGCTTCAACGCCCAGGAGTTCATGCTCTATCACGCGGAGAAGTTTGTTTTCGGTTTGATCGCATTGTTGGCTCTCGGGTTGGTCTATCTCGGTGCCACAACTCCATCTTTCGACTCCACTAAGGATCCTCAAAAGCTGTCGGCGACCTCGCGCGACACGCTCACAAAGATTCGAGAAAACCACTGGGATGCCATCAAGAACGAAGAGGCTCGCGTCAAGGGAGTGACCGATGTCAGCTACACCGAGCGATCGGTAGAGACCACGAAAAAGATTCCAACGGACATCTACAAACCTGAGATCCCACGGCCAGGTTCCCGGATCACGGGCTTCCGTACTGACCCAGCACTGCTCCCCCCAATCAATCTCGAGTCGAATTACTATTTCGGACCGATCGTAGTTGGGAACGCGAATCAACAACTTGTGGATTACCTCAACAAGTTGCCAGATGCGAAGGTCAAGGAAGAGAAAGAGAAAAAAGATAAAGACAACAAGGGTGGTCGCGGAGGTTTGCCGCCAGGATATGGCGGTGAAGGTGGTGGGCCTCCAGGAATGGGTGGGCCTCCGGGCATGGGTGGCGGCAAGGCATCGGAGAACAAGGATGCGAAACGTTATCTGGCTACCGGTTATGATTTGGGTTTCCCTTCGCATACACTGGCCGCTCCGAGCGACAAAGACAAGGAAAAGGATCCCAAGAAGAAGCTCGTGGGGCCTCGCGATATCGGCTTCGTTTCTGTGGTGGCGTTGGCTCCTCACCAAGATTTGGAGAAGGAATACAAGTCCAAGCTTGCGCCGGGCGGGAACCTTGTTCCTGGGCGTGACACGCCGAATTACGTAGGCTACGAAGTGGAACGTGCGGATGTTACGGACGATCCGGGCAAAGAGTTGCAGGAGTCTGATTGGACAGCCCTACCTAATGCGGGCTCCGAAAGAATTCGCGAATTGGCGAAGAGCATATGGGTTGGAAGCAACCAAGAAGTCGCACAAGGTGAGTGGGTAGCGTCTGGAATCTCGATGCCTATACCCCCGGTGTTGCTTAAGGATTACCGCAAGTTTGCGTCCCATCCTGATGTTCCCAGCGTTGGGCAGACCGTGTCGGAATTGCCATCTGGTGGTGCAGGTGGCGGAATGCTTGGTGGAATGCCTGGCGGGGGAATGCTCGGTGGCTTTGGAGGTCTTGGAAACAATAGCGAAGAGAGTGCATCGGGGGCTGCGCCTCCAGGTGCTGGCGGTGGTGGCCCCCCAGGATACCCTGGTGGAGCGGGCGGCGCACCTCCAGGATACACCGGCGGTGGTACGGGAGGCGGTGCGCCTCCAGGATACGGCGGAGGAACCGGTGGCGGTGCACCTCCAGGATACACCGGTGGCGGGGCTGGAGGTGGCGCACCTCCCGGTTATGGCGGAACCGGCGGTGGCATGGGTGGCCTGGGCGGATTTGGTGGCATGGGTGCTGGAAGCAGTGGTCCGCCACCTGCAGAAGCTCCCAAGGAATTGCCATCCACCAAGTACAAATTGGTTCGACTGTACGATTTCGAAGCCAAGGCCAACCGGGTCTATCGATATCGGGTCCGATTGTTGATGTACGACCCCAACTTCCCTGAAGCGGCTAGCATTCAGCCAAGGTCCGCTGCGTTGGATGCAACCAATGGGACTCTGAAGCGTGTTCAGGAGTTGCTCGATAAAGAAAGGCGTGACCGAGAGGCCTTCAAGCCGTCTAAAGACAAAGATGGTAAAGAGACTGCCTTCAAACGAAATTCGTTCCGAAAGAGCGATTGGTCGGTTGCATCCAAGCCGGTTGCAACTCGCCGAGTGACCGATGGTTATGTTTCGGAAGCCAGCATCTCCTACTCTCGTGGCAAGGATAACCGATTGTTCGAGAACAATCCGCCCCGGGCTGATATCGTGGTCGCTGAATACGACCCCAAGTTAGCATTGTTTGTTCCGAGGAAGGACAAGGCGGAGCGGGGATATGTTTTTGGATTGCCATCTCGCGATGCGGGCAAAGAAGTGCCGTTTGATGTGATTCATCCGATCACGAAACTCATCAAGGCGTTGGATAGCAAGAAAGAGTCCAAGACACTCGCCACGTTGATCGATATCGATGGAATGGTGAATCTTGAGATGAAGCAATCCAAGGATCCGTACTTGCGAACGGGAAGTGAAGCGGTGGCTTACGACCCCGAGTCCGGACGATTGATTGTGATGCGTGAGTTCGATGACTTTACCGGGTTCGGCATGCATTCAGCACCTGATAAACCGGCAGTAGGACCCTTGGGTGGCGGCATGAAAGTCGAGACCGGAGGGGGAATGCCCGGAATGGGCGGTGGCATGGGCGGTGGCCCAGGCTTCGGCGGCTCAAGTGCAGGCGGAGGAGGCAGCAAGCCTTCGTTCGGAGGTACCAGCGGCGGCGGTGGTGGTGGCAACAGCGGCGCCGGAAGTTCCGCGAACTCCGAATGACGAACTCCGAGTGATTGTTCTGTTTCATCCTAAAGCGATGAGCGTTAACCGCTGACAAACCGCGGATACCAAGGAATTGGTGCGGATCAACCTAAAAACCGGGCTGGCAAGAGGTTTTCTTGTGCCCGGTTTTTTGTTTTTACATCGGTTGATTTTTGGGAATCGCAGCGATGCCTCGGGTCGCCTATCCAACGCCTCGGGGCGCCTGTTCAACGGTTGGCGATCAGGGGGCATTCAAGCTCGATTCGAGGATTTCTCGGATGCGTCTGGAGGCATGCCCATCCCCGTAGGGATTGCGTATGGATGAACGCCGCGCGTATTCGTCTCGGTCGGAGAGCAAGCGACTGGCTTCTAGGATGATCTTGTTGGGATCGGTTCCGACCAATACGCAGGTGCCTGCTTCCACACCCTCAGGGCGTTCGGTTTTTTCCCTCATGACCAGAACGGGCTTGCCCAAACTCGGTGCTTCTTCTTGGACACCACCCGAGTCGGAAAGGAGGATCGAACTGTGCATCATCAAGAAGAGGAATGACTCGTAGTCGACCGGTGGGATCAAAAAGACATTAGAAAGCCCGCCTAGTTCGCGACTTACGGGGGTTTTTACGTTGGGATTCAAATGGACTGGATAAACGAAGGGGATAGTCGGATAGAGAGCGGCGAGCTGCGAGATCGCTGAGCAGATACTCATCATTCCATCCCCAAAGTTTTCGCGACGGTGACCGGTAATAAGCACCAATCCCTGGCCGGGCAACGATGAATGCGACTGGTGGAGCGAATTGAATCGTTCCGAAAGCCCCATTTCCTGGAACCGTGCTGTGCTGAGTTTTCGGGACGCGAGGATTTGATCCCGCATCCAAAAAAGGGAGTCAACGACGGTGTTTCCTGTGATGGAAATCGAACATTCGTCAATGTTTTCCTTGATGAGATTCTGTTTGGTGGCTTGGGTTGGTGCGAAAAGCCAGCGGCACAAAGGTGCGGTCAGTCGTCGGTTCATCTCTTCGGGAAAGGGGGCGTACAAATCGTGAGTTCGCAGACCGGCTTCAACATGTCCTACCGGGATTTTGGCGTAGGTGGCGGCCAAGGCACCCGCAAGAACGGTGGTTGTATCCCCTTGGATCAGTATTGCCGCAGGTTTTCGCTCGAGGAGAACGTTGTGGATTGCGGATAACGCGCGAGCAGTTAGATCGGCCAGGGATTGGTTGGGCTGCATCAGCCGCAGATCCAGGTCTGGTTTCAATCCAAACGGTGCGAGGGCTTGGTCGAGCAATTCACGGTGCTGACCTGAAGAGAGTAGGAATGGGTACAAGTGCTCGGAGTTTTTCAATTCCCGGACTACGGGGGCCATTTTGATCGCTTCTGGGCGGGTGCCCACCAAAACAATCACCTCGTGCTTTCCCGAGCGATCCTGATTGGGCTCAAGTCCATCGGTTTGCTGACGTTTCTCAAGCTCGGTGCTAGGAATAACAGGCTCCTGGGATCGGTCGGAAGAAAGTGAAGGCATGATTCGGTTGGCATCTCGTCGGCGGGAATCTCGTCAGCGGGCATCTCGTCAGCGGGCATCTCGTCAGTTGGGTTGGAAGAGTTCCATGGCTGGCAAATCGGAAAAAATAGTCGCTCGAGGAAAGATTCTTTTGCTGCGTGCGATCATGCAGTTTGTTCCGGCCAGGAAAAGTTTGCTAGCGAAAAAGCTTGCAAAAGGCAGGCAAAAGAGGGGTTATGCCATGAATCGGGAGTTGTGGCGATTGGATTTGTTATCCGATGGGCGAGGAAAGAAAGCAAAAATCTTCCCCGGAAAAGCTGAAAAACGGCTTTTGCTGTTGACGTTAGATCCCTTCGTCCATATCTTCTTGCGTCCCGCGTTCGACGTAGGGGCTTGTTGGAGTGTGATTCGGAGCGAATTGCACGTTGATGATAGCTTTAAAGAGGGGTTGGTTGCACCGTGTCCGGATCGCACGAAGTCATTAGAATTCGAATGGAAGCGTATGATCATGCGGTTCTGGATCAGAGTGCCTTGGAGATCGTAGAGACCGCCAAGAGGACGCATTCTGAAGTGCATGGGCCGATTCCGTTGCCAACCCGCATAGAGCGGTACACGGTTCTCTCTGGTCCGCATATTGACAAGAAGGCTCGGCAGCAGTTCGAGATTCGGACTCATAAGCGTCTTATCGACATCAAGCAAGCCACTGCACGAACGATTGAGGCTCTCAATAAGTTGAGCCTTCCGGCGGGTGTCGACATCAAAATCAAGGCGACATCTCGGTAGTAGTTTCATAACTCCGCAATGGGTTTCCCTCGTATGGTTCGGAAGCCTTGCGGGTAACCATCGATTCGGGTCGTCAACCGGCTCATTCCGCTCTCTGGTTGAGAGCGGTGTTATCGGTGAGTCCCGCAAAGCAAGCGATTACGGAAATTGACCAATGAGAAAAGGTATACTCGGCCGCAAGGTCGGAATGACACAGATTTACGAGCAAGACGGTCGTGCGATCCCGGTGACGGTGATTGAGGCTGGTCCTTGTCATGTTTTGCAGGTCAAGACCGTTGATCGCGATGGTTATGCTGCGGTTCAGTTGGGTTTTGCTGACAAGCCTCGGCGTTTGGCGAGTCGATCGCAGCGCGGGCATGTGGCTCCGATTTCGAGCAAGCGTTCGGATCGTTTGAAGGCCGCTGGTGTGGCGTTGCTCGCCAAGGCGGATTGTGAGCCGAAGAAGTTTATTCGTGAGTTCCGCGGTGCGGGTGAGCATCAGGTCGGGGCGCAGGTTCTTGTTTCTGTTCTCGATGGCGTGAAGGCTGTCGATGTGACTGGTACCTCGAAGGGTTGTGGTTATTCGGGGTGGATGAAGCGTCACAATTTCTCGGGGCAAAGAGCCACTCACGGTGTGAAGAAGGTTCACCGCCATCCTGGTGGAACGGCTGCGGGTACTTATCCTGGTCGTGTTCGCAAGGGTAAGAAGATGGCTGGTCATTACGGTGTTGATCGGGTCACGATGAGGAATCTCAAGGTGGTTCGGGTTGATGCTGAGAAGAATCTGTTGCTGGTGAAGGGTGCTGTTCCTGGCCCTGCTGGCGGGTATGTGATTGTTCAGGAGACGAACAAGGTCGGGTAGGCTCGTGGTGGTCGGTTCGGCAGTTGTTGTTGAATCGGCGTAGGGGTGAAGCGAAGGAATGGGGCTTCGCCGTTCGAGTTTGAAACAAAAGCAAATAGGTTTGCGATGGTTACACTTCCTGTTTATGACATAGCTGGCAACAAAGTGGGCGATTACGAAATCGATCCGCAGGCGATTGCTCCCAAGGTGAGCAAGCAGTTGTTGCACGACGTGGTTGTGATGTACTTGGCGAACAATCGTCAAGGAAGCAATAAAACCAAGACACGCGGTGAGGTGTCTGGTTCGACCAAAAAGATGTACAAGCAAAAGGGGACTGGTAACGCACGTATGGGTGCGAAGCGGACCCCTGTTCGTCGCGGTGGTGGGCATGCGAATGCTCGTCAGCCTCGATCGTATTATTACCGATTGCCTCGAAAGGCTGTTCAGGCTGCAACTAGGATGGCGATTGCTGCGAAGGTGTCGTCTGGTTCGGTTGTGGTGATCGACAAGTTGGCTATGGAGTCGCCACGGACGAAGTCGTTGGCTTCGGCGTTCAAGGCGTTGGGGTTGGAGGGCGTGACCAAGACGCTAGCGACCGCAACAAACGATCGCAATATTTACTTGAGCGGTCGGAACATCGAAGGTTTGACGATCAGTCCTGTGAGTGATCTGAATGCACTCTCTGTGTTGCGTCCACGCAAGTTGGTCGTGACGAAGGATGCTTTGGATTGGATTAAGGCTCGGGCAACGGCTTAAGGGAAGATCGGCGTAAGGTAAGAAAATGGCAAAGCAACCTCCAAAGACATCGATGGTTTTGACGCCGCACCAGATCGTTTATCGACCTTTGGTGACGGAAAAGGGAGTGCACAAAGCGACTCGGCACAATCGTTATGCGTTTGAAGTCAGTCCTTTGGCGACCAAGACACAGATCAAGGATGCGATCGAAGAGTTGTTCAATGTGAAGGTGATCGCAATTGCGACGCAGAATCGATTGGGCAAGGCTCGGCGGTATCGTGCGAAGGCTGGTGTGACCAAGGCGTGGAAGAAGGCGATTGTGAAGCTCAGCAGTGAGCACAAGATCGACTTCTTCTAATCGGTGGGTCCAACGTTTCATAGAGATATAAAATCATGGGAATTCGAGTATACAAGCCGACATCGCCAGGACGCCGGAATTCGTCCGTAAGCGACTTCGCTGAGTTGACGCCAGGCGCGACGCCTGAGAAGTCGTTGCTCAAGCGGTACAAGCGCAAGGGTGGTCGGAACAATCAGGGGTTCATCACTTCGCGGCACCGTGGTGGTGGCCACAAGCGGATGTACCGGATTATCGATTTTCGTCGAACGAAGGACGGGATCGATGCCAAGGTTGATTCGGTTCAGTACGATCCGAACCGAAGTGCTCGTATCGCTTTGTTGGTTTATGCCGACGGTGAAAAGCGTTACATTTTGGCGACCGACAAGATGAAGGCGGGCGATGTCCTGCAAAACGGTCCGGATGCAGCGCCGACCTTGGGCAATTGCTTGCCTTTGAAGAACATTCCAGCAGGCGTCGAAGTTTGCTGCATCGAGATGACGCCAGGACGGGGTGCGGCACTTTGCCGATCCGCTGGTTCGTCAGCGATTTTGATGGCTCGTGAAGGTGGTTGGGCACAGTTGCAATTGCCGAGTGGCGAAGTGCGACGGGTGCCGAGCCAGGGGCGAGCGACGATTGGCAAGATGAGCAACACCGACCATGATGCGGTTCGGATCGGCAAGGCTGGTCGGAATCGTTGGAAGGGTTGGAGGCCTCACGTACGCGGTACCGCGATGAACCCACACGATCACCCGCACGGTGGTGGTGAAGGTCGAACCAAGGGTGGTCGACACCCGGTCAGTCCGACTGGGAAGTTGGCGAAGGGTGGATTCACCCGTCGTCGTCGCAAGCCAAGCAACGCTTCGATCATTCGTCGACGCAAGTCGGTGCGTTATGGTCAGTTGAAGTTGCGTTAAGAGTCATTTGTTGTTTTTGGGAACCAAGTTGTTCAGATTCGAGACAAGGTCTGAGTAAGGCGATTTAGACGATGGGACGTTCGACGAAAAAGGGTCCTTATGTGGATCCAAAGCTGTTTGCCAAGCTGATCAAGGCGAGGGAAACCAACAGCTCACAAGCGATCACGACCTGGGCGCGACGTTGCACGATTGTGCCTGAGTTTGTAGGCGCGACGTTTATGGTTCACAACGGGAAAGCACACATCAAGGTCTTCGTGACTGAGGATATGGTTGGGCACAAACTCGGTGAGTTTGCTCCGACCAGAACCTTCCGTGGTCACGGCGGCAAGGGTGGCAAGAAGTAATTGATGCGAGAACAGGGATAGACCATGTCTTACCGGGCAGTACACAGACACGCGAGAATCAGCGCTAGGAAGGTTCGACCTTTGGCGAATCTGGTCCGTGGCAAGTTCGCAGACGAAGCGTTGGAGATTTTGCGATTCCAACCGCATCGTGGGGCGAGGATGTTGGAAAAGGTGATCAAGAGTGCGATCGGTAGTGCTCAGGACACGGATCAGAATGGCGGACGTTCCTACAACACGGAAGAGTTGGTTGTAGTGGATGCCAGGATCGATGGCGGGCCGATGTTTAAGCGGTTTCAGCCACGGTCGCGTGGTCAAGCGTTCACGATCCTGAAGCGTACGAGTCACATTTCGGTAGAACTCAAGCGGTTGGAAGAACTGTAGGAAGAACTGAATTATGGGACAGAAGGTAAATCCTGTTGGCTTCCGAACCGGCATCGTCATGGGCTGGAAGAGCCGTTGGTATGCGAGCAAGAAGGAGTTCGCGGAACTGCTGGTGGAAGACCAAAAGATCCGTAACTTCATCAAGAATCATCCGACCAAGGCCTCGTACCGCGAAGCTGGCATCGACCGAATTGAAGTCGAGCGAACACGCGATGAGGTTAGGCTGTTCGTCTATGTAGCGAAGCCTGGTTTGATCATCGGCAAGAAGGGTACAGAGATCGAAGTGTTGCAGGAAGAGCTGCAGAACTTGATCGGACGGCGCGTCAATTTGAAGGTGGAAGAGGTCTACCGACCAGAAATCCAAGGTCAGTTGATTGCAGAAGACATTGCGAAGCAGTTGGCGAAGCGGGCGAGTTTCCGTCGTACCATGAAGCGATCGATCGAGACCGCTATGGACGCCGGAGCGAAGGGCATCAAGATTCAGTTGTCGGGGCGACTCGGCGGAGCTGAAATGGCTCGTTGCGAGAAAGCAAACGCTGGTGCGTTGCCACTGAGCACGATCCAAGCAAAGATCAGTTACGGTTTCGCTGAAGCTGCGACCCCTCAGGGGAATATCGGAGTTCAGGTTTGGGTAAATCAAGGTTCGTACGCGGGAGATTCAAACGATGGCGCTGATGCCCAAGCGGGTCAAGCACCGAAAAAGCCAAAGAGGACGTATAAAAGGTAATGCGACTCGCGGCAATAAAGTCGTTTTCGGTGACTGGGGTCTTCAATGCCTTCAAGGCGGTTGGATCCGAGCCCAGACGATTGAAGCCGGTCGGATCGCAGCTAACCAATACGTTCGTGGTGAAGGACGGTTGTATATTCGAGTGTTCCCGGACAAGCCGGTGTCTTCGAAGCCTTTGGAAACCCGGATGGGTAAAGGTAAAGGGGAGCCGGAATACTGGGTGGCAGTAGTTCGTCCAGGAACGGTCCTGTATGAACTGAGCGGCGTCTCGGAGCAGCAAGCTAAGGTTTGTTTTGCTCGACTCGCTGCGAAGATGCCGATTCGGGTTCGATTGGTTCGACGCCGACCAGCGTAATTGCTGGTGATTTGGCACTGAGTGCCTTTGCGGTGGGTGAGCAAGAAGTTCACCGCGAAGAAACGAATATAGAGAAAACAAAACGGTTCCGCGGAGTTAGTCTGCGGGGCGAAAAATGGGAAGCGAAGCGGTTTCCGCGGGGCTAATCGGGCGAGTTGAGACTCGGGGATTGGTTTCGAAAAGTACAAGACAGGGGAGGGCGGAAGCTCTTCTCGATTAGATGGTTTAGAGGTTGAGAGACAGATGAAGGCATCCGAACTGCGTGAGATGAGTGACGAGCAATTGGATCTGACTGCGGTGGAAGCTGCGGAGACGATGTTCCGTTTGCGATTGCAATCCCAGACAGACCGCGTCGATGTTCCGAGTCAGACTCGAAAGAACCGTCGATTGATCGCTCGTGTTCGCACGATTCAAACAGAGCGAGCGAAGGCGAACAAGGGTTAAGAGGCGAGAGAAAGAACTATGGCACGTCGAATTTTGATTGGAGTCGTCAAGAGCGATCGGATGAACAAATCGCGTCGAGTTGAGATCGAGCGGTTCGTTCGTCACCCGAAGTATTCGAAGATCGTACGACGCAAGACCGTCTGCCATGTGCATGACGAGGCGAACGAATCCAAGGTTGGAGATAAGGTTGAGATTGAAGAGTCTCGGCCGATTTCCAAGCTGAAGCGATGGCGATTGGTGCGGGTCGTCGAGAAGAATCGTCAAGTGGACTTGGCGACTCTCCGAGGGGAAGCGTCAGCCAGTTAGGGCAGACTGCGAGCGATTCGCGGTAAGCGACTGAAGGGCATCGAAGTACACGGTTTGAAAGTTTCAACAAATGATTCAACAAGAAACGCGATTGCAAGTTGCGGATAACACGGGTGCACGAGAAGTGATGTGCATCAAGGTGTTGGGTGGAACGCGACGCCGCTATGCTGGGTTGGGTGATGTGATCATCTGCTCGGTGAAGAGCGTTATTCCCGGAAGCGAAATCAAGAAGAAGGCTGTCGTGCGTGGTGTGATTGTGCGGACTGCACAGCCAACCCGTCGTGCGGATGGCAGTTATGTACGATTCGACAGCAACGCCGTGGTATTGGTCGACAAAGACGACAATCCTCGCGGCACCCGTATTTTTGGTGCGGTTGCTCGAGAGTTGCGAGAAAAGAGTTTTACCAAGATCGTCTCGTTGGCGAGTGAGGTTGTGTGATGTTGATTAAGGTTGACGACATCGTCGAAGTCATTTCCGGCCGAGACAAAGGCCAGCGGGGCAAGGTCCTCGTTGTGGATCGAGAAAAAGGACGCGTGGTCGTAGAAGGCTTGAACAAAGTCTACAAGCACGTGAAGCGTTCGCAACGGAATCCACAGGGCGGGCGTCTGTCGAAGGAAGCCGCAATGAGCGTTTCCAAGGTGATGTTGGTTTGCCCGTCGACTGGGAAGCCCACACGGGTTGGGGTTCGTTATCTGCCAGATGGTTCGAAGGAACGCTACAGCAAGCGTTCGGGGACGACCATCAGCAAGGTAGCTCCCGGCCGAAAGACGGACGCAAAGTAATATACGGATCGCCTGCACGTGCATCGCGATTGGATTGAAGATGATCAACTCGGCTGTGGTGGCAGGGGTTGAGCGTCAAAAGAACTAGCAAGAAACCATAAACACAAAACATTGGGCCGCGGGGCTCGAAACGTATGGCACCTCGACTACAGCAATTTTACATAGACAACATTCAGAATCAGCTCGGCGAAGAGCTGGGGATTAAGAATGTGTTCGCGATTCCCAAGATTGAGAAGATCTCGGTCAATATGGGGGTTGGCGAGGCGATGCAAGACAAGAAGTTCTTGGAACTCGCGGCGGAAGCGATGGGCGAGATCACTGGCCAAAAGCCAGTCTTGACACTCGCACGCAATTCGATAGCAGGTTTCAAGCTTCGAGAGGGCGTAGCCATCGGTTGCAAAGTTACGCTGCGGGGCGAGCGGATGTACGAGTTTTTGGACCGACTCATCAGTATCGTTCTTCCTCGGGTGCGTGACTTCCGAGGGGTTAGCCGTACTGCCTTCGACGGGCACGGCAATTACTCCATGGGATTGAACGAATGGTTGGTTTTTCCTGAGTTGAACAACGATAAGTTCGCCAAGGCTCAGGGGTTGAATATCACGATTGTGACCACGGCTCGTACCAACGATCATGGTCGACGATTGTTGGAGATGTTCGGAATGCCGTTCCGAGCACCCAAGAAGAAAACAGCGTAACGTATTTCTGTACAGACAAACAAGTTCCTAGTTTTGATCGGAAGATTGACCAGTGGCAAGCAAAAGCAAGATCGCCAAAGCGAATCGCGAGCCTAAGTTTTCGACTCGTCGTGAGAACCGTTGCAAGCTTTGCGGACGGCCGCGAGCGGTGTATCGCAAGTTTGGGATTTGTCGGATCTGTTTTCGGCAGTTGGCTGATAAAGGTCTGATTCCTGGCGTTCGAAAAGCAAGCTGGTAAGGTGCGGGGCATATAAAAGATGAATATTGACCCAATTTCTGACATGTTGACCCGTATTCGCAATGCGATCCGCATCGAGCGTCCGTTCGTGGATGTTCCACTGTCGGGCTTGCGAAAAAGCGTTGCAGACGTTCTCAAGCGAGAAGGCTACATCTGGGACTACGCCGAAGTTGAAGGCGAACCGGTAAAGATGTTGCGGATCGAATTGAAGTATGGTCCGAACGGCGAGAAGATCATTCAAACGATCAAGCGGATCAGTACGCCAGGTCGCCGGGTGTATGCCAAGTGCGGAGATCTCAAGCCTGTGTTGAACGGGATGGGGATTTCGATTGTCAGCACCTCGAAGGGTGTCTATAGCGATCGTGAAGCTCGCCAGCACAAGCTCGGCGGCGAAGTCCTTTGTGAGGTTTGCTAGTTCCGGGTAAGACCGGCTCGTGAATCCTAAGTGTGGCTCAGCCAGAAACTGGCTCGGTCGGAATAAAGCGTGAACAACGGAAGACTAGGCGGCGAGTACCGCTTACCACATTCCAGATAGGTAGAATCAGAAGATGTCAAGAATTGGAAAGAAGCCGATTCCCGTTTTGGATGGCGTGAAAGTCGCTATTGATGGGTTGACGGTGAACGTCGAGGGTCCGAAGGGCAAGCTCAGCTTCACGCATCGCGAAGAAGTGAAGGTGACTTTGGAGGACGGAGGCAAGTCGGTTCTTGTGTCGCGAGACAACGAAGATCGATCCTCTCGAGCGTTCCATGGTTTGACCCGCGCCCTGATCAACAATATGATCTTGGGCGTGAAGAGCGGATACGAGAAGAAATTGGAAGTGGTCGGCGTCGGTTACGTCGTGTCGATCAAGGGGAAAGCGTTGAATCTTCGAGTTGGCTTTGCCAACGAGTTGCAAGTTCCGATTCCCGAGGGATTGAATGTTGTTTGCCCTGACCAGACGCACATCAATGTGTCGGGTTGCGACAAGCAAGCGGTCGGTCAGTTTGCTGCCCAAGTTCGTTCGCTGAGGAAGCCTGAGCCATACAAGGGCAAGGGGATCCGTTATGCGGGTGAGCAGGTCAAGCTCAAGCCGGGCAAGAGTGCAACCTAGCAGTTGTCTTTTTCCAGGTTTTGATTGGTTTTGCGTACAAGGTTTGGGTTTTAGTCAGAGGTTTCAAACGTGGACATTCGCAAGGTTGTCGATGGTCAGCGAGAACGCCGTGCATATCGCGTTCGCAAGCGAGTTCGGGGTACATCCGAGCGACCGAGGTTGTGCGTGTATCGCTCATTGCAGAATTTCGGCTGCCAAGTGATCGATGACGAGGCGGGCAAGACCATCGTTTCGGTTTCGTCGGCGGAAAAGTCGTTGAAGGGTCAAGTCGGTTACGGTGGAAACTGTGACGCGGCCGCGAAGCTTGGCAAGATTCTTGCGGAGCGGGCCATTCAGGCTGGGATCAAGTCGGTGTCGTTTGACCGAGGACCATACAAGTATCACGGTCGCGTAGCAGCGTTCGCGGACGCGGCTCGTGAAGCTGGGTTGGAATTCTAAGACGGGGAGTTAGCAAGAGCGTGGCAAGTAATAACACGGAAAACAATCAAGGCGATTCCCAGATCGATCGCGTTCTGAAGATCAAGCGATGCGCGGCGGTGGTCAAGGGTGGTCGACGCTTCAGTTTCGCCGCTTTGGTCGTGGTTGGGGACGGGCGTGGTAAAGTCGGCTATGGATACGGCAAAGCCAACGAAGTTCCACCCAGCGTTGCCAAGGCACAAAAGGCTGCCGGACGGGCGATGATTCACGTACCCATCGTCAACGGCACGATTCCTCACAAGGTGACCGGTCGCTTCGGTGCAGCTCACGTTTTGTTGATGCCCGCAAGCCCAGGTACTGGTATCATCGCGGGCCAAGCAGTCCGAGCTGTCTGTGAAGCGCTCGGGATTCAAGATATTTTGACCAAGAGTTTTCGGTCGAACAATCCAACGGTTTTGATCAAAGCGACCTTCGACGCGTTGGCTCAATTGAGAACACGCGAGGATGTCGAACGTTTGCGGGGTGTGAATCTGTCATGAACTTGGAAGAAGTCAACGAAGGTATTGTCAAGAACCGTCCTCGCAAGCGAATCGGCCGCGGGGTTGGTAGCAAGACGGGTAAGACGTCTGGACGTGGTCGCGATGGTCACAAGTCCCGAAGTGGATACAGCCGTCACCCCATGTTTACCGGTAGCGATACGCCGATCTATATGCGAACCCCGAAGCGCGGTTTTCATAACCGGTTCGCGGTCAATGTGGTTGGGATCAATGTTGGAGCGATCGATGCTGCGTTCAACGCTGGCGACGAAGTCACTCCGTCTGCGATTCGCGACAAGGGGTTGGTTCGTCTTCGGTTCGATGAACTGAAGATCCTCGGGAACGGGGAAGTCACCAAGAAGCTAAATTTCGTCGTGACTCGTATCAGCGAATCGGCGAAGCAGAAGATCGAGGCAGCAGGTGGGACCGTCAAGATCCTTGCCGCGAAGCGAACACCGAAGCAACGGGTCGCTGATCTGAAGGCTAAGTCATAGTTGGGCCAAATCTTAGTACATCGGTGCCTCGATTCGAAGGGACCGACGGAACGGATGAAAAACAAGCCAACTACCGCAACGAGGCGGGGTTTGGTCTAGGCACAAAGCCTGAGAGTGGAAACAATGATGGCTGACGCCGCAGCGATTGCGTCGTCAGCCATTTTCATTTAGATCCAAGACGAGTGTTGAGTTCGATAGGACGTTCGAAACATGTTAGAAAAATTGAGGATAGTTTTCTCGATCCCGGAACTGCGTCAAAAAATACTTTTGACGCTGTTTCTGCTGGCGGTTTATCGAATTGGTTACCACGTTCGATTGCCCGTTTTGGATTCGGATTTGGCAGTGACTGGAGAGTTGAAAAACTTCATGGACAAGGTTGCGGTTTTCTCCGCGACGGACTTGAGAAGTTTGACCATCTTCGGTTTGGGGCTTGCTCCGTACATTTCTGCGTCGATCATCTTTCAACTGTTAGGAACGGTTTGGAAGCCGATTGAGGATCTTCGCAAAGAAGGGGCCTCAGGACGAAAGAAGATCAACGAGTACACCAGGTACCTGACCGTAATCATTTGCGTACTGCAAAGTTGGGTTTACTTGAGTTTTACTGTTAACGGCCCCCTCGATGCTCCTGTCTCTTCGCAGTTTTTCGGAAGCAACTCATCCAGCCTTTCATTAGGTTGGCAAATCACCTCGGTCGCGATCATGACCGCTGGCTCGATGTTTTTGATGTGGCTTGGAGAGCAGATCGATGAGTATGGGATTGGCAACGGGATATCTCTGCTCATCATGGCAGGCATTTTGGCTCAAATGCCGAAAGCGCTGTGGGACCTTCGCCAGAACGTATCTACCTCTCTGAGCGGTAGTGGTGGCACTACGATCGGTCCAGATGTTCTCGTCGTTTTGGCCGGTTTGTTCATCGCGGTGGTGTTCGGCGTGGTCTTTATCACGATGGCTCAACGCCGGATTCAGATGCAGAGTGCCAAGCACGTCCGCGGGCGTAGGGTTTTCGGTGGAACGAAGCAGTTTCTCCCGTTGAAGATCAATCAGTCTGGCGTTATGCCCATCATTTTCGCGAGCAGCTTTTTGATGATCCCCGGAATGATTTTTGGATTGTTGGCATCATCGTTCGCAGGTAGTTCCGGTTTTGGAGGCTATGTCTCCAGCGTTTGCCAACAGCTTTCCGCGATGTTCAACTCCGGCTCGTCCTTCACCTACAACGTGCTCTACATCCTGTTGATCTTCTTCTTCTGCTTCTTTTGGACATCGATCATGTTCAATCCGAAGGAGATGGCACAGAATCTTCAAGATTCCGGTGCGTTCATCCCTGGCTATCGCCCAGGAAAGCGAACTGCGGATTATCTCGAGAAGGTCATGGTTCGGATCACTTACGTCGGTGCCGCATTCCTTGCGATCATCGCCATTGTTCCAACCATCATCACCTCGCAGTTTGGAGTTTCGTTCACCGTGGCTGCCTTCTACGGTGGTACTGGACTTTTGATCGCAGTGAGCGTTGCCTTCGATTTGATTCAGAAAATCGATAGCCACTTATTGATGAGAAATTACAAGGGGCTTTTGGAGTCGTAGTCGTCAGTCGCCCAGTAGGTCAGGACTGGAGCGAATGGCGTCCGAGCGGGGTGTCAGCAATCGCGTTTCCCTTCCATGGAAACGCCTATCCCTTGGATTTCTATTTGCCTGGATTCCGTGTTGTGGCGTCTGCCGGATTGCGAAGTTTCTGTTATAAATCGGTACATAACTGACCGGCAGGACAAACGTTTGAGTGGCGGGCCGGGCGATGATTTTCAAGCGTCTCCTGTGTCTGCAAATTGCCCGCGTGTGGGATGCCATGTTGGATGCCTCGATGGCGGCTAGCTGGATTCGAACGCCGCCGGGCAGACCTGTCGCTGGGTAGACCTGTCGCGGGTTAGAACACAATCCTCCAATGCGATCCTAAATCGTTTCCTAACACTTCCCGAAAATCATCCCAGGAAAGGGCCGCAATCATGTTGATCGTGTTCATCGGCCCGCCTGGAGCTGGTAAAGGTACACAGTGCCGTCGTCTGGTGGATTCGCTGAGCATTCCTCATCTTTCTACTGGCGAAATGCTCAGGGCCGTTAAGCGGCAGGAGTCGGCTTTATCGCGATGGGTTGCATCCTATATCGATGCAGGGCGGTTAGCGCCCGATCACCTAGTGATGCGGATTGTTGCCCAAAAGCTTCAAAGCGATGAATGCGCGAACGGCGCCCTTTTTGATGGCTTTCCGAGGACCATCATTCAGGCACAGCTATTGGATGACTACCTTACCGAGCATCTAAAGCCTCTCGATGTAGCCTTGGAGTTGCAGGTTGAGGAAGGGATCTTGGTGGATCGGCTGCTCAAGCGTGCCCAGATCGATGGTCGCGCTGATGATAACTACGAAACGATTCGGGAAAGATTGCGAGTTTTCCGAGAGCAGACGTCACCCTTGGTGGAGTATTACGCCAAGCAAGGTAAGCTCGAGACCATCAACGGTGAGCAGTCCGAAGAAGCCGTCTTTGCTGAGATCGAGCAGGCGATCGCCAAGCACAAGCCATCTCCGAAGGGCTAGTTGCCTGTATCGCTCAGCAGAAGCACAGTTTCTCTGAGCAATATCACGATTTCGAGGGGCAATATCACGGTTTCTCGGGGCAGTATCACGGTTTCTCTGAGCAAAATCACGGTTATGCTGAGCGAAATCACTGTGCCGCTAAGAAAAAATCACCGTGCCGCTAAGAAAAAATCACGGTGCCGCTAGGAAAAATCACGGTGCCGCGAATCCCAACGCGAAGTCTTTCATCTAGAAGACTAACGCTTCGCCGAGTCGGTCTCGTTCGGACTGCGTGATTCGGTGCATGTCGTAGATCAGTTGGATATCGCAACCTCGCTGCGCGACATCGCGTCGCGCGAACATCCGTTGCTGTGTGCTGACCATAACCTCTGGCGGAAGGCTGGCTACTTGTCCGAACAACCTTGCGTAGTTCACGAAGCTTGGGACATTGCTGGTGACGAATCCGTACATCATGCTGCAGACGCCGATGACCTTGCCGGTGAAGATTCCGGTGTTGATTGCCGTTTTGGAGTAATCGCCCATGATGCAACCTAAAAACTGCATCTGAGTTGCAGCTTTGCCAAAGCTGTATTCCATGTTGACGGTGCCGTAGGTGTTCTTGAGGTCGCTGTTGCAAGTTCCCGCGCCCAGGTTGATCCAGCTACCTAGATAGCTGTGGCCGAGAAATCCGTGGTGCTGTTTGTTGGTATAGGGTTCCACGATCGACGCTTCGACCTCGCCACCGATCTTGGTGGTATGAGCCAGTGTGACACAATCCTTGATGGCAGAGTGCTCGAGGATTTTGGTTTTGGGTCCGATGTAGATTGGGCCTCGAAGCAAGGTGTATGGTCCGATCTGAGCACCTCGTTCAACGATGATCGGGCCTTTTCGGGTGTCGGTGAGAACGTATTCGCCGATTTGGGCTCCCTGGGCAACGAACACTCCGTCTTGGAGTTGCGTGAGCGAGTGGTTTTCGAGTCCAGACCGGATTCTAAGTTCTAGGTTTTCCTCGATGCACGCCATGTTGCAGGCGACGATTTCATGCGGAAAGGCAAAGGTTGCCAGTTTGGGCGCATTGGTTGGTGTCGCGAAATCCTTTGCCGATTCCAGCAGTTGCGGAAGGCCATCGAATCCTGAGAGTTGCAGATCCGCATAGGACCATGGTGGATTGATGATCGCTGCGACGTAGTCTCTGTCGAGAATGGCCAGCGTTTCGTTTGGGTGTTCGCGACCGTGCTGAATCGCAGCTGCAATCCCTTCTCGGGTCGCCAGGGATGGAGTCAACCTAGCGTTGAGCATGATGGTTGGACGCGTCGTCGCATTTTCATGACCGATCGAATCGAGTGGCTGCAAAAGAGGGTGATCGATTCGCTGTTGGGACTCCAGATGTGGCCGAACGATCGCATGGATAGGTGTTTGGAGTTGCTCGACGAGATCCGTGAGTCGAAAGCTGCCGCAATGGATATTGCATGCGATCCTAGCGTAGGTAACCGGAGCCAATCGTTCGCATTGGGCATCTTCGAAAAGAACTAGAGACATATGGCGACTCGCAAACGCGTTTAGGTGGAATGGTGGGGAAGAGTTGGGAGCATTCGGTCGCTTTCGAGTGGAACTAGGATGCGAGTGATGTGATAACCGAAGTGCTCGTCGTAAGTTTATGGGTACTGGCTTAAGCGGCCTTGGCCGAGTTCTGGTCGGATTCCTCAGCTGGGAACGGGATCGTTTGTTGCGAGGCCGCCAACTCTCGGGCTTTGCGTTCTCGCATCACCAATCGCAATTCTTGGATAGCTCGGCGTTTTCGCACCTCCACCATCTTTTCTTGAAAGTGATTCTTAAGCATCCCGTGCAACCTATCTCGCAGCAGGAACATGAGCGATAGCAAGCATTTAATGGCGATGAGCGTTGCAACCGCAGTTACGGCGAGCGAGATCAGGTTGTTCGTCATGGAACTAAGCTGCCTTTTGAGAACGCTGGGACGTGTTCATGAGGACATGGCGGATGCGGTCGAATTCCTCGATGCTGGTGAAGTGAATCGTGATTCGACCACGGCCACGGCTGGTCTGGCTGATATCGACTCGGGTACCCATCGACATCTTTAAGTCCCGTTCCAGCGACGCGAGTTGATCGGATTTCGAGGGTTTGCGACGAGGCACCGCTTTGAGGAATCCCTCTTCGGAGGCGGCGGCCTCGGCGACAGCTTCGGCCACAACCGCTTCGGTTTCCCGAACGCTCCAGCCCTCCTCGCGAATCCGTTGCATCGTGGCGACTTGCTCTTTGACGCTGCCCAGGCTCAAAAGTGCTTTGGCATGGCCCGCGGTGATTTCTTCACGTTGGATGGCGTCGGTGATCTGTTCGGGAAGTTCGAGGAGACGCATCATGTTGGCGATCGTGCTGCGGTCGATTTTCAGGCGTTTCGCGAGATCGTCTTGGGTGCATTGATGCTGGGTCAGATAGCGTTTGAACGACATCGCCTTCTCGATCGCGTTCAAGTCTTTCCTCTGGAGGTTCTCGATGATGGCGAGTTCAGCGACCAAGCGATCGTCGGCTTGTCGAATCTCGGCGCGAATGGTGGGTAATCCGGCGCGGATGGTTGCTCGAAGACGGCGTTCACCGCTGATGAGTTGATAGCGCTCGCCGACACGTCGGACCAGGATCGGCTGCAGTTGCTGATGTTCCTTGATACTCTCAGCCAGCGATTGCAATTCTGCGTCGCTGAATTGGCGGCGGGGTTGGAATGGATTTGCATCGATTTGATCCACGGCGATCTGCAAACTGAGTTCCTGGTTCGCAGCTGCAGTTTTCGAGGGTGCGTAGTGATCCATCGGGATTGTGATTGGACCGTTCTCCTCGTCGCGCGAGGCGAGTGCCGAAACGGCTTCGCGTTGATGGGCTTCCTCGGTCAGCGCCCTGATTGTTTGGTTTCGGGTGGAGGGATCCACACCGCGCGATGCTGCAGTGCTAGCATTTGCGGCGGTGCTGCTCGTGCTTAAGTCTTTTGTAGACGGAATGCTTGCAATGCTAGCGTTTTCTTGGGAGTTGGATTCCTCGATAGGGGTGCCCAACAGTGCGGCGAGCCCGCGCCCTAGTCGTCGGTCTTTAGTCATGATTTAAAACCTCCATGCAGAGTTCGATATAGGCACGAGTTCCCCGCGAGCGCGGGGCATAGGTAATTACGGGTTGTCCATGGCTGGGCGACTCACAAATCGCGATATCGCGCGGGATAACAGTGTCAAAAACGATATCGCCGAAGAAGTCGCGAACCTCCGAATCGACTTCGGCGGTAAGTTCAAAGCGAGGGTCGACCATGGTTAGCAGGATCCCGCCAAAGGTAAGTTTCCCAGGCTGATGCTGCATGATATCCCGGATGACGTGAATCATTTGGGTAAGCCCTTCCATGGCGTAGTACTCGCATTGGATAGGCATGAGGACCTCGGTGCTCGAGGCTAGGGCTGCTTGGGTTAACTCCCCGAGCGATGGGGGGCAATCGATGAAGACGGCGTCGAATCCACCCATGCCTGCATCGAGGTGTTGCCGGAGCAGGGTGCGCCGAGTGGAAATCCCTTTTTCGAGTTGATCTACGTCTTGGAAGGTCCGACAGCCCGGCAGGAGTTGAAGGTTGGGGTGTTGGGTGTTCTGAATGCTTTCTCGGAGTGGGTCGTCGATAAGCAGGGGGTGGCGGGCTGCGGGTGAGGAGCCTAGGCCGCTGGTTGCGTTGCATTGTGGGTCGAGGTCGACCAATAGCGTCCGTTGCCCGGACATGGCGAAGGTCCATGCCAGGTTCACGGCGGTGGTGGTTTTGCCGACCCCACCTTTCTGATTTGCGACACAAAAGATTCTTGCCATGACCCTTAAGGAGTTCTCGCTGGATTGGGATGCGGTGGCGAGGAACGCATTTGGGAAATTACGAAAACTACGGGGCTGGGGGGAATGCCAGTTCCACGTTTCACGCAAACTTTTCGGTCAAACGGGGAGTTTGCCGGACGCTGACCGGCAGTTTTCGCAAGGACTTTAGGTCTGCCGGGGGTCTGCTACAATGCGGGGAGCGGCAAAGATTGGAGATCTGTTGTGGAACCTGGCCAGAGGGTCGTTCTCAACTGGTTGTCCAGACGGATCGTCTTCGCTGACGGTACAGACTAACGGTACAGACTAACGGTACCTACTGACGGTGGAAGCTGTTGGGAGAAGATGTTGGTCTCAGCTGGGCAGTCTAAACTGTTGCTCCAAGCAGGATGGGCCAGACTAATGGGCCAGACTAATGGGCCAGACTGACGGGCCAGACTGACGGGCTAGATGGACGGTTCGGACTCCTTTGCCTTTTTCGATCGCCTTCAAAGACATTCTGGGGCTTGGAACGAGCCTTGTGTCTTGGGGAGATTCCTTCCTTTTAAAACCAGCCGTGCAAAATGAAAACCAGAGTACGTCGGATTGTTGCGTTGTGTTTGGCGTGGTCGATGGCTGTCGCATCAGCCTCGGCGTTTGTTTCCGTGGGAAGTGCCCAAGAGGGTGCGCCCAAGGGGAGTAAGGCGACGGATTGGTCGCACTGGCGAGGTCCGCAGCAGAACGGTCAGAGCGTCGAAACCGCGTTTCCGACGACTTTTTCCGCCGACGGGGAAAACATTCTGTGGCGCAAGGAAGAATACGCGACGCGTTCAACGCCCGTTGTGATGAATGGGCGGGTCTATATCGTATGCCGCGCGGAACCGGATACCAAGAAGGAAGGTGAAAAGACTGTTTGCCTCAACGCGGAGACGGGAGAGCTGATTTGGGAAAGTGTGCACAATATTTATTTGTCCGATGCGCCTTCAGAACGCGTTGGATGGGCGAGCGTGATTGCAGATCCTGAAACCGATCGTGTTTATGTCTTGGGGCTAGGGTGCACCTTCCAATGTCTGGACGGCAAGACTGGCAAGGTCGTTTGGGAGCATTCGATGCTCGAAGAGTACGGGATGCTATCCACGTACGGCGGTCGAACGAATTTTCCGACGTTGTTTGAGGATATGGTCATCATCAGTGGGGTTATGACGGGTTGGGACCAGACTGCGATCCCGGCTCATCGTTTCGTCGCGATGGACAAGAATACGGGCGCCGCTGTTTGGTTGATGAGCACGCGGGTTCGCCCTGAGGATACGACGTACAGTACGCCAATCTACACCGTTCTTAACGGACAAGCCGCAATGGTTCTCGGTGCTGCTGATGGTGCTATATATGCATTGCAGCCGCGAACGGGCAAAGTGATTTGGAAGTACCAAGCCTCCCCGCGTGGTTTGAATGTGGCTCCATTGATCGACGAGGGGATCGTCTACATGGGGCACGGGGAACAGAACGAAACCGATCGAACAATACTTGGTGCGGTGTTTGCATTCGATGGAAATACCTCCGGGGACATCGCGGAGGATAAGTTGCTGTGGAAGGTGCCTAAGAAGACCGTCAGCCGCAGTAGCCCAGTGAAGATTGGTAATCGGATTTACTTCGTGGACGATGGTAGCGCCATGTTCGGCGTGAACGCGAAGACTGGCGAAGTCGAGGTGGAAAAGAAGCTCGGCCGAAACATGTTCGGGTCCCCCGTGGTCTCCGGCGGAAAGATATACATCGGGGAGAACACCGGCAGAGTCTGGTGTTTGGAGCCGACGGATACGGAGATCAAGGTGTTGGGCCAAATGCGTCTCAACGACAATAGCGAGATCTTCGGATCCTTTGCCGCTTCGAACGGACGACTGTATCTGCCGACGAGCAAGGCACTTTACTGCATCGGAACTGCCGATGCGAAGCCCGCAGGCGACTTGAAATTGCCGGAGGTGCCTCAAGAGCCACCGGTGACCGACAAGGAGATCGCCCACATCCAAGTGTGTCCCGTGGAATTGTTGATGCAACCGGGACAAAGGGTTCGCCTACAAGTCCGCGGTTACAACAAAATCGGTCAGTTCGTGGGGCTGGTTCCTCAAGCAACTGTTGTTGCAGAAGGAGGGGGGCAAGTGAGCGACGATCATGTGTTTGTGCCCGGGGAGAGCCAGACAGGAACCGCGGTGATGCTCCAAGCTACCCACGGCGAGTTGAAGAGCACCGCGCGAGCTCGCATCGTGCCACCGCTTCCATGGACGTACGACTTTGAGGACAAGAAGGTTCCGCTTCATTGGAATGGGATGGCTTACCGGCATCAGCCTGCAGAGCTTCCCACCGGAGGAAACGGATTGGTAAAGATCAGCACGATTCCCCGTGGCACGCGTAGTCAAGGCTTCATCGGCTTGCCCAAGATGCACGACTACACGGTGCAAGCGGAGTTCTATGCGCTCGATACCAAGAACAAAGTTCCAACCACAAAGCTCCCGGACATGGGACTCGTGAACCAACGCTATACGCTCGCGCTCGAAGGAGCACAGAGGTTGCAGATTCGATCATGGGTGTCGTTGCTTGAGCAACGCTTTGCGGTCACCATTCCTTACGAGTGGCAAGCCAACACTTGGTACATCTTGAAGTTCCGCAGCGAGACGGCGGACGGCAAGGCAATTCTCAGAGGCAAGGTTTGGAAGAAGGGGGAGCAAGAACCCGCTGACTGGACCATCCAAGGCGAGGACCTGACGCCGAACCTAACAGGAAGTCCCGGATTGTTCGGAAACTCGACGGATGCCGAATTCTACGTCGACAATGTTTCCGTAGTTCCCAACCAATAGTAACTACCCATAGCCCTTTACCCATCGCCATTGAATTGATCGATACCGCGAATGAGCGACATCAACAAACGTCTTTACATTGAAACCGTCGGCTGTCAGATGAATGTTCTCGACAGCGAGATGGTGGTTGCTGCGCTCAGGAAGCATGGGTATGGATTGACTCAGACTCCGGCGGATGCGGATGCGGTGCTCTTCAATACCTGTTCGGTGCGAGAGCATGCGGAGGAAAAGGCTTATAACAATCTTCTCCGTCTGAAGCAGCTAAAGCTAGCAAATCCAGAGATGGTGATTGGGGTGATGGGGTGCATGGCGCAGAAGGACCAACAGGGTATCTTCGATCGTGTACCGTTTGTGGACATGGTTGTGGGGCCTGGGCAATTGCATCGGATTCCCGAGATGATCGCCAAGGTTCGGGAGGGGGAAAAGCATCAGCTGGCAGTGAGTCTGTCTCGTCGCGATGGGAACACGGATGACATCAAGCGATCGCATGAGACCTTTGATCCGCTTCGCGATCCACAGATGCGGCCATCTCCCGCGCAAGCTTACCTTCGGATCCAGATCGGTTGCGATAAGTTTTGCACCTACTGCATTGGTCCCATGACGCGAGGGCCGGAGCAAGGTCGACCGCCCCAGCAGATCGTTGCCGAGGCGGAAGAACTGGCACGGCAGGGGGCGAAGGAGATCACGCTCTTAGGCCAAACAGTGAACTCTTACAAATGGGTTGACGGGGAGCGGACAACGAAGCTTGCAGACCTTCTGGAAATGCTTCATCCGATCGATGGCATTGAGAGAATCAAGTTCGTCACCAATTATCCGAAGGACATGACCCGGGAGTTGCTCGAGACGGTTCGGGACCTCCCAAAATGCGTGCCGTACCTTCATGTTCCT
Organism: Pirellula sp.; assembly: GCA_046318275.1. Classification (GTDB taxonomy): domain Bacteria; phylum Planctomycetota; class Planctomycetia; order Pirellulales; family Pirellulaceae; genus JBKCUI01. Next base: position 2,362 of record JBKCUW010000042.1, on the reverse strand, counting down.
GCCCAAAGTGGGAGCGACACCATTCTTAAACGGATGAAGAGGGGTTATACGACGGCAGACTATTATGCCATGATGGATCGCATCGGCGAGATCCTTCCGGGGGCAGCCGTATCGAGCGATTTCATTGTCGGTTTCTGCGGTGAGACCGAGGAAGAGTTCCAAATGACCGTGGATATGGTCCGGCGTTGCCGCTTCAAAAATAGCTTTATCTTCCAGTACAGTGTGCGTCCGGGAACGAAGGGTGCGGATTTGTATGCGGATGATATTCCCGAGGAGGTAAAGCACCGGCGGAATTTGGAGTTGCTGGAAGTTCAGAATCAGATCTCCCTCGAGGATAACTTGCCGTTTCTAGGTAAAACGGTGGAGGTGCTCGTCGAGGGGCCCAGCAAATGGTCGGTCCGCAAGGGGCAGACTGGGGATCTACGGCAGATGACTGGCCGGACTCGATGCGACCGAATCTTGGTTTGGGATGGCCATATGCGTCAGACGGGTGAGATTCTTCCCGTAAAAGTGACCGACGTCTTCGCATTCACGATGTTCGGAGCGGTGGAGACCAAGGAAGTGGTACCGGAGTTGGTTCAGTTGGGTATTTAACACCCGCTTATTTCTTACAAGCACTTCTTGATTGCTTCCTCCCGTCGGATCCCGTCGGATCGGTCCGTGAGGACGTACGTCCCTTTGGGTTTGGTGCCCGTTTCTCGACTTTAGCGTTCGCTGGTTCGACTCGCAAAATCGATACAACCTGCAAAGTCTTTCCGGTGAATTGACTGGAACCGCGCATTTTACCCGACTCAACTATTTTTCCTGTTTCATTCTTCTTCACCAGTCGATTTATGTCGCCTGTTGGGTATTGGTTTCCTGGTACATCGGGTCAATCGCCGTGATGGCTGGTTGCTCCGGTCTCGTCAAGTACGCCCTCGAGTCACATCGGGGAGACAAGTCGCCCCTTGGTGCGTCGACGCTGGTCAAAGTAGCCGCAACTACTTTGGCGATGCGTCGAGTTCGCGAGGGCGTCCAGGGACGAGACCCACCTGAGCAAATTTGTTGGCGGCCGTTAGGCATCGCTGGCTCTGGTGGCTTGGTTACCAAACGCACAACGACAACGGAGTGACGAGTTAGCAGAGCGTCGCCTCGTTCGATACTAGTGTCCTGCGTGGTACTGCAAAAGTTCTAGGGAGAATGGAACAATGAGAAAGCTTTTGGCTCTGCCAGCCCTTGCGGGTCTTTTGTCCGCTTTTGGTGCTGGAGCTGCTCATGCTGCATATGGCGGCGCGATCAGCTATGAAAACTGCGGTTGTAATGTCGTGGATCCTTGTGGCCCATCGACCTACACCGTTATGAAGACTGTGAAAAAAGTTGTATACGAGAACGAAACGGTCAACGCCACCAAAATGGTGAACCAACTCGTGTACGAAGACAAACAAGTTCAGCGAGTTCGCTACGAGCGTGAACAGCATCAGCGTGAAGTTTCCTACACGGTCAATGTACCTGTACGTGAAACCCACACTGGCGTTCGTAACTACACCGTTCGCCGACCTGTCTATGAAACTCGTACCAAGCAAGTGACCTACAACGTCTCTCGCCCAGTGTACGAAACACACAGCAAGGTTGTGAACTACACGGTGATGGTTCCCGTTCGTGAAACCCACGAAAAGGTGATCAACTACACGGTTCGCCGACCTGTTTACGAGACCAAGACCAAGACCGTTAACTACACAGTGATGACCCCTGTTCGTGAAACACACGAAAAGGTGATCAATTACACCGTGATGAACCGGGTCATGGAAGCTCGTGAGCAAGTGATCAACTACAAGGTTATGGTTCCCGTTACCGAAACCCGTGAGCGCACGGTCAACTACACGGTTACCAAGCCTGTCAACTACACCAAGACTGTTACGGTCAAGGGTGGAAGCTGGCAAACAGTTGAAGAAGAAGTTCCAGGTGCTGTCGTTCGCCGAACCGTTCGCGAACCAGGTACATGGACATTCGATGCTTCGACCTGCCGAAACGTTTATTGCCCAGGTGAGTGCCGAGTCGAGTGCGTACAGTGCCCACCGAAGAAAGTATGCAAGAAGGTTTGGGTTCCAACTTGCGAAGAGAAGACCATCAACTGCGTCAAGTATGAAACCGAATGCCTGACCAAGGTTGTTCCGTACACCGTTACCAAGTGCGTTCCAGAATGCCGCACCAAGACGGTTACCTACAACGTTTGCAAGCTGGTTCCAGAGTGCCGCAGCAAGACGGTTACCTACACCACCTGCAAGATGGTTCCAGAATGCCGATCGAAGGAAGTTTCCTACACGGTCTGCAACTGGGTATGCGAGCCAAAGACCAAGGTTTGCACCTACACCACCTGCAAGAT
>JBKCUW010000041.1:0-87290 GCA_046318275.1 Pirellula sp. | reverse complement strand
GCCGCTGCGACGGCAAAACGACTAGCTCGATGAGCACGAGCGTCACTAGGAAAACGTACGCCCCGTCCGAACGACAACGTGGAACGTCGCTCTGCCGTCTTCGCATCAAAAGTCGCGTGACCAATGCAAAGGTCAAGTGCCATCCGAAGCCTCAATGCGCAACAATCCTCAAGGTGACGTGCAGAATTAATAAGATGTCGCCACTCTGTGTGCTCGCGATTCGGTAGCAGGTGCGTGGTCTCGAAGTCCGCAGGGCGGCCAAGGTTTGACAGCCTAATTCTCACAGAGGCACTGAGACACAGTGAAGAACCGCTTTGAGATCGGAGAGCAGTATCCAACGAACCTACCTCCCGTCCAACTCCGTGTCTTCGTGCCCCTGTGCGAGGATCCACGAATTACCTTCGCGTAGTCACGTTTTTGCGTGAGGATGGAAGGGTTGTTTTCAGGGAAGAGCAGTTTGTTTTAGTTTTCTACGTGGGTGAACCAACGACCAGCAAATCATTGGGGCTACTGCACCGACGGATTCTACTTGAATCGTAGCAAGGCATATCGTTTCTTGCCGGATCGAAGTACGACCACAGTTTCGCTAGCCAAATCCTTCTCTGTCAACACCGTATCGATGCCCGAGATGCGTCGATTGTTTACATAAGCGGATCCCTCGGTGATGCTTCGCCGCGCCTCGCTTTTGCTCGCGGATAGACCTGCGGCGCAAAACGCATCGATAATCCCCATCCCTTCGACCAGCCGTGCACGATCCAATTCGATACTTGGAACATCCGCGAAAATCGTGCTGAGCTCTCGATCGCTTAATGCTTCGATCTCTGCTCCGAAAAGAGTTTTCGTTGCCCGTTCTGCGGATTGCAAGCCGGACACACCATGCACCAATCGAGTCAATGATTCTGCGAGTCGCTTTTGTGCTAATCGTTCCTGCGGCTTGTCGCGCAGCGATTCCGAGAGCGCGTGGAACTCATCTTTGTCGACATCGGAGAGGAATCGCAAGGCCATCAGGACATCATTATCCGGAACGTTGATCATGTACTGGTAAAACTCGTAGGGACTGGTCCTATCGGCGGACAACCAAACAGCCCCCTTCTCCGTTTTCCCCATTTTGCGACCATCGCTGGTCGTTAGGAGCGGGCATGTCAGTCCATAAAGCTGTTGCGAGAGCATGCGGCGCCCCAAATCGATACCGGCCGTGATATTGCCCCACTGGTCGCTTCCGCCGATTTGCAATTTACAATCGTGGTTCTTCGCCAAGTAAACGAATTCGTAATCCTGGAGAAGCATGTAACTGAACTCGGTGTAGCTCAATCCGCTATCGGTTCGCTCCAATCGGCTTTTGACAGAATCCTTTGTGAGCATCACGTTGATCGGAAAGTTTTTCCCGACATCGCGCAAGAAGTCCAGAAACGTGAACGACTGCATCCAGTCAAAGTTGTTGACCAAGATAGCGCCGTTGGGACCCTCGAAATCGAGGAAGTGGCGCATTTGCACCCGAAGCCCTTCGACATTTTTGGCGAGGTGTTCCTTCGATAGCAGTTGTCGCTCGTCGCTTTTGCCACTCGGGTCACCGATCATGCCTGTTGCTCCACCTACCAAAGCAATCGGTCTGTGACCAGCTTGTTGGAAGCGACGCAACATGATGAGCGGCAACAGCGATCCAACGTGCAATGAGTCGGCGGTAGGGTCGAAACCGGCATACACGGTGGAGGGTTTGCTGAGCAACTCCCGCAGGTTCGTTTCGTCGGTCGTTTGATGGATAAGACCGCGCCAATGCAGTTCGTCGACAATTGAGGACATCGTATCTCCGTAGCTATGCGTCCTAACGTTGAACCTAACCGAACCCCCCAAGGCTGCGGCTAACGCCCATTCGGCTCGTGGTTTTCGGATAGGGGCTTATTTTGAAAAGGTTTATCTGGACAGGTGATACCTGGAGCGTTTACCCATCGATCCGCACGGCCGCATTGTAATCGTTGGAACGGAACATCCGAAGTCCCCACGAAGATCCCCAAGGCATGGATATCCCAAAGGAATGGACGTCCCCAGGGCATGGACGTCCCGAAGGCATGGATGTCCCCAAGGAATGGATGTCCCCAAGGCATGGACGTCCCGAAGGAATCGCTGTCCCGGGGATTCGCCGCAATCATTCGAAGTGATAACGGTTTCTCGCAATCGTGTGATGTTTAGCGATTTTGTACGCTCCCCCACCCTGTTGTGGGTTGTTGTGGATCGCTTAAGCATTCCGAAAACGTGTTTTTTTTCGATGGCTCGGTCGCATGAGCCTCGGCAGAGAGAGCGATCTCGGTAAAATGCGAAGCCCACTGGCCGGAACGTCCTGCCGTTTGTCTTCGCTCCTCGTCGCTATAACCTTGGAACCGATCCTATGTCCAACCCCAGTGTTCGCGGTATTGTCCATGTTGTTGAAGACACCAAGACCTTTGGCCAAAAAGGTTTTCGGAAGCGACTCATCGTTCTCGAGCAGAACCTGGGTCGATTCACTAATTACATTCCGCTTGAGTTTACCAACGACGCATGTGATTCTGCGGACGGCCTCAAGATAGGCGACGACATCACGGTTACGTACCGCTTGACCGGTCGCAAGTGGCAGCGCGATGCGGATAGCGAAGTCAAGTATTTCTTGACGGCTGAGGCGATGGGGTACCGAAGATCGGGTGACTCGGGTTCAGCGGGAGATGCGGATTCCATCAATGACGAGTTTTCTCAAGCATCTTCCGATTTCAGTGATGCGCCGTTCTAGGTTCGAGCACGCGGAGGATCGAGCACGCGGAGGATCGAGCACGCGAGCGATCTCGAACTCGGACATCGCGCTAATTCCGGCCGCAGCTATCGGTTGGGTCTAATCGCTGTCATGAATGCTGTTGCGGCGAGGGTTAACCAGCCCAGGATCAGCATCGTCCCTCCCAAGGGGACGATGCTCCAGTGGATGATTTGATCTGCAAATACGATACTGTACAGCCCTCCACTGAAGCAGCCAATTCCCAGCATCCACAGAATCGCGGCTGCCTTGACCCCGCGCATCGGTTTCTCTGCGAGAGCAGTATCGGCGGTCGTCGAATTGGTGCAATTCGCAAGCTTAGTGGGAATCGTGAGGGGGGATAATCCCAACGCCAGGAGGGCGAGTGAATGGAACAATTGGTACCGGACTCCCAATTCGCATTGATCCAGTTTTTTTTGCACCACCGAATCCGAGTATCCGCGAGCTTCCAATTGTTTGGGCAAGCTATGCGCCCCCATCGCTCCAATACCGACTGAGATAGCGCCTGATATCGCGGCGATAAAAACCAAGATGGGTTGGAGTGGGTGACGATGGGAGGTCATTGGATTTAGCAGGCTTGAGTTTATCGCTGGGTTAAGTGTATCGCTGGTCGGAATATCAATAGCTGGAAATCGGTGGGAAATGGGACTCGGCTGGCTGAGAGGAGTTCAGAGGGAACGGGGGCGTAAATGATTTTCCTTGATTCAGTGTTCGGAATCGGGCTAAAGGTCCTCGAACGGCAGGTCGTTGGACGTTCGCTCGGTGAGTCCTTCCTTGAAGTGCCTACGACAAACCGTCACATAACGATCATTCCCTCCGATTTGGATTTGTTCACCCTCGCGCACAGGGACGCCATGCGAATCAACCCGCAGCACCATGGTTGCTTTTCGCCCGCAATGGCAGATCGTTTTGATCTCGGACAGGGTGTCTGCCCATGCGAGAAGATGTTGGCTGCCCTCGAACAAGTTGCCTTGGAAGTCGGTTCGTAAACCGTACGTCAAAACTGGGATGGAAAGGTTGTCGCAGATATCTGCTAGTTGCCGGACTTGCTGTTTGGTTAGAAATTGAGCTTCATCGACAAGGACGCAATGGACCGGGGATTCGCGGTTCAGTTTTTCCGTGATGCGAAGCAGATTGTCGGTGGCGTTGAATGAAATTGCATCCGAACTTAAGCCGATCCGGGAACTGACACGTCCCTCACCGAAACGTGTATCTATTTCGGGAGCGAAGACGACGCTCCGCATCCCTCGTTCACGGTAGTTGTAACTCGACTGCAGCAGGATCGTTGATTTTCCCGCGTTCATCGTCGAGTAATAAAAATATAGCTTTGCCAATGGATCGCCCTTAGGAAACCACGATATCGAAGTACGATGCTCGAATGATGATGCACGCGTTTCAGTTGCTCTGCTTACGAAAGAAACGGGCTTTTTCTGCGAGGGACTTCTGGGGCGACCCACGAGAGTTTTCGACGCGGGGATCGAGTTGCCCCTAGCCAGTCACCTTCGCTCGATGGTTTAAACGTGTTTTTGACGCGATGCATCCTTACCGTTTCACGGTTCATGCTTTTCCCGTCGACAGTTTCACCGTATTCTCACGTCATTCTAACGTCGGTCAATCCTCATGATATACAATCCTACGCAAAGTCCGTCCGCCGAAAATCGTGGCTGGACGACACGATCGAGGATACGTTAGGGTTTAGTTGGGCAACAAGGGGGATCCATTCTATGATTCGACGAGCGATCACGCGACGGAATTTTGTTTCTCAAGGGGGCGCTTTTGGAATGGCGATGGCGATCGCCGCGGGTGAGATTGCGGCTCATCCTCATTTGGCACGGGCTATCGACCCGTTCGATCGACCAAAGCCAGGACGACTGCGCTTAAGTCTTGCGGCATATTCGCTCCGAGATCTCTTGAAAGGGAATCGTGATGGCTGGGATATGTTTCGCTTTGTGGATTACTGCCATCAACTCAGTGTGCCCGGCGCGGAGCTTACGAGTTATTACTTCCCTGCTGACGTGTCGACGGAATACTTGAATCAACTCAAGTCGCATTGCCATCGCCGTGGAGTGACCGTTACCGGAGGCGCCATCGCAAACGATTTTTGCCAGTCGGACCCTGCAAAGGTTCGTAAGGATATCGAGGCAACGAAACGATGGATCGATCGCTATGCGATTCTCGGGGCAAATGTGATAAGGATTTTTGCGGGGAGTCAGCCCAAAGGGGACGCGTGGGAAAGTACGATCGCGAGGTGCGTGGAAGCGGTCGATGAAGTAGGCGATTATGCGGCCACCCGAGGGATTTACTTGGGTCTGGAAAATCATGGTGGGGTGACTGCTAAGGCAGATGGCCTATTGGAGATCATCAGGCGTGTAAAATCCAAGGGAATCGGGATCAATCTCGATTCGGGAAACTTCAGATCGACCGCTGATCCTTACGCCGAGTTAGCACAAATAGCCCCCTATGCGGTAAATGCGCAATTGAAGGTCGAAATGTTCCCGAATGGCAAGCAAGAAATGGCGGATTTGCCCCGGGTCCTTCGACTATTGTCGGAATCAAGCTATAGTGGCTGGGTAGCTTTGGAGTACGAAGCTGCCGAGCCTCCGCTGGAAGCGATTCCAAAGTGGGTTCAATTGCTCAAAATGCACCTTCGAGATATGGATTCGTAGCTTCAACGGGAATATCGTTTTATGGCCGCAAGCAGCTTGACGAACGCCAACGACTGGGGAGCTGGCCACGCCAGTGGGCTGCTCTCGATTGGAATCGTTGAGACAAACGGTTGGACGGCGGGTATGGTCGCTTGCGACGCGATGTGCAAAGCCGCGAATGTCACTATTCTCCAAGCGGAATGGAACGACATGCTAGGGGCTGTGATCAAGATCGCTGGCTCGCCCAGTGATGTTCAGTCCGCAGTCGAGGTTGGTTCCAAGATTGCCAAAGGGATGGGGCAAGACCGAGCGGCGCACTGGATTCATAGCCCGGATCGAGATGCCCTGCGAGCGATTTTGAGTCCCTCGGAATACAATGTCCTCATCGAACAAAACGTCGTCAAAATACCTCGATCGGAAGAAGAAGTCATGTCGAATGCCAGCAACGCCGGCCAAGCGTTAGGATTTATCGAAACCCAAGGATTTACAGCTGTCTTTGAAGCCATCGATACGGCTTGCAAAGCTGCGTCAGTGGAAGTCGTTGGCAAAGAGAAACTCGGCGGAGGATACGTCACCGTGGTGGTTCGAGGGGATGTTGCCGCCGTGACCGCTGCGGTTGAAGCAGCAAAACCCAAAGTTGAAGGGCTTGGCAAGTTGATTGCATGCCACGTTATCGCTCGCCCATCGGCCGCCGCGCTCGGGCTGCTCCCTAAGTAAGCACAACGCCCCCACGTTCGGCTTGACCGTACATCCAATCCCAACGCGATGTACCAGCGATTGGCGAGACAGGATCAAATCGGGCTGATTCGTTATGCCTATTAATTCATATTCCCTGCGTCGCAGATGTCGATGACGCGCTATTGGAACGATCCCGTTGCGGAGGAAGATGTGACCGAGATCAAGTTTACGAAGATGCATGGTGCCGGAAACGATTATGTCTATGTGGATGGGTTCACTCAAAAACTTCCCAGTGACCTAGAGCAACTCGCTATCGCTATGTCCCACCGGCGGTTTGGTGTTGGGGGGGATGGAATTATCGCGATTCTACCATCCGATCACGGGGATGCTCGGATGAGGATGTTCAACTCCGATGGCAGCGAATCGGAAATGTGCGGGAATGGTATTCGCTGCGTCGCCAAATACGTTCACGATTCAGGGATCGCGCGAAAACCGTCCTTGTCGATCGAGACAGGGGCTGGGGTGCTCAAACTCGAGTTGAAGGTGCAAAACGGGAAAGTCGACCAAGTGACCGTGGATATGGGGAAACCACGATTGCTCGCGGCAGAGATCCCGACCACCTTGGGTAACGCAGATCAGCAGGTGGTTAATCATAAACTGGAATACAAAGGGCATACGTTGTTCGGTACCTGCGTCTCCATGGGGAATCCGCATTGCGTCATCTTTGTTCCCGAAGCGACCGATGAATTGGTTTTGGGGATAGGGCCACTGATTGAAAAGGACGAGCGATTTCCGAAAAGGACCAATGTCGAGTTCGTAGAAGTGCTAGCCAGCGGCGAAGTTCGCCAGCGGACTTGGGAACGAGGTTCCGGTGAAACGTGGGCGTGCGGGACCGGTGCTAGCGCTGTCTGTGTTGCTGGAGTTTTGACTGGTCGGACCGACCGCAAGATCCTCAATCATCTGACTGGCGGAGATCTGATGCTTCACTGGGATGAAGCCAGCGGTCATGTGTTCATGACCGGACCCGCCGTCGAAGTGTTCACCGGTACCTACAACTACCAGTAACCAATCGCAAGCAAGGACGGAGTCGGTTTGGTGTAGCCATGAGGTTGAACAAGCGAAGGATTCAGTCGTACTCGATTCGAATGTTGGCCACGTTTTTGGGGATGACTCTCAAGGCGTGGATGCGGACGGTAGATACCCGCATCGCGGATTACGAGCCGAACAGCGATGTTGCGCTCCAAGGCTTCGATCGCCCTGCACTTTACATTCTTTGGCACGAGTACATTTTGCTCCCGGCGGCGACTCGACGAGGTAGCGACATGACGCTTCTGGTCAGTCAGCATCGCGATGCGTTTTGGTTTAGCGAAATCGTGGAGAACTTTGGGTTCAAGACGGTGCGTGGATCGACCTCGCACGGGGGAATCAAAGCGATCCTGCAATACCGAAAAGCCCACAAAGAAACGAGCTTGGTACTGACGCCTGACGGACCGCGAGGTCCTCGACGGCGGCTTTCGCCTGGTTGCATCCAATTGTCCTCGTTGCTCCAGTTGCCCTTGATTCCGGTAGGATGCGGGTACCATAGTCCCTTTCGTTTGAGAACATGGGATCGATTTGGTGTGCCTCGAATGGGTACACGAGCTCGAATGATTCTCGGGCCCAAGATTCAGGTGCGTCGAAAATTGGATGATCGGAGTCTCGAAGAGTACCGTTCCTACGTGGAGCAAGTGATGCTTTCCCTAACTAGCGAAGCCGAATGCTGGGCCATGGATGGGCTGCCTCGGGAAAACGAGCGGGCTTTGTTCGCTGCGCCGCACGCATCCGCCGAACCAAACCTTTCCCTGGGGATTCTGTCGTGACTGGATTCCTGTGGGGTGACGAAGCGGACGAATTCTTTGCTGAGGCCAAACGAAAGCGCATTGATCTCGATGGCAAGTCGTCTGATGCGCGCTCGACGAGTTCGCATGGAGCATCGAAAGATAAAGGTGCTTCAAAAGATAAAGCTGCTTCGAAAGATAGGGAGAATGCTCCCCTATCGGTATCGGAACTCAATGCATGGATCAAGGCCGCTCTGGAGCAATCGATTCCGAGTTTCGCTCTGATCGCGGAAGTTGGAAGTATTACCAAGTCGGGCGCTGGGCATTTGTATTTGACCCTTAAGGATGCCAGCAACCAAATCAGCGCCGTGATATGGCGATCCACTTGGGAACGTTGCCGCTTCGACATTCGCGAGGGGATGGCTGTCCTGTGCACTGGAAAGCTTGATGTCTACGGGCCGCGAGGCTCCTACCAAATCGTGGTGCAAAAGATCGAGCCACAGGGACTCGGACCATTGCAGATCGCATTTCGCAAGCTGTACTCCAAGCTGGAAGCGGAAGGATTGTTTCGAGCGGAGCGAAAGCGACCACTCCCCAGGTTTCCTAGTCGGATCGGATTTGTGACTAGTCCTCACGGCGCCGCCATCCACGATTTCTTGGAAGTCCTTCGCAGACGGTGGCCTCAAACCAACGTGCTTGTGATTCCGGCGAAGGTTCAAGGGGAGGGAGCGGCTTCGGAAATCGCCCATGGAATCGAATTGGCAGGAAGGATCGTGCCTCCCCTGGACATCTTGATTGTCGGTCGGGGTGGTGGCTCCATCGAAGATCTATGGGCTTTCAACGAGGAGCCAGTGGTGAGGGCTGTCGTCGCTTCGCCCATCCCTGTGGTTTCTGCAGTTGGTCACGAGATCGATGTGACGCTGTGCGATTTAGCCGCTGACGTGCGAGCGTTGACACCTTCCGAAGCGGCCGAGCGAGTGGTACCCAATCGCGATGAGATCGCGGAGACGATGATTTCGCTCCAGTCGCGTTTGGCGATGGTCATGAATCACAAAGTGCGTGAATTGGACACTCGGTTGAAAGGTCTGGCGTCGAGGCCGGTACTTAGCAACCCAGATCGCATGTTCGATACGCCAACACAGCGGTTGGATGAGTTTGAGCGGATGGTGGACGATGCGGTCGCGAGAAGCATGGATTTAAGGAAGCATCAATTCGAGAAGATGGCTAGTCGTTTGGAATCCATGAGTCCGCTCAAGACTTTAGCTCGGGGATATTCGTTGACCACACTGGAACCGAGCGGACAGATTGTGAGCGATGCCTCGCAAGTTTCCGTTGGATCCATGATCCGAAGCCGCGTCGGTACTGGGGAAATACGGAGCCAAGTCGTCACGGTGCAGCCGGAATGACGAATGCCGGTCGTTTCAAGATCACGGTGCACCACTAAGGATCCAGTAGGGGATCGAGGTGGGGATCGAGGTGGGGATAATCGAGAAGAGTCTAGAATCGAAACAAACCAGAATCTGGAATGGACCAAGCGTTTAATTCCGAGCTGTGTAACTCGAGACCGTGAACCTCGAGACCGTGAACCTCAGCGAGCCGATCGCGCTCGCAACTCCCATTGTGAGAGGTTCGACACGCGTATGCGATTACCCGCTGAGGATGGAACCCCAGATACTATGAAGCACTTCGGCTCGAGCCTGTTGATTCGCGACAGCCGCGAGCCAACTACTCTTCGCTGGTAGTGCGTTTGATGGAACTATAGCGGTCAAGCGATAGTCTCGATAATGATCGAAGAACTGCAAAGGACCCACCGCGTTATCCAACTTGACGTTGCATAGGAAGTACGGTGGCCGCAAATTCTCGAAGTGTGGCACGCTTCACCGATGGTTCATAGCTTTCGGACTCGTTCCTACCCTCCGGCACATTCCCCGAAGCCATGACACCAGCCGCGACGGCAAGTTGCTCGTGCATTGCGGAATGAGCGGAAGCGGTTATCCGGCCGCTATCCTCCAATTCTCCCCGCACCACTTTCACTTCGCGCGGTGCTTCGATCCCTATCGTGACCCGGTTGCCACTCACCTTGGAAATCACCAAGGTGATATTGTCTCCGATTACGATTCGTTCGCCTTCTTTTCGACTTAGTACTAGCATTTTTCTAGTCCTCCCTGATGTGTTGAAACCACTTATTGACAAAGGGCTTCGACGCTCGCAGCTGGCACGTTTGCGTAACTGCTTTTACGCAATCCCGTGTCAGACAACTTTTGTCGAACTCGGCCCGTTGGAATTACATCCCTATGCAATCCCAGTTCCAATTCGAACCAATTCCCGAAAAATCGAGTGTTTGAGTGATTTTCTCTCAAGTTCATTCGCGTTTTCCGAGCCTTGGTTGGGAAAGTTTTTCAAAAAGAGGCCTAAGGTCCACCAATTTTTTCAAACCACCCCGAGCTTGGATCCTCCAGCAGACACTGTCATTTCGATTTGACGAAGCGGTTTCTCATATCGAGACAACCGATCCCGCCAAACGCGGTTCCGATGTTGCCATGGAAAGATGTTGCCATGGAAACCCGCTGACTGTGTCTGCTTAGGACACGGTCTGCTTAGGACACGGGTAATGATGAACTAGTCGCTGACACCTTTGGTCAAACTGCGCAATTCGAAGAAATTTTTTCCAGAAACCGAAATCGGCAAACGCTAGCAATGGCCGGTTGGGCTCCAGCATGAGGGTTGAATGGGGCTGCGCCAAAGTGCAAAACGATCGCATGCCAGGAAAATTTCGGGTAACCTAGGTGGATGCACGTCGCACCCCTCGCAAGGGGTCCGGTTGCGCTTTCTGTCCTTCTAAACGAGATAGGAAAACCATGAGTTGGGATTTCAGACGGTTACCGGAGTCCATAAAAAGCCTACCGACCAAGATGTTTCTTGGGGGGATGGCCATCGTCGTGTCATTGAGCCTGCGGCCATTTCCAACCAGTTCCGGCGCAGATCCGGAGATAAGTGGGTTGACGAGCGCAGACTCTAAGAAAATCGTATTGGTAGCGGGCAAACCTTCGCACCCGCCGCGTATGCATGAGTTCAATGCCGGGGTCCAAATCCTGTCCGATTGCCTGAAAAAATCGGGCTTACCGGTCGAAGTCCAGTTTGTGCTAAATGGTTGGCCCAAGGACGAGTCGATCCTCCGAAACGCCGACGCGGTCGTCTTCTACATGGATGGTGGTGGTGGGCACGAAGTTGTTCAGGAAGCTGGCAAACGGCTGGCCATGGTCAATGAGTTGACGGAGAAAGGGGTGGGGATCGGATGCATGCACTATGCGGTTGAGATTGTTCCCGACCAAGCTGGCAAAGAGTTTAAACGATGGATCGGTGGGCATTACGAACACATGTTTTCATGCAATCCGATTTGGGAACCATCCTTCAGCGCATTGCCCGAGCATCCGATTACGCGCGGCGTCAAGCCATTTGCGGTGAAGGATGAGTGGTACTTCAACATGCGATTCGTGGATGATCTTCCGGGCAACAAAATTGCTGAAACATCCAGCGGGAAATTTACTCCCATTTTGGTCGCATCTCCATCCGACGATGTTCGCGATGGTCCCTATGTGTATCCCGCTGGGCCTTATGCTCACATCGAAGCCAATAAAGGTCGAGCCGAGGCGATGCTTTGGGCGGTGGAGCGTCCAGATGGTGGTCGCGGATTCGGATTCACCGGAGGCCATTTTCATGACAATTGGGGGAACGATTCCTTCCGCAAAACGATCTTGAATGCGTGCCTTTGGTTGGCGAAGGTCGAGGTGCCGGCGGACGGTGTTCCGTCAATGCTGATGCCATCACAGCTAGACGCGAATCTCGATCCGAAGAACAAGAAATGATCCAAAGAACAAGAGATAACGCACCGGAGGCTATCCACGCCCAAGTGGACGTGTTGTCGCATACGGTTTTCCAAGCGAGAAAACTGTTATGCTGGATGTAAAGAGTTTGAATCGACGTGCGGCGGGTGCGCTGTGCGAATCCGCTAGTTCCTCCCCACTTATTTACTCTGGCAACGATAGGTAAACGACTACCATGATTCATGAAGTTTCTGGCGATATTCTTTTGTCCAAGGCACACGCAATCGCTCACGGCGTGGCGCCCAACGATCACTTTGACTCGGGACTCGCATTGGCATTGCGCGAGCAGTGGCCATCGATGGCAAAGGATTTCCGTCATTACGCGCATCAAACGCATCCAAAGCCAGGTGAAATCTGGATGTGGAGTGGGGTTGGGGATAAGCACATCATCAATTTGTTGACGCAAGAAGGGGAACATGGCCATGGGACTCGCCCTGGACGAGCGACCACCGCAAATGTTCATCATTGCCTAAAGCGTCTCCGGCACCTTGTTGAAAAAGAGAACATTCGTAGCCTCGCTATTCCTGCGATCGCGACGGGCGTTGGTGGGCTGTCGTGGAGTGAAGTTAAGCCCTTGGTGACCGAGAGTCTCGGAGATTTGGGGATTCCCGTCTATGTATACACCAGCTACCACGCAGGTGTTGCCGCGACGGAGCCAGGGGTTTAGTAGCTTCACGATCGTCGCAGATTGGGCGTTGCCTTCGGAATAGCCATGCTTGAAAGTGTCCATGTTCGATAGCCGAGGGAATTGTGCGAGACGTGCGAGACGTGCGAGACGTGCGAGATGATGACGAGTTCTGGATGCGGCGCGCCTTGGAACTGGCTCGACGAGGAAAAGGTTCCGTCGAGCCAAATCCGATGGTGGGGTGCGTGGTTGTTTGCGGCGGTGAAGAAGTTGGTGCGGGGTATCATCAGCGGTTCGGTGGCCCGCACGCCGAGGTCCATGCCTTGGAGCGGTTCGAACCTGGGGACCTGCATGCCGCTTCGGTCTATGTCACGCTTGAACCATGCAGCCATTTCGGAAAAACGCCTCCTTGTGCTGATTTGCTGCTGAAGCACAAACCGGCCAGGGTTGTGGTCGCGATGGAAGATCCGTACCCGGAGGTGTCCGGACAAGGTATCGCGCGGCTGCGCGAAGCCGGCATCCATGTCGAAGTGGGCGTTCTGGATTCGGAGGCCCGGTTCTTGAATGCGCCGTACCTTAAGCTACTGGCGACGAAATTGCCGTGGGTGATCGCCAAGTGGGCGATGACTCTCGATGGGATTGTGGCAACCCATTCGGGTGATTCCAAATGGATTTCGAATGAAGCGTCGAGAGCCTTTGTGCATCGAATGCGGGCGGAGGTAGACGCGATTCTGGTCGGGAGCGAAACGGTACTTCTGGATGATCCCATGCTGACCGCCCGTGTTCCTGAGGAGATGGGACCCCTGCGAACCCCTCTTCGTGTGGTTATGGATCGGCGATTTCGAATCCCGGTTGGCAGCAAGCTTGTACAGACCGCCACTCAAGCAGGGGTATTGGTGGTCGCCGACCAATCCTCCCTGGATTCCAATCCACAAAAAATGGACCAACTTCAGCGCATGGGATGCGAAATCTTAGGTATCCCTTCGGATTTTCATGATGGGTCGCTCGAGTTCGCCCTTCGCTCTCTCGGAGCTAAAAGACTAACCAATTTGTTGGTGGAAGGGGGATCGCAAATCCTTGGCAGCTTGTTCGACCGTCAGTTAGTCGATCAAATTGACTGCTTCATTGCCCCCAAAATCCTTGGGGCTCACGATGCTCAGCGACCAGTTTGCGGAAAATCCAGGGATTGGATGAACCAAGCCTATCATTTGGATCGTAGCACATGGAGCGAGTTCGACGGTGATATTCATTGCCGCGGCTTTATCCGCCGTGCATGAAAAATACCGCCTGCTTTGCTGGCTATGTATGCTTGACAGGCAACTCCTCCAACGGTTGTAATGGTGGCAGTCTGCTAAGTCTGCAAACGACCGTGGCATAGCTATTGTTGTCAAGGGTTAACCCCCTGTCCTTTTGGAATTGAGGAATACCATGCGTACAAAATTTCTGTTGACCTTGTGCTTGGCTGCTATGCCAATGTGCATGGTGGGCTGTGAGTCCGAAAGCGGAACCCAAGTGGGAACCGGCAACGGTGAGCCACCACCAGATGTTAAGAAGCGAATCGAAGAACAAGCTGAAATGTACAAGAAGATGCAAGAAGAGACCTCGAAGAACCCAACTCCGTCCGATGGACGAGGTGGTGGAGTTCCACCCGCTGGTGGTTGATCCTATTGTTGCCAAGGGTTAACCCCCTGTCCTTTTGGAATTGAGGAATAACATGCGTACCAAATTTCTGTTGACCTTGTGCTTGGCTGCAATGCCGATGTGTATGGTGGGGTGTGAGTCCGAAAGTGGAACCCAAGTCGGAACCGGCAACGGTGTGGCACCACCAGATGTTCAGCAGCGAATCAAAGAACAAGAAGAAAAATACAGGATTATGCAAGAAGAGACTTCGAAGAACCCAACTCCGTCCGATGGACGAGGGGGTGGAGTTCCACCCGCTGGTGGTTGATCCTTGCTGGATTCGACTTAGAAAACACGAAAGCCTTCTGCATCTTGCAGGAGGTTTTTTTGTTGAGCAAACAATTTTTCTCGCGTGATTTGCAAGTTCGCACAAGCCCTCGGGCAATCGCTAACGTCGGATCGATCGCGCGATGGAACGAGTATGTGGAAACGGTCTAGAGCGATTCAACTCAAGTCTGAGTGTGATGAGAGAACGGATCCTGCGAGATCGAACTCACCCTCTTGGGTGAAACTCTTGGTGGATCTTTTTTAACTTCGAGTTTTCAACTTGGGTGTAGATCTGCGTAGTTTGTATGCTGGCATGCCCGAGCATTTCCTGGATCAATCGCAAGTCTGCGCCACCTGCTAATAGGTGCGTTGCAAAACTATGTCGCAACGTGTGCGGGCTCGCTTCTTCATCGATGCCGACTCTTGCCGCATACCTTTTTACCAACTCCCAGACCGCTTCGCGGCGCAGTCGTTGCCCTGTTCTGGAAACGATCAACCACGGGGTTGCTTCGGGAGTTCGAGTCGCGCAGAGCTGTGGTCTGTACTCCTCAACGTAGCGTGAGATCACTTCAATAGCTCGTTCGCCAAGCGGCACCATCCGTTGCTTGCTCCCCTTACCTTCTGCCATGCAGTAGCCTTCGTTCAAGTGGACGTTAGCGATCAGCATGTCGCAGACTTCCGAGACACGGCAGCCTGTAGCGTACATCAGTTCCAGGATGGCGCGGTCTCGCATCCAGTGCAGATCGTAGGGGCGAGGAGCTTCCAAGAAGCGATCGATCTGGCTGATTGACAGCACCTTAGGTACTCGGCGCCACATCTTTGGGGTTGTCAGCAACTCCGCCGGATTATCCTTGATCGCCGATTCGAGCTGCAGAAACTTGAAAAACATCCGCAGTGAAACGATGTGCCGGGAGATGGAGGATGCGGCCAGGGATATATTTTTTAGCCAGCCGATGTAGTCGGTCAAATCGCTGATCGATAGCGATGTTGGGCATCTGCCATGGAGCCACGATTTGAAGTGTTCAAGGTCCCGGCCGTAGGCCGCAATGGTATTTTCTGCCAAATGGCACTCGCTTCGGAGGTAGACGACGAACCGGTCCATCCACCCGGCCATCGTTTCCACCGGTTTTGCCGTTTCCGTCAGCCCCTGTTTTAGTTTCTTAAGCTTGCTAGTTGCCATGTGCCGCGTGTCCAAGCCCCTAAAGGCATGCTAAAAATAGACAGCGGTCGAATTTTCGCCCGGCTGCATTGGAAGATCGAACTCAAAAGTTAGTTTCGGAGACCGCTCGGATGAGAGTACTGGTTGTTGGTGGCGCGGGGTATGTCGGTTCCCACACCGTACGTTTGCTCAATTCGTTGAACCACGACGTTTGGGTGTATGATAATCTTTCCCGCGGGCATGTCGAAAGTGTGCCTCGAGAGCAATTCATCCAAGGCAATCTTACGGATCGCTCGCTCCTTATGCAGGTTATGCTGGATAAAGAGATCGAAGCGGTCATGCATTTTGCAGCATTTGCCTTGGTGGGTGAGTCGGTTCAGCATCCGGCGATGTACTACCAAAACAACGTTACCGCGACGTTTGAACTTCTTGAGGCGATGCGCTCGGTCGGAGTTTGGCGTTTTGTGTTTTCGAGTACGACCGCAACCTACGGTCAGCCCGAGAAGATGCCGATCCGAGAGGATACACCTCAGAATCCGATCAATCCCTACGGGTTTACGAAACTGGTCGTCGAAAGGGCGTTGCGCGATTATGCGGCCGCGTACGGTTTCGGCGTGGCAGCCTTACGGTACTTCAATGCCTCCGGCGCCTCCGCCGATGGATCGATCGGTGAGGATCACGATCCTGAGAGCCATCTGATTCCAATTGTCCTTCAAGTAGCCCTCGGGCAGCGCGATGCGATCCAAGTTTTCGGTAACGATTACCCAACCGATGATGGTACCTGCGTGCGGGATTACATCCACGTCGAAGATCTTGCGACTGCTCACCTAGCTGCACTTGAGAAACTCAATCCAGGCAGCGTTCTGGAGATGAATTTGGGAACAGGGGTTGGGCATAGCGTGCTTCAAGTGATCGAAGCGTGCCGAAAAGTTACCGGGCATTCGATTCCGGCGATTTTTGCTGATCGTCGCCCCGGTGATCCCGCGTGCCTCATCGCGGATAGCTCGCTCGCTCAAAAGACACTTGGATGGTCACCCAAGTATGTATCAATCGACAGCATCGTGGAAACCGCGTGGAATTGGCACAAAAAGCATCCTCGTGGCTATACGACAAAATAGGAATGTTGTTGGTCACGGCGGAAATCGTCGTATCTCCGACCCGCAGAATAGCGAAAGCCGGGACGCCTCGATAGCGAAAATCCGGTAAGATCCTTGGATCGAGGTGGGTGTGTACAACTGATTTCAGGATGGTTGAAGCATGCAAGACATTATCATCGAGAAGCCTTACGAGTTCATTCCGCCCCATCGAGGGAAATGGTTTCCCTCGTTCGTTCTCAATACCAACTTGGTCCCATGGTATTTGAAGCGGTATGAGGGTGTTGTGTCGCACCGACTGGAAGGGCTTGATCACTTTCGCGAGTCGCTCCGATGCGGACACGGTATTTTATTGGCTCCCAACCATTGCCGCTACGCCGATCCCTTGGTGATGGGGTATGTTGCCAGCGAGTCGAAAACATTGATGTATGCAATGGCGAGTTGGCATTTGTTCCATCAAAGTAGGTTTCAGCGTTTCGCGATGCGAATGATGGGTGCCTTTAGCGTCTACCGCGAAGGACTCGACAGGCAGTCGCTAGATATGGCTATCGAAACGCTGTCCAAGCCCGAAAGGCCGCTGGTCGTCTTTCCGGAGGGGGCAGTCTTTCGCACGAATGATTTGCTCCAGCCGCTGCTCGACGGAGTCGCATTCATGGCGCGCAGCGCGGCGAAGAAGCGAGCCAAGGATGGAAATGGTGGCAAGGTCGTCATTCACCCGGTGGCCATCAAATACGTGTTTCATGGGGACTTGGAAAAGGCCGTCGGTAAGACGCTCGACTCGCTCGAGAAGCGATTGACCTGGAACAATTTGAAGAAAGCCCCGATACTCCATCGCATCTCCCGCATTACTCATGCGATGCTGAGCCTGAAAGAACTGGAATACATCGGGTCCGCTCAAACCGGGACAATCGTCGAGCGGCAGCAGCGCTTGGTCGATCACCTTCTTGACCCCCTCGAAGTGGAATGGCTCGGGAAAGATTCGGATGGCCCGATCATTCCTCGCGTAAAAGCTCTTCGAATGAAGATCGTGCCCGAGTTAACCGCAGGAGAACTCACCGAGCAGGAACGGGAGCGTCGATGGACGCAGCTGGAAAAAATCTACTTGGCCCAACAAGTCGCATCCTATCCACCGGAGTACCTGACCTCTCCTACTACCGATACCCGAATCTTGGAGACCGTCGAGCGCCTGGAAGAAGATCTTACCGACAAGGCGAATATCCATGGACCGCTGGAGGTCGTCATTCGAATCGACGAAGCGATCGAAGTGCCCGTCGATCGAGCGCCCCGAGGTGAAGAAGATCCCGTCATGAAAACACTCCGTGAGCGAATTCAGGCTATGCTCGATGACCTTTCGCGCGAAACGAATGTCATCAACTGAGGATGAATGTTCGAATGCAAGGTTAGGGAACGGAATTGGATGAGGAATCCGACGTGCCAGGATTCAGTGTCGGGAAAAATGGGCCGTGTGAGGTCGCTTGGGTAATAAGCGGATTTCGCTTTTTATCCTCGGATTTGTTGAAAATGGGGTGGTTCGGCGCCCTGGGATGCGATTTGATCGGCCGTTTGGAGTGTACGGTGATTCGTACGAAGTTGTGAGGCAGCAGAGATTCCCGTGTTCTTCTCGGAGAGATGCCTATGAATTGGATCTTCAATAATCCCCTCGGAAATCTTTACGGACCAACGTTTTTACTCCTCTATTGCGTGATGCTGGTCGGTTGTATCGTGGTGATTCGGTGGTTTGTCCGCAGGGCGGACACCAGCCATTCTGAGCCTCCGTTGAAAATCGCTGAAGAGTTGGACCCGCTCCAGATCGCATACCTACGTGGGGGGGATGCTGAGGTTATCCGAACCGTCATGGTGGATCTGGTGGAGCGTGATTTGATCGAGGAGCAGCCCAAGCCAACTGGGATTCAAGGGTTCTTTCAAGGGAAAGTTGCCAGGTGGAAGGCAGGACACACGACAGAAACGCCAACAGGGCTAACTGAGGTTCACGAAGCCCTTCTATCCCAATTCAATTCCCCCAAAACGGCGGTATCGGCGTTCGAGAGCTCGGTCCAATCGCTGGTGAGCAAGTTCACGACTCCATGGCGGGAGTGGATGGACTCCGAAAAGCTTAGAGTTCCAAGCGATGCATTGGTGAATTCGGCAGCGGCGTTTTGGATGTCCCTAATCGGGTTAGAAATCCTCGGGGTCTACAAGATCATCGCTGCAATGCGAAGTGGGCACCATAACCTCATCATTCTAATCGGACTGATGGTAGTAACTCCCGTCGTGTTGCTGCTCGCGACGAGGTCACGGCGATTATCGCAACGCGGGCAATTGTACTTAAGCCACTTGCAAACCGCGTTCGCGAAGTACAGCAAGTTGAAGGATTACAATCAAACCGAAGCAGTCGCCACACGGCTTGGTTCGGATCCGAATCATTCCCGCTTGGATTTGTCGTACTCTGCTCCACTCTTTGCTGTTGGCTTGTTCGGCGTGAGCGCCCTCGAGGGTAGTTCCTTCGATCCACTCTATCAGTCCTATCGCAAGGCAGCCATGAACTCGAGCGGTTGCTCGGCCGGCTGTTCGTCGGGAGCCAGTGGCTGTGGGAGCGTGAGTTGTGGAAGCGGTTGCAGCGGAGGGGGTGGCGGTTGCGGTGGAGGATGCGGCGGAGGATGCGGTGGTTGTGGCAGCTAAATGTGACTGGAACAGGCTGCCGGTCCTAGGGGTTGGTCTCGGATACAGATCGCCGTTTCGGCATTCTCTTTTCCCGCACCAGTCGGCGGTCGATTTTCTTGAAGTTATTGCGGATCATTACTTCGATCCATCTCAGCATCGTCGTACAGAACTAGATCTCCTCGAGTCGAACTTTCCATTGATCCCTCACGGGCTCGCTCTCTCGCTAGGGTCTGCGGAGGGACTCGATCCTAATTACCTGAGGCTTTATTGTGAACTAGTGAATCAGCTGAAGCCGGCGTGGTGCAGCGATCACATTGCGTTCACGCGTGCTGGTGGTATTGATATTGGGCATTTGACCCCACTCCCTAAGACCGCAGCCAGCTTAATGGTTCTTCGTGACAACATCCGAAGAGTCAAAGATAGGACAGATATCCCTTTGATCCTTGAAAATATCACGGAGACTATCCGGTTCCCGGAGGATGAGTTTTCTGACGCGGAGTTTCTCGGTCGAGTCTGCGATGAGAATGACGTCGGGCTGCTTTTGGACGTCACGAATCTATTCATTAACTCAGTGAATCATCGATTTGATCCAGTGAAAGTCTTAGAGAGGCTTCCCAAGGATCGCGTGATCCAGTTGCATTTTGTCGGTGGGCACATCGAAGGAGATAAGTGGGTCGATAGTCATGGCCATGCAACCCAGGATGAGATTTGGAATCTACTGGGTGAGGTTGTCTCTCAGTTCGCGGTGCACGGCATCATCCTTGAGCGGGACGAACATATACCACCTATCGAGGAACTAGTGCTGGAATTGAATCGCGCCCGCGAAATCATGCGGAATAGGTCGGCAAGGCATGGATGAGTTGAAACGTTCCAGGGATACGGATATATCGCGCGAAGCATTGCGAAAGCAACAAGAGGCGCTCGCGTCGAGATTGACCATGGGTAATCGCGGCAACAATGTATTAAATACTAGCGACGAATCGATTGTTGGCTTGGCGAAGAGTGAGCTTGATTCAGCTTCGGAGACACTCATTCGAAAAAGACTCTCTCAAACATCGAGCCACTTGCCGATGACGCGTTATGTGATGGGGCATGATTTTATTCGAGAGTTCAGGGGGTTCAGTGAAACGCACCATTTTAATGGTTATCGAGCCCACTGGTTCGATGCCTGGTACTTCGCGGAGCACCTTAAAGCTCGCATAGCAAGTGTCGAGAAGGTTCCATGGTTAAGGGATTGTGTGAAACTTGAACAATCGCAGATTGGTTTGGAATTGTACAATCCGCATGTTTCCGTTCAGCGATTGAGGTACCAGGTGCATACGTGGCAATTCGATCGAGACCCATCACCCCGAGAAAAAGTCGGTCTGATGTGGGTTTGGCGGTTCGGTCGTTTTCGAGGACTCAGAATCCGTTAGGAATGGATATGCAGGGGAGGCGAGACGCTGTGCAAAACAGTTGGTGGTAGCTATGGATCAAGTCTTAAGGTTTCGTCGCTCGGGCGGTGAGTTCATCGAGCGTCTTGCGAAGCTTGATTTCCGATTCCTCGCTAGCTCCAACTAAGATGTTCGCGATTCCTCCGTCGCGATCGACAATAACGGTTTGCGGGATGCCGCTCACGGCATATTGTTTGGAGACAGATCCATCGGTATCCATGGCGACGGTGGGTGTCACTTCGATACGTTCCAAGAATTTTCGTATCCGTTCTTCGCTTTCCTCAACATTGATCAAAATCAACTCTACTCCAAGGTCGTGATACTCACGCGATAACTCGAGGAGGAGAGGCATCGATCGAACGCATGGACCACACCAGGAGGCCCAGAAGTCGATGATCACGACCTTGCCGCGATAGTCTTTGAGTTTACACGGTGTACCGTCGATCTTGAGCAAGTCGAAATCTGGGGATTCCTTGCCGATCATCCGTGCATGAGCGGTGTCGCTGGGGCGATCATCTCCTTCCTCGCCGTCGTCGGAGACGTACTTAGGGTCCTGGGCATTTTGCAATTTCCATTTTCCGTACCGACCTCGGGACGCATCGATGCGGATGGAGTCCCCTAAGACGATCCGGGATACCTGTCCCCATTTGAGCGTACAAGGTCCAAGGCTGGGGTGCGTCCCCTTTAGAGTGTCTCCTTCGATCGCTTCGGGAACGATGGAAACACGAGATCCTTGTTCTAGGATTATTTGATACACATCGCTGGGATTCGCTGGGATCGGTACCGTTGCAGGTTGTGCAACCTCGTTTTCAGCGGCCTCGGGCTCTGGCGTGCTATCCGCACCGGTTTCCGATTTGCTATTCGGTTCAGCTTTCGCGGGGTCGACTGGCACAGGCTCTAACCAAACCAATTCGGCGATGTTTTTGACGAGTATTGTACGGCGCTCGCCACGTACATCGATTTCTAATTGATCCCTATCTAGAGAGATCATTTTGCCGCGCAGCAGATCTCCATCGCGGGACACGACCAAATGCGTAGGTGGATTTTTGCGCTGCAGTCTAGGTAGTGTCAGCAGGTGATTGCGGATGGATCGGTCGATTTTGTCGGCACCGCTGTAGTCCACCAATCGGATCCCTCGGACCATGTTTGCACCGATGGACTTTGTTTCAAAAAGTGGGGAGGTGAAGTAAAGCTGCTCGACGGTGCTCGATTCGATCGTAGCAGGGAAGCAATCCCCAGATACTAGGAATACATTCGGCTCAAAGGCCTTCAGCGGTCGGCTGATTTCAGCTTCGGGTGCGGGTAAGCCATTGGCTGTTAGTACACGTGCGGCGTCGCTTCTGGATTTCTTAGGAGAGCCTGTACCTGGGTTGGTAACCAAGGGCTCGATGGCACCGTCGGCTCTCGGATTGATAGGGACAGCATTCCTAGCCAGTTTAGCTTGCCATGCCAACGCCTTGAGCCCATTCTGCATGTTGATTACAGACACGATTCGGCCGAGGGAAACCACATCGTCAGTGATCAATCGCTGCATATCCAATGGTTCAGAGGCGCCTCCGAGTGAAGGCGCGGATGCATCGGCGCTGGTTGGTTCGCTGGTCGCAACCGGTTTTTTTCCCCCGATGGCTTGAGTCGATTCCAGTGTTACTCGATCGACATGCATCAGTGGCATGGAGATATCACCACCGAGAACAGCCCAACGGATTGCCGGCTCCGCTGGTTGTGACGCTTCGCCCGGCACCACGGTCGATTGCAGGTTGCTTGAGGCAAATCTCAGGCCATTGGCTAATTCAATTCGGTAGACCTTTGCTGCGGCTGGGTTTCCGGTTACCGTGTCCGGGCTGTTCCCTTCTTTGGCGGACTGCGCAAACTCCATACGCTCGATCGAATCCAGGGCGATGTCTTGTTTCGTTCCATTGAAGGTATCGAGCGTTACAGTGCGCTCGACGGTTCCTGATGCCAGACTACCGAAGAACGTACCGGCGTTTTTGGTAAGGACTTCAACCCCTTCGAGTTTTGCTGACGGGATCGCAAAAGCGCTGTTAGAGATCCTCAAGTCGCGCAGGGTCATCAGGCCCAACGCCGTGTTTGTGAAACTGACTTTGGTCCTGCCAACCAATTGCTCCGCCGGGTTCCCGTTCAATGTCCCGAGAATCTGATTCTCTTGCATCAAAACATATTTTGCCTTGTTCGCATCGCAGAGCAGCTTTAGTTTGAGAGATCGCTCATCGTCATAGGGGAGTTGTACGGTCGCAACGTCAGCGGTCTTGGAGTTCTCCACCAAAAGCGTCACGTTCAGCAGCTTTTTGTTCTGCAGCTTCCTCACCTGCAATTCCAATCGTCTGGGATCGCCGATCGTTAGCCACCAATTAGGTGACCCTTGGTCCCAAGCGACATCGATATCGATGGTCGCCAAGGATGGCATGTTTGCCCATTGCGAGATCGTCGTTCCACTCGTATCCGTAGAAATCTCTCCGGCCTTGAGATACCACTTGGTCGCTTTGCCGTTTTTCGGTGCCGGAAGAACTTGCTCCCAGTCCGCGGATTGGAAGACTTGGGTGGAATCCGCAGCAGATCGGGACAATCGAATCAAGTTTCGAACGAAGCGAGTTTCGATCGATTTCTGGCCAAGCGATGGGATTTCCATCACTAACGTCTCTCGATCGATCGAAATCAATCGCCCGCTTATTGCTTCTCCATTTTGCAATTCCGCACAAAAGGTATTGTCTTCGAGTGGTTCGGGCGAGTGCGTATTCTCAAGATCCAATAGCTCAATAGCGGGCCAAGGGAACACTGAGGGACTCAGGAAGGTGGGGGATAACCATGAAATCGCATCTGGGGCATCGGACGATTGGACATTCCCTCTCAACATGTCGCCTCCGACCAAGCGAAGCAGTCCTCGATTGGCTTGTGGTTCGGTCTTTGCATCGCTTCGCGTCGTACTCAACGGCGTTTCGACGGCTTGGGCATTGAGCGATTGTTGCGAGAATCCGAACGCAGCGAGCACGCAAGTGAATTTCAGTAGGTTGATGGGTCGCGAGGGTAGCATTAGCGTTCGTAGATTGGAAGAAAGCGGAAATTGAGTGCGAGTGAGAGCAGGGACATGCTGGTCGCCACTGGCGCACCGTAATTCCCGTCGAAGTGGCCATCATTCTTTTGTTTGGATTTTAAATCCTGGATGAGGCTTTTGTTCCATTTTTCCCATGCTCCAATATCAGCTTGGAATAGGGCTTGTGCCTTGTAGTACGCGGTATATTCCCCGTAGTGGTCGGAGGTCTCGTTGGAGTCCGACGATTTTAGAAACGTCGACGTCGCTTTGAACTCTTTCAGATCTTTTCGACCTGCAATGCTGTAAACCAAAGTCGCAATGGAGACACGAGCTGGCGAGTTATCGAACCCACCCAGTCCGCCCGCATAGGCCACTTGGCCGCTGGTTGATGTCATCGAGGTAAAGTAGGCGATTGCCTTATCGATGTTCTTATCGGGGACTTCGATTCCAGCGTTCCGGGCGGCTAAGAGTCCGACCATAATCGACCCCGAAACCGATGTGTCGGCATCCGAAGCATCGGGGGAATATCTCCAACCTCCTACGCTGTTTTTGTTTTGGCTAGTGATAGCGGTCCTTACCGCCAACTCCAAGGCTTCACCGATCGATCGACGTCGACTGTCGTCGATCTTCGTGTCTTCCCACAACAACCTCTCGTCGACTGCGCCATAGGCTTCTGCGAGAGCCAGCATCGCGAATCCATGATGGTACATGCTGGTTCCGAGATATCCAGTTTTCGCATTCTGATCTGCGATGATGGCCTGAACTGCTTTCCGTACCGTTGCATTGTATGCGCCATAATTCGGGTCTTCGCCGTAAGCGAGGAACGTCATGAGGCATAAACCGGTGACTCCAGGTCCAGCATCTCCACCCGAACTCGACCACCGCCCTGTGTTGTCTTGATTCTTCTCAAGCCAAGTCAGACCTTTTTCATACATCTCGCGGACATCGCGCGGTACCGCTTGGCCCTGCACGGCGTTCTCTCGCCAAGGGGCCTGCGCAAATGCAATAGACCTATTGAAACTAAAGGAGAAGAGCGCGATGGCGCCTCCGATACATAGCAGTGCTGGTCGGAATCCCACCGGAGATTTGCCGCGATTGGTGCATGTGCGCCGCATGGTTCGCCGATCGATAAAAGTCTCTAACATGATGATTCGTATCATTCCTCTACCATGATCACAACTTGCAGATCGTTCGTAGTTTCCAGTGGCTTTTTGAGCTGTTCGAGCTGGAACGGTGTGAACCAAGATCGCTTCTCAGCATCCGGTAAGGCTTGGAGCGTGTTCCAAGCCATATCGAGGTTTTGCCAATTATTGGGATGGGTTTGACTTTGCTTATCCAGATTGGTCCTCTGGTCTCGGCTCAATCCCAAGCGTCGGGTTATTTTCAGAACTGTTTCTAATCGCTGAACGTCTTCTCGATAAGCGGTTCGCTTGGCAGCATCCTCGGTAATCTTTTGTTGCTGTTTATCGTCGAGTTGTGACGTGAGAACCTTGCGCCAAAGAGCTTCGCCATCTTGATTGTTCCCTTGATTCATTCGCGACTGATACGGTTGAATCAGCTTCCATATCCGTTGGTAGAAATCGGAGTACTGTTTTTGGGTAAGGCGTGTTGGCGCATCGTTGATCAGGGTAAGAATATCGGCTTTGAGGCGCTGCGATTCGAGTTCCGCGGTCGCTTGGACCTTCTCTCGCAATGTGTCCGAGATGCCACAGATCAAGTCGATGCGATTGAGGGCTAATCGGACACGTCGTCGGTAATTCTGATCGAAGGTGGCTTCATTGCCACCGAGTTGCCCGTAGACCATATCGATCCAGCGTCCGCGATCCATCTCGATCAGTCGGTCTCCACCCTGCTTGTCGTCGATCTCTGCCGGGTCTTCAACGGCTTCGCGGTCTCGGTCGATAGCTCGTGGGATTTTCGGCTTGTCTTGGGCGATGCTGTGCGAGTAACCATTAAGGAGCAGTGCCAAAAATACGATCGCATGCACGACACGGTGCTTGGCCCTCGGGAAATGTTGAGCTTTAAGTTGGCTAGCAAGCACCCGAACTAGTTCTGGCATTCGCATTATTCGGGCTCTACTGGATTAGGGTCGTCGACGTCGTTGAGCGCTTCTTCGATGATTGCGGGGGCTTTCTCCGGATTCGCAGCTGCATCGTCCGGCCCTTTTTCCTGCCCTTTGGGTTTATCCAGTGGAATCGATTCCTCGCTGGTGATTCCATTGAGTTCGAACCTTTCCGACAACAGGCGGCTGGGTAGCTCGTGACTTCCTCCGCTCATGTAGTGTTCACTGCGGTTGGCCGCTCGGTCGTTGCCATTGGTCTGTTGAGCTTCTGAGAGGATCGCGGACACCCAAGAGTATTTTGTTTCCGGTAGCGATCCGCTTCGATACATAGCCCACCAAGAGTCCCTCCAGCGTTCGAGGAGGATGGGTTCCAGGTCCTTCATTTGTTGCGAAGATAGGCCATGCCTCTTTTCCGATTCCATAACCATCTTGCCGACGACGATACGACGCCGAAATTCGAGACGCGATGCAACTTCCTCGTTCCACTTAGTTCGTTGCTCGGTGGTCAAGATCGGTTCGAGCCATGTATTCACGAGTTTTTCGACGCGCTGCTCGAAATCGACGTTGTTTCGATTATGAGATTCAACGTAGGCGCGAATCGCCGTAAGCAACTTCGTCCGCCATTGTTCTTCGGCGGTATTGACAAGCTTTTGTGTCTGTTCTGGAGATAAGCCACATGCTGCTTGAATGGTATTGAGTTCGTTTTGGATCAGTCCGCGAATCCAACGCTTTGCATTCTGCTCGCGTTCCAATTGCGGATCGTTGGCGGCATTCACCGCGATCGCGCGAATGGGCACCGCGGCGACTTGTCCAACGACTGCAGTATGACATGTGGCAATCGCCAGAATAGCAAATACGATTACTCTGGATTGGTTCATTGAGACTTTCGGCGATCAACGCGTTCGAAGTACTGATCCAGCCCGTGTCGAAATTCCTCTGGAATCGTATTGTCTTCAGTGCCAGTTGCTTGGTCGATCTTATGATCTTGACGCACTTCTTTTTCATTCAATCCGGGTCCGATCATCGCGATGGCCGCATCGGTGGTGTCACCTGTTCCACCACCTCCAGGGTTCGATCCGCCCCCACCTCCGCCACCCTTCGGATTGATTCGTTTGCTCGAAAGTAGCAATTCAATCACTTCTGTTTCGGCAGCGATGGCTGGTCGGCCGGTGTCGGGTCTCGACAGAATGCGTACGGCGTCTTTCATAGCCACGTTGACTTGGGCCATCAATTGCAGTTCTTTCCCGAACTCCTCTTCGCCGTTGGGGAGTTCGGAGATTTTTTCGCTGACTCGGACGATCCGCTCTCTCAAATCCGATTGTGTGGTGACTAGCTCCTTGACCGCGGTTTTGTATTGCTCCGCACTATCTGGCGATTTCGCTTGTTCGGCGACGCGAGTGCGATCGCGCAGGTTCATCTCCGATTCGAGGATTTGCATCACTTCGAGCACGATCGACGGCGGGAGAGAGCTTTTTGATTTTCCGCCTGGACACTGTCCTTTGCTGGCGGGATCGACGAGGTCTTCTGCCCATCGATCGAAGGTGTCTGACCAATACTCCGCTTCCGCAATCGCTATTCCCTGCTGCTCGGTCATGTGCGAGGAGAGTTTTCGCAATCCGCCGAGAGGATCCTCGCGCTCGATATCGTCGAGCACATCGCGAAATTTCACCATCGGGCGTCGTTCATGGAATGACTCTAGATCATCGATGATCTGGCCGACGGTGTTTAAAGCAGTATTTTCTCGTGCGGATAGCTTTTCCAGAACGGATCGCTCCTCCGGTTTTAGGCGTTTGAGTTTG
Source organism: Pirellula sp. (assembly GCA_046318275.1). Lineage (GTDB taxonomy): Bacteria > Planctomycetota > Planctomycetia > Pirellulales > Pirellulaceae > JBKCUI01. The sequence goes on along the minus strand of JBKCUW010000041.1, from coordinate 59,661 downwards.
TTTCCGAACGCGGTGGGGATAGCATCGCTGGTTGAATCGGCGACTTGGATTTGCTCTCGCGCCGCCGCTTTGAATCGTTTCACCAATGTGCTACCTTCCAGGTTGGCCATGATCTTGTTGAGTTCCTCGGAGACCTTATCGAACTCTTCGAGGAGTGCAAGTTGCTCTTCCACGGCTTGATCCACCGACGCTGGCGATTCGGGGGCGGGGGGTGTCTTGCCAGATTTACCATTCCCCATCAGCGTGGTCGTCGGCAATCCAAGCGCACCCTTGCTGGCCTTCTTTTTCTTCGCCTCTTCTTCAGCGATTTGATCGATTGGTTGTTGGGTGGATTCGCTGTCGATCACTCGAGGTGCGGTGGGTTTCGCGGGAGCGTTGGGGTCGGTTTCACTCGGGGCGGAGTTTGGGGTTGCGTCGTTTCGGTTCGAACCTGCGATCTTTGGGTTGTTGTTATTCTGTGGGGAAGCAGGAGACGGTTGCTTGGCTGCTTGTTTAAGCAGATTCGCCACTGAGGGCATTCGATTTGCCGAGATGTCTTTAAGGATCTTCTGCATTTCTGCCCATTTCTCTAGGTGCCCGACTCCGATTTCCGAGTTTCGAGCGGCTTGGCGAAGCAGCTCTTCACCCCGCGATGTTAACCCCGACAATCTTCTGGCGTTCGCTTGTTCGGCAGCTGCCTGTTGTTCGATCTGCTTGCGAGTCTCCTCGCGAGCCAATTCGTCGGGTGACATCTGCCGGAGTCGCTTGTTCCCTTCGAGCAACTGGATTTCGCGGTCCCTCACCTCCATTGCTTCGCGTTGCCATCGATTGAATTGTTGAAGGACCCACATGGCGTGGTCGCTCGGGGAAAGGACATAGATCAAATGTGGTGCGGAGTATGTTCTAGCTCGGCCCGGCAAGTAGTCTTCCGCGTAGATCCGAAGCTCGATGGCTTGTGGGGCGATATTCAGTGCCGTCGCTTGGAACACAGCATCCGCGTCCAATTTCTCAGCGGTTGGACCACCTGCGGCGACCAACCATTCACCGGGCGTTCCGGTAGGCTTATCCCCTGTTTCCGCGGGCCGCCATTCCATACCAACCTGCTTCACACCAAAATCGTCCGTGCTATGGACCGAGAATTTCAGCTGTTCCGAATCCAAGACGACTTTGGTTCGCGGAAGCCCTTCAAGAAAAACAGATGGTTCTTCATCAGCTCGTACATTCAGCTGAAGCGCAAAAGGGCCCTTCGATCCTAATCCTAATTCATCGGTCCATCGAAATTGGTAATTGTGCGATTCCGGAGCCGATAGGTTTTCGCTGAAGATTGAACTCCCCTGGGCGCGGGTCGGAACTCCATCGATGGTTGCCGATGCGAGATTGCGTGTAGCTGTGGCTTCCACCGAGAATGTCGCCCCCTCGACGATCGACAATGTTCCACTCCTAACATCTTTCGTGAGCGGTTCGGCTCGTTTCAGGTATTCGGGTAGGTTCACGGTTGCAGAAGCACTGACCAATTCCGGACGAAGAGTTGGAACCACTTCAATGCTTGGCCGTGCGTCCCCAATTTTCAGCTTTGCCTTTGAGGGTTCGATCTGAGGTGGCAGCGGAAAGTTGTATCTATCGTTGCCCAATGCGGCATCGGAAGGGGCGAGAGAACCGAGCCACAGGGTCGCTTGAGAAGGCTTCCAGGGTGTATTGTTGCTCAATGGGATTGTGAGATCGATCGATTCACCATGGGGTACGATCCAGCGCGTTGGAAACTCACCCAATTGGGCGAAGGTATATCGCTCGGTGTTACTCCACGGCATGACAAAACGAGCAAGCGCATTGGTGGCTGCGGCGGGGTAGAGCATGGCCAGCAACCCGGCGATCGCCCCGACGACCGTAACCAGTGCCCACCAACGGCGGTGGTACGAATCCGGTGCCGCAACTGCCAGGTCGCGCGTCGACGTGTCCTCGGCAACCTGTTGCAATGCAGCTCGGCACAGAGCGGGCGAACGCTGTTGTTCGTGAGGGTTCTGAGATAGTTCGATGGCGCTGAGAAGTGAATCGCCGAGGTTTGGTTGTTTCAATGACATCAACCGAGCGAGGGAGCTCGGAGTCGTGTAGCGAACTACCCAACGTTCAAACCAAACAGGGATCGTTCCCAGTCCAATTGCCGAAACGGCAAAAACGATCCAACGGAACGCGGGGGACGGATCCATCAGTCGATCTACTAAGAACACCGCGAGAAAGCCAGCGAGAAACGCAAAGCAAGCGATCCCCGCCGCTTCTAGCATTTTTAGCTTGCGAACGCGGGATCGGAATTGAGCCAACTGAGTACGCAGCGACTGCGGCAGTTCGATCTGGAGCGAATGGCCTAATCCAGTACGCGCTGAATCGTTGGCATTGCCGTGCGAAGTGGTCTGCATGGTCTCGTTTTGGCTAGGTTTAAGGTGTTCGTTCATCCTGAAGGTGCCTTGTTTCCTGATAACGTCCAAAGGAAGGGAGACCGGGCCTGGTCGGATCGCATTGAAATCAAGACGATTTGAAATCAAGACTGACCTGGAATCACAACTGTTCAACTGGCAATGCACACCGGCATGCCATTCGCAATCGCCGTTCTAGTATAACGGGAGAAAGCGGGGATTCTCAAGCAAACCGGGGGGGATCTGGCTAGTTTTGCCTCCACAATCCGATCAATGGCTGAACATTTTCGGGTGGTAGAGATAGAACCCGTCGGGAACCAATGTTATTGGAGCCATAGAATGGTCAGATCGCGGGGCTGGCCGGGGGGCAGAATTGGGCCCTATCTAAGGGCAGGCGATGAACTGTACAGGCCGATCCCACGGATTGGTTGGAGATGGATTGGTTGGAGATGGATTGCGTGGAACGGGAGCGAGGAGGGGGAGAATGAGTACGGTTGCTGGCAAGTGGTGGCATGTGGACGTACGGCCGGAGGAGGCGAACGGCGATCGCGAGGGTCGAATCGTTTGTGATTTGTGCCCGCGTCAATGTCGAATGAAGGAAGGGGATCGGGGGTTTTGCTTCGTCCGCAAGGTAGAGCATGGCGCTATGGTGCTCGATACCTACGGCAAAAGTACTGGATTTTGCATCGATCCTGTCGAGAAGAAGCCACTGAATCATTTCTTTCCGGGGACGAGTGTTTTGTCGTTCGGCACGGCGGGGTGCAACTTAGGGTGCCAGTTCTGCCAAAACTGGGATATCAGCAAATCTCGCGAAGTTGCGAAATTGAGTGAGCAAGCGACCCCGGAAGCGATCGCGCGTGCGGCAAAAACGCTCGGATGCCGAAGCGTCGCGTTTACCTACAACGACCCCGTGATTTGGGCGGAATATGCTATCGATACTGCCAAAGCATGCCGCGAACTCGGTGTTGCTACGATCGCTGTGACCGCGGGCTACATGATGCCGGAACCCCGTCGCGAGTTCTATCAGTGGATGGATGCGGCCAACGTCGATCTTAAAGCCTTCACCGAAGATTTTTATCGTCATATCACCTACTCCCATCTCGAACCTGTGCTCGAAACCCTTCGGTATCTCAAGCACGAAACGGATGTGTGGTTCGAGATTACCAACCTAGTCATTCCCGGCGCGAACGATTCGAGCGACGAACTTAAGCGGATGTGCGATTGGATTGTGCGGGAGTTGGGTACGGATGTCCCTATACACTTTTCTGCTTTTCATCCCGATTTTCGGATGAGAGATCGCGGGAATACCCCTCCGGAGAAACTTGTCGAAGCCTTTAACCTCGCGAAACAAGCTGGTATCCGGTACCCGTTTGTTGGAAATGTGCACGATCCTAAACATAGCTCCACCTATTGCCACGTCTGCGATGCATTGTTGATCGAACGCGACTGGTACGAGCTAGGGATTTATGCAGTGGACCATAGCCGATGCAAAGCTTGCGGTACGGAAGTGGCGGGGAGGTTTGACGAGGGCTGTGGTAACTGGGGAAGAAAGCGGTTGCCCATCGACATGAGTCGGTTCGCCGATCCGATTCGTAACGCTCAATCCCCAGCATCGGTTCTACCGTCGAAACCCTCATCGGCCGAACCAACCTCCTGCGCGGTAAACTCGCCGGAGAAGTTGGTGCGATTGGGTGGCTCTTCCAGCATATCCTCCAACCATGGGGTATCCTTGTCCATTCCAAACGCCGCGCCATCGATTCAAGTGCGATCGCCTTCTCTGCGTACCGGAATCAACCCACCGAACGCCGATCATCCAACTAACACCGATCGCGTAACCGGAACCGACCTAGGAAAAAAGGAGTCACCTGTGTCCCAACCGAGTATCTCTGAACCCGTCAAGTTGGATCTTTTGCGATTTGAGCATCTCAGCACGGATCAGAAGTCCTCGATCCAACGGGTGGCCCAAGTCATCGCGATTTCGACTGTCCTCAAGAATAGGTTGCCGAGCACGTTGATGAACACGCTCGGCGAACTTGGGGACCAGATCGTTCACGGTTGCTTTACGACGCTGAAGCGGGGCAAGTTACTGCGTGGATGTTGCGGGTTTCTCGGCAGGCCTACTCCATTGAATCAAGCGATCCTCGAGTCGGCTCAGCGCACGGCCAAAGACGATCCTCGAATGCCAGCCATCTCCAGCGTTGAACTTCCCTTTTTGTCGTGCCATCTTACGCTTTTGGCACCCGCCATCGCCATCGACGGTCCCGCTGAAGAACGCGCCCAACAAATCGAAATCGGGAAACATGGTCTGCGCATTTCGAGTGGTCCGCGTAGTCCTTTTGGTGAGCGAGCAGGGCTGTTGCTGCCCAGTGTGCCTGTGGAGCAAGGATGGAACGTCGGCGAATACCTAGCCGGGATATGCCGAAAAGCTGGACTGCCTGCGAACGCGTGGCAAGACCAGAACACCCGATTGGAAACCTTTGAAGGATTGGAAATCGAAGGGCACTTCGACGCGGACCTTCTCCCCAATCCGATACCTACCGAGCGGGCTCCCGGGGATTTGGAGAGCCTATTCCAGCTCAAGTCCGCGGCCATCCAAAACATGATCGCACTCTCCCATGGATCGACACCGAATTACTATGTCCTCGGTGCTATGGACGGTAATGTAAACGGAATTGTTATGAGCGCGGTGAATCTCGATTCGCAACGACCGCTTGCCCACTGGATCCAAACGTCTCTTCGTCCAGGAATGCCACTCCAAGCAACCTTGTTCGAACTGGTTAAGTCCGCCGAGCAGTCGATCCGTCGCGCCAATTTCAAGAAGTCGGTCGACATCGATCTGGCGCTCACCATTCTGCATGACACGGCACATCACGGGGTTATTCATCCCGGTGACTGGAATGGGAATCAGTTGCGCGAGGATTTAAGCGATTGCGATTTGAGAGGAATCGTATCCAAAGAGCGGGCGATTCTCGCACTCAGTGGCGACCGCGCAGCAGTTGCGTTTGACGCCGATAAATCAATCCATCGATTGGTTGAGGAAGCCGCTGGTATTATTAAGACCCGAAGCAACCCTATCGGGATTTTTTCGTTGGGTTGCGTTTCAACCGCTAACTCATTGCTGGCCACCAATCGGGTAGGTATCGATCCAAGCGATCAACCTCGTCCGCCGGCAATCGCTGGGCAGTTCTATCCTTCCGAGGCTTCCGAACTCGAAGCGATGCTTCAAGCTTTCGAATCGAAATCGAGCATTGGCCCAGATACGAAGACATTGGCAATCATGACTCCGCACGCCGGTTTGAAATACAGTGGCCAAATCGCGATGGATGCATGGCGCAGCGCAGGTGTATCCAAGACGGTGATCATCATCGGTCCCAAGCACACGAATCTCGGTGCGGAATGGGCCGTGTCCCCGTCCAAGAGTTGGCAATTGCCGAACGGTGACGAGTTTGCGGTGGACATGGAGTTGGCTTCGCAAATCGTCAAGCATGTCTCAGGCATGGAGTTTGACGCAGCCGCACATTCTCGAGAGCATGGGGTCGAGGTTCAATTGCCGATCCTGAGTTACGTGCATCGAACCAGCCAAAAACCGAAGATTGTTCCAATTGCGATGGCCAATTCTTCGTGGCAAGACATCGCGACTGCGGCTAAGCAATTAGCGGAGGTTATCCGAGGCTGCGAGGAATATCCATTGCTCGTGATATCCAGCGACATGAATCACTTTGGGAGCGATGAAGAGAATCGCCGGCTCGACGAACTTGCACTTGCAGCGTTAGCCAGCGGCAACCCGGAGCGACTTCTTGAAACGTGCCAGTCGAACTCGATCAGTATGTGTGGCGTTGTCCCGGCAGCTTTGGTGATGCAGACCTTGATCGAACTCAATGAAACGTTCGGTGTTGAGCGATTGGGCTATGACACGAGTGCGTCGACGACTGGCGATACCAGTCGCGTTGTCGGATATGCCGCTTGCCGATTCGTGCGGTAGAGCATTCGGAAGTTCCGCTGGTGGACGACACAGCTAAACACGTCCCCAATAGGGAATCACCATGGGCGGGAATCGCACCCCGCCGTATGCTTTCCAATTCGGAGGCGAGGTTTTATCGAAGCTCCTAGGTCATCCCCCGCCTGGGTCGGGAGGGCTTTGGAGGGGCGATCGCTTTTTTTAGGGCTCTCGAAACCCTCATAAAATCTGAATCGAAATCGATACTTTTCCCACTTAGCGAGTTGTTACAATGCAGGCTCGGTGTGTGTTTTTGTATGCCAGTATTTCGATCGCCACGATAGGCTATTTTATGACGCTGATCGTTCGTATTATCTCGCTCTTTGCCGTCCTTATCGGATTCGGCGCCGTTGGTCTTAAGGAGTCTGTTTCGCAGGAGCCGGACACGAAGTCAGCGGAAGCCCTTCAAGAAAAGTCGCCCTTTGAGACGCTTCCGGGGATGCAGCCATCGGGAAACATGCTCCTCCCCAATGGATGGACGATCAACGCCCAAGGCAAACAAGCGGCGTTGGGGGATTTTCCGGTTCACCTGTTGGCCCATCCCGATGGTAACAACCTGATCGTGCTTCATTGTGGATATGGTGAGCATGAGATTATTACCCTTGATGCAAAGACCCTCAACAAGATTGCTCGCGTGCCGGTCCCGCAGTCCTTCTATGGGCTTGCACTCTCCAGCGACGGGCAATGGATAGTCGCATCGGGCGGGGAAGACGAACGCCTTTACGCGTTCCCCTATAACAAAGGTTATTTAGGAGAACCGGTTGCGCACACGCTGGCGGCAAAGACCGACAAATTTGTGGTTTCGGGAGTTGGATTGTCTAAGGATGATTCGCAGTTTTATGCGTGCGGTTTGCTAGGGAGTCAGCTTAAGAGGGGTAAAAACCCGTTCCGCCCAAATGAAAAGGCAGGCATCGCCCCTACCGATACCTTGCAATTACCCGAAGAGAGCTACCCGTACACAGTCGTGGAGGATGCTTCGAATCAGCGATTGTTTGTGAGTCTCTGGGGACGGGCAGAGATTGGGGTCGTCGATCTGAAAACATTCCAATTGGTCGCAACTTGGAAGACACAATCGCATCCGACCGAGATGATCTACCTCGACGACACGAACCGATTGTTGGTCGCTTGTTCGGACGAAAACAGCGTCGTCGCTCTCGATGCGACGACCGGCGAATTGCAAGAGATCCTGTCGACGTCCCTCTACCCTGCAGCAAAGAATGGCAGCACGCCTTCAGCAATTTGCGTATCGGCGGATCGCAGAGTCCTAGTCGCCGTGAACTCCTGCAACAACAATATCGCTTTGTTCGATATCTCGGAACCCAAGAAATCGCGATCGCTCGGGTACATCCCCGTGGGTTGGTACCCGACGAATGTCAAGTTCACGATTTCAGGAGATCAGATCGTAGTTACCAATGGCAAGGGGCTATCGAGCAAAGACAATCGATATGGCCCCAATCCGATCAAGCCTGCTCCGAAAAACGTCACGGAGTATATAGGTGGGCTACTCCAAGGATCATTGTCTGCGATTCCGACGCCCACACCTGATGAGCTTGCAAAAATGACGCGGTTAGCATTCCAAAGTGCACCGTTGCGCAAAGACTCCGTAGTGGTCGAGGCCGATCGTTCCCCGAACAATCCCGTCCCGGCAAAGGTGGGCGATCCGAGTCCAATCAAGCATTGCATCTATATCATCAAAGAAAATCGAACCTATGATCAACTGTTCGGAGACATCTCGAAAGGAAACGGAGATCCAGGACTATGCATCTTCGGGGAGAATGTCACACCGAACCACCATGCCCTCGTCAATCAATTTGTGCTGCTTGATAATTTTTATGTCGACGGTGAGGTGAGCGCCGATGGTCACGAATGGACAATGGCTGCGTACGCAACCGACTTCGTAGAAAAGACGTGGCCGCTGACTTATGGGAAAAGCCGGGGGAAACTTACCTATCCCGCCGAAGGTGCAACGAAGATCGGGCAACCGAGTAGCGGGTACCTTTGGGGCAAATGCAAAGAAGCTGGCAAGTCCTACTTTTCATTCGGAGAATTTATTGCCAATGGGCGAAATCCCGGGGATCCATCCAGGGCGAAAATTCCGGTACTCGAAGGGCACTTTGACCCGAATTATCGTTCTTATGACCTCGATTACAGCGATCTCGATCGCGCGGCTTCGTTTATCAAACGATTGAAGCAGTTCGAGGAGGAAGGGAACTTACCCAACTTCATCACGATGCATTTACCGAACGATCACACGGCCGGAACCCGTGTTGGGAAATTGACCCCAACGGCGATGGTGGCTCAAAACGATGCCGCCTTGGGAATGGTGATCGAAGCGATCACCAAGAGCAAGTTCTGGCCAGAGATCGCCGTCTTTGTCATACAAGACGACGTGCAAAATGGAAGCGATCACGTGGACGCTCACCGTTCGGTGGCACTTGCAATCAGTCCATACATCAAGCGAGGTTCCGTCGATTCGACCATGTACTCCACCTCGAGCATGCTTCGCACGATGGAACTGATCTTAGGTGTTGAACCGATGACGCAATTCGACGCCGCGGCTAGACCGATGTACAACGCGTTCCAAGAAACGCCCGATAGGAGAGGATTCAGCGCTTTGGAACCTCGCGTCGACATCACCGCCACAAACAATGCTTTAGCGTTTGGTGCTGACATCTCTGAAGAAATGAATTTCTCAATTCCCGATGCAGCGGATGATTTGATCCTCAACGATATCGTCTGGCGTAGCGTCCGAGGCGCGGGTAGTCCCATGCCACCTCCTGTTCGAGCTGCCTTTGTTTTTACGAAAGGTGGACAGGAGGACGAAGATGAGGACGAAGATGAGGACGAAGACGAAGATGAAGATGAAGATGAAGATGAAGATGAAGATGAAGATGAAGATGATGCTTGATGCTTGATGCTTGATGCTTGATGCTTGGGGGCCAATTCACTTTGGTCACTCTTCCGGGCGGCGAAGGTTGGAAACCCACTAGCTGGTTTACTGGGTTGCATGGCGGTCGTGCTTCAGGTCGGATTTTCCCGTACGCTGCGCAGTGAAACGCTGCTCGCACTTGAAAGGACTCAGTGGATAGAGCGATCCTCGGCCACGAATGACATGACGCGTATGAACAAGCGATCGAGTGCGTTTCGTCGTCGTGTCGAATCGAATCGCGAAATCACTTATTGGCTCGGTCCGCCACGTTTGTGATCAATATTTCCAAGGGGAATGGGAAGCGAAGCCTGAAAGATACATTCGGGTTTTCGAGATCGCTCGTGGTTCGGCTTTGGAAGACGCTGCAATTCGCGATATACTGATTTATTCGAGGCGATCGCTCCCGAACTGAATCGGGTTGGCTAGACTAACCTGAAGCAGATCGTGTCGATGGATACTCGCTGGATCCAACGAGCTGAGTCGGTTTCATGGGAATCGATCGAGTACGATTACGAGTACGAGTACCGCGATGCTGAGTACGAGAAGAAGTACGAGAAGAAGTACGAGGATAGCGTAGGATCGAGGTGCTTGATCGACGCGTTATGTCATTGTGGCATTTCCTGCTCGTACTCGGGTAATTTGGGGGGGACGGAAAACGCTGGTTCGGCGCGACCTTCGACAAGGTTCGTCCATCAATGCCAGCCGGTTGCTTTTGATGGTTGAGGGACGATATGGGGATTGCTCAGGGTGCAAGGCTTTTCGCTCTGGTGTGTTTGTTGGCCACCCGTTTGCTGTCGTTGCAGACGACATGTGGGCAGCAGTGGGAGTTGGTGTCGACCGGGAGTCAATCCAGTTTGCGAGGCATCCACGCGTTGGATGCCAACAGGGCGTGGGTTTGTGGAAGTCAAGGAACCATTCTCAGAACGGTAGATGCTGGCGAGACATGGACTCGACTTGTGATTCCCGAGTTGCAGGATGCTGCCGGTGGGAAATTGGAATTTCGGTCCCTTCATGCGTGGAGCGACCAGGAAGCGATTGTCGCTACTGCAGGGCAACCATGCGCCATTTATAGGACCAGTGATGGCGGCAATCGTTGGGAGCGTGTTTATTCCAACAGCCATCCCGCCGCGTTTGTGGATGCGATGAAGTTTTTTGACGCATCGAATGGCTACGTGGTCGGCGATCCAATAGACGGGCTTTGGATGCTGCTTCAAACCAGGGATGGAGGAAAGAGCTGGCAAACCGTGGTGAGCACAGGTTTACGAGCGAACGAGGGTGAGGCGGCATTTGCAGCGAGCAACAGCTGCTTGCTCGTCGACTCCAAAGAGTCCTTTTGGTTTGGAACGGGTGGTAGCGGTCCAGTCGGGCGCGTGCACCGTGTTGATGGCCAAGAAGACGTGACTCGGTCAACGGCTCCATCTCGAATCGCTGTAGGTACATATGAGGTACCAACGATGGCAGCCAACGCGAGCTCCGGGCTCTTTTCGTTAGCGATCAATCCCTCCAAGGAAACATTGGTTGCGGTCGGAGGGGATTACCTAAAGGTAGATCTAGCATTAGGTAATATAGCAATCAAGGATCATCCGATGGCAAAAGAGGAGGTGTGGCGTGCTCCCACGGGAATGGCCCCGAGAGGGTTTCGATCGGCAGTCGTTTATGCGCCGAAATACAATCGCCCATGGATATGTGTAGGGCCCAATGGTTCTGATTGGAGCACCGATGGAAATGCATGGGACGCCTTGTCGGACGTCGGGTTTCACGCATTGAGCGTTGCAGCCGATGGAACCGTCTGGGCGAGTGGTAGCGAAGGTCGAGTGGCGAAACTAAAGTAACCTGTGGCACTCGCCCGATTTTGGTCCTGTGCTGCCAAACGCAACGAGGATTTCAATTGCTTTTCTACACCGGGATGTGGATATAGCCCGTCGAGTAGGTCACCGCTCGCCCCGAGATGCCAACGCGGTCTCCACGGTCCTCGCAGAGTAGTTCCCCGCCACGTTGAGAGATTTGCAACGCACGCATCGTCTTCTTTCCCAATTGCTGTGACCAATACGGAATGAGGGTCGAATGGGCGGAGCCAGTTACAGGGTCTTCGGGTACTCCTACACGTGGGGCAAAGAAACGAGATACAAAATCGACATCGTTACCAAAGCTCCTATGGATGTCTCGAGCGGTCGCGATGATGCCACGGGCTTGGCATTGCATTAAAGCGGATTGATCGATCGTCAGATTGGCGATTTGTTCTGCAGATTCGAAGACGGCAAGATAATCTGTTGCGAGCGCTGTGTAGAGCGGTTTCTTTCCCAATCCGCGAATCAAGGCATCAGGTGTATCGCAGGGGATCGGCGGGAGCGACGGAAAATCCAAGGTTAGATAATCGTCACCGCGAGTTACCGTCAGCATTCCAGATCGAGTATGGAAGCGAATGCGGTCGCCGGTGTAGCCAAGGTGTTTAAAGAGTACGTGTGCGGGTGCAATCGTTGCATGGCCGCACAGGTCGACTTCGACCGATGGAGTGAACCATCGTAGATCGATTTGATCGCCCCGTGGGACGATGAATGCTGTTTCGGCAAGGTTGTGCTCTGCAGCGATACTCTGCATCAAGCGATCAGGGAGCCATTCCGCTAGCAAGCATACACCGGCGGGGTTCCCTCGAAAAAGCTCGTTGGCGAAAGCGTCGACGTGGTAGTAAGGGATGGATAGCACGGTGAATACCTAAAAGGACGAGAGTGGCCGGAGATCGCGTTATTTTAGATCCGACACAGGATGGCGAGAATAAGAGATGCATATCCCGAAGGGGAACCATCGTGAGTGTTGCGAAGATTGTTGCAACTAGCTTTGGACTAGAATCCGTGCTCGACACCGGATCGGAAGGAGAGGAGAGTAATTCGCCTGTTGGGGTGTCGGCGAATTCCGGGAGTTATAAAAAGAGCTGCAGCAACGATACCTTGGGGCAAAAGAAGGGAAAGGCTCGGAATTCCCGGACGTTTACTTATCGAACTCTTCCACCAATTGTTCGATCCGACCAAGCTCTTCGTTGATGTCTCGGGAAAACTCCGAGAGGTCGTCACCTCGAATCAAGGCTGCAGAGGATTTCAGATCCCGATCCTCCTCCGTTTGCCGTAGGCGATTCACAAGAATCTGTTCTAAGTGACCTAGGTACGACTCTTCTTGCTTGCGTTGTTGCCAATTCAGGGGCATTTGACAAACTCCTAACACCTTGCGCAGAAATACTGCGTCTATCACGACGCCAAGAGAAAGGTAGGTTACAAATGCGTGCCTGCATTTCATTTGCTGATATTCATAGCTTTAACAGAATTTTTCTGTCGATTTGACCGGTGCAATCCCTCCGATCGGTAACCCTCAAAGGGTATTAGTGGCGAGAACTACGAGATACAATCAAGTTCGATGTCAAACGGGCTGGGGATCTTTTGGGGGCATGGGGACGGGTTCGTGTTCATGATGCAAGCCCCTTGGGTCCGCTCGTCGGTTGTAAGATGAAAAACGAAGGGTTATTCCGTATGTGGCGAGCGTTGGTTTTGGGATTCCTGGTCACCTGGACCTGTGGAATTTTCGAGGGATCTGTTGCTCGAGCGCAGGTTTGCGCGGGCGATGAGGTGCCGCCCCCTCGGAAGTCAAATATCCATGCACCCAGCTACGCCATTTCCGATGAACAAGCTGAAAAGCTTTCGAAATTAGCGCTGAGTGGCCTGCATCGCGAGTACCCCAACAAGCCATCGAATGTGCTTGCCGGCGATGAGGATGTGAAGAGTCCCAAAGCATTGCATCCCGCGTTTTTTGGCTGCTTTGATTGGCACAGCAGTGTCCATGGTCACTGGATGCTGGTGCGCTTGCTCAAATCGAATCCTAAACACGGTGTTGCGAGTGAAGCTCGCTTGGCGATTGATCGAAGTCTTACTCGCGAAAATATCGCAGCTGAGGTCGCATACTTCGAGCAAAAGGAGAACAAATCCTTCGAACGCATGTACGGTTGGGCGTGGTTGCTGCGATTGAGTGCGGAGCTGCACGAATGGGATGATTTGGATGCTCGACGCTGGCGGGCCAACCTCCTTCCGCTGGAGGAAAAGATTGTCGCGCTGACGGTAGGTTATCTTCCAAGGTTGACTAAGCCAATCCGGACGGGAGTGCATCCGGATACCGCTTTCGCTCTCGGTCAGATTTTGGATTACTCACTGGTTGTCAACAATGAATCGTTGACAAAGACTATTCGAGAGAGAGCATTGCAGTTTTATGCTGACGATATCGGGTATGCGTCGCAGTACGAACCCTCGGGTGAGGATTTCTTTTCCGCGTGCTTGAACGAAGCGGATTTGATGCGGCGCATCTTGTCCCGCGAGGCTTTTGATGCCTGGTTGAAGAAGTTTCTGCCGTTCAATGACTCTAATTCGCATCGGGACCTTTTGACACCGGTGGTTGTTTCGGATGTAACCGACGGCAAATTGGTGCATTTGGCAGGATTGAACCTATCACGAGCATGGTGCCTCAATGGAATCGCCACATCTCTTCCGGAGAATTCTAGCATCCGGAACACATTCTTGGATTCCGCGAATCGCCACGAACAAGCTGGCCTGGGATATGTCTTTAGTGGGCATTACGAAGGGGAGCATTGGTTAGGGACGTTCGCGGTTTATACCATTACTCGGGTTGGCGTCGCTCGCTAATCGATTCGAAAGCGAGTTTGTGCGGCATGGATACTCACGACGTTCTCGTTCTCGTGGATACGGGCTTTCCGATACCTATCCCCAAGAGATGTATATTCTCTGCGCTGGAACAAGTTCGTGGTCGGATAGGCTGTGACGTCGAGGTTTGCTCGAAAATCGAGCATGAAAGCGATTTAGAGCGAACGACTCCCGACCTCCTTGCTTGTTTCGAGAAGACGCGAAGGGCTTGTTTCGAGAAGATGCGAGAGTGCCATGAGATTCGCGTCGTGGTGATTCCCTTGGGGGTGAATTCGGTTAACCCATGGGATCTACGTAGCGAAGCATGGTTCGGAAATTTGCCCATAAGCTCGCAGCTTTTTTTAGGTGAGCCGATCACGTCGACGACCATCGGTCACTGGTTGTCGGCGATCAAGGACCCTTCCGCAGAGTCTCGTATTTTGCTGGAACCAACTGGATCGCTGTGCGAGCGCGAGGTGGAGTTGCTTGTAGCATCGGTCTTTTGGGCGAACCGTGCCCATGGGCGACGAGTCCGGTTTCGCGCGGGTGTCGACATCGTCACCTTCGCGTCCGATGCAGAAGTTCGAGAAGTGAACAGTGTTGCAGGTGTGGAGATGCTGCTGCCGTGGCGTTCGAACACATCTGAGTATCGATCGCACTCGGCGGCAGGAGATCTTGTCGATCGAGCAAGCCTCCCTGATTGGCTTAATCCCGGAATGTTAGCCAATTGGATCATCGAGGGTTTTTTGAAGGCGACACGCGGGCGGGCATTCCCTCGAATTCAGCCCAGCGATAAGCGTCTCGATCTGGAGTGGAAACTGCTTGCGGAATTGCAACGTCGCCTTAACCTTGACTTACCCTCTGAATACGCCGGTGCTCAGGAGGCGGTCTCTCCGAATTCGATGGGGAGTGCGGTGCTGTATCGCGATTCCGAGGGGCGAGTTCCGTGGGACAAGATTTGGACATCGTTTTGTGATCTTGCTATGGCGGGTGGGCCGCCCCATCGTGGCAAGCTTTTAGAATCGGTGGATGTCGAGAAGGTAAAGCGATCGCCGCAGGAATATCTAGCGGTTGTCGCTGAATTGCGTCGCGGTATTGGGCTAGCCAGCGGGTTGGAGACCTTTGAATGTGACTCGCTTGGATGGGTTGGAGTTCAATGCGATTCGGATGAAATGGCGGCTTGGCTGCTGCGTGCGATCTTGGTAGAGAATGTGATCGTGCGGCGAGAGGGTGCCCGATTGTACTTGCCCGCGGGCCCCGACTTTCGAGTGGAGAAAGAAATCAAGAACGTGATTACTTCGGTGGCAAAGACGGTTCATTACTGGCATTCGCATTTGCGCAGTCGTCAGCCACCAAAACCGCTATAACGCTCAAGCCCTCGCCGGTACATGATCCTGGCCGCTACATAGAAAACGGTAGTCCATACCACGAGCATCACCATGTCGATTGCCAGTGCTGTCCCGGAAACCTTGCCTAGGAAAACAGCTGCAGGGAAATAGGCTAGGTATTTGATCGGAAGATATCCGACGATGGTGCTAAAGGGTTCGGGCAGGAGATCCAAGGGGAACATATGTCCTGAGAGGAAAAACTGCATCAGCATGTACACGAAGAGAAGAGAGGATACTTCGAGCATCCAAAAGCCGATCAGTCCTAAGCAGGACTCTAGGTAAAATCCAAGGCAAAAACTGAGCAGCAATGAAATAATGAAGCAGCCGAACGTTACTGCGTCGAGCCACGGGGTCGTAAAGTAATTTCGACATAGAAAAAAGACGATGGCGAAGGGGACGATTGCCACCATGTAGTAGGCGATCTTGTGCGCGACGCGCGACCAGAAAAGAAACGACAGCAAATCGATCGGTTGGACTAGGTATCGTTTGATTTCTCCATCGCGAATGGTTTTGGCGATACTTGATGAAAGTCCGGGCATACTCGAGAAGGCGCGGCCCAGCATCGTCAGGAGGTAATAGGCAACCATGTCTTGGAACGAATAACCCGATATCCGTGCACTTTCCGGATCGGATGGGGACAGCGATTGGAACACTGCCCACCATAGAAAGATCTGCGTGATGATCGGGAGGAACCTCATCAACGTTCCGAGTGCAAAGTCACCTCGGTAAGCGAGGCGTTCCGCCAACGCCGTTTTCGTGATCATCCACCGAGTACGGATTTCGTGCGAGATTTTATCGGTCATGAAGACGCCAAACCTGTAGATCCCGAGACGGAGTGAAACAGGTTGGCGATTACTTCTTCAAGCGGTGGATCCTCCACGGCAATATCGTCAACTTGGTAGGTATTCAAGATTTCGGCGAGAACTTGAGAGACCATCGGTTTGGGGCAACGGAAGGTGACTCGAGGCATGTCGATTTTCAAGATTTCGCCGAAGCGTTCCAATCCGGATTCGGATTGCCCGTCTGCCAATTGGAGATTGATAAGCTTTTGTCCGGAAAAGCCTTCCACGATACCGCTGAGTGACCCATCGTATTGCACGAGACCTTGTGCGACGACGACCACGCGTTGGCAGAGTGCTGACACATCCTTCATGTAGTGGCTAGTCAGAAGGATGGTGATTTTTCGCTCCATCTGATAATGCTTGAGAAATTGCTGAATGTTTCGCTGGGCGATGACATCCAATCCGATGGTTGGCTCATCGAGAAAAAGCACCTCGGGAGAGTGAAGGAGGGCTGCGATCAATTCCATCTTCATGCGTTCGCCGAGCGAGAGTTCTCGAACTGGACGGCCGAGAAGATTTCGAACGTCGAGGAGCGATGTCAGCTCATCGAGCGTTCGCTGGTAATCTGAAGGAGAGATGCAATAGATCTGTTGGTGCAGCCGGAACGACTCCTGGGCGGGTAGGTCCCACCAAAGCTGATTCTTCTGTCCCATGACGAGAGCGAAACGGCGACGGTACTCCAAATCCCGCTTCCAAGGCACAAAACCCATGACCGTGGCGGTTCCGCTCGTGGGGTAAATCACGCCAGAGAGCAATTTTAGGGTGGTCGTTTTTCCGGCGCCGTTCGGACCCAAGAACGCGATGAACTCGCCCGGTTCCACTCGCAAGGATATCCCGCGGACGGCCTCGACGGTTTTGTATTCTCGGCTGACGAGCCCTCGGACGGCTTCTCGTAGCCCTTCTTTCTTCTGGTAGACGCGGTACGATTTGGTCAGTTGATCGATAGTGATGATTGCCATAGGCACGCATTATAGGCGATTCGGTCATTTTGACGTCCCCCAAATTGCATCCTCCCAAATCGGAGGCGTACGTGTTTATGAGCAATTCTTCAGAGAAATCAGTGAGCTCCGAAAAGCGTGCCGTCGTTTTGCTGAGCGGAGGACTCGATTCAGCGACGTGTTTAGCCATCTGCAAATCAGAGGGCTTTGTGCCCTATGCGCTCAGTTTCCGCTACGGGCAAAGGCATTCGATCGAACTGGAACGAGCACGTTGGATTGCGGAGGCGAGTGGCGTTCGCAGGCATGTGATCGTCGATTTGGATCTTGCCGGATTTGGCGGCAGCGCCCTTACCGATAGGCACCTCGAGGTGCCCAAGCACGATTGCGTCGATGACATTGGCACCGACATCCCACTGACCTACGTTCCCGCGCGAAATACGGTGTTTCTCTCTTATGCGTTGGCGTGGGCTGAGGTATTAGGGGCACTCGATATTTACGTCGGCGTGAATGCCTTGGACTACAGCGGCTACCCAGACTGCCGACCAGAATACATTCGAGCGTTCGAGGCGATGGCGAATCTCGCGACGAAAGCTGGAGTCGAGGGAAATCGGTTAATCATTCACGCGCCTTTGATCACTTGGACCAAGGCTGAGATTATTCGCAAGGGGCTTTCCCTGGGCGTGGATTACTCGAAAACGTTGTCCTGCTATGACCCAGATGCAACCGGTCGTCCATGCCGGCATTGCGACTCTTGTCTTTTACGCCAGCGAGGGTTCGAGCAAAACGGTTTGGTTGACCCAGCTTTGGGCGAGTGACCGGCAAAGAAAAACGGCTGCAACGATCAAGTCGTTGCAGCCGCTAGGAAAATCTTTTGCTGTACAGGAAGCAGTCGATCGCTTGCTATTTGGCCCGCTTGAACTTCAAGCCGGCATTCTCGTCCTTGGCTCCCGGTGGGATCAAAACCCACTCGTCGGCACCCAACGACTTCACCGTACCCCCGAGGGAACCTTTGTCGGTGGTTTCCATCAGGATTGCATCACCATTGGTTCCGAAGTCTCCTGCGAGTTCGACCGTCGGTTTGCCTGATTCCGTTGCTTTCCAGCTAAACGTCGACTCTTCGGTGATAGCGAGATCGATGGTCGTGGTTCCGGCGGACGCAGTCCATTTTCCAACCAAGTCTGTCTCTGGTTTTGGAGAGAGCAGGTCTTCTGGAGATGGAGCGGTCTTCGGTTCGGTTTCTGATTTTGCTGCAACAGTTTCTTGAGCCTTTGGATCCAAGGCATCGAGCATTCGTTTCGCGGTTACGTCCTTGGGTTGGTTCTCAACGACAACCTTTAAGGCGCGAACCGCCGAATCCTTTTGGCCGATCACCAGGTAGTGGTAAGCCAATACAAACGCGGAAGCTGGGTTTTTTGGATTGGCCTTGCAGTACTCTTCGAGCTTCCGAAGCTGCGCCGTGTAGTCGTCTACGTTCCCGTAGAGACTGCTCAACGTGGTCCAGTCCATGCCGGGAGCCGCGGCTAGAAGCGAATTGAGCGCAGGCGCCGCGTTAGCATAATCGCCTATCGCGAACAGATCCAATGCTCGAACTTCGTGCACAACGGGATCTCCACCATTCTTCTTCAATGCTTCATTGAACGCGTTGAGCGCGCCCTGGTAGTCTCCAGCCTTGAACGCTGACAAGCCAGAATCGAAATCGGTGAAGCTTTCTTCGATCTTTGGGCTGGCAAACGCAGATGGATTCGAGGACACATTTGCGGATGGACTGCCGCTATTGGCGTCGGCAGTGATGTAATTATTCACCACCACCGGTTGCGAGTAATCGTAAGGAACTGCAGATGCGGTCGCGACAGGAGTCGCAACGTAGTAGGGGTTCACGTATGTTGTTGAGCTGTAGTAGTTGTTGGCAAGGGAACCCAATCCCCAGCCCACGGCGCCCCAGGCAATAGGAGCATACCACGAGCTTCCCCAGTATCCGCTCCAAGAACCGTTGTACCAACCGTGGTAATGCGGGTGGATGCAGTGGTTGTACCAACCGTTGTTCCAATTGTTGTAGCCACCATTGAAACCCCAGTTGTTGCCCCAATTGTTGTTGTAGCCTGGGCGGTCCCAGAACGGACGATTGAAATTGTTGTTCGTCCAGTTGTTATTGTTGATGTTGATGTTGGTATTGCCGTTGTTCCAATTCGGCCGGTTATTGTTCCAGTTGGGGCGATTGTTGTTGTTGCCCCAATTACCACCACCAAAATTACCCCAGTTGCCGTTGTTCCAGCTTCCGTTGTTGTTCCAATCGGGCCGGTTCCATCCGCCTGGTCGGTTGATGTTGTTATTGTTGTTGTTGATGATGTTGTTGCCGCTGCCGTTACCCCCTCCAATCCAAGGTGGGCGGTTGGTGATGCCTGGCAAATTATTGTTGTTACCGATGCCATTGTTGATGCCACCACCGTTTCCACCAGGACGGTTCCCACCGATGGTCGGCCGGTTCGGTTTGGTGGATGGCCCACCGCCAGCACCAGGGAAGTCTGGGCGGTTCAATCCGCCACCTTGACCAGGGCGATTCCCGGTAATGTTCGACCCGTTCCCCAGTCCAGGTCCTGGAGCAGGTTTCGTGGTGCCAATACCACCGCCGATGTTGCCCCCGATGTTGCCCGGAAGCGTGTTGGGGCGATTCACACCACCGAGCGACGGTCGGTTGCCACCGGGAAGCGGTGCAGGCTTAGTGCTCGGTTGGTTTCCGCCAAACTGGTTTCCACCCAACTGATTTCCACCCAGCGAAGGCCGATTGGTGGACGGCAACGAACCTGGCATTTGGATGTTGGGCCGATTGCTCGGCGAAAGGTTTCCCAAGTTACCTGGGGTTGGTCGAGCTGAGATGTTCCCGGTGGATGGACGTGATCCACCGAGTGATCCTCCAATCGAACCAGGCAAGGTGCTGGGAGCGCCCAAGCCCAAAGAAGGTCGATTGGAGCCCATATTTCCGGTGGCAGGCCTTTGGAGATTGCCAGGCATGGGGCGACTGTTCATGCCGCTCATCCCGGCACCCCCGCCGATTCCGTTTCCGAGCCCACCAAAGTTTCCTTGGCCTGCGGGTCGGGATTGGGGCATGTTGCCAAAGGATGGACGCGACTGAGGCATTTGAGGCATCGGTCGGGCCGATGGCATGCCACCCCCCATATTCATCGGCCGCGCACTTCCCATGCCGCCACCCATGGATGGTCTTGCACTTCCCATACCGCCACCCATCGACGGTCTTGCGCCTCCCATGCCACCACCACCGCCTCCTCGTCCACCGCGCCCTTGAGCAAAGGCCGAGTCGACAGGGGCGAGGAATCCTAGCATCCCAATTGCTAGAACGGCTTGAGCCACCGGCCTCAAACTAAATTGGAAAAAAGTGATCTTCATAAAGACAGCTCGCTCTCAGGTTCGGTAGTGATTCCGGAATGAAACCTTGGACAAAAACGGAGGAACAAGTTACTGGATATGCCTAAACTGGACTTACTTGCTAGTACCAGATTCAGGAGGACGGCGAACAACAGTGTAGCTGTAGTCTGGTTCTTCGTTCCCCTCGGATACGCGGTGCGTTCCGATGACATTGAACCGATCCTTGCTATCTGATTGAATTTTTACGGTTGCAGTTCCACGAGATCCATCTGGAGCGACCGCTTTTGACGTGAGTGCCCAACCATTCGCTGTCGGATACCAGAGTCCCTCACCAAAACCTCCATCCGAATCAAACGTCCAAGATCGGAATTTTCCTTCGTGTGCATCCCAGGCAATACGTTGGAAACTTTTCATCACTACCTTTTCGTTGGCTGTGATCAAGATGTCGCCTACGATGAAGTTGCCGTCTTCAGCCCAACGGTAGTTGAGATCGACCTTGGCATCGGTACCTTCATTGACCCATTGACCGACAATCCAGCTGATCGCTTCCAACGCTTCATGAGGTGTCGGTGGAAGAGGCACGCTTACGTCGCGAAGCGATGCCAACTTGTAGCCAGCGTCAGTCTTCTTCCAAACGGTCGCGAATCGCAGGACGGACAATCCTTTTCCTTCTTTATCGGTAATGATTCGAGAGCCATCGACGAGGGCCAATCCACCAACCACCCGAATCGATTCAATTTCCGCTTGAGTCTTAGCACCTGGATAGGCAGCAAAGAATTGGCTTACCAAGTTCTTGAGTTCCTCATGCCCCAAGTGAACCGTGCCGCTATCGTCGATCAATTCTCCATCTGGCAAAAACACCCCAAGGACGCCATCCACGCTACCGTTGTTAAACGCGTCCATCAATTGCTTGCTGGCTTTCATCACCTCAGCTTCCATTGCCCCCTGCTCTGCGGATACCGGCTTAACCGCCGTTGCGGGCACCGTGGCGGTTGCGGGCAGGGCGGGGGCGGATTGCTGTGCGTAGGAAACGGTCGAGGCCAATCCTACGGTCAACGCGAGTCCCAAAGACCGAGCGCTTCGCAGAAAAGTTCCGGTCGAAAGCGATCGGTGACAGAAAGATTGGTGCCAGAATGGTCGTGTCATGTCTTCTACCCAACTCATGCAAAAACGGAGACAAGGAAATTTTAGATTTACACAGTTTGAAAGATTGCTGATCCGGTGCGATTTGAAGGAAGGTCAGATTGCTCCGTTGAGCGAGACTGCTTCAACGTATCAAACCCCATTCCACTCACGCCAACACAAGGTACTCGGCTCACCAAAAATGATAACGCTGAGCACCTTAAAAAGGCATAAGTAAATCCACCTAACTCAACGAGCAAGCAGGACTCGCTCGATTGTTGTCAATTGCAACTCGTTCGCAATCGCCTCAAGGGGGATTCATGATGCAGCTTCACAACGCCTGTTGCGTTTCGGCAACAGTACGCGGCTCCTCGAGGTGGTGATCTGGAAACGGTCCCGGCGCCCTAAAACGGATCTGGGAAGCGTTCGATCTAGATGCAACGATACGGTTGGAAAGGGTTTACGTCAACTAGCCAAGCCTTCGGCAAGCGTTGTTGCAAGGCAACACGACCTCTGGCATGAGGTGTGCAATTAGGGGAAGTGCGGTTGGGGGAAATGTGCTAGCCACCCATTTGGAAAGCATCTGACCCTGACGCGACGTGCTCAATTCCTGTGTTGCCAACCCCACGAGTTCCCCGCATGGCTGACCATCCTATCCAACCGTCAAACTCGCTAACCGTTTGGGTTTTTGGAGGGATGACGCTGGTAGTCTGCTCGCTCATTGCCCTGAGTCTCCCTTGCCAAAAAGTGCACCAGCGCGCAAGCGATTACGCCCAAGCGGTACCGATCCATCCTGCGGTGATCGAGCAGAGGGAAATCGAGCAAAGGGAATACGAGAAAAATACAATCGAACGGGATCTGGTAGCTCATTCGATTGCTGCCGCCACGCTCCACGAGAGGCACCCAACGAAGGCCGCTGGGTTGGGGATTTCGTCGAACTCGTTGACCGAAGGTATCCTCATTCCGATCACGCGGATGCCTTTCCCTCTGGCAGCGGTTCATGCATTCCATCGATTTGCGTTGCCAATCGCAACCAGCATTTTCTTGGTGACGTTTGGAATCTGGTCGTTGACCAGCGTCGAAAATCGGGCGTTGTCGATTGTTGAGCCGTCGACCTAGAAGGCAATATCCAGCTCCGAAAATCCTACTCGCGTGCGACGAGGTTTTAAGGCTTGCGATGTCGTTGCGATGCGGATCTCCGGCGTCCGCGCTCGAAGAACCTCTAATCCGGTAGCTTTCTCAGTTCGAGATCCTTGAACTCTACCCACATTGGATTTCCGGCGTGCAATTGCAACGCGATGATCCCCTGGGACAACGCAAGTTTGGGGTCGTTGTCCTCAAAATCCAATACCAATTCTCCGTTTAGGAAATGCTGAATGCGATTTCCGCGTGCAGCGATCACGGTTTCGTTCCAATCATCCAACCTGAATAATTTTTTGAACGCGGCTTCGTCGATAAGTTTCTGGGAGACCTTTTTGCCGTCGGTTCCCCAAGTTGCCTTCTCTCCCACCAAACAAAGTCGTCCGCGCTTTCCCCCTTCGTCATAGATAAACCCGGATACGTTAGGGAGTTCAAGCTCATTGCGTATCTCGTGCTGGTACCCGCGCACGACCCACTTGTTTTTTGTGCTGCCATCGGTGATGTGCTTCGATCGATATTGGATTCCCGAGTTGTTCGCGGCAGTGGAACGGAACTTTACAAAGAGCTCGAAGTTCTTAACCTCGCCACCCTTCCAAATCAAGAAGGTATTCCCCTTTGCGGGATTGGATGCGGTGGTTTCTCCGCGAAGGACTCCGTCTCGGACCGACCACATTGATGGATCTCCATCCCAGCCGGTGAGATCGCTACCGTTGAACAATCGTTGCAGTTCGCCAGTCCTCGATGGTGCTTTCACGGGCTCTTCGGAGCGGACGCTTGAAACAATGCAAACCAAGGAGAAAAGTAAAGTGGTAAGAAAACGCATCGGGGTACTCGAATTTTTGCGTAGGTTGGTGAAGACCGTCGGACCCATAAGCGGGGCCGTTCTCAAATGAGTTTACTAAAAACTCAATCCGTAGGCTGTTGGGATCTCACGGATTTATTCTCCGTCCGCTGAATTGTAGAACAATTTGGTATTCGAGCGGTTGCCTATATCTTTCGGGGAAAGAATGATCTCGTGGGCCTTGCGTTAGCCCATGGTGGGTAGTTGGACCCTAAATTGGGTTCCTTCACGCTCTTTCGATTCCACTGAAATCGATCCTTGGTGCAATCGAACCACCGATTCGCAGATCGCTAATCCCAAACCGCTACCGCCACTCATTCTCGATCGAGCTTTGTCGACGCGATAGAATCGCTCAAAAATATGCGGAAGATCGTCGGAAGGTATGCCGTGGCCGTTGTCGGTGACTGTCATCGTGCATCCATCGCTGTCTTGTGTCAGCGCGAGTTTTACCCAGCCACCCTCTTTGTTGTACGTGATCGCATTGATCAGCAAGTTCGAAACGAGACGTTCGAGTAGTCCGCGGTCCCCCATGATGGTGCATGGTTTAATATCGCTCTGCAGGGAGATCTTTTGTTTTCTAGCAAGTTCGCCAAAGTAGTCCATTTGATCCGTGCATAATTGCGATAGGTCAACCATCTCCTTTCTCGCACTTTGCTTTTCGGGATCGAGTCGCGACAAGGTCAATAAGGAGTCGACGAGTCCGTTCATTCGCTGCGCGGCGCGATGGCATTTCTCGAGTTCTGCACGGTAGGCATCCGCGGGCCGCTCTTTGCTCAATGCGAGTTCGGTGCTCGATAGAAGAATAGCGAGTGGCGTTCTAAGCTCGTGCGAGGCATCCGCGGTGAACTCACGCTGGCGTTCAAAGCCTGCTTGCAAGCGATCGAGCATTCCGTTGATCGCGGTTGCGACTTCGGCGAGTTCCGTGTCCATGGAGTCTACTTGCAAGCGTTCGCTCAATCGATCCGCACCGATGTTGGACGCGGTTCTTTCCATGGCAGCCATAGGGCCCAGGGTCCGCTTCAAACACCATGCTCCACCGAGCCACGCCAAAGCGAAGGTTCCCAACGCGGCTGCGACCAGAAAGGCAGAGAACCTTGCCATCCGATTAAGCTCTCGTGTCACGTCAAGTCCGAAGCAAATGGTGGTATCCGATGGACCTCGGATGAGCAAGTCCCGCATCGAACCACGCATTTGCCTTTGCACTATTACATTTTTCAAGTTCGTCGTGTCGACTTGGCTCCAATTCAAGCTTCGCTCGTTAGTCCCTTTGCTGAATAACGTTTCGCCATCGGAACTCCAGACGATCAAAGTGACGTCATTCGGTTCTCTCTTCAACCGACCAGGGAGTAAGCGTTCGATGGCTGTCCAGTCGATGACGGCTTTAAAGTCGATGGCGGAGTCCATCGCCTCGTGTGGAGGTAATCTATCCTGGAGTGCCCGGCGAGGCGGCAATTCCCGCGTCGGCGGTGGCATTCCAGGGTTGTTTCCGTCTCGCCAATTGGAGCGAGGTGGAGGACGATCCATCGGAGGAGGAAAGGGCGGATCACGGCGTTGCTGGTCGCGACGAACGCCGGGTCCCGGCGATAAACCCTCCAAAACCGGCGGAGCCAAACGCCGCATGGATCCCTCCACAATGCGGGCACCAGCCAGCATGTCGGTGTCAACTTCATCCCACAGCGAACGCGCTGCTTCCCAATACAACAAGACACTAAAGACACTCAATGCGATCAGCAGGATGCCAGCGTACCAAGCTTGGATTCGCCAACGAAGCGAACGCGTCCAACCAAAAAGTGACGCTGGATTAACCATGGATGATATACCCCTGCCCACGTCTCGTTTCGATAAAATCCTTTCCCAGCTTTTTTCGGATATGAGAAACGTGCACATCCACTATGTTTGACAGACTATCGTCATCCTCATCAAAGATGTGATCGTAGATCATGGTTCGACTGACGAGCTTTCCTCGGTGCAAGGCGAGCAATTCAACCAGTGCGTATTCTCTCGCTGTCAATTGGATTGGCTGATCGTCCATCGAAACGGTTTTGCTGCCGGTATCGATCACAATATTGCCGATGATGATTCGGTTGGTCGCATTTCCAGTAGTTCGACGGATGAGTGCACGCATGCGAGCCGACAGTTCTCGCAAGCTGCAGGGCTTGATCAGGTAATCATCCGCTCCCGCATCCAGTCCGAATACTTTGTCGCCGACGGTGTCCCTCGCGGTGAGCAATAAGACAGGGGTAGTTTTTACTTTCCGAAGACGTTTGAGAAAGTCGATACCAGACATTCCTGGCAGCATCCAATCGAGCACGATGGCGTCGTAGTCCCAACTGATTGCTTTGTGGATGCCTTCATCCCCCCGCAAACTCGTGTCGACCGCATAGCCATCTTCCCTTAGAGATTCCGCCAGGGACCCCAGTAGGTCCGGTTCATCCTCGACGATCAGAACACGCATGATTGAGTTACCTGGCTTCGAGGAGCAGCGATGCGCTCAGAGGGACTGGATCCAATGCGGATTAGGGTTTGCGAATTGCGTAGAGTGCTTGGTACGATCGCAAATACAAGACACCGTTGGAAATCACAGGGGATGCGGTGATCGCCTCGCCCATCTCGTTGATGGACACAATTTCGAACTCTCGTCCCGCCTTAACCACCGTGCAATGCCCATCATTGGACGTAAAGTAGATGTGACCGTCTGCATACGTTGGGCTCGACCGATGCTGGCCGGTATACGTGCGTTGGAAGTAGATCTCTTCGCCGGTCTTTAAATCCAGACATTGGAGTTTGCCATCTTTGTGGAGCACGTAGACCAATCCATCTACAACGAGGGGAATGGATACGTCGGGCGTTCGAGGGTGATTCCATGCAACGACGGATCCCTTGTTCGATGCGTCGCCTCGCAGGTCGTCGTTGACGCGAAGGGTAACCATCGGACCTTCCTTCGCTGTTGGTACAATGATCGTACCGGGTAGCACCAATGGGGACGCGACGAATCGAAAGGTTGGATCGTTCTGCTTCGGATTGTTCTTCGTCGGACCATTGAGTTCGCCAAACCTCCACAATTCCGAACCGTCACGTAGGTCATGGCCAGTGATGCAGTCCGCTCCGTGGACCACCAAGAACTCGCGAGATCCATCGCGGTAGATGAACGGAGATGCATACGAATGCTTGCACTCGAACTCCGCTTGAGTCACTCGGTCGATTGCCCAAACCGTCTTGCCAGTGCTCTTGTCCAACCGGATCACTTTGCCGGTTCGAGTATTGTCGTCGCGCCGCATCGGCCCGTGAAGTAATTGGAGATACAGCCCATCCCCATCGAGGACGGGGGTGCTTGTCATCCCAAACTGAATGTCCAGTTTCCCGAAACGCTCATTGACATCGATGTTCCATACCGGCTCGCCATCGACTGTGAAACAGGCAAGTGCCCCTGTTCCGAAAAAGCACCAAACATGCTTTCCGTCCGTGCTCGGAGAAGGTGACGCGGAGTTCCCTTCGCTGACACGAGCGTTTTGATTTCCAGTTCCAACCTTCTTCTTCCAAAGGACTCGGCCATCTTTGACGCTTACGGCCATCAAGTAGAGATCATCCATCTCTGCCGTCGTCAGGAATATCTTGTCCTCCCAAACCGCTGGGGTCGCACCAGCAGGTCCCGGTAATTCGCATTTCCAAAGAACGTTTTCGGTTGGAGACCAACTCGTCGCAATGTTTTTCTCGTTCGATACTCCGTCGTTCCTTGGGCCTCGCCATTGCGGCCAGGAATCTGCGTGTACCATCGGAGAGACGATCAACAAAAATGTGAACGAGAACAGAGTGCGTCGCATGGGGATTGGGTGGGGTTCGAGTGGTGGGATTCTAAAGCCTGAGTTGGAGGCTAAGTGCTTGGGATTGAGGTCAGTTTTCAGAGTTCACGATTCGTATGGTTCGGTACCAAACTTACTCGCGATCAGGACTGGGAACCTACTGATCTTGGTCGACACCCGCTGTGGCCGCAAGCGGGTTGCCCCATTTGTGTTTTGTAATCTGCTTGGCTTCGTTCAAGCGGGTCTGGAAAGTGAAGCGTTTTTCGGAAAAAACAGGCATGGTCTCGAATAGCGGAAACAACGGTTCAAGGATCAAGGGTGCTGCGGAGTGACGTGGCACCTAGTGTGCCTATCAGAGACATGAAATTTAGGCAAATTTGCTTGCCAACCAACTGCTTATCTCTTCCATGGTATCGACCAGCTGAGGTCCCGGGCGACTAAATGAGGTGTTGCCATCGAGCACAAGGTATTGTCCTTTCGCCATGGCGGGCAAACGAGACCATGGAATCGTATTCGATAATTGTTCGATCTCACTTGCCGTCTCGTCGCGCGTACGGCCACAACACGCAAAAAGCAGGACCTCTGGCTTCAACGCGATGATATCTTCCCAATCGCACTGGTGCGAATGGCCCCCTGGATTTCCGAGCTTATCCATGAGGTTGATCTTTTGCAGTAACTCAGGTGTCCAGTGTCCTACGTTGAAAAACGGATTTAGCCATTCCAGCGCAACCGTCGCTATCGCCGGCGTGCCTCGGTGTCGCTCCTCCAGTTTGGCCATTCGCTCCTGCAATCTCAGGACCAGTGCATTGGATTCCTCCGTTCGACCGATGGCCTCTCCTAAATCGCGCATGGATTGAAAAACCTGTTCGAGCGTTTTCGGAACGATTTCTACCCAACGTATCGCTGTGCTTTGCGTGCGATCTCGTTCGAGTTCCTTTGCGAGTTTCTGCAATTGATTGGGTGTAATCGCGCACACTTCGCACAAACCTTGGGAGATAACGACGTCGGGCCGCAACGAACGCACCAGGTCGCAATCGATCCGAGTGAGTGGTTCTTTGTTCACGCTTGATTCGCGGACCAACCGGTCGATCTCCACGCTGCTCATACCGCTCGCGATTCTCGACTGGGTTACACGAGGAATTGCATCGTTTGCATTGCGGGCGTCGCATTCGTGCGTGCAACCTACCAATAAATCGGCCAGTCCCATCGAAGTGAGCATATCGGTGGCAGCAGGCAACAACGATAGGATGCGCATGATCGATCAGGAGCGAAGGCCGACGAGTTCGAGCAACTTCAGCGCGTTGGTGGTCGGTGTTACTCCAGGTCTCATTTTGTAATCGAAGCGCATGACCTCGATTCCATCTTGCTTTTCGAAGTACTCCCGAAAGTGAACGATCTGCGCTGTTTCATGGATCGATGGGCTATTTGCTAGTTCCAGATCATGGGTACTGGTGATGACCAGACAGCGGAGTTGAACCAACTGTGTAAGAACATGTTCTACGGCGATCTGGCGTTCGCGGGAGTTGGTCCCTTGAAGAATTTCGTCGAGTAGGATCAGGCTTGGGACTTGGGTGTTGTCGCGGACGGTTCGAGCGTAATCGACGATGGATCGCAGTCGCTTAAGCTCCGCCATGAAAAACGAAACACCGTCCTGCAAGCTGTCCTGTACGCGGATGCTCGATGCGATTTCGACGTTAGGCCCGTGCCATTGAGTACAGCATGCAGGTGCTCCGATCCTGGCCAGAACGGAATTGATTCCCAGAGAGCGAAGCAGCGTCGATTTGCCAGCCATATTGCTTCCAGTCACCAAGAGCATCGGCTTGGACTCGTCTATGTCGACATCGTTGGGGACTCGTGCAGCGTCGGGAAGCAAGGGGTGCGCGATCGCTCGAACATGCAGGGTGCGTTTCTGTGACTGTTCGTGCGGTTCGGAAGAGAATAGCGTGGGATATGCCCAATCGGGATACTCATCCGCGACGGCCGCTGCACAGGAGAGTGCCTCGAGCCTACCCAATCCTCCGATCCACCCAGGAACTAATTTTCCAAAGCGTTTGCGCCAGGACTGAAGCCTTTCGAGGACTCGGATGTCCCAAAGAAATAGAAGCTGGCAGATCCAATAAGGGATGAAAAAAAGTGGGTTCTTTTGGATTCCTGCGAAGGACATCGTCCGCCGCAAATGCTTCAGCGCAACGGTTGCCGGAATCGTTGTTGCCGACACGTCGGATTGAATCTGCTTCAGCATGGGTGCTTGCGGAACTAACTTCTCGGTCAAACCGATCAGTGTGGCCAACGATTGTAATTCCCGATTGGCGTTTCCGATCTTGAAGAACACATCATGGACGCGGCCCATGATGCTGACCACGAGAAGCAAATTCACTGCGACGCCGATGAGGAAGAGGACGAAGCCTGCATTGAACAGGAGTTGTTGGTTGGAGGCGGCACCGACTAACATCGACAGCAACCCGAGAAAAACGACAGTGGGCCCAACCCATGTCAACCAGGAAACCCAGGGGGTTTTTTGAAACAAAGGTGGCTCGGTGGCCCACTCAGCGATTTTTTCGGGGGAAGTATCGCAACCGCGAAAACCGATAGCTGCGTCCCAAAATTCTTCGCGCCAGGAGCGTTGCTGTTGCAGTTCTCGTACAGCATTTTGTCGATCGCAAATTGTTTCAGTGCTTACCCGGTGGGTCATCCACTCCGCTAGCGTTTGGGCACCGGCATCCGTGACGCAAAGGGAAACCCATCGGAACAACGATCTCTCGCCGAACAGATCGATGTCCTTGGATAGATCCGAGGAATAGCTCGATGTGTTTCTCTCGCTTGAGAGAGGAGGCAACTCCGACCATCGCCGTTCGCAGCGAGCGGTCAAGCGACGATAGAACAATCGCTGTTGGATGAGCCAATCTAGTTTATCGCGAACATACTCATGCCATGTGGCGAGTCCAAGGAATGCGATCAGCAAGGCTGCCCCGATTTGCCATGTTCCCCATGGCATCCGCGATTCAAAAATCGCCGCTGCGATTAGTAACAATCCCGGCACGGCAGCAATCGGCCTTGCGACGGAAAGCCTCTTGGATCGCTGTTGCTCCGTCTCAATGCAGGTGCCGAGGGTGTCTTGTTTTTCGAGATACCTGGATTTTGCGTTCAATCGATGGCTCCTGAGAATGCCTCAGACCAAACATACGGGCAACGATGCGAGGAATGTATTTTCGAAATAGCGTTAGGAGAACAGAGCAGATGCAAATTCATCAGGTGAGAACTCTTCGAGATCGTCGAGTTTTTCACCGACACCGATAAATTTTACGGGAAGGCCAAACTGTTCAGCGATAGGGATGATTACCCCACCCTTTGCGCTTCCGTCGAGTTTTGCAAGAACAATTCCCGTGCATCCGGCCGCTTCAGAAAATCCTTTTGCCTGGCTAATTGCATTTTGACCAGCGGTCGCGTCCAATACCAAGAGAACCTCATGCGGTGCGTCGGGTACTTTCTTCTGTAAGACGCGTTTGATCTTTTCTAGTTGTTGCATTAGATGGCTTTGGGTTTGTAGACGTCCTGCGGTATCGATGATGCAAACATCAAAAGACTCGTCGACCGCTCGTTGCATAGCGCGAAATGCAACCGAGCCTGGATCGGCTCCAGAGTCCGCGGTGACAATGTCGCATCCAATCCTTTCCGACCATATGCGGAGTTGCTCGACCGCAGCGGCGCGAAATGTATCGCCCGCAGCGAGCAAAACCCTGCGCCCTGATTTGGTAAGTCGGTTTGCCAGTTTGGCGATGGAGGTTGTCTTTCCAGAGCCATTCACCCCCACCACCAAGATCACTGTTGGCTTCGCGGTTGCCAGCGTTAAATTGCCGCCCCGATCCTTGAGTGATTGAGCCACACGTTCTCGAATCACCGCGAGAATGTCCGACTGCTGAACTTTGCGGCCGCGGTATTGATCTCGGATCGAGTCCCGAATGGTTGTCGCCATGCTAGGTCCCATATCGGTTCGGACCAGGATCGCATAAAGGTCCGACAAGAACTCGTCATCGACCAATCGCCCCTCGGATTTCCAAAGGTCGCGAATGTCGGTATTGAAAACATCGTTCGTTTTCTTCAAAAAGCCTCGAAACCAACCCACCTTTTTCGATCGCGCGGCGTTCGACGGATCCGACTGGGCGCTCGAGGTTCGTCCGTCTGGCTCGAGCGAACCTCCCCCCGCAGGTCCACCCTTGGATTCGCTCGAGTCCTCTTGCGAGGTACCTACGGCGGCAGCCGAAACCGTTTCACTTGACGTGGGCTGTGGATTGGTCGTTTCGGACGTGTCGGCTTTCTTTTTTCGCCTAAAAAACATAGCTGCTCTGTCGTTATGCTCTATCGCTGGAATCGTTCATCACACGAAGGATCGGAGGTGAGACGGTTTTAGTCGCGGCCCCAACGGTCGACAAGGAGCGGTTCCGTCCAATCTTAGGAAAATACGTCCAATCATGGATTGCATCGGATGTACCGCTTCTTTTTCCCGTCGACTTTCCCATCATCGGCTGTTGCCAAGGTTCCGGAAAACTGAAACGATACATCTACCTAGGGAACAGGCGAGACGGATCTGCCCCAAAGAATTGTTCGTTTTGCAGCGATTTAGGGATCTGGCGTTCCACGAGCGCAGAGTGATCCGTCGACTGTCCTTGGCGTTAAGTTATCGGTACCGATAAATTCGGCCCGCCTTGCAAAAGCTTGTGGAAAATTTCTGCGTCCCGAGGAGTTAATGCGATGAATCCCCTACGGCGAGACTTCTTGGTGCGAGCCTCGATCGCGGCAGCGGCTTGGTTCCATCCCCGCTCGGGTGTGAGCTTTGCCGAGGCGGTGGAGCACTTCGACGATGGCGCGACGGGAATCGCAGAGCAGCCATCGGCAAATCGATTCCTTAGTGGGAATTTTGCGCCGGTGGATCGCGAGCTCCGCGTTACAAACTTACCCGTAGAGGGTGTGATTCCGAGTGCCCTACGAGGGGTGCTGGTCCGAAACGGGCCCAACCCTCAATTCCAACCCAAGGGTAAGTACCACTGGTTTGACGGGGATGGAATGCTACATGCGGTTTCGTTTGCCGACGATGGAGTGCACTATCAGAATCGTTACGTTGCCACTGAGGGGTTTCTCAAAGAGAAGAAGGCAGGACGCGCACTTTACCGCGGCTTGCTCGAGCCACCTGATGTCGCGATGGCGCTCGCCGGGTTGAATCCCTACAAAAACAGCGCAAATACATCGGTTGTGTATCATGGAAATCGGCTGCTGGCCCTTTGGGAAGCAGGATTGCCCTACGAACTCCATCTGAAAAATCTTGAAACCATCGGTCCGACGAACTTTTCCGGGAAAGTTACACACCCTTTTACCGCCCACCCAAAAATCGATCCCAGAACGGGCGAGATGGTCACTTTCGGTTATGTTCCGAATGAACCCATCCTGATGATGAGTGAAATCGATCGGGATGGCTTGTGGGTACGCACGACGAAGATCCCCATCGACAAACCGACGATGGTTCATGATTTCGCGATCACCGAGAACTACGCGATCTTTCCAATTTGTCCTCTAAGGTTCGATGTCGGGAGACTCCTGAGCGGCGTGGTGCCGTGGCATTTCGATCAATCTGCTCCGACTCAGTTCGCGGTGGTTTCGCGAAAAGATCCTTCACAAATCCGATTCTTTGAAGCGACAACGTGTTTCGTGTTTCACCTGCTCAACGCCTACGAGTCGAACAGCGCTCCGTCTGATACCTCGCGAAAATCGCTAGGCCAGATCGAACTCGTCGGATGCCGCTACGAGCAATTCCCCGGCAGTCTTAACTTCGGTGATTCGGACGATGCCGCGGCCTCGGACCAAGCTGTCCCGTATCGATGGTTTTTTGACCTCGATTCAGGTCAAGTCCGTGAGGAGTTACTCGATGAGGTTCCCGCAGAGTTTCCGAGAATCAACGAAGCCTTTACGGGCGCACCTAACCGCTACGGATTTTTTGGTCTCGGAGATGAAGAGTTCTTTCACGGTTTTAAGAAATTTGACCTTCGGCGCGGCACTTCGTCAGTGATCCAAGTGGAGAATGGTATCCACTGCGGCGAAGGTATCTTCGTTCAAGATCCTTCTAGCAACGATGAGGATTCCGGGTGGTTATTGTCGTTCGTCTACCTTACGATGACGGGGCGTAGCGAACTGTGGGTGTTTGACGCACGAACATTCAACGCTGAACCCATGGCTAAAGTCGCTCTTCCTGGGCGTGTCCCATACGGATTCCACGGAACCTGGATACCAACCATCTCCGATTCATGAT
The DNA here is from genome assembly GCA_046318275.1 of Pirellula sp. Classification (GTDB taxonomy): domain Bacteria; phylum Planctomycetota; class Planctomycetia; order Pirellulales; family Pirellulaceae; genus JBKCUI01. The sequence continues at coordinate 25,922 of JBKCUW010000041.1, read as the reverse complement.
CTCCTACAACCACGAAGCTGATCTTTCTGTTTCTGAGTTCGTCGATTGCTTAATCCGATCGACGCTCGCGGAGCGACGTCCGATCGATGATCTAGAAACGATAGCGGGAATGCTTCGAAACGCAGATTTGATCATCACAGCACGCAACCAAGACGGGTTGCTGGTTGGAGTTTCTCGGGCTATCACCGATTTTCACTACTGCACGTATTTGTCGGACTTGGCCGTTGACCAAAAGTACCAAGGACAAAAAATTGGACGAGAACTGATTCGTGAGACCCATCAGAGGGCTGGATTGAAGACGACCTTGGTCCTGCTGTCCGCTCCGAAAGCGCAAACGTACTATCCGCACATTGGGTTGACTCAGCATCCGAGCGCCTGGTGTATTGCCCGACAGACGAACGCTGACCCCCAATCCGCCAACGTGAAAAGTTTCCGCGATGGCGACACCGCGCAGAGAAAACCATGACCGCATCGAATTCGTTGCCATCGGACCAGGCCTTCCCAAAAGACAATTCGTTTCCGATGGAGATCGAAGGAAAGTATCGCGTCGCAGACGAGGAGCACCTGCGCGGTCGATTGCGGGAGGCTCATGCCGAGGTATTGGGAGCCGAGTCCCACTGTGACACCTACCTTCGGCACCCCTCACGCGATTTTCGAGTCACGGACGAAGCGCTCCGGCTCCGTAACCTAAACGGGAATTTGTTCGTTACTTACAAAGGGCCCAGGCTCGAAGGAGCCCTGAAAATGAGGCCAGAGCTTGAAGTTCCGCTAGCGCAGGAAACGTTTGAGCCTTGGCTTCGCATCTGGAAATCCCTCGGATTCGAGGTCGTCGCAACGGTAAAAAAGACACGAGAATCTTTCCGGGTGGCCGCGATTCACTCGGCGGTGACCGTTACGATCGACCGAGTGGCTGGCATCGGCACGTTCGCCGAGGTTGAGCGTGTGGTCGACAATGAACAAGAACTCGTAGCGGCTCGCCAGGACATCGAAGCGATCGCAACTCGGTTGGGACTGGATACCGTGGAGAAACAGAGCTATTTGTCCATGTTCTTGGAGCAGAACCGCTGATATTTTGGAGCAAAACCGGCGAGGTTTTGCGCCGAAAAACGGTTAGCCCGTACGGCTTGAGGCAAACCCTGGGTGACTAATCGGAAACCGCCGAGGGTCCATCGTCCCTGCTCGGCTTCTAGGTTGGAATCCGTCCAACTTTTTTGGGGCCTTATCTAAAGGGGCGACTGTCTGAATCCTGACAGTAAAATAAAAAAGGCCTTGGTGATTCACCAAGGCCTTTTCCATATAGCAACGATCAAATGATCGCGATTAGCTTAGTTGCAGCCGCAGCTTGCAGCTGGAGCTGGAGCAGCTTCGCAACCGCAGCTTGGAGCTGCAGCGGCGCCGCAAGAAGCCTTCTTGGCTCGGTGCTTTGCCATGAGGTTAGCGAGCAACTTTGGACGGGACTTCTTGGCACATGGATCAGCATCGCAACCGCAAGCTGGAGCTGCGTCGCATGCTGGTGCAGGAGCTGCACAAGGAGCTGGAGCAGCACATGGTGCTGGTGCAGGAGCTGCACATGGAGCTGGTGCTGGTTCGCAGCAGGAAGCAGCAGCGCCGGAGCACTTAGCAGCCTTCTTTGCATGCAAACGAGCGATCAAGCCAACTCGCTTTGGAGCTGGTGCACAGGCCGAATCACAAGCAGGAGCTGGTGCTGGTGCTGCGCATGGAGCTGGAGCAACGTCACAAGCTGGAGCTGCTGGTGCACAGCAGTCACTCTTGCGATGGAACAATCCAGCCGAAGCATTGGACGAAGAAACAACGGCACAGGCGACAACCGTCAAAGCAACCAAAATACGACGCATTCGAATCTCTCCAAAAACAGTAAGGGTACACCTACGTTCGCGCCGTACATCCTTGGCCCAATGCCCCCCCGGGCTGGCCTGACTCCACTCTTCGGAGTGGAAGCGTTGACGCGACTACTTGATGGTTAACCGTTCCCTACGGAATCCGCAAAGGGAACCCAAGCCGCAAAGTTTAGTTATAAGTTAAGGTCTAGCACCTCCTATTTTAACTTTTTTTAGGATTATCTTGCCGCACCCTACCATCAGAACCCCTCCTTGGGGGTGGTTTTGTGGTTGTGGCTTGGGGGTTGCTTGCGAACTCAGCCAGGAAATCCTAGAACTGAGTACTGCCTAGAGCTGAATATTTCTTGGTGCCGGCATGCAGAGCGTCTGCTCCTGCCGTTCGGTCAGACTCCGAATCTCCAAACGCTCGATACTAGGAACGAGGAAAAGATGGAATCGCCGATCCCCCCAATTCGATTTCGAAGGAAAATCGAAGCCATTTCCGCGGCATATCTGCCATGGAAGCCAGTCGCTAAGGTCGATTTCGAGTCCTTCGAAAGGGTTCTCGAGGGGACGTGGGGATGCGGCCTCACCCCCGCGATCAACATGGATACCGGGTTTGCGAATCTGCTTTCGGTGGCTCAGCGGCACGAGATTCTTGAGTTTGTGGCCAACCGTGCGAAGGGGCGGTCGTTCGTAGCCGGCGCGTTCGTCGAGGATTTGGTCGGGGACTGTTTGGTCCATTATCTAGCAGAAACGGAAAGGATCACGTCGTCGGGCGGGACCCCAATTGTTTTCCAGTGCAGGGATCTTGTCCGTCGCTCCGATTCCGAGATCGTCGATGTTTATCGGGCAATCGGCTCGAACTGCGACCGCTTCCTCGGATTCGAGCTTGGAACGATGTTCGCTCCGTTCGGGGCGATCTATTCCATCGATCTGTTCAAGGAATTGCTTCAAATCCCTCAGCTTATTGGAATCAAGCACTCCTCTTTGTCGCGCGAACAGGAATGGGCCCGCCTAAGTCTCCGCGATGCATGCCGTACCGATTTTCGAATTTATACGGGGAATGACCTCGCCATCGACATGGTCCAGTGGGGAAGCGATTACTTACTCGGGCTCTCTGCGTTCTACCCCGAAGCCTTCGCGCGACGGGATCAGTACTGGTTCGACGGCGATCGCCGTTTCTACGAACTCAACGATGCGCTGCAACTTTTAGGTGGATATGCATTTCGTCCCCCTGTACCCGCTTACAAACACAACGCCGCGATGATGCTGGCGATGCGAGGAGTGATCGCGAGCGATGCGATTCACCCCAATGCGCCGAGCCGCCCCTCCGAAGATCGCGAGTTTTTGCAGTCGATCCTAGATCGTATCGAATTAGCCATGCATGCTTGACCCCTGGCATCAAGAACGCATTCGCCTTGCTCGCGGCCAAATCACAGCCCAACCCAGCCCCAGCCAATACGTAGTACTCGTAAGTAACCACTCCTCATTCACGACTGCCAAATCACCATTGTGCCACGCTTTGAACATATCCGGCATAAACCTCCGACCGCGCTCGAACGCCCCCGAGAGATCGTCGTCGCTCTTGCTCCCATGCGGAGTAATGTCAACCTAAGCCGTATCGTCCGACTATGCGGTTGCTCCGGGATCCAAAATTTGATCCAGTGCGGGGCCGGAAAGGTGGATCGAGAAATCGCCCGCGACGCAGTCGATTTTGTCTCGATAACCCTCCGCAGAAGCCTTCCTCCCGTTCTTAAGCAACTCCGCGAGGATGGTTTTACTTTGGTAGGATTGGAACAGACGACAAACTCGCACTCTCTTTTTGAGTACCAATTCCAACGCAAAACCGCACTTGTTGTCGGCGCCGAACGGGAGGGCCTAACCGAAGAAGAGCTGGGATTCCTGGACGCCGTGGTTGAAATACCTGTCTACGGGCAACCCTTCAGCTACAACGTCGCGACTGCGACCACCATGGCGGTCTATGAGTATTGCAAGCAGTACCCTTTCGGCTGAGACGTTGCCCTTTGGCTACAATCGAACATGAACGTCGAGTGCCAAGTGCGTCATTTTGTCCACTGCGAAAAGTAGATCGCCTGTGGGAAACTGGTCGATCTTTCGGTTTCCTTCCCAGGTCGTTGAGCGCCGGAGAGATCTCGCTGCCTCGGTATCCGTTTTGGTGAACCGGGGCTGGACGATCAATTGCTGCTGACTGTCAGCAATGAACTGGTTCGTTATTTCCTAAACCCTTTCCGATGGCATCGCATGTGCCCCTGGTGACCTTGAACACGACTCCGCAACGTTTCTTGAGATTGGTGCCCCGAACGACAGTCATCCTTTTGATTTTCGTGATGGCTGGCTGCGGACCGACGAAAATTGAGTATCGCCCGAACGAACTCTATGCGGTTAGCCTTCATCGCGAGCAAGGCGACGCGGGCCAAACCGAATCTAAGGAGTCTTCGACGCTGGCTGCTGCTTTGGTCGAGCGATGGTTCGGTACGGCGGATTTACCGATTTGGCCGAGTGAATTGTTGGTGGGGGTACCTGGCGTGGACGATGTCGTTCGGATGGACGACGTGGAACGATCTGCAGGCCCCGTGGGTCGAGGCAACGACAAGATCGAGAGGGGGTTGTATCGGAAGCATTGCGTGCCGTGCCATAGCGTCACCGGCGACGGCAGAGGATTGGCAGCATCGATGCTGTCTCCATATCCTCGAGATTTCCGGCGCGGGACTTTCAAATTCAAGTCGACTCCGACGGGAGTCAAGCCGACGCGAGCCGATTTGGTTCGTACGCTTCACGACGGTATCCCTGGTACGTCCATGCCCTCCTTTGCGGCATTGGAACTCTCTAAAGAGTTTCAAAACGACATCGAGTCTTTGGTGGAGTATGTACGGTTTCTGTCGATCCGTGGAGAAGTCGAGCGGCGTCTGATTGCCAAGCATGCACGTGGCGAATCGCAACTGAACGCAGACGATGAGTCGGCGATTGAGGTAGTGCGACTCGTTGTTGCCAATTGGGGGTCAGCGGAAGCAAAAGTGGTCCCGATTCCAACACCTCCCAAACTCAACGCGGAGCAGTTTAAGGATTCGGCAAAACGCGGTGAAGAGTGGTTCCGAAGCGAGTTGACCGCGTGTGCCAAATGCCATGGTGCTGGCGGCGTAGGTGACGGCGTCTCGCAAGACTTCGACGACTGGACCAAGGATTGGACTTTATTGGCAGGTATCGATCCCAAGCATAAATCGGATTGGAAAGAGATGAAGCCTTTCGGTGCACTCAAGCCTGTGATCGATAAACCTCGCAATTTGGCCTGGGGAGCCTTCCACGGTGGAGGCGATCGACAAGACCTATTTCGTCGTTTGGTTCTGGGCATCGAAGGGACTCCGATGCCACCAATTGCGCGTGCAGTTAATGGGAACCCGGGGCTCACCGATGACGAGATTTGGGATCTGGTGCATTACGTGCAGTCCCTAAGTGGTGTTGCGTCGGCGAAATCTGCTGTGGACGATACCACGAGCTCGAAGACGGAAGGAGCTGCGGAATGAGTGCCACGCAGGATTTGAAAAGCAACGATTTACAACAAGACTCAGCGGGACGGGTTTCCCCCGAACGCTCATCTGCCCCGTGGAAGTACAGTTGGTTTTGGGCGTGGGCTACGACAATCTGTGTATTCCCGCTGATATGGGTCGGGGGGTTGGTAACCACACACGATGCAGGGATGGCGGTACCCGATTGGCCAGGGACCTATGGATACAACTTATTTCTGTACCCCGTGACCGCTTGGCTGTACGGTCCCTTTGATCTGTTCATCGAACACGGGCACCGATTGTTAGGTTCTTTAGTGGGACTACTGTCAATCGCTCTTTGCCTATCCGCTTGGCGGACGGAAACGAGACGCTGGTATCGGTGGGCTGCGATCGGATTGCTGTTGGCAGTGATTTCCCAAGGCCTGCTCGGTGGTTTTCGCGTCGTTCTCGATGGACGGACCATTGCGATGCTACATGGATGCGGTGGACCGATGGTGTTTGCGTTCGCCACGTTCCTCGCACTCTCCGCATCGAGCGATTGGGCATCGGCTCAGCCTGTGATTCCATCGCGAGGGATGCGATGGATTTCGATGGCATTATTGGGTTCAACGATCGTCCAACTCATCCTTGGGGCCCAATTGCGACATGCGCTCCCCGACACGTCCCCGAGCGGGTTTATGTCGTTGGTCCACCTCCATTTGACGATGGCCGCAGTCGTCACCTTCATTATTCTTTTGGTGGCCGTCGTGGGACGTTCTAGCACCTACCGTGAAGCCCGCGAAATACTCACTCCTGCGAATGTTTTGCTAGTCCTTTTAGCCCTGCAGCTTTGCCTTGGATTTGCGACGTGGGTCGTCAACTATGCGATGCCGTGGGTGGACCTAACGCCATGGCTTGCAAAGTATGCGATTTCAGCCAAAGGATATTGGGAATCGTTGATTGTCACCGGGCACCAAGCGACCGGTTCCCTCATGATCGCCACTTCGGTTTGGCTGGTTTGTCGCGTCTGGCGTCGGCAAGGTCAACTTGTGAGGAATCCACAATCGTTTACCATTTCCAAGAGGCTCGAGGCTTAGGCGACCGCCTGGTGATAAACTTCCCGTTAGATGCTTTCCATGCAACATCGGGGGGTAACGCCCCATGCAGCACGCCTTTTGTCCTGGCTCCTACCGATTCTCGCTTTTAAACACCTTTGGCCCAATCCACGTTTCGCCCGAACTCCTCCACCCACCGCAAATCCATGAACCCCACGGTCGCAGAAACCGAAATCCCTAAGAGTACGCCCCCGGTGGGTGACGTGGTGATGCGGTTGAAAAGTACAGCATGGCGCGATTATTTCGCGTTGTCAAAGCCGCGGATCACGCTGATGATCCTCCTCACGGTCGCTGTTGCCATGGTTTTCGCGTCCCGGTTCTTATCCGTCGCGGTGGGTCCTTGGGTTTGGTTTAGTGCGTTGGTAGGAACCAGCATGGTGGCCGCCAGCGCGAGTGTGCTTAATCAGTGGTTTGAGCGGGACCGAGATTCGATGATGCCGCGAACCCAAAAGCGTCCACTCCCTACCGGTCGATTGACCGCCGTAGAAGCGTCGATATTCGGTTGGTTGCTAGTGGTTGTCGGCACTCTTCTTTTAGGGTTTGGAAGCAATTGGACAGCCGCTTCGGTCGGCGTGACGACTTGGTTTGTTTATTGCTGGGTCTATACGCCGATGAAGACCTGGTCATGGTGGAATACCGCCGTCGGAACCTTACCCGGCGCCCTGCCCGTCATGATCGGTTGGACTGCGGCAGGCGGAGGCCTCTGGGATATCAATGGTTGGGCGTTAACAGCGGTCGTCATCCTTTGGCAATTCCCGCACTTCATGGCGATTGCTTGGCTCTATCGAGATCAATACACCCAAGCTGGATTTCGAATGCTGACCCGCGAAGAGCCGACCGGCGTTGCGGCTGCATGGCACGCGATAGTCCCGTCTGTATGCTTGATTCCGCTCTCGATGGCGGTTCTTTACCCCGCTTCCTCAGCTGGCTGGGTGATCGCATTTCTTGGTGCACTGAGCGCGTGGTCGCAACTGCAGTGCTCGATACGTTTCTTGATCGCTCGCAACAACGATACCGCACGCAAACTACTTCGTGCCTCGTTGGTATATCTTCCAGCCATCATGATTCTCGTGGTCATTCGCTGGGTATGCCTGTGAGTATTCCAGCGGTGACGATCGATGGTGTCACACATCGTTATGGCGACTCTGTAGCCTTGAATGGACTCAGTTTTGAGGTCGCAGCAAATCAAATATTTGGCCTACTCGGACCGAACGGGAGTGGGAAATCGACTCTGTTTCGATTGATTTCTACCCTTGTTCCCGTCCAATCCGGAACGATTCGACTGCTCGGGATGGATGTTATGGCCGAGCGGAACCGTGTGCGTGAATCGCTTGGTGTTGTTTTCCAATCACCCAGTCTCGATCGCAAACTAACCGTTCGAGAGAACATGGAATGCCAAGCTGCACTCTATGGGATATCGGGTCGTGATCGAGCGGAGCGCATCGAGTCGCTCGCAAAGCTGATGGGGATCAGCGATCGACTGAGCGAGCGATGCGAACGATTGTCCGGTGGCTTGAAGCGGCGTGCGGAACTAGCCAAAGGCCTGCTTCATCAGCCGCGCGTGTTGATTCTCGACGAACCTAGCACCGGGCTGGATCCTTCGGCCAGACTCGATCTTTGGCGGGCGCTGGTCGAACTAAGGGACCATTGGGGAACGTCGATCCTGCTGACCACGCACTTGCTTGAAGAGGCGGATAAGTGCGATTTTCTGGGGATCTTGGATAGTGGCAAACTGGTCGCGTTCGACAGTCCCGATAATCTCCGGCGGGCAACCGGTGAAACGGTAGTTTCTGTGATGACCGACGAACCTGAACTGGTCGCGGGTGTCCTTAAGTCGCGTTTCGGATGGGATTCTAAAATCCTGGACAACCAAGTCCGCGTTGTGATCAACGAAGCTGGTCTCTCCATCGCAGACGTTGTGCAGGCATTGGCCGGCAATTCTCTCAGCATCACTATTGGACGCCCGGGTTTAGAGGATGTCTTCATCCGTAGGACTGGCATCCCATTTAGCAATTACCAGTCCGATGGACACTCTATTGAACGATAATATCGAAACTCACAATGAACACCGCGATCGTGGTCGATTCGGGGACTTCTCCGAATTGCTTCAAACCGCGTGGCCTTTGATGCTCTCCACCGGGCTGTTTTCGATCACCTTGTTCATTGATCGTCTATTTCTCTACCAGTTCTCTGACGCAGCCGCAGCTGCAGCCATGTCCGCGGGCACACTCTCTTGGTCAGTGACTTGCCTACCTGTCGGAATTTGCGGTTATACCAACACCTTCGTGTCGCAATACCTTGGGATCAAGCGATTGGATAAAGCCATTCAATTGGTTTGGCAGGGAATCCTAATGGCTTTAGCAACCGTTCCGGTGTTAGTGACGCTCGGGATATTTTCCTATCGCATTTTTCGCGCGAGTGGTCACTCGCATGAATTGGCGGCATCCGAATCTGAGTTCTTCTTCTGGCTTGTCCCAGGCGCCTGTTCCACGATCATTAGCGCTGCCTTGATCGGCCTATTTGCAGGTAGTGGTAGGACCATGGTTTTGCTGTATTGCGACGCTGTTGCGACCGCTCTGAACTGCGTTCTCGATTACGGATTGATTTTTGGGAATCTAGGGATGCCTCGGCTCGGTGTTGCTGGAGCAGGAGCAGCTTCAAGCATCGCCCTTACGGTCAAGTTGTTGTTGCTGCTTCTGTTCGCGTTTTCCTACTTGCGTCGCGGTCAATTCGGACAACTTTCCGGCGTTGTTCCACATGCAGGGTCGCAACTAACCCAACTCAAGCCTCTTTTGGCCTATGACTATCCACTGATGCGACGACTGTTTCACTATGGATGGCCAGCGGGCGTGTCGGTGGTGGCGGAGTCGTGGAGCTTCCTCATCATCATGATGATCGTCGGAAAACTCGGTGAGAAGCCTGCTGCCGCGACGACGTTGGCGCTCGGGGTTAACGTTCTCGCTTTTATACCATTGATCGGACTTGGCATCGCTGTAGGGGTGCTGGTCGGTAAGTACTTGGTTCAGAACCAACTCAAAACGGCGAAACGAATGGTGCAGAGCGCACTGATAATCGGCATGGCCTACAGCGCATTTTTTGTGATTTTGTATGGCGGCTTTCCCGATTTCGCAATCAACGTCTACGCGATCGGAAACGATCCTGTTCGATTCGATGCGATGCGTCCGGAACTCAAACCTCTTCTCTACTTCATTGCGGCATACTGCGTCTTCGATGCCTTTCAGATTATCTTTTCCGGCGCCCTGAAGGGTGCTGGTGATACGGTCTATGTGTTGGTGGGCCACGTCGTGGCGGGTTTTGGTACGGTAGGCACAGCGGTGTTGTTCCACTGGGCCTTCGGCTGGGACGGTCTCTACTACTGGTGGACGGTGATCAGTTTATGGGTGGTGGTTCTCGCGATCCTCTTCACCTTCCGCTACTTCCAAGGTGGATGGCAGGAAAAACGAGTGATCGAGCCCAATCTTATTGTCGACTCGGAATTGGCTTCAGCATCGCCAGAGGTTGCTGAGCGTGGACAACGCGAGGGATTGGGTTGAGTTCGAGGCAAACGCTGAAAAGAAGCCACGCATCGTCTAAGCGGCCGCAGGTAACGGCGACGCAAGCATGAGTTGGTCGAGGTTTCGGGAAGATTCCGCGGCGTCACGGATTCCCATTCTCTCTGCGAGACGTTGCGTCAGTTTCGCTGCGAAATTCTCCGACGAGTGGAAATCGACGAATCGCTTAGCTTCAATCGTCGTGCTGTAGCCAGCAGCGCCGTCCAGTGCCATGCGTAGATGTTCTGCGAACACTTGCTTGTCATTCGTGTTGCAAACAGTGCCTAATTGGAATCGCCTTACCGTTTGATCCATCCATCCAATCGAGTTGGATAAGACTGGGATACCCGCAGCGGCTCCCCGAATGACTAGGCTCGCGGAATAAACATGTTCAGGATACGGTGTCGTTGTAAGATCGCAACCGATCAGTGCTGCCCACAACTCGTTGCTCGTGAGATGGCGGTCAATACACAATACGGATCCATCAGCGATCAAATGAGCAAATCGATTTGCCAACAACTCTCTTGTTTCATCGGTTGCTTTGCCAGCCAGAAGCACTTTGTCGGTCGGAAGCAAATTGGGCTTTGCGATTTCGAAAGCCTCAAGCAACTCTCGGACCCCTTTGCGCCGCTCTAGGAGACCAACGAGTGACACGATTCGGCTTTGAGTTGGCAATCCAAGCATTCGACGCGCTTCGCTTTTGCTCATCGACGGAACTGCCTCTACCGGGTCGGGCAAAAGGTGGGCAATCGATGCGAGCCGCGATGGGTGGCGTTTCATGACATCGATGGCATGAGGGACGATATGATGAATACGAGTCCAAGGTCCTTTAGCGAGGATCGATAACGCGATCTTTTCCTTGATCGCTGATTTCCAATCCGTGTGCGGGTACGCATACTTCCCGAACAAAAGTACCAATTCCGTTTCGACTTGATTTCGACGCAACCATGAAGAAAGCGGATTGGGAAACCCGCACCAATGTGCCAGCGGGTTGCCAAACGGAATGAAAACATGCTCGGGTTCCACTCGCTTCAGCCCGCTGAGGAATGATTGCATCATGGATGCAATGGCATGGGGGCCGTTGACGCGTATGCCTTGGGAGCCTGCGCGTACGGAGAAGCGATCGAGCCCCAACACTTGGATCGAGGGCAATACGGAATCCAGATGCTTGCGAAACTCCTCGGATTGAGTCGCCTGAACGCTCGTCAGCAGATGTACCTCGCATTGCATCTCGACAAGCCGGGACGCGATTTGACGAACATAGGCGAGGTTATGCCCAACATACTGGGGTTCAAAAATAAGAACCTTCATGGCGTTCCCAAACCGACCTTCCTTGACGCGATCGCTCGACCTACACGATGCCGAATAATGACAAATTCGCGAATCTGGGCAAAGGCCAATCGAGGGCCGAATGCTTCGATTTTGCGAAAATGGCCCGCGGGAATGCTAGTATTCGCGGTGTGTGTGCTCGGTGAAGCGGTGCTCGTGCTGGTAATCCAAAGGAAACGACGGTGACCGAAGATATTTTCTTCCCGAATAACTCGATGTGGCATCCCGTCGTAAATATCGTGCTCGTGGTCAGAATCGCGATGCTGAGCACGAGCCGCTAGAAAAGCCAGATCACAGGGATGAAGACGACGGCCTCGATCGGCCGCTTTCGACGTGCGTTACGTCAACCTTCTCGGCCTCGCTGATCGCGGTCGATGTGTACCGACTCGATTTGCACAGATGGTGGGTCGATCACCTCTCGGAGGTACTCAAGAAAACGCAGGACCGGAAGCGGCAATTGCTATTTCCGTCGAGTGAGTGACCATGATTGGCAGAGAACAGTTCTAAAGGAGGCTCGGATCTAACATCAAGAAGTTAGCCGCGAGCTGATCCGAAGGAAAAAGGCGTTTATCGCTCAGGCTTATTGAGGATTTTGGAAGTGACCTTCGAGAAACGCTCTTGCCATCGCCTTGGGAACTTGGGCTTCGGCGAGCACAAGGTTCGCTCGGTTCTCTGCGACTTTGGCCTTCATAACTTGCTCTTGGGCGATCGCTTCAGCGCGACGCTGCTCTGCTTGGGCTCTCGCCATTCGAACATCGGCCTCGGCTTGGTCCGCTCGCAATCGCGCGCCGATATTCTGTCCCACTTCGATGTGCGCGATATCGATCGAAACGATAGTGAACGCGGTCTGGTTGTCCAATCCCCGTTTGAGCACCGTGCGGGCTATCAAGTTCGGATTCTCGAGTACCGCAAGGTGCGTTTCAGAGGAACCGATGGAACTAATGATACTCTCTCCAACGCGGGCGATCACTGTTTCCTCGGTCGCTCCTCCGATCAGCTGTTCTAGATTCGTTCGTACAGTGACTCTCGCTTTTACCTTGAGTTCGATGCCGTTCTTGGCAATTGCCGAGAGGAAGCCGGTTGGGCTGTAGCGAGGGTCGGGGCAATCGATGACCCTCGGATGAACGGAAGTTCGAACGGCGTCTAGAACATCGCGGCCCGCCAAATCGATGGCGGCAGCCCGGTCAAAATCGAGGTCAATTCCCGCGCGATGCGCCGCGATAATGGCATTGAGAACGTTCATGACGTTCCCCTCGGCGAGGTAGTGTGCCTCCAGTCTTTGGGTGCTGATACCGCTGCGCCGATCGATGCCGAGTCCCGCTTGCGCTGCCATGACTTTGGCATTCACGATCACCGCTGACCGGACTTGGCGAAAGTACATCCCGATCAAACTGGCCATCGAAACATCGGCTCCGCTCATCAACGCTTGAAGCCACAAGCTGCCGAAATTCCAGAGGACGATCAGGGAAACCAGAGCAAACACCCCCAACAAAAGAAGCAATCCGCCCATAAGCACGGACCGGAAGCTTCCAGAATTGACTTGAGCAACGAACAGATCCAAGCCGACGGCAATTGCGTTCATGCGTTCTTCCAAACTCTTTCAAGTAGCCGTTGAGGAAACCGAGGGTTGCGCATCCCCTGATGCCTCAAGTATCGCGGATCGTTGCCTCAGGTGGAAGTACACCGGGGGCGTGTCCAAGTCTTACCGGGCAAGTTTCTGGTGGCCAAAGCCTGATTTCGTTCGGACATGGGGGATAGTTTGGCTAAAAAGGCGGAGTTTTCAACGATTTTGCGAGAGTTCCCGACGGGAGCGAACCGGGATCCATCGGGAAGCGTACAAGCCGTATCTCGTCCTAGTTTTTTGACTTTTAGCTCAATTCCCTGGATCGCCGATGGATCTCGCCACACTACCTTCCGTTCTTGCTGTCACGGACTTTTGGATGTCCCGATGGTTAACGCCCGTCTGGTTTTTAGGGGTAGGGGTGACGGCGGGGCTCGCGATCCTCGCTGTTCTTATCGGTATTTTCTACGTGATGTCGAAGTTACCGTTTTTGGACGATCTTCGCAAAAGCGGTGCTGCGCATATCGTCGCTGCCATCCTGACGTTGATCCTGGCGGCTCTGTTCACATGGTTCATGCTCCCGACGTTCATCGAACCCAACGGGGCGATCTCCCGATACGACGAGCTGATATTGCTGGGTATCGCATCGGCGATCTTTTTTGGCGTCTTTTCATGGGCTTTGATGTACTGCTCGTCAACCCGATTCATGCTTGAAATCAAGTCGCTCCTTACCCAAGGCGTCGGGCTCTACCTGCTATCAGCTGTCGCGGTAGTAGCCTTCGTCGGGCTAGCTTGCACCCCTCTTACCGAAAATCCCTCGGCTGCTTTTGCAAGTGTTCCGAAGCTTTTCGTTTATGGAACGACCCTACAACCTTTTACGGTCCCAGGAGCCGCGAGCGAAGAGGACGCACCCTTCGTCAAACTACCGGTCAAGTACGATCCGAACACGTTGGCGTTTTTGCAGATCAGCTCCACGAAGAACTTGCTCATCGGGGATGGTCCGAGCATCGCGGAGTTTCGGTCGCCCGGATACCGAGTCGAGCGAGACGTTGAGTTCCGTTGGAATCGCAACATGGGGGCCGCAAAGTGCCCGCTTCCCCTAGCCCAAGGTGCCGACGTTTACGTTCAGAACCAAGAGTTCGGAGACGCGGATATCCGCATCCGCATCCAATCCGTTCCTCCGGTCCGCGAGGCGACAACCTTTGTGCTGGTCGCGGTATTCACCGCGATATTCGGATTGCTGTTCATGCTCATGCAGGCGGTCTCGCCGAAGACGGCTGCGATTGCGCTCGCGTCGGCAAAAAGCGAATTGTCGCAACCTCTCCCAGTCATTTTGATGCTGATCGTTGCGCTTGCCATCCTTTTGTTTGTGTTCTTGCCCTTCCACACCTTCGGCGAAGATATCAAACTGCTCAAAGATTGCGGGATTACGCTGATCTTGATTGCTGCGACCTTCCAAGCTGTTTGGTCTGCGAGTACTTCGGTCAACGAAGAAATCGAAGGGCGAACCGCATTGACGCTTCTCAGCAAGCCGATTCACCGTCGTTCCTTCATCATCGGTAAAATGCTCGGCGTGTTCTGGGTTGTGCTATTCATGTTCGTTGTACTTGGATCCATCGAATTGCTCGCTGTCGCTTACAAGCCGATCTATGACGCTCGCGAATCGTCACTCGAGCAACCTAACTGGCAGCAATGCCACGTTGAAATGATGCAAACGATTCCAGGGTTAGCGATGGCATTCTTCCAAGCGGTCGTGTTGGGAGCGATTTCCGTGGCCCTCGGGACGCGACTTCCACTGGTAGCGAACTTCACGATCTGCTTCGCGATCTACCTGCTGGGGCACTTAACCCCAACCATCGTCGCATCGGCCGAAGGTGGCTTGCCGCTGGTCGAGTTCTTCTCGCAGCTGATATCCGCCATCGTCCCGAACCTGAACCTGTTCTCCATGGAGGGTGCCATCGACGCTGATGTTTCGATTCCGTGGACGATTATTTCAGCGGTCTTGGTCTACACAACCTTGTACTTTATACTTGCCACCCTACTCGGTTTGTTGCTCTTCGAAGATCGCGACTTGGCGTAATGAAGCAATTGGTGGTTTGTTATCCGACAGAGCCTCGGCACCTGGATCGAATCCAGAAGTCGGCTCCTGGGTATTCCATTGTTGAAGCGACTCAGGAGTCCATTCCTGAGAGGATTTTCGATGCGGATATCTTTGTCGGCCACGCCAAGGTTCCCGTCGATTGGGATTCCGTGGTTCGCCAAGGACGCTTGAAGTTTATCCAATCCTCTGCTGCTGGACTCGACCATTGCTTGGCACCTTCCGTCATCGAGTCCCCAATCGTAGTCTGCAGCGCATCGGGACTGTTTGCCGATCAAGTTGCCGAGCAAACGCTAGCTTTGCTGCTGGGTTTGCTGAGGCGAATTCCGGTCTTTTACAGGCAGCAGCAGCAGCATGAGTTCATCCGCCGACCCACCGATGATCTCCACGGCAAGCGGGTCGGGATCGTTGGACTCGGGGGCAACGGTCGACGTCTTGCAGAAATACTTGTCCCGTTCCGAGTTACGATCCGAGCAACCGATTATTTTCCAGAGCATAAACCGGATTCGGTCGACCAGTTGCTTCCGCACACCCAACTGCTTGAGTTGGCGCAATGGGCGCAGATCCTAATTTTGTGCCTTCCGCTGAACGCCTCTACCCGAGGGCTTATAGGGCGAGACGTGTTCGAACGCATGCCACAATCGAGTTACCTCGTCAACGTTGCTCGCGGCCAATGCGTCGTCGAAGAGGATTTGCTTGACGCGCTGAACTCAAAACGCCTTGCCGGTGCTGGGCTCGATGTAACGGCTGTTGAACCACTCCCCAACCAAAGTCCGCTCTACGATCATCCCGATGTCCTCATCACCCCGCACGTCGGAGCCCAATCGGCGCCACGTTACGATGATTCCACATCGCTGATCTGCGAAAACCTGACCCGCTATCTCTCGGGCTCCCAACTCTACAACATCGTCGACAAGTCGCTCGGTTTCCCACATCCGAGCGTTTTGTACCGACGCTCTTAGATAGCAAACCCGCTGGGCGCTTTTTGCGCATGGTGAAGCGGTAGACGTGAATGCCATGATTTCCTAGCCGATTCGGGCGATCTTGACCTGCCCTTCCCAGTTTTGCTAAACCCTCGGCAGGCGTTTCCAAATTCGAGAATTGCACTCCAACCATTTCGAGGCGTGATTGTGCTGATTTCCGTAGTCATTCCGGTCTTCAATGAATGCGAAGTGATGCCTCATCTCTTTGCAGCGCTTCCGCCTGTCCTCGACAAAATTGCTGATACTTATGAAATCATCATGGTGGATGATGGGAGCAGTGATGGGACCCGGGAATGGCTTCGCGATGCTGCGTCTCAGGATTCTCGCATCAAGTTGATCAGCTTCAGTCGCAATTTTGGTCAACAAGCCGCGATGACGGCGGGGTTGGATTATGCGAGAGGCGATGTGGTTGTCGTTATGGATTGCGATTTGCAAGACCCGCCGGAATTGCTCGAGAGGATGCTCGAAAAACTGAACGAAGGTTATGATGTTGTTTCCTGCCAGCGAGCTTCTCGAGCGGGCGAGACGTTCTTCAAGAAAACCACAGCGACCGCGTTTTACCAATTGATGCGGCGCGCGATCGACAAACGAATACCGCCTGAAGTGGGCGACTTTCGCATGTACAGCCGCAGCGCCGTGCAGGCGATCCGATCGTTTCGAGAGCAGCATCGATTCATGCGAGGTCTGGTGGCTTGGCTCGGCCTCAAAGAAGCCCTTATTCCCTTCGACCGCCCGCCACGCGTTGCCGGCGAAACGAAGTATCCCGTTTCAAAACTGATCCGGTTGGCATGGACAGCAATCTCGTCGTCCTCTGCTGTTCCCTTAAAGCTTTGCTCGTACGCAGGTGCCGGAATGCTTCTCGGTGGGGTAGCTCTGAATGTTGGAGCCGCCATGGCCGCTCTGTCCCTGGTCCCTGTGTCGAGTAGCGCCCTCTTCTGGGCTGCCCTGCAGTTGTCACTCAGCGGCATCAACCTTTGTGCCGTTGGATTGCTCGGAGATTATGTAGGTCGTATTTACGAGGAATCTAAGCATCGGCCTTTGTACATCGTCGGGGAAACACAGAATATCCCAGCGGTACAACAAAAGGATCGCTCCGTATGGCTTCAGCAACGACTGCCCGTTCCAATCGAACAAATCCACGGCGAGACATCACCCAGCACGGTTCCCTTCCCAGCATCGCCTCGACAACCGCAAGCGGATCCGGCCGCAGTTACGGCACCGGGTGAACGCGTTAATGTTCGACGCGCGGCTTAATGAAAACGCTGAGATAACTTCGAACGAAAGCGCATGATGCCCTTGAATCCGCCAGCCGAGTGGGAGCGAGATCGATCTTTTTCGACGAAACCCTGGATGATCCTGTGCGTCGTGGCAGTGGTTGTTCTTTTTTGGAATCTTGGGAATAGCCGGTTCTGGGATCAAGACGAAGGCTACTATGCGTCTGTGGCTGCGGAGATGTTCGATCGTGGGGACTGGGTGGTTCCCACGTTCAATCAGGAGTTATTCGCACATAAGCCTCCAATGATGTATTGGGGTATGCTTGTCGGTTTTGAAATGTTCGGACGGAATGAACTTGGTGCCCGTTGGATGTCTGCCATCTTTGGGACATTAACGGTGCTGCTAACCTATTGGTTGGGGAAGCGACTTTTCAATCCAAAGACGGGCTTCTTCGCAGCCCTCGCTTTAACGTCGAGTTTGATGTTCACAGTGGTCGCTCGTTCCGCCACCGCCGATGTGCATCTCGCTTTCTTTGTCCTGCTGTCGATAAGCCTCTGGTGTCGCGACGCATTTCCTAGCAATGGTACAGTCCTCAGCCAGGAATATGCTGGACTACGGATACGTTGGAGCACTTGGATTGCCGTCTATACGGCCATGGGATTCGCCGTCCTGTCCAAAGGCCCGATCGGAGTCGCGTTTCCAGTAACAATCCTTGGGGTTGTTCATTGGTGGGAACATGTTTCCGTTCAGTTGAACCGTTTTCGCAATACCGCGTTGCTATCAGGGGTGAACGAACTTTCCTGGAGTCAATGGCTGCAGGCGGTACTGTCGCCGCGGAACATGGTCGCGAGTATCTTGGCTATGCGTCCAATCACTGCCTTGGTTACGATTACCGTTGTCGCAGGACCTTGGTTCTTCGCCATGCAAAGGCAAACTGACGGTGCGTTCCTAGCAGAGTTTCTCGGGGTACATCATTTGAATCGGTTTTCACAGCCGATGGACAATCATAGCGGTCCGTTTTTCTATTACCTCATCGCCTGCCTTGTGGGGCTCTATCCTTGGACAGCTTTCGCATTACCAACGGCGATAGCATGGTTTAAAAAGAGCGATTGGAGCGATAGGAAGCGAGCTCATCTGCTTCTTTCCGCCTGGGTCGTTGTTTATCTAGGTGTCTTTTCGGTCGCGAGCACAAAGCTCCCGAACTATGTGATCCCAGCGTATCCAGCTTTGGCATTGATCATTGGGAACTATTTTGCGAGTTGGAGTCTTGTCGCGAAGCCGTGGGAACGGCGTTGGCAATGGATCGGATGGGGAGGGCTAGCGCTGATAGGGCTATGCATAACGATCGGCCCCTCGGTTTTAACAACTCCACTAGGGGTGAGTCCAACGACGATCTTGGATCGACTGAGGATCGATTCGTCGATGCAATCGACCATTCGTTGGGTGAGTTTGTTGGGACTTCCGCTTCTCGCCGGCGGACTCGGAGGATACATCTTGTTAGCGATGCGCCGTCACGAGTGGCTTGCGAGCGTCTTCACTGCGTCCTCGTTAGCGATGATGTTGCTTTTCTGGCAAATCATCGTGCCTCTTGCGGATCGGCATCAAACTCCACAAGAGTTGGCAACGTCTCTCAAGGTTCAACAGCATGGTGCTGAGGGAGCGGGTTCTATTGCGGTTTTGAATTATTTCCGACCTAGCATGGTGTATTATGCTGGGCAGCGGATCCTCTTCTTCAATTCCGTCGAGGAGATCGTCGAGCAATCGAAAGTCGATCCGCCCAGTGTGATTGTGGTGCAGGAGCAGCGCGTTCAAGAAATCAACGAGTTGACGAACGATCAGTACAAAGTTTGCAATGAATTCCCGGAGTTTCCGAGACGCGGCAAGATTGTTGTACTCTCGCGGAATGATGGTCCGTCAATCCTCTCGCGTTGATCCGGTGACCATCGTCGGGCTAATTTCGGTCGGCACCCGGGACCCTGACAAACCGAATCGTCGCCTCCTTTGTACGCCGTAAATTGCACGCTGCGGACGCGGACCAAAGTCCTCTCGGCGACTCATGATGGCTCATTGCTGCTGACGTAACAAATCCATTCCGATTCGGCAGTTTACCTCCGCCCCATTGGGACACGCTCCTGCGTCCAAGGGTTCCGAGAAAAATGCTTTGCAGGTGCATGGGGAATGCTCGATAGCCTTCGAGCTGAAACGATGGTTGATGGTGACTGTTTGATCGTTCAACGCATTGGTTGTATTTCGCTGAATACTAAGCGACTTGGAACCGAACCAAAATAGTTTGAAGAAAGGTCTAAGTGTGGGCGTTGTCCCATCGCGAGAAGAGTCGCACAAGCAGCCAGAATGCCGTTCCCGAAAGAACAGCTGGTGGAATTACTCCCAACCCGACATAGCACACCGCCATTGGCAAGCCATCCCATTTGAAGCCTACAAATAAGAGCGCGCAAAAGGTGGTGAATAACAGAGCCCAGCAAAACGCCGCTAGATGTATCGAGTAGCCGTTCAGCGAGTTGCGGCGTCGAAGGTAAAACGCGATAGGCATTCCAAGTACACCTGCCACAAAGTAGCAACTCAGGACACCAATCGTAAGTGCCAGCACGGGGAGGATCAAAATCGATGCTGGATTGACATCGGCACCAAAAATCTCAGACGCAAACGCAACGAGAAAGACCATGGCGACAAACGCGAGCGGAGCAACCGCAGGTGCGAAAAAGTAAGCCCGCCACAAAGCGCGATTCGATGGGATGCTACTTGTAAAGGTGGTAGGTTCTGAGCAGGTGAGTGGGTGATACGGATTGGGTGTATTCATGGACGTCGAGGATTTGACTCAGCAAGAAAATAGGATGCGTAGGTTGACCACGAGGAATGCAGGGCTGGGCGCGATGCAAGTCGCGGCGCCTTTTCCATTATATCTCGCCGAAAGGGACTCCGACAAAAGCAAGATTGCGCACCGCCCGAGAATCGCCATTCTAAGTGCACGGATTCGGCGGATTTTATGCATGAGAGTCTTTGGGTTCAAACCATCGATAAATGGTCGGTAAAACCAGGAGGGTGAGCGTGGTGGAGGTGATCAAGCCCCCGATGACCACTGTCGCGAGCGGCCGCTGCACTTCCGCTCCCGAGCTGCTTGAGATCGCCATGGGAATAAAGCCCAAAGCGCCGCAGGAAGCGGTCATCAAGACTGGACGCAGTCGATCGATCGCTCCATGGACGACCGAATTCCACTGTGTTTCGCCTGAATGACGCAGATGGCGTACGTGCTCGATCAATACCACTCCATTCATTACCGCGATCCCGAATAAAGCGATGAAGCCTACGCCAGCGGAGATGGACAAGGGCATTCCACGCAGCCAAAGGGCAAGCACTCCACCTGTTGCGGCGATGGGAACGTTAAGATAGATAAGCCATGCAAGGCTCATCGAGTTAAAGGTCATGTACAAGAGCGCAAAGATCAGAATCAATGCGACTGGTACGGCGACGGCCAGTCGCTGGGACGCTTGTTGCAAGTTCTCAAATTGACCACCCCAGCGGAGTGAGTACCCTGCGGGGAGCACAACATCTTTGTCGACCACCCGCTGAGCCTCAGCAACAAAACCAGCGAGATCTCGCCCGCGGACATTGCATTGGACCAAAAGTCGCCGACGCAAGGAATCTCGGCTTATCTCAACAGGACCGTCTTGGACTACGATATCAGCCAACTGTGAAATCGGAATCTGCCGACCTCGGCCATCGTCGATTTTGAGCTGCGAAAGTTTTTCGGCATCCTGTCGCCACTCTGGTTTAAGACGAACCTGCAATGGAAATCGCCGTTGCCCCTCAAAGACTTGCCCGATCGGAACTCCACCAACTGCGGCTACCGCATCGAGAACGACACGGGTGTTGATACCGTAACGTGCCAAATCTTCCCGTCGAACGATAACTCGGAGGTAGGGAAGCCCAGCAATTTGTTGCGCTTGAACATCCGCGGATCCAGCGACCTTGTTCAAGGCCTTGACCAGTTCATCTCCCTTTTGCTTTAACAGGTCGAGGTCGTCACCGTAGAGGCTCAATCCAATGTCCGACCGCACACCGGCTACAAGTTCCTGGACTCGCAGCTCAATGGGTTGCGTAAAGCTGAACGCATTTCCTGGAACGTCGTTCTTCAAAGATTCTTGCATCGCATCGATCAAGGACTCCTTGGATAACTGCTCCGGCCATGCAGACCGAGGTTTCATTCGAACAATGACGTCGGTTTGATAAACTCCCATGGGATCGTTAGCGATCTCCGGCCGTCCCGTCTTTGATACCACCGTTTCCACTTGTGGGAATTTCAAAAGGCATCGCTCAACCTTCTTGGTCATCTCGATGGAGGTTTCGAGAGACACACTCGGAAGACGAGTTACTTGGATGGCTAAATCACCCTCATCAAGCTTTGGAACGAACTCGATTCCGAAGTTCGTCGTAATTACAACGCTCAGAGCAAAGAGACCGAGGGCACCGCCAAACATCCATCGTGGCTTCGACATCGCAAATTGAAGCATGGGTTCATATGCTTTTTTCAGCCAACGCAGCAATACGGTTTCCCCTTCCTTGAATCGTCGCGCTAGGAAAAGGGAAGCCATGACCGGCATAACGGTCACCGATAGTATCAATGCGGAAGTGAGTGCCGACATAAACGTGAAGGCCATCGGTCGAAACATCTTTCCTTCCATGCCTTGCAAGCTCAAGATGGGAAGAAAAACAATGATCACGATGATGCCCGCGAAGAGAATCGGCTTACCAACCTCTTTAGCCGATTCGCGGAAGATTGCTAATGGGACTTTTTCGTTGCGATTGAGGTGGTGATACGACGCCGCGCGACGCATACAGTTTTCGACCATGACCACCGCGCCATCGACGATTACTCCAAAGTCCACCGCGCCAAGGCTCATCAGGTTCGCGGATACACCGGCGTAGCGCATCGCTACCAAGGCGCACATCGCTGAAAGGGGGATCGCGGCCGCAACAATCAACCCCGCACGAATGTCGCCTAGCAGCAGGAAGAGCATGATGATGACCAATAGAACGCCGAGACCGATGTTTTCAGCTACGGTGTGGATCGTCTTTTCGACCAGTTCGGTCCGATCGTAAAACGTATCGATCACAACATCCTTAGGAAGTGTTTTCTGGATCTCCGCAATCTTATGCTTGACATCTTCGACGACTTGGCGGGAATTCCCCCCGATGATCATCATGACCATTCCGACAACTGCTTGCCGATTGCCATCGCGCGTTACTGCTCCTTGACGCAGCATGGGCGCGAATTGCACATCGCCGATATCCTTGATCCTCACTGGAGTTCCGTCTCTGCTGTCGAGGACAATGGAGCGGATATCGTCGAGGCTACCTACGAGTCCTTCACCGCGAATCAATCGTTGTTCCGATCCATGGGCGATGTATCCACCCCCTGAGTTTCCATTGTTCTCCTCGAGCGCTTTGAAAACGTCCCCTAGTGAGATACCGTAATTTTGAAGTTTGGTGGGATCGGCTTGGACCTCATATGTCTTTAGTTCGCCGCCAAAGGTGTTCACTTCCGTCACACCTGGGACACTACGCAGTTGAAATGCGATCAGCCAATCCAGCATCGTGCGAAGCTCATTGAGGGAGTATTCAGCACCGTCGGCAGCGCGAACTTCGAACTGATAAATTTCGCTCATCCCGGTTGCAATCGGGCCAATCTCGGGACTCCCCATACCTGGAGGGATGTTTTCTCGCGCTTTTTGAAGCCGTTCGTTGACCAGATTTCGAGCCCAGTAGATATCTGTACCCTCGACAAATGAAACCGTCACTGCGCTGAGTCCAAACCGGCTGATCGATCGAATCTCGTCCACGTTGGGGATACCGCTCATGGCATTTTCAACGGGAAAGGTTATGAATTGCTCGACTTCAACCGGACCTAAAGCGGGTGAGTTGGTCAAAATTTGAACTTGAACGTTGGTGAGGTCCGGAACGGCATCTAGCGGTATCGTGCTCGCAGCGAAGAAACCGGCTCCTAGGATGACGAAGGACAGGAGCATTACAATGAACCGGTTGTTGAGAGACCAATCGATTATATGGTTGACCATGGACTACTCTTCTCCCATCAATTCTGCGAGAAGTCGGGACTTTAAAATGAATCCGCCATCGACAACGACAGATTCTCCGGAGGTCAAGCCAGATCGAATGACGACTATTTTGCCATCGGTTGGACCAAGTTTCACGTTGCGACGCTCGAAGGAATCACCACCCTTGTGGATGAACACGAAGGACTTTCCTTCATGCTCGAGAACGGCGCCGACTGGCAACGTGAAGACATTGGATTCGGTGATACCTGGCAAGTCCACCGTTACGAACATCCCTGGTTTCAACAAACGTTCGCTGTTATCGGCGGTTGCTCGCATCGCTATCGTGCGGGTGGCTTCATCCATGATTTCACCGGTGTAGAACACTTTGGCATCGAAGGTGCGGTCGGGCCATGCCTCATTGCGAATGGTAAGTGTTTTATCGCTGAGGCTGCGCAATAAAGGTACGTTTTCTTCATAAACATCTGCTGTGATCCAGACCGTCGATAAATCAGCAATCGTCAAGACGGAGGTGCTCTGGCGGACTTGTTCACGCAGCGCGACATCTTTCGTGATGACGGTACCGTCAAAGGGAGCGGTGATGGGATAGTGGGAGATCGCCTCGCCTTGGTTCGCCGGATCGATGGAGTCGATATCCTCTTGGGAGCAGCCCAGGATGCGTAAGTTGGTGGATGCCACCGCGATTTTTGTTTCTGCTTCTTTGAGATCTTGCGAAGCTAGCAATTGCGAGGTTTTCATCTCGTATTCGATTTGCTCGATTCTGGATTGGAAGGTTGCCAGATCCGCATCGCGTGAAGCTTGCGCAGTGAGCAACACTTTGCTCGAAACAGCGCCGCTGTCTCGAACTCCTTCCAGACGGGTTAAATCGGCTTGAGCTTTGATATACGATGCGTAGGACGCCAGTAGCCGTTCTCGATAATCTCCCATGGCATTGCTGCGAAATTTTTGTTCGATTTCCGTGATCGGGTTTCCTGCTCGAAGCGCGGCGATGAGTTGCTTCGTGTTGGCCGTAATGTTTTCTTGGATACCGAGTTTCACGGTTGCCAACTCCCGCTGCAGGCGCGCTTGGTAAAGATCAAGTTTGGCAGTCCCAATTTCGCGGCTATGGATCACTACCAATAAATCATCTGTCTTGACGGTTTGGCCGAGTGAGACCGAAACTTGATCGACCGTTCCTTCGACCATGGGATAAATGTGGGCGATCCGGTCCTCGTTCAAGGAGATTTTTCCCGTGACGCGAATGGGCTTTGAAAAATCGCTCTGCGTTGCTGGACTTACTTTGATACCTGCCACATCCCATTGGTCTACAGGATAGGTTGCAATGGCCAAATTGGGCTGGGTCGGGCTCGATCCGTCAGTTGCTGGGGTACCGCGGTCGTGGTGGGGTGTGTTCACTGTGGAAGTGTCGGTGTTACGGTTGGTCAGCCACCGCGTGCCCAAGCCGCCGATCAAAGCCGCGCTTGCGATGATGATTGCCTGCTTGACGTAAGGGTTGATCTCGCGATTTGTGGAGGCGGGTTTCGCATCGTTTGGTGAAGTAGTCATAGCGAGCGTCCGATGTGGATAAGGGGTTCTGCATGGATCGCTGACCCTATTCGGATCGCGAGTTTTTGTTCGATTCCAAAGTGATGAAAACTTTGGTGGGGACAGATGACTGGAGCCAAGTTCCCGGAGCAAATTTTGGGACTTGGGCCAAAGCGTCGCTAGATGCAACGAAGGGGTGCCGCTAAGGCCTAGGGGTCAGCATGCCAGCAAGCAAGACAGCGCGAGCAGAGAAGGCTGGAAAAATGCTCTAGGGAGATAGTCGCAGTGAACAACGTTCCATGAAGGAAATGCACCGCGCGCCAGAACCGATGATAATCCTTGAGTCGCGAGAAGATCGATACTCGGAGGATTAAACGCAAAAGCACATACCGCTGCATCTGCTAGATCTGGGGAAGACAGTGACGTTATGATCGTTGGGGAGGGAGCATTGCAGGAAGCGAGAAGAATCGAGCCATTGTTCAACACCCAGTGAACATGGAAAGTTTTGTCTGGAGGAGAATTTTGGGCATGAAATTCCTTCAGATGCTCTTCCAGCGTGATAGCGCTGGGGGATGAGCTTTCGAACTCTTCGTGCGAGTGCACCACTGGTCTGGGGAACACCCAGAGCACCATGAGGGCAAGAACACTCAGGTTCACGCATCTCATTCGGTGTACTCGTTGGTGGGATCGCATGGCTTGTATCTGCGAGGACGATTGTATCGTCGGTGAGTGCCGTGGTTGGGAATGGCTTAATTTGGGTACGTCGTGGGTCGCAACCCACACGATGGATCAGGCAACCAGGTTTTTGTATTTTCTGCTCGCTGCCTTATTGTACGGGAAGCACGAGGCTTACGGTTCCCAAAGGCCGGATTCTTTGCGATCCAATCCCAGGATGGAGCTGGCCGCATCTCAACCATTAAAACTAGTTTCGTTTGTGTGGCTCGTCAAGCAACCCTATTTGCTGACCTGGGGTATTATGCGTATACTCTCGTTGTCGAGCGAAAAAATCCGATGAATCGGATCCTATGCTCCTCCAAAATGCGGGTGTAACTCAGTGGCTAGAGTGCTAGCTTCCCAAGCTGGAAGTCGTGGGTTCGAATCCCATCACCCGCT
>JBKCUW010000040.1:0-6311 GCA_046318275.1 Pirellula sp. | reverse complement strand
GTTGCCCTTGATACGCCACTGCGGCGAGCAAGATCGGAAATCGACATCTCGAGTTCGTTAATGCGGTTTTGTAGAAACGTAGATAGCGACATGAGTTAGCAATCGAATGGGACTTCAAGTGAGAGACCGAAAGAACGGACCGCCCTGATATTGTTGCATATATGGAACAAAATGCAAGTGAAGTTTTCCGGAAAGACTCGCGGGTTATAATGCGTAAGCTCTTGCTGGAAAATGACTTGCGTAGAATCTAGGTGTCTCGCGAGCGGTTTGAAAAGAGTTCGGTTCGCTCAACTGAATCAAGGGTATCAAACTCAATTTGACCCTCGTGTTATATCAGCAGGCCGACGCCTCAAAACGTCGGCCTGTTTGCGCTTTTACGCAGTATTTTCGTGGGTTTACACGACCTTGCCCAGTCTCAAACTCTCTGTCGCGCGATGTCTCTACGGATCCACGCGGGAATTGACTTGGGTGCTTTTTCTGCCTGTGGTCCGTCGAGTCTCTGAAGTCTCAAAGTCTCTCGACCCGGAGGTTATAGAAAAGTCTCTCGGTCCATAACCCATGTCGGAAAATTCCGAGTTTCGACCATGCGGCTATGGCCGGCGCGTGAAAGAGACACATAACCCGTGCGCAAATGGGTCGTGTTTCCGTCGCGCGTCCATAACCCAGAGAACGGACCTCGAATAATTACTCGTAGAGCGATTTCTGCTTGCCAATCCATACGTCCTGGTCAGAGACCGAATATACGGGAAAGCCAAGCAAAACGATGATGAACGAGCTCTTCTCGAGAGCGTGTTTGAATTCTCTATTGAATGAGCTGTTGAAAGCGCTCGTCGATGATGTCGTCTCTACGATCGGTCTTTATCTTCTCATCGGATTCCAATCGATCCAATTGTCTTCGCAAATCTTCAATCTGTGCGAGCCGGACGGCTCGCAAGGAATCGAACTGGTCGCGGAGGATTTGCTTCAGTTGCAACGTAGCCGCTTCTTTCGATGCTTTGTCTTTGCTCTGCTTGTACGCAGTCAACACGAGAACCAATGTATCGTCGATCGATCGTTCCTCGACGGAAAAATCAGGATTTACATTTGGTTTCGATGTGATCTGGGACTCTGCCGATACATCGGCCGCAAACGGATCCGAATAGAGTTTGTCTTTGACCACTACAAAGGTTTCCGAGGGACCTGAGCCGAATGGGTCGATCGCTTTACCCCTCTCCATCAACAGCCGCAAATCGATGCAGGCATCAACTAGCTCTCGACCGCTGAGAGTCTCGACTGTTCCATTGCGACTGATGGCGATCCCAATTCCTCCGTTCCCGAAAACAACTGCAGAACCTATTGTGGCTTCCTTAGTTATCGTGGGAAGATAGCTCTTCGCGGGAGCTTCGTAGATTTCTTGCTCTTTCGTTTCGACTTGGTCCTGGATATCTAGGTCCGCTACCTCGGTACAGAGAGCGGTTTCATTTTTCGTCTCAAGTAATAACAAGGAGATACCATTCTTCTCGACGAGATTGGGCGGTAGAAACCCATAATTCGATTTGCAAACGTTGACAAATGCCGACTGCATCTCTGCGTCCGATACTAGATCGCGAATGATGTAGCGAGAAGTAGCATTGCTCGAGCCCACATTCTTAAGTAATTCGGCAAGCTCCGGGCGAAGCTCTGGACGCAAAACCTCTTTGGCACCGACAATCTCGTATACAACCATGTTCCTCCCTTCCGGAGCTGTCTTCTCGACCAGCAACGCCAATCCAGCTTGAGACTGGGCCATGATGTTGCTCACTCGAATCTCATGTGTCACATGAACTATCCCTTTGAATTTTTCGCGGAACTCCTTTTGAGCCTTCAAATAGTCTGTTGATGGTCCACTCAATTCTCCAGATCCAAATCCCCCCTCGCCACCTGCGGTACCGCCGCCCCCTCCTAGTTCACTGCTACCACCAGACTGCGCTTGAAGCTGCATCGGTAGGGTCCAAGAGAGCACTCCAAGAGTCAAAGCAAACACCGACTTTCTCATCCAATTCATTCTCATGATTCTTTCCTCATTATTGGTTTCCAACTCAACGATTATCCAACTGCAGCCGATGGATCGCATTTTCTATGGCATTTAATGAACTCCATGTCGCATCTTCGTCTGTCCAGCGAGTCGCAATGCCTCTATCCACTCATTTGATCTATCCACTGTTTCGTCCTTCGGTCTGTACTTGGTTTTGTTCTCGCGCTATTTGTTCTTCAACAACTCCACCATCGCCTGGCCCGTCACCTCTCGTTGGATTTAAGAAACGTTGCGCTCGGCAGACTAGCGGACCTGCATTCGCACGCCATTACGATCTCGGGCCGACGCGTTCTGGAGCCAGCAGCACTGGTTCCTCAACCCCCTTGGCTTTCAGCGCGTCTCGCCATGCACCCAGTTCCATTCCTTTGGTGATTTCGCCAGTTACTGAATCCAGCCAAAAATAACCGAGTGTGTCTTCTGGCTTCTCGATGCCTTCTCGCTGCGTAATCAGTCCAAAAATCAATTCTCCGGAGCAGCCAATCTTGTCAACACGAGCGCCGGCAACACCGCCATTTTCTTTATCAACCAAAAGCACTTCACTGGAACTTGCGAAGAACATTTTGTAACCGTTGGGCAACAATTTTAGAGTCTTTAGGTCAGTGCCTGGCTTGACATACTCTCCGAGTCGAACCACCGACTGGCCGGAGATCTGGGGTGAATGATCCTGTTGGAAGTTCTTGATCTGGAGTCCGCCAATCTCCGAGATGATCATTTGAAATTCGCGACCTTTCACCACTTTATCCTGTCCCGATGCAGCACCCGGCACAAACGGTGCTCTTGGTGTCCATGTGAGCGTCCGAGAAGCATGATCCCAGGCTCCTTTAAAGAACTGTTTTTCACCAGTGGCCTTTGTCTCGTCGTAGCTTGATTGAGCAGAAAACAACAACCATTCAACTCCATCCGGATTGAAGCCGGGGACCAGTGTCATGTGCCAAGTTTGCTTCGGTTCCTTGACCGGCCACTGGATGGTGATTTGCCACATGGGCATGCTTCCTAGAGAAATCTGGTCTTTGCTGACTCCCCCCTGAACCTGTAGGACAGCTTCGAACTCAACATCTTTGCCGTCGCGCATTTGCTTGCCGGTAAATCCCCAACTGCCAAGGCTCTTGTTTAACCCATCGATCGCTTGCAATGGTTCCGTCGGGTAGTTGTCAGGAACCTCACCTTCACCGAGCAATGCTTTCCAAGTCAGTGGCGCGCTAGGGGGAGATACTTCGGCGGATTCTTGCTTAACAACAGTCGTTTCTTTAGGTGCTGGTTCCTGGACAAGAAGTCCGAGAACGCCACTTAACCAAAGAACTAACATCGAACCAATAGTCACGGCACAAACTCCAAGGATAAGGGGAAGTCGGGATGTAGATTTGGGACTAGAAAGCTCGCGAAGATCTTTCGGAAGCTCGATAACTGTCGGTTGTTGCACATGACTAAGGCAAGCTTCAAGCAGCGTGTGAACATACTTTGCCGAAGTGAATCGGGCTGCTTTGTCTTTCGCCATGAGCTTAGTCACAATGTCACACAACCATTCCGGAATCTCAGGGTTCAGTTCTCGAATCGGTATTGGCTCCTCATCGATGATCTTTCTCATCACACCGTGCGAAGATTCTGCTCGAAACGGCACGCGACCGGTGCAAAGCGTATAAAGAACACTACCGAGGCTGAATAGATCGCTTGCCTGCTCGACGGATTCACCGCGAGCCTGTTCGGGGGACATGTATTGCGGAGTTCCGGCGATAGTCCCGTGCTGGGTAACTGAGGCGTCGTCAACACTGCGAGCGAGACCAAAGTCGGTCAGCGTGACTCGCTCGACCCCTTCGCCTAGCATAATGTTCTCTGGTTTGATGTCGCGATGCACGAGTCCCTGGTCATGGGCGGCCGCCAAGCCTGCGGCAATCTGTGATCCGATTCGAAGAATTTCGCCCGTGTTCAATGCGCCCTCGCGATTGATCCGCTTCTGCAGTGAACCGCCACGGATATAGGCCATCACCAGGTAAGGTATCGCCCCGCCGCTGGAAACGGCATAGATCGGAATCACGTTGGGATGCAATACGGCAGCTGCAGCTTTGGCCTCCCGGGCAAACCTTTTCCGGGCCGTCGCGTGAGTGGCGATTTGCGGAGCCATAACCTTTAGCGCCACGATCCGATCCAGCGCCGGGTCGATGGCTTTCAGCACGACCCCCATCGCCCCCGCGCCGATGACACCTGTGATCTCATATCCGTCCAGGCGGCCGAGACGATGAGGGTCTTCCGAAGGGGTGAGCGATTCCAGAACGTTTTGGATTGCTGTCGGAATGCTGACACGCAACAAGTCGATTGCTGCAGCGGAGTACTCGATGGAACTGGCTACGTCGAATTCCGTTTCCTGCAGTAAGTGGGCTGCTTGGTTCCAACTTTCGGCATCCGCAGCCTGCCGTTCCAAGTACTCTCTGCAGTCACGACAGCTATCCAGATGAGAGACAAGCTCGGCGTCTGCTATCTGAATTTGGTCCGACCTCAGGAATTCGTCGATATGCTGGCGGTCGCAGCGGTTGGCTTTCGAGTTCATTGGTCATTCTCCTGCAAGCACGTAACCTGTTCGCGTAGTCTTCGCATGACGCGACTTCGAGCTGCGTAGACAGACCCCACGGATTTCCCCAGCAGAGCTGCTGCCTCTTCACAGGATTGTCCGCCAACCACCGTGAGCTCGAATGCCCGCCAGGTGTCTGGATCAACATCCTTTTTCACAACCGCGGCGGCATGACGATACTGTTCTCGCATTGTTTCGGTCGCCAACTCCTGCTCAACAAGCTTTTCATTCTCAGGTTGGCTGGCAAGCAGATCAGGCATTTCGGAACCGCCGGCGGCGTCTTTGGGCTGCCGAGACAAAGCGCTGAAGATCGTATTTCGAACGACCCGCCGCAGCCAATGACGAAACTTGGTTTCAGGGTCATTCTTCTCCCATCGCTGGATGGAACTGGCCACGCGCATGAAGACGCTCTGCACCAGGTCCTGAGCGTCCGCGTCCTGCATTCCCCGGCGACGCGCCATACGATAAATAACAGGGCGATAAATGAGCACGAATTGATCCCATGCCTCTCGATCCCCTGGGGACTGGACTTGCGCAATCAGGCTCAATCGGGTTTGTGGGAATTCGGTCATAACTGTCTCCTGTGATACTAAACTCAGGTTACTACCGTAATCTGACACGAAAGTTCGAGGAATCTCTAAATTCCTGTCTAATCGTTAGTGAGTTGTGGTGGAGTTCCTGCCTGTCCGTGAGTCAATGACCTTTTTCCAACGACCAGAAAGGTTGAAACAAATACTCGCAGGGAAGTCCTCCATGAATTCTCTCATCCAACCAGTAGGTAAACCACAAAAGCCGCGCTCGACCAGATTACACGTTCAAATTGGATGTAGTGGTGCATGTTCGAGCATAGAAATTCTCTGACCGCAAACAGAATCGTACATCCACGGCATACATAACCCCGGGTGAGCTGAATCAGTTTCAGCTTGCATCTTCAATACCCGGTGAGACATACCATGTCGAATCTTTCCTTCTCGGATCTTCCGAGCCAACAGCGGCGCGAGCGGATTGCGGCCGTGCTTGCCATGGGCCTTGCTATAGTACTGGACCAAAGGTCCAAAATCTCTGCAAACTCTCGCGACCCGAGCCTTGAGCTTCTCTCTGGAATCAGGCTCTCTGTGTCTGAGATAGGCCGGAGGCGAGAGGCTTTAGGCCGGAGGGAAGACACAGAGAAATGATTGGAGAATCACCCATGAACGCTGCAACAGCGTCCGAGATCGCACGCCTAAAAACGTTGACTATCACCCAAATCGTCCGGCAAGCGGAAAGATCGATTGCGTAGTGGTCTACAAAGTCGACCGACTCAGCCGCTCGCTTATGGATTTTTCCAGGATCATGGAAACGTTCGATAAATACGGTGTTTCCTTCGTTTCGGTCATCCCTTCGGATTCGGCTAAAAACCTGAGCCCTGCTCCGCGTCACCACATTGTGCACTTTTGTGTCCGATAAGTCGGCTAGCCTGTGAGCGGCTAGAAAGTACATGGGTAGAACATGGAAAGCAGAGGTGGGTAACCCACGAGGATGCATTAAGCATCGCTGTTTTGATCGTCAAAACGTGGTGCTGCGCAACTGCTGTAGCATGCCGTCATCCTGTAGTGTTTGCTTGGAGTTTCAAACACCTTTTAATCCTTGGGTCGAGGGTTCGAGTCCCTCCGCTCTCACTCTTGATTTTTCCACGAAAACCCCGGGTTCTTCAAA
>JBKCUW010000039.1:0-3518 GCA_046318275.1 Pirellula sp. | reverse complement strand
GGACCGCTCCATTCCATTCCGACTTTGGCAATAAGCGTTAAACCTTCGCCGCACGATGCGGCGAAATTCCCAAGCTGGATGCTATCACACTGCGTTAACCAATCCGAAGACGATTCCACTTACCGGTGAACCAAGACAGCGGTTCGTTCCAAACGGGATGCAATTCGGGTCAGAACCAATCAATCGCCAAGACATACTTCTGTCATTCCATGCCTGCAATGCGGTTCCTAACTAACCTTTCGGCCCAGCGAAACATTCCGTCACTTTCTGCAGGAATTTGCCAATTTCTACTACGGCATGCGCAAAATGCTTGACCACGGGTGCGATTTTCAGTAAAAAAATTTGAGTTAGGCCTCACGGATCGAAATGCGGTAACATTGACTTTATTCCTTTTTTAACTTGGCCATTAGGAGCCATTAGGAATTGAGTATGAACGTTGTAAGGAATCACTCAACCGCGCTGGAAAATCAATTTGAGCCGATTTCGCCAGGTCAAATCAACAATTCTGTCCCGCATCTGTTGACATCAACCTACGTTAACCTTCAGTCTTCTTTGGAACATTTGACTTGTAGGATCGGTAGCAGAGGACACGAAAAACGTGTAATCATGCCGGGTTTGATTAGTTGGGTGGTTGTTTCTTGGTTCGTATGTTTCTGGCCGCATATCTCCTTAGCGCAGGAAGGGCACGCCGTCAGTTTTGAAGAATTCCGGACTAAATGGGAAGCAACGAAAAGTGAAAGGGTTCTAAGTAGTTTCACGTTGAAAAACACTGAGGATGAGAACTTTGTTGTTGACATTGGTGATCGTCTAGCGGGAAGCGATGTGCCGATAAAGATCTCATTGACTAATGAATACGAATTTCCAATCTCCGCGAAGACCAAGCCATCCTGTGGTTGCACAGCAGGGGTGCCTGAAAAATTGGAGGTTGATTCGAAGCAGTCGAGGGATTTTCTCTTGCTGTACAAGGTTCCCAGCGCTCTAGGGAGAGTTTCGGCGTCGATCTATTGCGCTGACCCCAACGTAAGGGCACGTTTCGCCATTCATATCGCTGGACGTTCCACCGCCGACTTTCGGATTTCGAAGCCACTCATTGAATTGGAATCAGACGATGAATCCCTCGTGTACATGGATGTCTCCCCAGTGCATTCCGGGGTAGAGCTCGGCGAATTCGAACTTCGTCTGCCGCCGAATGCGAATTTTCTATCTATATCGAAATCAAATCGCAAGGCAGATCAAACGGTATCACTTGAAATTAGCGTAGCGAAATCGGAGGGTAGATTACTGGACTATGCATTTGAAATAGTTCACGTCCCATCGCAAATTGGAGTTCCGGTAACGCTACGATATATTAATCGCGTTCAGTCTTTTCCGCGAGCAGCAGTGTTTAGAGAACATGAAGGCAAATTTACTTGCCGACTGATGCTGAGAGGCTCGCTAGTAAGGAATCTAATCGAGCGTCCCGATCTGTATTCTGTAGTTATAGCCAAGGACGGAGCGACAGCAAAATGTTCGGTCGATGTTACGGCAGACAAGGATGCAGCTCGTTGTACATTGACCTGTGATGCAAAGAAATTCCTTGAAAATCGTGAGCTTGGCTCTGTTCAATTTCTCTTGAATAGTGACGTCGTTTTTTCTGTTCCTTGTTTTTGGCTGGAGTGAAATATGTGTACTCGATTTGTGTTTTTTGTAATGGCGGTTTTGGTTGGTGTATCGAGTTTGAACGCACAGGGGCCTGGAGGACAAGTGCCTTGTTCAACAGGATTCTATGATGTGCTCTATCATGAGTCTTGTGCAGGCAATTATTTGATTCCTAATTTACCGACTGATGAAGCTGACGTTTGCGTCATTGAGGCGTCTAACCGATGCAGTAGCAACAATGCCTGTACAAGTGTTGGCCGAAGATATACGACGTATAATCCTGCTAACCAAAACGATTGGACCAGTTCACATGACTACTACGCAGTGGAGGGCGAGGAAAAATATTCGGTTAACTTGAAGGAGCCGCGAAAGACGTTCCCGTGCTTTACTGTGAACTACTGTAGAGGTTGCGTTCTGAACATGGAAGACCAGTTGTCGTACTGCACCGGAACGGTTTCGTTTACATACGGAATTCCCGATGATGAACTATGTCCAAATGGCCCATAGAAATCAATGGCAATTCTGGAATGTTTGTGGTGCGATCGCACCACAAACATTCCAGAAGTTTTAATACCCCCCTTTTATTAGTGAGGCTAGCATGATTTGGCGC
The DNA here is from genome assembly GCA_046318275.1 of Pirellula sp. Taxonomy (GTDB): domain Bacteria; phylum Planctomycetota; class Planctomycetia; order Pirellulales; family Pirellulaceae; genus JBKCUI01. The sequence continues at coordinate 1,270 of JBKCUW010000039.1, read as the reverse complement.
TGCCTTGTTTTTATGTTTTCTTTTTGCGTTTACTATCCGTGTTGTTTCTCTCAAGAAGCTCTAGGTGAGGCTGAAATCGATGCGTATCTGAACTCTTCCAAGCTTGCGTGCGACAGCTACATGTTGACTGTGAAGACTGAGTTTAGTAGTGAACCAGGGCGTCCCGATTCTTACAGTGGAACCGAGGAGTTTGTAGAGCTAGTTTCCAAGGCCGATGGCATACGATGGGTGCGTGCTAGGCGCGATGCTCGGCCTAGCGAGGTGGATCCAAACGGAGAGTACCCGTGCATTGCGTTGCCGCGACAATGGTGTCGGGTTGAGTTCGAAGATCGCCTCTACGGGATGAATGAGCAAGGTGTTAGCAAAGATCTTTTCCATTTCGTCCAGGTAAAGACTGTGAATTCAAAATGCTTGGTCTTCCCTCGACTGTTCGATTGGCCGTTTCTTAATCCTGGTACTAGAAGTCTGCCGTATCGCGAAAGCGCTGCATCCATATTCCAATCGAAATATCGGTGCATCTCTGGAAGCGAGAAGCACGGCGATGTTGTTTCGAAATGGAGTTCGATGAATGGCTCTATGATGATGTGGGAGGTAGAAAGCAAAGATGGCTATCCATCCATCGTGAAGTGGGTTGGATTTTCTAAACCTGTCATGGATGCTGTTCCAGATAGCAAGCCGGTGGGGTTCGTTACTTTCAATAGGATTGAATGGCAAGAGGATGAGTTTGGTAAATATCCGAAGAGAATTTTATCGAGCCAGACCGAGGGATTACCATTAGACCAGGGGCTTGCCGTGGTCGTGGAGGCCGAGTTCAAGCTGAACGTCGATGACAACAAGTATGAGCAAGAGCTGGCGAGAGTGAAAAAACGGTTGCAGGAGTTGAAAAGCAACAAGGGAACGGAGTAGTCTTCGGTTTGGTTTGAGAAGTACGAACCATTGCATGCATTGTCAGCATGTTGCTAGAAACCGTAACTATCTTCACTGCTCCGCAGCACAACATTCAGCACTTTTGCGTCCGAGAACTCAGCAAGCCGCTGCGCGGCTAGAGAGTAGAGTTCAGAGAGTTGAAAGTAGAGACGGGTAAACGTCGCAGTGGCGTAGAATATTCCTGTTTTGGTCGTCAAATCTCGGTGCTGCGCAACTGCTGTAGCATGCCGTCATCCTGTAGTGTTTGCTTGGAGTTTCAAACACCTTTTAATCCTTGGGTCGAGGGTTCGAGTCCCTCCGCTCTCACTCTTGATTTTTCCACGAAAACCCCGGGTTCTTCAAA
>JBKCUW010000038.1:0-29728 GCA_046318275.1 Pirellula sp. | reverse complement strand
CCATCCGCAGCAATGTTGATCGCCCCATAAGCACCGATAACATCGGCACCCACCCATTGTAGAGCAGTTGTCCCAACTGCTCCCGCCGCAACTCCCACCACCGTCTTCGTTTCACCATTCGCCACCGAATCCACATCGGTATCATTCGCTAGCACATTGCCGGTCGGATTAACCCCGGCGGCCATATTCCCATACCCGCCCGCTTCAGCGGCGGTGATCGTATCGTCGAAGGATACCGGCGCGTCATTGGCACCTTGGATCGTGACGGTCACTTGATTCGTCGCCGTCAATCCGCCTGCATCGGTCACGGTATAAGTAAACACATCCGTGATCGTCTGGCTCGTCAATCGCAATGCTTGCACGGTGGCGTTGGATTCGTTGACCACGTACGTGAACGCACCATTTGATCCGATCGTGATGGCGCCGTAAGTCCCGGTAACGCTCGTACCCACCGATCCGGTAGCACTACCCACCGTTCCTGCTGCGACGCCAGTCACCGCCTTGGTTTCGCCGTTTGCGACGGTATCAACGTCGGTATCGTTGGTCAGAACGTTGCCCGTAGCATTCGAACCCACGCTCGCATTCGCATAACCACCTGCCTCGGTCGCGGTCCCGGTGTCGACAATTGCGATAGGGTTGTCGTTCGATCCTTGGATCGTGATCGTCACCGTCGCGACCGACGTTAATCCACCAGCGTCAGCCATCGTGTAGGTAAAGGTCTCACTCAGCGTCTGACTGGTCAGCCGCAATGCTTGTACCGCGGCATTCGAGTTATCCACGGTGTAGATGTATGCCCCGGTAGAACCGATATTGATCGAACCATACGTTCCCGTAACACTCACGCCCACCGAGCCTGCAGGGCTCGACACCGATCCAGCAGCAACGCCCGTCACGGTCTTCGTTTCGCCATTGGCGACGGTGTCGACGTCGGTATCGTTGGTCAGAACGTTGCCAGTAGGATTGGTACCGGAAGTACCATTAGCTACACCACCCGCCTCAACCGCTGTGTTGCTATCATTCACCGCCACCGGCGTGTCGTTGGCACCCGTAATGGTAACTGTAATCTTCGACGTGCTGGTCAATCCGGCCGTATCGGCCATCGTGTAGGTAAAGACTTCCGAGAGCGTCTGGCCAGTGATACGCAATGCTTGCACTGCCGTGTTGCTGTTGTCGACCGTATACGTGTACGCTCCATTCGCTCCGATACTGATCGAGCCATAGGTGCCTGTCACCCCGACGCCGACCGATCCCGTCGCACTTACCTGCGACCCAGCGGCAACACCCGTCACCGTCTTTGTATCACCCGAATCTTCATCCGTGTCATTGGCAAGTACATTCCCCGTCGGATTTGTTCCTGCAGTTCCGTTTGACACGCCACCTGCCTCGACCGCAGTGGCTGTATCGACAACCGCCGTTGGTGTATCGTTTGCACCTTGTATCGTAACCGTGATTTGCGTCGTGCTAGCCACACCTGATGCATCGTTCATTGTGTACGTAAACACATCGGATAGCGTGTTCGATGTTGTTCGTAACGCTTGAACGGTGGCATTCGTATTATCGACCGTATAAGTATACGCACCCGTTGCAGAGATAGTGATCGATCCGTAGCTACCCGCAACACCGGTTGCAACATTACCAGATGCGATCACCTGAGTGCCTGCCAAGACTCCAACGACCGTTTTCGTCTCACCGTTGGCTTCCGCGTCGAAATCGGTATCATTTGTCAATACGTTGCCTGTTGGATTCGTTCCTGCCGTACCGTTCGCAAGCCCCCCAGCTTCGACAGCTATTGCCGAATCAACTACCGCCGTTGGCGCGTCGTTGGCACCCTGAATAGTGACTGTGATCTGCGTCGTGCTCGTCAAACCACCTGTATCAGTGACCGTGTAAGTAAAGACATCGGTGATCGTATTCGCTGTTGTGCGCAGTGCCTGTACCGTAGCGTTGCTATTATCGACGGTATACGTATAATCGCCTGTTGCAGAGATAGTGATCGATCCGTATGTACCCGTAACAGCGGAACCCACGTTGGTCGTAGCCGATCCAACAACTCCGGCGGCTACACCGCTCACGGTCTTGATATCGCCCGTATCGACATCGGTGTCGTTGGTCAGGACGTTGCCGGTCGGATTCGTACCCGCGGTGCCGTTGGCCGTTCCACCTGCCTCAATCGCGGTCGCGGTATCGGCAACCGCAACAGGGGCATCGTTCGCACCTTGGAGGGTGATGGTGAGCTGTGTGGTGCTCGTCAATCCCACTGTATCGCGCATCGTGTACGTGAAGACATCATTGATCGTATCGCTCGCGGTTCGCAACGCACGGACTACTGCATTGTTGGTATCCGTGGTATAAGAATAACCACCATTCGCAGCGATCATAATCGAACCGTAGGAACCTGTGACATTCGAACCTACATTCGACGATGCGGAACTTACGACCCCCGCGGCGACGCCACTGACCGTCTTGGTATCCCCGCTATCCACATCCGTGTCATTGGTCAGCACGTTGCCACTGGAGCTAACCGACGAACTGATACAGTTGAAGGTACCACTCGTGGTGAAGGTGTGGATCGTGTAAATGCCCCAGGTTGTGATCGTGCCACCAGTCGACAAGTTAGATATCCCGTCAGATCCGTCTGTTCGATAGCGGACTATGACCACACCGGAGCCGCCATTTGCACCCGATATACCGGTTCCTTGACTTGCACCACCACCACCGCCGCCGCCTGTATTTGCTGTTCCGGCAACTGGGTTAACCACCCCAGCCCCTCTAGCTCCGGCCCCACCTCCACCATTGCCCCCGCTATTGGGACCATTATCCTGCCCCCCGCCACCGCCACCTGCGTAAAACTGAGTCGTCCCACTTATTGAGGATGCGATACCGACTCCGCCGACACCGGGGCTACTGCCACCAGCTCCTCCTGCACCTCCTCCGCCGCCAGCGTGATATGGTGAGCCACCAGCAGCGTTGCCACCACTATTTCCCTGCCCGGCTGTTCCAGAGGCTCCTGAAGTGAGTCCGGAATACCCACCACCTCCACCAGAACCTCCTGATAACGCGGCATATTTTGTTGCTGGAGTACCACCACCCCCAGCACCCCCACCTATTGCAACAAGGCCGTTGAAAGAAGAGTTGCCGCCACTTGTACCAATATTGGATGCTGTGCCTCCATTTCCACCAGCACCGACAACAATGCTATAAGTTGCAGCTGACAGGTTATTTGAGATTCCAGTGATCACACCACCACCACCACCACCACCGCCATTGTTCGCCGCCAGGGCTCCGCCACCACCACCTCCTCCGCCACCAACGACCAGGTATTCGACGGAAGGCATTGCATACAGGACGCTCGTCGCGAACGACGCATCGGAAACTGCAGCGGGAGCATCGTTGGCTCCTTGGATGGTCACCGTAATCTGTGTCGTGCTGCTCAAACCGCCGGCATCAGTGACCGTATAAGTAAATACATCAGAGATCGTATTAGACGTCGTTCGCAGAGCCTGTACCGTGGCGTTACTGTTATCGACGGTATACGAATACGCACCGGTGGAAGAGATGGTGATCGATCCGTAGGAACCGACGACAGCCGTCCCAACATTGGAAGAGGCCGATCCAACGGTACCACTCGCCACACCGCTGACCGTCTTCGTATCGCCCAAATCGACATCCGTGTCATTGGTAAGAACATTCCCCGTCGGATTTGTTCCAGCACTTCCGTTTGCCACGCCACCTGACTCAACGGCAGTCGCAGTATCTGCAAAGGCAACAGGTGCGTCATTGGCACCTTGAACCGTCACCGTAATCTGTGAGGTGCTGGCGAGGCCCACCGTATCCTGCATCGTGTACGTGAATACGTCGGTTAGCGTATTCCCGGTTGAGCGGAGTGCTTGCACCGTGGCGTTGCTGTTGTCGACCATGTACGTATATGCACCGGCGGAAGTGATAGTGATCGATCCGTAGGAACCGACGACAACCGTCCCAACGTTGGAAGAGGCCGATCCAACGGCACCACTCGCCACACCGCTGACCGTCTTCGTATCGCCCGAATCGACATCCGTGTCATTGGTAAGAACATTCCCCGTCGGATTTGCTCCTACAGTTCCGTTTGCCACGCCTCCTGCCTCAACGGCAGTCGCAGTATCTGCAACGGCAACAGGTGCATCGTTGGCACTTTGTATTGTCACCGTGATTTGCGTTGTGCTAGCCACACCTGATGCATCGTTCATCGTGTATGTAAACACATCGGACAAGGTGTTCGATGCTGTTCGCAACGCCTGAACGTTCGCATTCGTATTATCTAGGGTATAACTATAGGCCCCCGTCGATGAGATGGTGATCGTTCCATAGGATCCCACGACGGATGCCCCGACGTTGGATGAGGCGGAGGCAACTGTCCCCGCAGCAACCCCTGTGACGGTCTTAGTATCTCCGGAATCGACATCCGTATCGTTGGTCAGCACATTGCCGCTGGGGTTTGTACCCCCTGTACCGTTGCTAAAACCACCTGCTTCGACCGCGGTTGCGGTGTCGGCAACAGCGGTAGGTGTATCGTTCGCTCCTTGGATTGTGACGGCCAGTGTCGCAACCGAAGTCAATCCATCGGCATCGGACATTCGATACGTAAATGTTTCGCTGAGCGTTTGGCTCGCGAGCCTCATCGCCTGCACATTCGCATTCGCGTTATCTACCGTATACGTATAGGCACCGCCGGAACTGATGTTGATCGATCCATAGGTTCCGGTGATCGTTCCGAGAGTACCCGTCGGGTTCGCGACCGATCCCACAGCGATGGCGGTCACCGTTTTTGTTTCACCATTGGCCGATGAATCGACGTCGGTGTCGTTGGCCAGCAGGTTGCCGGTGGGGTTAGCGCCAGCAGTTCCATTGGATAAACCACCTGCTTCTACCGCTGTCGCGGTGTCATCGACCGAAACCGGGCCGTCGTTGGCTCCTTGAATCGTAATGCTGATCTGTGTGGTTACAGTCAATCCACCTGCATCGGTCACCGTGTACGTAAAGACATCGGTAATCGCTTGACTGGTTAGACGAAGGGCTTGGACCGTCGCATCGGATTCATTGACGACGTAGTTGTAAGTTCCATCACCATTGATGGTGATCGAACCGTACGATCCATTAACTACGGATGAAACAGATCCCACGGACGACGAGACCGTGCCTGCGGCCACGCCCGTTACCGTCTTGGTCTCACCATTGGCAACCGAATCCACATCGGTATCGTTGGTCAGAACATTGCCGGTCGCATTCGATCCCACCGTAGCATTCGCATAGCCACCTGCTTCGGTTGCGGTTCCCGTATCAACCACAGCAACCGGATTGTCGTTCGACCCTTGGATATTGATGGTCACGGTGCCGAGCGAGTTCAGTCCACCTGCGTCGGTCATTTGATAGGTAAAGGTATCGGTCAGAGTTTGTCCCGAGAAACGCAGCGCTTGCACGGCAGCGTTGGTGTTATCCAACGAATACGCATATAAACCATTGGCAGCAATGTTGATCGAACCATAAATTCCGGTAACCGAGCCAACTGCGTCCAGCGGATTGGCTACCGAACCAGCGGCGATCGCAGTGACCGTTTTCGTTTCGCCGTTGGCGACGGCATCGACGTCGGTATCGTTCGTTAGAACATTACCCGTCGGGTTCGTACCGGAAGTTCCATTGGCTAGCCCACCAGCTTCGACCGCTGTAGCTGTATCATCGACACCGATCGGTGCATCGTTGCCACCTTGGATCGCAATGGTAACTTGCGTGGTCGAAGTCAGCCCACCAACGTCGGTCACTGTGTAGCTAAAGACATCGGTAATCGCTTGACTGGATAAGCGGAGTGCTTGGACCGTCGCATTGGATTCATTGACGACATAGCTGTAAGTTCCATCACTATTAATGGTGATCGAACCGTTCGATCCATTAACCACAGACGACACAGATCCCACAGACGACGAGACCGTGCCTGCGGCCACGCCCGTTACCGTCTTGGTCTCGCCATTGGCAACCGAATCCACATCGGTATCGTTGGTGAGCACGTTGCCCGTGGCATTAGAGCCTGCCGTGGCATTGGCGTAGCCGCTGGCTTCGGTGGCTGTACCGGTATCGACCACACCCACTGGATTGTCGTTCGCACCCTGGATGGTGACTGTAATTTGCGTCGTGCTGCCCAACCCGCCCGCGTCCTGCATCGTGTACGTGAAGACATCTTGCAAGGTATTTGCGGTGGTACGAAGAGATTGTACCGACGCATTGGAATTATCGACCGTGTAGGTAAACGAACCATTGGCAGCAATGTTGATGAAACCATAAGTCCCAGTCACTGCGGAACCAACATTGGTCGTGGCAGAACCAATCACTCCTGCAGCGACACCACTAACCGTCTTGGTATCAGCCACATCGACGTCGGTATCGTTGGTGAGAACATTACCGGATGGATTTGCACCGGCGGAACCATTGACAACACCACCCGCTTCCATCGCTGTCGTGGCATCGGACACAGCTACCGGCGTCTCGTTGACATCGGTGAGGTTGATGGTGAAGCCTGTGGCAGAGAAACTGGTATCGCTCGATGTGGCTCGAACGGTAATCGTGTGGCTGGTGGCGGCTTCAAAATTGAGGAGCGTGCCATCTAAAACGGTCACGACTCCGGTACTGCTATTGATGGAGAATCGCCCACCAGCGGAATCATCGAGCGAGTACGTGATTGCATTGTTGGTCGCATCGGTATCGACAGCACTAGCGGTGATACCCACCACAGTGCCGTTCGCGGCGTTTTCGTCGACATTGTTGCTGGTGGCGTTGGTGTCAATCACCGTCCCGACATCGAATTCGTCAACGTCGGTGAGGTTAATGGTGAAGTTAGTCGTAGAGCAACTGGTATCGCTCGAAGTAGCCCGTACTGTAATGGAATAGCTGCTCGCCACTTCAAAATTCAGCAAGGTCGAATTCGCCACGGTGACAAACCCGGTACTGCTATCGATAGTAAAACGCCCACCGGAGGAATCATCGAGCGAGTAGGTGATGGAGTTGTTGGTGGCATCAGGATCAGTCGCAGAAGCGGTGATGCCAACAAGGGTGCCATTGGCGGAATTTTCTGCGAGGCTATTGATGGTCGCGTTGGCATCGGTGACTACTCCGACATCAAATTCATCGACATCGGAAATTGCTACAGCAAAGACTTCATCGTAAGTAGCCCCCGCGGTGTCGGTGACCCGTACGGTGATATTATGGCTGGCGGCGGTTTCACGATCGAGTGACGAGCTATTGGCGACGGTGACAACTCCTGTGGAACTGTTGATCGTAAAGCGGCCGCCAGCACTGTCGACGAGTGAGTACGTAGTGCCGTCATCTGAGTCGACGTCGCTGCGGGTGACGGTTCCCACCGAGGTACCGTTGGCCGAGTTTTCATCGACGGCCAGGGTACCGGCCAAATCATGGGGTGCATCGTTAGCCCCCTGAATTATCACGGTGACTTGCGCGGTACTGGTAAGACCCACAATGTCGCGTATTGTATAAGTAAAAACATCTTGCAATGTATTATGGGTAGTACGAAGGGCTTGTACGGCTGAATTGTTATTGTCAACGGTGTAGCTGAAGGCACCATTGGCTGCGATGTTGATCGATCCAAAGGAGCCGCTGACCGGGGTCGCTATGTTACCAACAGCACTGCCAACGGTCCCCGCAGCAACTCCCGCTACAGTCATGGTGTCGCCTGAGTCCACATCCGTGTCATTGGCCAAGACGTTGCCGGTTGGGTTGGTGCCAGCCGCAGCATTGCTAATTCCTCCGGCTTCGATGGCTGCGATTGAATCGTTGACTGGTATCGGAGCTTCATTGGCATCGCGGACGATGACGGTGATCGATGACTCGGAAATCGCACCGGCCTCATCTGTTGCGCGGATCACTAATTCACGACTAACACCGGACTCAAAGTCGAGCTCCGCTCCCGGCCGGACTTTTATTTCATTTCCGACTATTTCAAAATTGCTTTGGTCACCTCCTACGATCGCGTAAGTCAGATCATCGTTATGATTCAAGTCCACGGCTCCGACTCGACCGACGAGTGTCCCGCCAGCAGCATTTTCTTCCACGGATGGAAGATCTGCATAAAGCCGCACATGATCAATCACTAAATCGCTCGTCTCGGACCCGGCGACAGAGGTGTCACTAATGCGAATAATGGTCGAAATACTGTTGGCGGTAAACGTATAAGCGAGCGTGCGATGGTCAGTAGGCGAGGATCCTCGAGCGACCGCAATTGTATCGAGCAGCGAGTTGCTTCCGATCACTTCGATGCGTCCACGTTGCTCGGACAGCCCTGTGGCCCCAATATCGAGAAACAGGGTATAGTTCCTGCCCACCACGGTATTGACTGCCTGACTAATCACTCCATCGTTAGCCATCCCGCCGGAGCTGAAAACGGCCTGAGCGAGTCCATCGGAAGGTAGCACGGATGTGTCGATACTAACGGTTCCCGAAGTCGCCCAGTTTGCCAGTCCGGTTTCGAAAGATCCGTTCACCAGTAGATTGTCACCGGGTCCGGCAGCAAGGATCGGTCCTGGAACTGCATTGACCAGAATCGACACTACATCCGTATCAGTAGAGCTTGCCGTGGCGTGGTTTCCGAGGTCATCCGTTGCCATCGTGAGTGTCACGTTGCCGAAGAACCCAGCTGGAGCAATGAAAGTCAGGCCGGACGCGAGCGCCGCGTTGATTGCCGTCCCTGTGCCAGTGATGGCGATCGATCCGGTTCCGTTATTTGAAACACTTAATCCCGTCGTTGTAGACAGGGTCAAAGTCCCTGTTGTTGTGCTTAACGTCACACTCAGGTTTCGCACCAATGCGTCGGCATCATCAATCCGCAATTCATTTCCGTTGGCGGCCGACAAGATAAGCGGTTGATCCATCTCCACCGTTTGCGGGACCGGAACAGTGTTTACGGGCGCTGAAGAAGAAAGATTGAAGATGGTGACCGAGCCGTTGTCATTTCCGAATTGATCGTCCGCTTCGGTGCCCGCAAGAAGCAAACCATTGGACAGTGCCACACTCATTCCGAACTTTTCAATGGATCCAGGGGTCCGGTCAACAAAAGTCGTCGCTGCGCTCCACGTCAAGCCATCCGAGGTGTAAACAAAGACGGCCCCGGAATCTACGGAGGCCCCGTCATGCTGCGGACTTCCGATGGCGAGCGTATTACCTTCGAGTGCGACTGCGGTTCCGAAGAGATCACCCGCGGTTCCAGGAGAAACGAGTTTTGCAGTTTGAGTCCACGTCGAATCCGCGTTACGAGTAAACACATAGGCCGCACCCGAGTCATATCCTGTCTGCGTATCGGCATACGCCGAACCGACAACGAGTCGTTGACCTGAGATCGCCACGGACGAGCCGAACTGATCTTTGTAGCTGGTATCCAGGCCGACGAGAATTGCCTCCTGCACCCATGCGGTTCCATTCCATTGATACACATAGGCCTTGCCTGAGTCCTGACCGATGCCATTCGCAAAACTGGCTCCAACAACGATGGTCGTCCCATCGATGTCGACAGAACCGCCGAATCGATCGGAGACTCCCCCGTCGGATGCGATGAGTTTTGCGGTCTGAGTGAAGGTAGTTCCATCCCACGAAAACACGTAAGCCGATCCGGAGTCGGTTCCCTTCGGATCGTCCAGGATCGACCCGACGACGATATTGTTTCCGGAGATCGCGACGCTCATTCCAAGTTGATCGGATTGGGCGAGGTCGCTTGCGACTAGTTTGGTTTCAACCCATGCTGAACCATTCCAGCGATAGGCATAGATGGCCCCGGTATCCAAAACTCCGCTGGCTTCACTCATTTGCGACCCAACGACAATCATGTCTCCGTCAACCGCCACTGACCGACCGTAGAAATCGGAGGGACTAGCATCCGATGCGGTCAGTCGAGCGGTCTGGATCCAGCTTCCATCGGTAAAGCGTTCGTAGACAAAGACGGCTCCTGTCGCACTTGACGACGGTCCATCAGCCAGCCTCGCGCCGACAACGATACGATTGCCGTCTGTGGCCGTTACATGACCATAACCAATCCCGGCACCCGAGTCTCCCGCAGCATTCAGCATTGACCGTCTGAGGGTGATCGTGCCATCACTCGGCCCCATGCTGGAAGCATCCTGGATGCGGACGGAGATGATTGTATCGTCAACCACAAAGCTGGCCGGCTGGAACTGCACGTTGGCAAATGCGGCGTTTACCTGAGCGACCGTTCCCGTCACGGTCCAGACACCTGTGAAGCTGTCGTAGGTCGCTCCGTCGTTCGCTGTAAGCAATCCATGGCTCGGATTGCTGAGTGTCAGGCTCGCCGAAATCGTTTCCGTCACGTCGGGATCACTGATCACGATGTTACTGAAGCGGATACCGGTTGTTCCATCGAGATAAACACGTGTCTGAGTAAGATTCGTCGCGGTCGGTGCGGTCGGAGCCGCCACGACTTCGATGCTGACGCTGTCGCTGTCTGTATTGATCGCCGTTCCGGTACTTCCAAGGTCACTGGTCTGGATGTTGAGAACATCCATTCCCGAGAAGCCGTCGTTATTGCGGTACGTCAATCCGTAGCCAAGGGCCGCGTTTAGCTGCGACACGGATCCGCGAAGTGTCAGATAGCTGGTACCGTTCCCAGCGACCGAAAGATCGCTAATGTTACTGAGGCTCAGACTACCAGCATTGACCGTCAGTGTCAGCGACATGGACTGGTTCAGTGCATCGACATCAGCAACGCGGAGAGCGTTGCCGCGCGATGCTGAAAAGACCAGACTTTCGCCCTGTACAATCGATTGTGCCACAGGGACTGTATTGACCGGAGCGACATTGCTCAGGTCGATCATCATCACCGAACCAGCATCGAGTAGGTTGCCTAGATCGTCTGTATAAGCCCCTGCCAGCAGCCAGTTCCCGCTGATTGCGACCGTCCTGCCGAGAAGAAGACCCGTTTCAGCGACGAGGGGCTGAATCTGTCGAGCCACCCAATTCGTACCGTCCCAGCGGTAGGCAAAAACATTCCCAATATCGCCGACGCCATTGTTATCGTCGCCGTGAGCCCCCACGACGACTGTGTCGCCATCGACAGCGACCGAAATACCGAATTGATCGATTGCCGAGATTCCCGGCGAACTGAGCTTCGACTGTCCCCATTGCGCTCCATCCCACCGCAGGACATAAGCCGCACCGGCGTTCGTTCCAAGCGCGTCGTTTAAATAGGCTCCTACAACGGCGACGTCACCATCGATATCAACACTGAAACCGAAGTAATCGTTCGCGGCGGTGTCGGTTCCCTGGAATTTCGAATGCTGAACCCAGCTCGTCCCATTCCACTGAAACAGATACGCAGATCCACTGTTACTTCCTGTGTCGTCGTCGAGATGCGAGCCGATGATCATCCACTGACCATCGACTGCGACCGAGTTTCCGAATTGATCGTTTGCGGCGCCATCGCTGGCCGTCAGTTTCTGCGAATAGACCCAGTCGCTGCCGCTCCACTGGTAAACATACACGGACCCCGAAGCGCTTCCCTTGTCATCATCGAAATACGAGCCAACGATAATCGTATCACCATCAATGTCGGCCGAAATGCCGAACCAGTCGCTTGCGGCCCCGTCGAAGGGCGACAACTGGGTTTCAATCCAGCTCGAACCATTCCATGAATAAACGTAGACGGTGCCCACATCTACGCCCACCGACCCATCCGCCGCAGGAGCTGTGACAACAATTCTGTCGCCCGAAATGGCGACGAATCGACCGAAGTTATCCAGGTCACGACCATTGGAAGCAGTTAAAATCGCAGCTTCAACCCACGCGCCATCGGCTGTGCGCTCATACACGTATGCAGCGCCGGCCATGTGACCACCCGCCGTATCCGCCTGGTAAGCCCCGACGACTACCCGATTGCCATCCGCATCCACGGATAATCCAAATCCCGCTGTCTGCGTGGCGTCACTTGCAGTCAACTGGGCACAACGCAGAGTAATCAGTCCATCGGCGGGGCCCGTATTGGCCGCGTCACGGATCCGGGTGGTGATGGTCACCTCATTGATGTTGTTAGCTACTGGCTGGAACACCACATTGGCGAGGGCCAGATTAACATCATTAACGCTGCCCGTCACGGACCAGATGCCCGTGCCGGATTCGTACACCGCACCATGGCTGGTGGAGAGAGAGCCAGACGAAGGTGACGACAGCGTCAGAGTGGCTGTGATCAGATCACCATCCGCATCTGTGACTACGATATCTGCGAGGGAAACATTCGTGGCGCCGTCCAGATAGACTCGGGTCTGATTCAGATGGGTCGCCACCGGAGCATTCGGAGTCGCAAGCACCTGAATGGTGACCGTATCGACGTCCGTCTGAGGCTGGAGCCCGATCGCGCCAAGGTCGCTGGTGGCTATTGTCAGGGTCGCATTGCCGCTGAAATTGCTGGTCGGGCGGTATGTGACCCCCAGATCCAGCAACGCATTGATGGTGACGTCAAGGCCCGTGATGGTCACCACCGAAGTGCCGTTGCCTGCGACGAAGACATTATCGACAGAACGTGTCAACAGGATTCCATCGGTCACCGTCAGGGTCACTCGAATCTCCTGTCCGAATGAATCCGCGTCGGAGACGCGCAAGCCGTTGAGGGTTCCCGGTGCAAAGATCAGATCTCGATTCTCCTGAACTGTCTGTATGCCCGGAACCGTATTGACCGGATCAACCTCTGACAGATCGAAGATCAGTGCGGTCCCCGCATTTCCACCACCAGTCGGGGAGTCATCGAGATAAGCCCCAGCTAACAGATGACTTCCCTCCAGTGCGAGTCCGCGACTGAAATAGTCGCCCCCGCCCGGCGCGACGTGGACCAGCGTTGATTCGGCCCAGGCAGAGCCGTCCCACCGATACAGAAACACCTGTCCGGTATCACCGCCCAGGCGAGTATTCTGGAGGTACGCTCCGACGGCAATCGTTGATCCGCTGACGGCGACATTTCCTCCCATGCGAGCACCAACAATCAGTTGGCTGCTCACCAGCTTTGCCTCAGACCACGTCGTGCCATTCCACGTGTAGACATACGCAGAACCTGCATCCACGCCGAGTGCATTGTCGTCCAGGTACGATCCGACAACGATCATATCTCCTGAAACATCGACAGAAATGCCGAAATGGTCACTGATCGCCTCATCGGACGCAATCAGCTTGGCCGTCTGCGACCAGATCTCGCCGGATCGGTCAAACACGTAGACCGATCCGGAATCGTTGTAAAGTGTGTTATCCAGATACGCGCCGACGACGAGGCGGTTGCCATCCAGAGCAATCGCCTGGCCGAAATAATCCGAGCTCGCTCGATCCGAAGCTGTCAGTTTCTGCTGCAGAGTCCATGTTGAACCACTGCCGGTATAGACATAAACTGAGCCGGTGTTGCTGGCTCCATCGTCGTCGAGGTACGAGCCAATCGCGACCGTGTTCCCTGAAATGGCTACCGAATTACCGTAATAATCACTGGCTGCCTGATCGTGAGCAACCAGCGTTGTCACGCAATTCCAGGATGTCCCGTCGAACTCGTAGATGTAGGCTTTCCCCGAGTCGTTCCCAATTCCATTCGCCAGGTGAGCTCCAACGACAGCACGATTTCCGTCAATCGCGACGCTGACTCCAAATTGATCATTGGCCAATGCGTCCGGAGCCAGCAACTGCTGAAATTGCTCCCAGGTACCGTCGCTGTTACGGCGAAAAATGGATGCGGAACCGGCGTTGCTTCCCGCTGTTGTGTCGTCAGCGTTAGCTCCGATGATCGCCCAGTCATTCGTGACCGCAACGGAAATCCCAAATTGGTCGTTTCCTGCCTGTCCACTTGGCTCCATCAGATTACGGCGAATGACCGTTGAGCCTTCGATGAACGCCCCATCGGAGTCCGAGATTCGGGCAAGAATCGTCACACCGCTGGTTGCCACATCATAGGTGTACGATGCGGTCTGAAACGTAACGCCCGCCAGTGCCTGATTCACTTCAGCCACCGTACCAGTAATGGTCCATATACCGTACGTCGGATCGTAAATCGCCCCATCATTCGACGATAATGTACCGCCGCTGGCTGTCGATAATGTAAGCTTAGCAGTGACGATGTCTCCGTCGGCATCGCTGACAATGATGTCCGTCAGATTGACGCTGGAAATTCCATCGGGCAGAACTCGAGCGGGGGCGTTCAGATTGATGGCCGTCGGTGCTGATTTAATGATGTGTGACAGTGAGAATTCCGAAGTCTCCGCGAGCGCACCATCATTCATGATCCGCGTAGCTGTCGCGGTCAACACATGCCCCGGTGTCGCTCCTGTATACACCAGCGCATCCCATGTGGCATTGCCATTCGAATCAGTCGTGATCGACACGGTCCCAAGGTACTGTTCCCCTTCACCGTGGCCGGACGCATCGGCAGCCATGCTGGAGAACAATTCAACTCGATAACTTGTATTTGCCAGAGCATGAATGTTGCCACTGGCCCATGTACGACTGGTTCCGTCTGAGACTGCTCGCGTGAGAACCGGAAAGTTCTGCAGGTTGTTTGCTCCGGCATCCAGATCTACGGAGTCATTGGCGGTGACGCCATCGTTGCCCAGGTCGATAGCGAGGCCACCATTCGACACAAAGGTGCTGCGTGTAACTGTTGTCGCCGCCCCATCAAGCACGGAAACACCATCGCCACTGAAATTTCGAATCGACAGGCCTGAGACGGTACTATTGGCGTGGATCGTGAATCCATTCACACTTGCCCCTGCGCTGCTACCATCGATCACGACCACGGGACTCGAAACAAATCCGGTTTGCGTGGTCGCGTTGATTACTACGGATTCCAAAATGGTCGGAAGAACTGAAATCGTTTGAATCGTCCAGGTCGCCGTTGTCGCATTGTAGCCGGGATCGCTCGTGAGCAGTCCAAAATGAATATTATCGACACCCGCAGTATTATGGGCCGCAGTCATCGCCTCTCGAAGACTGATCCGACCATCTAAGCCGCCTCGTGCATTGAGCCATTCGATCGTCTGTATCGACTCTCCTGAAACGATGCCGACGTCATTGGTGTCGGCGGTTGTGGTGATCGTCGCCGTTGTGGACATATCAGCGATGGTGACTGAAATCGCCTGGGTCCTCGACAGAGTTCCGTCGGACACGGAGACTGTGACTTCGTAGACATTGTTGCCATCGACATCCACGGGAGCTTCGAAGTCCGGTGCAGAGATGAAAACAAGAGCACCGGTTGTGCTGTCGATTGAGAATTTGTCTGCATCCGCACCGCCGCTGATGGAATAGACTAGGGGCATGGCGGTATCGGAATTGCTGCCGACGACCGTCGTGACTGCGGTCAGGGTTTCAGCGAGCAGAATGCTAGCGGTGGGACCTCCGCCATTGGACAGAATTCCTGGGGCCTCGTAAACATTCGTCAGCAAGACCGTTAGGACTTTGTCCAATGAGGCCCCCGCGAAGTCCGTCACCCTCACCGTGATGTTGTGACTCGGAGTCAGATCATGGTCGAGCAGGCTACCGTCGGCTACGGTGATCTCGCCTGTCACGCTGTTCATGGCAAAACGCCCTCCTGCGTTATCGACCAGTGAATAAGTCAGCGTCTCTGCGCTATCGAAGTCCTGTCCTAAAACCAAACCGACACTCGTGCCGTTGGCTGCGTTTTCCACAACAGTGAGTCCGGCCGTCGTGATGTCGTACGGAGTGTCATTGACACCGCGAACAGTTATCGTCAATTGAGTGGTACTGGTCGATCCGGCCGTGTCTTGCACCGAGTAGCTGAAAATGTCCGTCAGCGTATCGCTCGTCGTCCGTAGGGCTTGCACTGCCGCGTTGCTGTCATCAATCGTGTAGGTATAGGCACCGCTTGAGGAAATATTGATCGAGCCGTAGGTGCCGATCACGTTGGTTGCGACCGATCCAGACGTGGAGGCGGCAATTCCTGCAGCGACACCGGAAACGCTTTTGGTATCGCCGCTGTCGATGTCGGTGTCATTGGTCAGGACATTTCCCGTTGGATTCGTTCCGGCCGTCCCGTTGCTGACACCGCCAGCCTCGGTGGCGATGGCCGTTTCTGCGGAAGCCACCGGGTTGTCGTTGACACCCTGAATGGTCACGGAGATCCGCGATGTACTGACCAGACCAGCAGTATCCCGCATGGTGTAGGTGAAGGTATCAATCAGCGTGTTCGCGCTGGTGCGCAGTGCTTGAACTGTGGCATGGTCATTATTGAGTGTATAGGTATAGGTGCCATCAGCCGCCACGACGATCGTGCCATACGTACCGGAGACATTGACGCCAACGGAACCCGAGGCACTCGATGGGGAACCCGCCGCGACACCAGTGACGGTCGGCGTCTCACCTGCATCAGGATCGATATCGTTGGCAAAAACGTTCCCGGTAGGATTAACTCCCGCCACTGCGTTGCTAACACCGCCCGCTTCGACCGCCGTGACATTGTCGATCACAGCCGTCGGCGCCTCGTTGGCACCACGGATGGTCACGGTAATTTGAGTTGTATTGCTCAAACCACCCGTATCCTGCATCGTATATGTAAAGACATCGGCCAGAGTATCACTGGAGGTTCGTAGGGCCTGAACAACTGCACTGCTATTGTTCACGGTATAGGTAAAGGCACCATTAGCAGCGATATTGATTGAGCCATACAAGCCTGTGACGCTTGCTGCCACAGAACCTGCGGCGCTGGCGACAGTCCCTGCGGCAACTCCGGTCACCGTTTTGGTATCACTGCTATCGACATCGGTGTCGTTGGTGAGAACGTTCCCTGTCGGATTGGTACCGGCAGTAGCGTTGTTAATGCCGCTCGCTTCGGTGGCGAGTGCAGTATCGGCAACGGTGACCGGCGTGTCGTTGGAACCCTGGATTGTGATGGTGATCCGTGAGGAGCTGGCCAGCCCGCCAGCATCATTCATGGTATACGTGAAAATATCAGTCAGCGTGTTCGCAGTGGTTCGCAGAGCCTGAACAGCGGAAATGCTGTTATCGACGGTGTAAGTATACGAGCCATCGGCAGCGATCTGGATGGAGCCATACGTTCCGGTCACGCTATTGCCAACAGAGCCTGTCGCGGTCGCTGGCGTTCCAGCCGCCACACCGACGATGGTTTTACTATCCGTCCCATCAACATCGGTATCGTTGGCCAATACATTCCCCGTGGGATTTGTTCCTGCCGCACCGTTGGCAATGCCACCAGCCTCGACGGCAATAGCGGTATCTGTGGTGGCGACCGGTGTGTCATTGCCACCCCGGATAGTGACCGTGATCTGTGTCGTGCTGGTGAGTCCTGCCGTATCCCGCATCGTGTAGGTGAACACATCGGTCAGCGTATCACTGGTAGTTCGCAGGGCCTGAACAGCCGCATTGCTGTTGTTCACGGTATAGGTATAGGCACCCGCCGAACTAATATTGATCGAGCCGTACACGCCTGTAACGCTGGTCGCCACGGAACCTGTGGCGCTGGCCACGCTGCCTGCGGCGACCCCGGTCACTGTTTTCGTATCACCACTGTCCACGTCGGTGTCGTTGGTCAGTACGTTTCCCGTAGGATTGGTACCAGCCGTTCCGTTGCTGACCCCTCCGGCTTCCGTCGCCAGTGCCGTATCCGAGACGGCGACCGGGGTGTCATTTGCTCCTTGAATCGTGATTGTGAGCCGCGAGGTGCTGGCCAGGCCACCCGCATCATTCATGGTGTAAGTGAACGTGTCGGTCAGGGTATTAGACGTGGTTCGCAGGGCCTGAACTGCGGCGTTGGTGTTGTCGATGTTGTAGACATAGGAGCCATCGGCAGCAATCTGAACCGTACCATACGTTCCGGTAACGCTACTGCCGACGAACCCGTTCGCAGTGGCGGGCGTTCCAGCGGCGACACCGACTACTGTCTTTGTGTCGCCTGAGTCCACATCGGTATCATTGGTCAGGACATTTCCAGTCGGACTTGAGCCCGGTGTTCCGTTATCAGCACCACCCGCTTCGAGCGCCACTGCAGTGTCCGTCGTAGCAGTGGGAGTGTCGTTAGTACCAGTGATCGTAATGGTAATCTGCGTAGTGCTGTTCACTCCCGCTGTATCACGCATCGTGTATGTGAACACGTCCGTCAGTGAATCGCTGCTGGTACGCAGGGCCTGGACAGCCGCATTGCTGTTGTTGAGTGTGTAGGTGTAGTTGCCATTCGTGGCGATATTGATGGTGCCATAGGTTCCCGTGACGTTGGTTGCGGCTCCCGTCGTAATGAGGCTGACAACCCCGGCCGCGACACCTCGGATCGTTTTGGTGTCTCCAGCATCTGGATCGGTATCGTTGGTGAGAACATTACCTGTCGGATTTGTGCCAGCCGTTCCATTGCTAAGCCCACCGGCTTCGACAGAAGCAGCGGTATCCGCGAATGCGAGAGGTGCATCGTTGGCACTGGTGATGTTGACCGTGACGCTACCAGTGGCGGTCAACTCGCCGCCAGATCCCTGTGTACCGCTATTGCTATCACTGAAAGTCCAGTTGATCTGGACCGATGACGGCGGCGCGTCGCTGCTGTTGGCATAGGCGATCTGCTGCATCGACGAGTTGACAAGGGCATTGGTCGCGCTGCTATTGAAGGTAAAAACCAATGTGCCGCCACTGTTGGTCGTCACGGTGCCGATCGTCGTGCCGCCGACTGACAGGTTACCGCCTTCGGTGAGTACACCGAGTGTGCCGGTGGATGAGAACTGGTCCTGTATGTTTGCTCCACCGTTGCGAGCGAGTGCTAGGGTCGCGCCATTGAAATTGCTGCTCGAGAGATCGGCATCGAAGATCCGGACATTGCTGTCCAGGACTGTCGAAGCGCCGTTCTCCGTATGATTGACTGTTCCGCCGAGCGTGCTGGTGCCGGCTAAATCAAAGGTCGTATCGAGCGAACCATCGGTGTTGTAACGGATCAGTGCGAAATCATAATTGCTAAAGGTGGCTACGCCTGCGACGACGATCTTTCCGTCGGGCTGCATCGTGACGCTGTAGCCCCAGTCGGAACCTGTTCCGATGGCGGTGGTGATGATCCCCCCGGTGCCGAAGCTGGCGTCGAGCGAACCGTCGGCATTATACCGCGCGAGAGCGAAGTCATCGGTACTACCGATCCTCGCATAGCCCCCGATCAGAATCTTGCCGTCGGACTGTACCGCGACGCTCCTGGCATAATCGGCGCCAGTGCCAATGGCGGTCGTGACAAGTCCGCCGGCGCCGAAGGTAGTGTCGAGCGTTCCATCGGCGTTATACCGCACCAAGGCGAAATCGGCGGTGCTGCCAATCGTCGCATAACCCGCGAATACAACCTTGCCATCAGGCTGGATCGCAATGCTATACCCCTGATCAGTGCTCACGCCGATGGCTGTTGTCACCTTACCGCCGTTACCAAAGGAAGTATCCAACGATCCGTTGGCGTTATAGCGTATCAGTGCAAAGTCCGCCGAACTGCTTGTGGCATAACCTCCAACGACGATTTTTCCGTCGGCCTGCAGCTTGACGCTGTAGCCATAGTCATGGCCTGTACCAACGGTGGTCGTCACCTTTCCCCCGGTACCAAAGGTCGTGTCCAACGAACCATCGGTATTGTACCGTATCAGCGCGAAGTCATCGGTGCTGCCGATACGAGCCTGGCCTCCGATCAGAATCTTGCCATCCGACTGAGCCATGACGTCATAGCCCGCATCACTGGACGTGCCAATCGCGGTGGTAACAATGCCGCTGGATCCAAAGGAGGTGTCGAGAGTACCATCGGCATTGTAGCGAACCAACGCAAAGTCATTGTTGGTGCCGATCATTGCGTAACCTCCGACGACGATCTTGCCATCGGCTTGCAACGTGATGCTACCGGCCTGATCTGTGCTCGTTCCGATCGGCGTGGTTACTTTGCCCCCATTACCAAAACCTGCATCCAGCGATCCGTCGGCATTGTAACGCGCAATCGCGAAATCATTGGTGGATCCGGCAGAGAAACCAGCGACGAGAAATTTGCCATCGGGCTGAAGCGTGACACTGTAGCCAAGATCATTGCCAGTTCCTATAGCAGTGGACACGATTCCATCACCGCTCAGGAACGTCGGTGAATCGTTAACTGCCACTACAGCAACTGAAGCTATGTCGCTGCCACTGCTGAAGGCACTCGTACCACCGGTATTGGTGACCACCGTGTACTCCCCTTCGCTGCCGCTGGTCTGATCCCACGCGCGGAAGGTGATGCCGTCACTGACGCTGCCGCTCAAGTCGCCAAATGGAATCAATCGCAACTGCGCCGTCGAGCCCAGAAGCAGTGCGAGTTCGTTGGTGCTGCTGTTGATCAGCTCGGAATTGATCGTCAACCAACTGGTCCCACCATTGAGGCTGTATTGCCAAACTCCCAGACTGGTATTCAGGCCGGTAATTGCGATTGCTTCAATTGCAGTGCCGTCTTGATCCGTGATGCTGGCATCCACCACGAGTGAAGCAACCGTCACGCCGCTCGGATTTGTCGCACCTTCGAGCACAGTACCCACGGTCGGACTGGCGCTCGCGTTCAGCACCGGAGCATCATTGACATTGGTCACCGTGATTTGTGCGGTTGCATTTTCGCTCGAAAATGCGGTGGTACCACCAGAAGTAGCTGTCGAAGCGTAGCTTGGAGTCGCATTGGTGGAGGCGGACCCGCTGGTCTGATCCCAAGCCTTATAACTAAACGTTCCCGTCTCGCCGTTTTGTCCATTAGGGATATACCGAACTTGGCTCGTGGAGGCGATCAGCAAAGCATTCGTGCTACTGACGGCACCAAAGCTAGTCCAGGTCACGCCGTCCGTAGAGTACTGCCATGTGCCACCACCCGTTGTCGAAGTGATCGCAAGTCCACTCACGGCTCCCGTATCGACATCCCCCCAGCTCGCACCAGTCAGCAACGCCGAGGCGAGCGTACCTGAGGAGGTCGTATCCTCGTTGGTGCCGGTTAGGGTGTGGGTGTATAAATTGGTAATCGTCGGAGCGTCATTCGCGTTGCTGACGACGATCTGCGCCAACGCGTTATTGCTTGAGAACGCAGTCGTGCCTCCCGAGCTGGCGGTCGAAGCGTAACCAGGGGTGGCGTTGGTCGAGGCGGTGCCGCTGGTCTGATCCCAGGCCTTGTAGCTGAACGTTGCCGTCTCGCCGCTAATGCCGTTGGGGACGTAACGAACTTGGGTGGTCGAGGTGATCAGTAAGGCGTTGGTGCTAGAGACCGCGCCGAAGTTGGTCCACGTCGAACCATCGGTCGAATACTGCCAAGTGCCATTGCCCGTCGTGGCCGTGACCGCCAGACCGCTCAAAGCGCCGGCGTCAAGATCGGCCCAGCTAACTGCAGTCAGCATGGCCGAAGCAAGAGTGCCCGAAGAGGTCGTGTCTTCGTTCGTCCCGGTCAGCGTGCAGAGTTGGCCGCCGGGAATCGTAGGAGCATCGTTAACGCTGCTGACGACGATTTGAGCCGACGCGCTATTGGTCGAGAACGCGGTGGTGCCACCCGAGCTAGCGGTCGAAGCGTAGCTCGGTGTGGCGTTGGTCGAGGCCGTGCCGCTGGTCTGATCCCATGCCTTGTAGCTGAACGTTGCAGTACCCCCGTTCTGTCCGGTGGGTACGAAGCGGACTTGACTATTGGAGGTGATCAACAAGGCGTTCGTCGACGAGACCACGCCGAAGCTGGCCCAAGTCGAACCATCGGTCGAGTACTGCCAAGTGCCATTTCCGGTCGTCGCCGTGATCGCCAGACCGCTCAAGGCACCGGTGTCGACATCGGACCAGCTTGCGCCGTTCAGAAGAACCGAGGCAAGTGTACCGGAGGAGGTCGTATCCTCGTCAGTACCAGCAAGCGAGTGAGTGTATCCACTGGTTATCGTCGGAGCGTCGTTGACGCTGTTGATATTGACCGTGATGCTACCCGTTGCGGCCAAAGCTCCAACAGTCCCCTGTGCACCGGTATTACCATCGCTGAAGGTCCAGTCGATCTGGACCGAAGCAGGTGGGGCTTCGCTCGAGTTGGCATAGGCAATCTGCTGCATTGCCGAGTTGACGAGGGTGCCCGTGGCGCTGCTATTGAAGGTCAGAACCAGCGTGCCGCTGCTGTTGGTGGTGACGGAGCCGATTGTTGTGCCGCCGACGACGAGGTTGCTGCCTTGGGTTAGAGTGCCGAGCGTTCCGGACGCTGAGAAGATGTCCTGAGTATTCGCGCCTCCTGCCCGCGTTAGGGTCAGAGTCGCCCCACTGAAATTATTTGCCGCTGTGAGTTCCGTATCTGAAACCTGAACGAGTCCTGCAAGAACTATCGCTGATCCATTCTCGGTATAGCTGATCGCAGTTCCTAATCCATTGCCGGAAGCACCATTGAAGCTTGTGTCGAGGCTTCCGTTTGTATTCAAGCGCACGATACTGAAATCGGCTGAGGAGTCGGTGGCCGTATTTACGCCATAGCCAACGAGGATAATCTTCCCGTCGGGTTGAACGAAAACCTGCTTGCCTTCATCGGTGCCCGTTGAAACGTCAAGCGATACCTTTCCGCCCGAGCCGAAGCTTGAATCAGCGCTGCCATCGGAATTTACACGTAAAACCCCAAGGGTCCCGTTCGAGACGCCGGTCATTAATATCTTGCCATCGGCTTGAAGGGCAAGCGAGGAGCCGAATTCAGGATTGGTTGCAACGTAGCTTACTAGTAATCCATCGCCATCGGTGCCGCCGGGACTGAAGGTTGTGTCAAGCGATCCATTCGCATTGAGCCGCATCAAGAAAAAGCCGGTCCCACTCCCTGCGTTGCCATGGCCACCGACCAGGATCTTGCCATCAGACTGAATTGCTATTGAGCTTCCTTGGTCGTAACCACTTACTCCCTGTGCGGCGATCCCAGCCGTTCCAAAGGTGGAATCAAAAGAACCATCTGTGTTTAGGCGAATGACGCCCGATTGTCCATTTGCAGTCCAACCGGAAACCACGATTTTTCCATCGGATTGGAGTGCAACCGCCAAAGCTCCGTCGGAATTCCCGAAGCTATATGTCAACTTGCCATCGCCGCTAAAAGTCGTATCCAGACTTCCGTCGGTGTTAAGCCGGATAACACCGAAATCTCCATCGACCTCTCCCACAATTACAAACTTGCCATCCGCCTGCACGACTGCGTCGTACGCGTTATCTGCAGTTCCGACGGGGACCAGTTGCTTGCCATCCCCACTGAAGGTCGTATCCAATGTTCCGTTCGCGTTCAGAACCACTAGACTGAAGTCATTGTTGGAACCATTGCTACTGCGCCCGACAACAAGAATCCTCCCATCACTAAGAACATTGATGGATTTTCCTGAATCCGTCCCACCTCCGTCCACAGAAACCTTGCCACTGGTGCCAAACGTCGTGTCGACCGTTCCATCAGAATTCAGCCTTGTCACCCCGAAATCGTTATTCGATGTACCAAGTACAACCAGCTTCCCATCCGATTGCCTTGCAACACGACTTGCTCGGTCATCGAGTGCTGTACCAAAAGAAATGAGCTGGAAACCTCCGCTTGTCGAAGCAGTTGAGAAAACCGGAGCATCATTGACGTTGGAAACCGAAATTTGCGCCGATGCATTATTACTCGAGAATGCGGTGCTACCACCCGAAGTAGCCGTACTCGCATAGCTAGGCGTGGCATTCGTCGATGCCGTACCGCTCGTCTGATCCCAAGCCTTAAAGCTGTAAGTCGCCGTCTCACCGTTCAGACCGTTGGGGATGTAACGTACCTGAGTTCCAGACGTGATCAACAATGCATTGGTACTGGAAACCGCACCAAAGTTCGCCCATGTCGCGCCATCGGTCGAGTACTGCCACGTTCCATTTCCCGTGGTCGACGTGATCGCCAGACCGCTGACCGCACCACTGTCGGCGTCGGCCCAACCTGCACCCGTCAAAATAGCAGAAGCTAGCGTACCGCTCGACGTTGTATCTTCGTTCGTCGTATTCAGCGTATAGGTGTAACCGCTGGTTATCGTGGGAGCGTCATTGACGGATGCGATATTGACCGTGACGTTACCCGTTGCTGCCAATGCTCCACCAGTTCCCTGAGCACCGGAATTACTATCGCTGAAGGTCCAATTGATTTGAACCGACGATGGCGGGGCGTCGCTGCTGTTGGCATAGGCAATCTGCTGCATCGCCGAATTCACAAGCGTGTTGGTCGCGCTGCTATTGAAGGTCAGAACCAGAGATCCATTGCTGTTGGTGGTCACGGTGCCGATGGTCGTACCGCCAACGGTAAGGCTACTTCCTTGAGTGAGAGTACCGAGTGTTCCGGTCGCCGCGAAGAGATCTTGCGTGTTAGCTCCACCGTTGCGAGCAAGTGTTAACGTAGCGCCATTGAAATTGCTATTTGTAAGCTCGGCATCAAAGATCCGAACATCGCTATCGAGAACCACCGCACTGCTATTCTCGGTGTAACTGACAATCCCACCCAGGGTGCCGACCAAGTCGAAGGTTGTATCGAGCGACCCATCCGCGTTGTAACGAATCACCGCAAAGTCATTAGCGCTAACTGCAGCAAAACCGCCAACCACGATCTTTCCATCGGGCTGCCACGCCACGCTGCGCCCAATATCGCTTCCCGTGGTGAGCGACGTTACGATCCGGCCATTAGTGCCAAATCCGGTATCCAGTGATCCATCCGCGTTATAACGAACCAACGCAAAGTCTGCCACACTCCCGCTTCCACGACCTGCGAGCACAATCTTGCCATCGGATTGAACGGAAATATCCCAGGCGAGTTCATCGCTTCCGGCGATATCGGTGGTCACCATACCTCCGGTACCAAAGGTGGTATCCAGCGTACCATTCGTGTTGTAGCGAACTAACGCAAAATCGTTGGTGCTGCTGGCATAAGCACTTCCACCCACCAAAATCTTTCCGTCCGCCTGTATCGCTACGCTACGTCCAATATCACTCCCTGTACTAACCGAGGTCGTAACGATGCCGGAGGTGCCAAAGCTCGAATCCAGAGTTCCATTTGTGTTAAAACGTACCAGCGAAAAATCATTGCTCCCAGATATGGTTGCATATCCGCCGAGAACGATCTTTCCATCAGGCTGGATCGAAAGACTGTAACCAATGTCACCAGCGGTACCGACCGGGCTGGTAACAATACCGGAATTTCCGAAACCACTGTCGCGCGATCCATCGGAGTTATAGCGAACTAGCATCAAATCGTAGGTGCTACCCACCATGGAGTAGCCCCCGACGACGATCTTTCCATCCGTTTGCACCACGATTCCGAAGGCTTGGTCTTCATTACCGCCGATATCGGTTGTCACTATCCCGCCTGTGCCAAACGTCGTATCCAAAGTTCCATTGGATTGATAGCGTACTATCGATATGTCCGTCGTTCCGGTACTCGTGGAGTATCCCGCAACCAAAAACTTACCATCAGGCTGAAAAGCGATTCCAAACCCACTATCCGCGCCAGCGCTGATCAACGTCGTGACCATCCCGGAAGTGCCAAAGGTCGAATCTAGCGATCCGTCAACGTTATAGCGCACCAATCCAAAATCTGTGTTAGCACCGATCGTACTACTTCCGGCTAGCAGCACCTTCCCATCGGGTTGCACGAAAACTCGCGTTCCACCATCACTCCCACCACCAATATCCGTAGTGACAATTCCATCTCCCCTCTGAAAGGTTGGAGCATCATTCGCTGCGGTCACCGTGATCGAGGCCGTCTCACTGGCCGTACTAAATGCGTTCGAACCCCCGGTACCACTGATAACAACATAATCTCCTTCCGTGCCAGTCGTCTGATCCCAAGCGCGGAAGGTTAATCCATCAGCGATGCTGCCATTGAGATCACCGAACGGGATTAGTCGTAATTGCGCTGTCGGGCCCAGCAACAAAGCCAGTTCATTCGTACTGTTGTTGATCAGGTCGGCTTTGATTGTCAGCCAACTAGTGCCACCGTTAACGCTGTACTGCCAAGTTCCAAGACTGGTGTTCAGTCCTGTGATAGCAATCGCTTCGACCGCAGTGCCATCTTGATCCGTGATACTCGAATCAACCACCATCGATGCGACCGTCACGCCACTCGGGTTAGTCGCACTTTCGAGTACCGTGCCCAATGTCGGGCTAGCGGCCGCATTAAGAACGGGTGCATCGTTGGTGTTGGTCACATTCACCGCTATCACCTTATCAAAGGTGGCCCCGGCGGCATCGGTGACGCGGACCGTGATGTTATGACTGGTCGCCGCTTCGAAGTTGAGCAAACTGCCATCGGCCACCGTAACCACGCCTGTGGAACTGTTGATCGCAAATCGCCCACCGGCATTGTCAACGAGCGAATAGTTAGCACCATCACCGGAATCGACATCGCTGCGGGTGATGGTTCCCACGGAGGTGCCGTTGGTCGAGTTTTCCGCGACGGTGAGAGCACCGGCCAAATCATGGGGCGTGTCATTAGCCCCCTGAATCGTTACGGTGACTTGCGTGGTACTGGTCAGACCCGCAGTGTCGCGCATGGTGTAGGTGAAGACATCTTGCAATGTATTGGCAGTGGTACGAAGGGCTTGTACGGCTGCGTTGGAATTATCAACCGTGTAGGTGAAAGCACCATTAGCGGCGATGTTGATCGAACCGTAGGTTCCGGTGACGTTGGAGGCCACATTGGTCGATGCTGAGCCGACCACTCCTGCGGCCACACCGGTCACCGTTTTGGTATCTCCTGCATCGGCATCGGTATCGTTGGTTAGCACGTTGCCGGTCGGATTTGTTCCGGCTGTACCGTTCGCCGTGCCGCCCGCTTCCACCGCGGTTGCTGTATCTGCCACAGCGCCGGGTGCATCATTGACGGCAGTTATCGTGATCGACATCTCTCGTGCTGCAGATCCGATTACGGCGAGCGAAGCTAACTCGCTTGCTGTCAAATCCCTATTGTAGAACCTAACATCATCGAGGCTACCATTGAAAACACGACCTGAAAATCCGTCGTCTTGACCGATTCCCATCGGTCCGGAATCCGACGTTACAGCTCCACTCGCCGTGATCGACGCTCTGGCAATCCCGTCGACGTAAAAAGTAGCTACGTTGTTCGATGCGTTGTAGCTACCTGCATAATGATGCCACTCGGTCAAATTGAAACCGGTGATCGTCGCCAAGTCGAATGTAACGCCTTGCCAACCAGACGAATACGAATGTACGTACCAGGTAATCGTAGTCCCACCTTGATTAGGATGCATGACAAACGAATCACGCTTAGACAAAAGCCCACCCGTCGAGTTCCAGGTGCTCGCGCTACTCTTTGCCCAACCTCCTACCGTGAACGATCCGGAGTTCGTGAAGTTCGACGTGTAAATACCGGTTCCGGTACCCGCAAGGGTTGCGA
This sequence comes from Pirellula sp., assembly GCA_046318275.1. Classification (GTDB taxonomy): domain Bacteria; phylum Planctomycetota; class Planctomycetia; order Pirellulales; family Pirellulaceae; genus JBKCUI01. The sequence continues at coordinate 2,346 of JBKCUW010000038.1, read as the reverse complement.
CACTTCCACGCACCGAGTCGGTTCCGGCAACCGCATTGTTTTGAACACCATCCGCCGTCGTTGCGATGTCATCTGTCAATCGGGATGCATTATCAAACGTGTATCGAACGACAAGATTAGGGTCAGTATCGAGCGTACTGCTTTGTGTTGTCGGCTGCGCGAATACACGCAGTGTGTCACTTCCACTCACGTTCGCGGCGGGTATATAGGTCAATCCATTCAACGCGGAATTGATATCAACAATGGTTCCGCTGAACGTCATCGTATTATCTGCCGTCCCATCTCCCGCACTAAATGACAATCCCGTTGTCTGCGATAGGGTCAATGCGCCTGTCGCAACTGTCAGCGTCACGGTTTGGTTGGTTCCATCTGGATCCGCAATTGTAATTGCATTTCCATTACCGGATGAGAAGATAACGTTCACGTCCTCATTGGTTGCCACCGTCGCTGGCATGGTAATGGTCGTGGAGTCATTAATCACCTGAGCAGCAGTCTGTATTCCATCCGCAAACTGAAAGTTCTCGATGCCAGAGATCAAATCAGTACCATCGGGAGTGCCGCTGCGTAAATCCAATACGGTATACGATTGATTCGCCGAGTTGTAGGTGATCAAGTAGTCCGAATAACTCCCAGTAAGGACCACCGTATCGCTTCCATCGCCGCCGGTTAGGGTGTCATTCCCTGCACCACCGATGATAACGTTATTGCCGCTGCTGCCGGTGAGTGTATCGGCATACGAGGAACCAACGATGTTTTCGAAATTACTGATAGTGTCGGTCCCAGCTCCCACCGTATTTTGCGCTGTCGTCGTGGCGAGAGTTACTGTTACGCCCGAAGTCGCCGACGCGTAACTTAGCGTATCCGTACCCGCGCCACCATCCAATGTGTCGTTACCGAGACCTCCTTCGATGGTATTGCTGTTACCATCCCCAGTCAGCGTATCCGCGTTGGCGGAACCGACTAGGTTCTCGAACCCCCAAAACGTATCCCCGGCAGCATCTCCGCCGGAGGCAATGCTTGTCGCCAGGTTCACCGTCACTCCGCTGGTCGATCCGATGTACGACAGCGTGTCCGATCCGCCACCGCCGAACATCGCATCCGAACCTGCGCCTCCGACAATCGTATCGTCACCCATCGCCCCGTAAATGGTATCAGTTCCGTTTCCACCGTAGAGCGTATCGCGGTTCGCATCATCAAGGTACATGCGAACATTATCGAGCACTCCGTCGACTCCCGTTGTGACTGACGAAACATCGCTGAAGGTGATGACCGTAGCCGTACCAAGCGCCGTGAAGTTAAACTCGTAGTCCGTGAAGGTATTTGGGTTCGACCCAACATCAGATACGGTTTGGTCAACCACTGTGTATCCACCCGAAACCACTTGCAACCGAAGTGATTGCGTGGATGCTGACGCCAATGCGCCGTAGCCAAAACCAATCGTATAATTCGTTCCTGAGGTCGTGGTGATTGTCTGCGTCAGAATCCCTGTGTTGGCCGTATTGCCACTGCCAAACGCAGCAGCAGATGTGCCTAGAGTCGTGCCTGAACCCGTTGACAACGCAACATTCCCTGAGGTTGTCCATCCGGTTGTCAACGCCGACTCGAAGCTACCATTGGTGATTGCGTCCGATCCATCTCCATAGAGCACATCATTCCCCGCACCGCCGTCGACGATGTCTACCCCACTGCCACCATTGACTGTATCCGCCGCCCAGCCTCCTAATAGATTATCGCTCCCTAATCCACCGGAAATGACATCGGCTCCATCCCCACCCGCTGCTAAATCCTGACCTGAACCCATGCTGATCGTATCGTTTCCAATATTCCCAGCATAACTATCGGCCAAACTCGTACCCGTGTACGAATCAGCCCCAGTTGTTCCCTCAGCGTACGTGCCCGTCGTCGCAGCACCTTGTTCCCGGATGAGAATGTTATCAACACCCCATGCTTCATCGATAAGTTGCTGATCAATTCCCGAACCGAATCCGACCTTGAGAGTCGTGGCCGACGTAGTAACGGTTAGCACGTAGGTCGATGTTAACTCGTTCCAACCACCACCGAAAATGTTATTCGTGGACGCGGTATCGGGAGAACTCGTCGAATAATTAGCTGCTGCACCTTGAGTATACGCGTTGTTCACAACGAGAGTATCGTTGACCCACACCCTAAATGTCTCGCCATCCCAGGAGTCAATCTGATTAAACCTGAACGATAACGTCACAGAAGATTGATTACCCGATAACGAAAACGTCTTGTAAACGTCTTGAACGTTTTGGATACCTAGGGTAGATGCGTTCGTATAAAGATTGTTGACAGCTGCTGCCGAGGCCAGAAATGGTCCAAAGT
>JBKCUW010000037.1:0-7360 GCA_046318275.1 Pirellula sp. | reverse complement strand
GGCCCGAACTTGTCGCTGATCGGCGATGGAATCGGATACGATTTCGCGTCGCGTCGACTCGGGCAATAGAACTGCTGAACGACACTTTCGATGTACGTATAGTCGGCTGCTGCGACTGGCGTGACGCCTGGAACGCGATCCATGATGCGCCCTAGATTCGCGCTCAATTGGGTTTGTTCCATGTACGGCATGATCTGGACCATCCACGGCACTCCGCGGGCTTCTGGTCTCGCGGCTGCCGAGCCAACGTCGACGGCCAGCGGGGCCATCTCTCCTGCATACCCAGGGAATCGTTTGTACGCCGACTCGTAATTGTGACCCGCCATGACGACTTGTCGCATCCGGTTCTGACAATCCGCTCGCCGCGCCGCCTCTCGGGCCGCTTGCACGGCAGGTAACAACAATCCGACGAGCACACCGATGATGGCAATCACGACCAACAATTCGACGAGTGTGAAGCCTCGATATTGGCGCAACCGGCGTCCATGCACGACCGATGAAGATACCGAATAGAAGACCGTCATAGCGAACTCCAGAATGAGATAAGAAATGGAGCACGTTGCAGAGCTTGGGATCGGATCTCAAGAAGCGATCCCACTCTTCTCGTGTGTGTGTGGTGTGTGAACGAGTTGGCCCGGAAACCGGCCAGATTTTAACAAATCCAACCTTGCCGCCGCAATAAAAATCTGGGGCTCTACGGTGAGTTTTTTAGCCTCGAACGCCCCTGGCGGGTGTTTCCGTAGCCTTGATGCGACCATCCCAGTTTCAAATCCCAATCAATGTTCGCAAGAGTCGCCCCCTACCACAGGGGGGCGTCGTCCGCTTCAGGGTTCTCGTGACACTGACTTTCTGCAGCGCGATGATTCCTTGAATGCGTACCTACGAAAGATTGCCGAACGCCACCCTCGTTCTCCCGCCCCCTCGGCAATCTTTGGTAGTACTGTGATTTTCAGCAGCCCTGTGATTTTCAGCAGCCATGTGATTTTCAGCAGCCATGTGATTCTGAGTTGCCCTGTGATTTACGAGAGAACTGACGATGGCGGGTGCCAGTAGAAACAACACGTGAATTGTTTGATTTATGATCACGAATCGATTAGGTTCATGGATTGGGTCTTGAGCCCCCCCGCCTTTGAATCCCCACACACCCACCAAATACTTGTGCCAAGGGAATCGGCCGCGCTAAGGTACGCGGCCTGAGTGCCAGTATCTGATCGCTTGAGTGACCGTACCGATGAAGCATTTGGAAAAATCCGTGGACCACCCGTCATCGGATCTCACGTGACGCGGTTTACGGCCAGTGAATGATCGACGGCAATACACAAGTCATCGAACCGCGACAAAAACAACCTTGAGGTATCAATCATGAATCGCATCGCTCGAACAAAATTTATGGTCCGAAGTCGCCGGAATGCCCTTCGAAATCTACGAAACCGTCGAAGGAAGTTGGACGTGGAGAGGCTGGAGAGCAGATCGCTTCTCGCAGGGGACTTGGACCTGGTTCAAGACATCAACACGCAGATCAACGCTGGATACTTGGTTCCTTCCGGATACGAGGAACCCGCAATGTTGGGGACGGAATTGTATTTCATCGCCGATGTGCAGGGGTACGGTGAAGAACTCTGGAAGACCGATGGAACCGATACCGGTACCAAATTGGTCAAGGACATTGTGCCGGGGGTAGGTAGTTCGGAACCATCCAACCTCACCGTTGCGCATGACGAACTTTTCTTCACCGCCTCACAGCCGGACTACTTTAATACCCAACTTTGGAAGTCCGATGGCACTACGGCGGGAACCGTTTTGCTGAAGGACTTTGGAATGGGCGATTATGACAGGTACATCCGACAGCTTGTCGCGTCCAATTTTGGTGTCTTTTTCACGTACCAACCCTCTATCGATGACTCCATCGAATTGTGGTATTCCAATGGAACGGCGGTAGGTACTTACGTTGTAGCTGATCAATCGTTTGGTTTTGAGACAATAGCATCCGCTGTAAGTTCTGGAGGAGTCCTCTTTTTTTCGGGGCAGACCAGTACTTATGGTCGCGAACTCTGGCGCAGTGACGGTACTCCTGAGGGGACATTCCTAGTTAAGGATATCCGACCTGGGGCTGATAGTTCGTACCCCTACGAATTAACTGCGTTCCAGGGCGGGGTTATCTTCTCGGCCAATCTCGATACCAATAACACCGGTACAGAACTCTGGAGAAGTGACGGTACTGCGGATGGAACGATCCAAGTAATCGATCTGCAGCCGGGGAGCGCGGGATCCAATCCGAACGATTTCTTTGTCGCCGGAGACCAAGTTATCTTTAGCGCCACGACCGATACGGTTGGTGAAGAGCTTTGGCTGACAGACGGTACCAGTGCAGGAACGATCCTGATCGGTGATTTGAATCCGGGACCCGATAGCTCGTCACCTCGTGATTTCACCCCAGTGGGAACATCGACTCTCTATTTCGTGGCAAAAGGCCATGGAGTCGGCAGTGAGCTTTGGGTCCTCGATGCCGACGGAGCTCGTTTTGTCAAAGATGTTTACCCGGGCGATAATTCTTCGTTTCCGAGTGAACTTGTCGGTGTCGGAAACATCCTGTACTTCGATGCTGATGATGGCGTTCACGGTCGAGAATTATGGCGGAGCGACGGCACCGATGGTGGCACATGGATGGTGGAGGATGTGGGTGACGGAAATTATTCGGGACCAGGATTCTTGACGAATATTTCTGGGGTTCTGTTCTTTGAACAGTACGATCCTGACTTGCAGACGTCGGTCTTGCGTTATTACGACGGTTTCAGTCCAAAGACTAACGTGGTTGTATTCTCATGGGCACCGGATGCTAACGCGTACCCGTACTCCTTCACGGATGTCAACGGAGTTGCCTATTTCACTGCGAACGATCACATCCACGGTACCGAGCTTTGGAAGAGTACAGGCCCTGGCGGAGAAGTTGTGATGGTCAAAGACATCAACCCTAACGGCTTCGACTCGAGTTGGCCAGATTATCTTTCTGAGCTCAATGGACTCCTTTATTTCATCGCATGGACGCCCGGTGTGCCAGGAGAGGCGTACCGCAGTAATCTGTGGAAGAGTGATGGCACCTCGGACGGAACCGTCCAAGTTTTTGGTTCCCAAGTTGTTTCGGAAGCTATTGGTGAAGTGCAAAAACTCAAGGTCGTCGGAGACAAAATGTTCTTCGCCTCAAACCTAAACAGCAGCACCTTAATGTTCGATCTCTGGATCAGTGATGGTACGCAATTTGGAACAACGAAATTGGGGAAATTCCGATCGGACAGCAAATACTATTTGGATTACGAACTTGAATCAATTGTCGAGTATCAAGGGGAGTACTATTTTGCGGCCAATGACGGAGTCGTTGGGCAAGAACTTTGGAAAACCGACGGTACGCCGGAAGGGACTGTTGTGGTCAGCGAAGTTAGCCCAGGACCTTCATGGTCCAGTCCTGATCGCCTAACACTTTTGAATGACAAGCTCTATTTTGTTAACTATGCCGCGGAAGACAAAATTGGTCTCTGGGTGACCGATGGTAGTACCGAAGGGACTAAAGAGGTCCGGAGCTTTCAATACCCAACGAGCGGACCCTACTATGTATCGCCTTTGAGCGAATTAGTCGTAGCTAATGGCAATCTATATTTCCAAGGCTACGATCTTGGTACCGGTTCAGAGCTCTGGAAGAGCGATGGCACACCTGACGGTACGGTCCTGGTAGCAGATTCGATTCCCGGTTCAGAAGGAATCTCCCCTCATTTCCTAATGTCCGATGGGATGAAAGTCTATTTCGCTGGCAATACCCCTGAAAATGGTATGGAGCCATGGGTTTCGGATGGGACCTCGGCGAACACCAAAATGATACTTGATGTCTGGCCAGGACCAATGGATGGGATCAATACATCCAATGACTACTATTACTATTACGAAGACGATGCTGCAGTCGTCGCTAACGGCAAAATCTATTTCGTGGCCAACGAAGGGGTACATGGCGAGGAGCCTTGGGTCAGCGATGGAACGGTCGCTGGAACAAAACTTGTCAAGGATATCATCCCTGGTTCAGGGGGATCAGCTCCTTACGGATTAACGCAAGTCGGTGACATGCTGTTCATGTCTGCGGGCCACTCCAGCTACGGCACTGAACCATTCGCGATGAGCTTGACCGCAGTTCCACCTGTCGCCGCCAACGACAGCGCGGTTACTCAAGCCGGGTTTGCGTTCGCGATTCCAGTACTGGCAAACGACTCCACCCCCGAAGGTCAATTGAATCCTGGATCGGTCACTATCGTCTCCAATCCGACACTCGGTAGCGCGACAGCAAACACCGATGGCACGATCACTTTTGTTCCACCCACTACCGGCAATGGAACCACGACCTTTACCTACCACGTCAAGAACAACAGCGACGTTTGGAGCAACATCGCGTCTGTCACCGTGACGTGGCAGCAGAGTATTTTCCAAAACCCGACCAACAAGTACGACGTTGACAAGGACGGTGATGCGTGGCCGTTGGATGTTCTCCGATTGATCGACGAAATCAATCGCAACGGAACACGCCAGCTGCCACCGCAATCGGGGTATCCGTCGTACTTCTATGACGTCAACGGCGACCGCAGCTTGGATCCTCTCGATGTTCTGGAGGTGATCAATTACATCAACCGCGGTAAAACGGGTGGCGAAGGGGAATCGTCATCGATCGATTCCGTCGTCGATTCCATTTGGAGTCAAATGGGCGCGATGCCCGACGATGAGTCCCTTTTCGGCACCAGTAGCGGAAAGAAAAAGGGATCGCGTTAGCGGATGATATGATCGATGCGAGCGGCAGTGGGTTGAGGAACACTCGACGAGGAACTCGACTAAACTGATCGGGGATCTTGCGAAAGATCCCGGCTACTGGATCGTGCCTAGAGAGTGTGCGGTTCGCAAACCGCGGCTAAGGCCGACCAGCTCATCGGTTTAACCTTACACCTAATACCTTATCGCTAACCGCTCCTCAATCCGCCGAATGGGTCTTAGCCCAGGTTTATGCGGTACGCGGATCGATCGGTCTCACGCGAAGGCGCGAAGACGCGAAGGGGAGGGAACAGTGCGGAGAAAGCAGCGGGGTGGGTGGGCTCTTGGTTTTTTGAGGAGATCCTTTATTCTCATGTTTTCATGACTCGTTTCAACCGAGTCCATACCGATAGACCGAGCGTATGTATTCCGAGCTTATTTCGAGTTGATACCGAGTCTGGAATCGAGAACTTCGCATGGGACCACGATGGAATGCTGCGCGGTGGGGGATGGCGTTGCTCGCCCTAGGCGCGGTTTGCTTGCAAGCGTGGCATTTGATACAGATCGATCGCTTCGCGATTCTTCAATTCATTAGCTTCTTTACCATCCAGTCGAACGTGATCGCTGCCGTGGTCATGGCCATCGAAGCAGCCGGTGGGCTGGGCATTCGTCCGTCCCGCCGAGAAAGTTTGCGCGGGGCCGTCGTGCTGTACCTCTCCATCACCGCAATCGTCTATGCATTGCTTCTATCCCGATTGCCCATCGTAAAAGAAATTGTCCATCCGTGGGCCGATCCCGTGCTCCACTACCTCGTCCCACTCTGGGTGCTCATCGATTGGCTGTTAGCTCCAATAACCTCAATCATCACTTTTCGACGAGCGATGCTTTGGCTCGTCTATCCCCTAGGTTATTTGTTCGTCTCCCTCATCCGAGGCGCCCTCACCGGCTGGTACCCTTACCCCTTCCTCAATCCCAATGAACCCGGCGGTTGGCTCGCCGTGGTCATCGTTTGCTCGATCCTCACCCTGCTCGGCGTAGGGCTAATCTGGGTGATTGTATGGCTCAAGGAAACGCGATACGCGAAGAGGTAGCCAAAGGGGATCGTGCGAATGCTGCTGGCCGTTTGGTTTGTATCTCCAGCCTCCCGTCTCCAGCCTAACCCATTGCACTCAACCGCGGCGAAAGCCGACCGGCTCATCGGTTTGGCTTTAAACCTAAGACCTTATCGCTCAGCGCTCCTCAATCAGCTGCATGGGCCATAGCCCAGGTTTAGGCGGTACGCCGGATCGATCAGTCTCACGCGAAGGCGCGAAGACGCGAAGGTTTCGGGTCTCGTAGAGTGAGGTTTGAGAAATCTCTTTGGATGTATAGGTGAGTCGGAGCGATAGCAACTTGATCGAGGTTATCGAGGGTTGGTATTCGCTGGCTTGCCCCCAGAGCGCGAGGGAATATGCCATTTCCCCGGTTGGTTCTTTTCCCCCGGCTCGTAGGTGGCATACTCAATGTCCATATCCCGCTCGTGGTACCACGCAAGGATTTTTTGAAACCATTCGTTCTCTTGCGCCTTGCAGACATCCTCTCCGTCCAGGCCGAATCCCGTACAGCATTGCTGGATCACGCCTACAGCGCTTTCGAATCGATATGCTTTCGCGATTGGATCGGCACCCATTTCAAGCATCTTGTACGCAGGTTCAAAGAGGAAATTCTCAACAGCCCTATCGTAATAGGGTTGGTTTTTGAGTTTGCCATGAACATTCGCCCCTGCTGCGATGGCTGCCATCGCATTTTCGGGTTTTCTGCCATCAAGTGCTTCCGAGAATGGAGTGACTCCGAAGCGAACCTTAGTATTCGGATCTCCACCATGGGCAAACGATGTCTTCAGCCAGTAGATATCATCCTCACGTGCAAAATGATGCAGCAAGGGATAGGGCCCCCATTTGGTCTGGAGTTTTGCGACGTTCACCCTTGCTCCGTGCTCAAAGAGCATTTCGAACATCTCACGCTGGTTCTCTTCGTAGGCGTAGCCAAGGAGGTACGTGGCTAGTTCCGATCGGCCCCGAACATGCTTTTCTAGATTAGACTTGTCACCCTTTCGAATGAGCTCGATCCCAATGCGTTGGAGTCGGTATACCCAGGCGCTTCCAACGACATAAAATACAGCCAGTGCCCCGACAAACCATATAAGAAATCTCTGGGTCTTAGTCATAGGGGAACCTAAAAGAAGTCTTGCATGCCGGGAAGGATATCCAGTGTGTGGCGATCGATGGGACTTGCGCTTCGCCCTTTCAGGCGTTTCATCGTCTTGTTTTGGTCCTCTGATGCCTTGTCGAAATTAGAAAAGGCCTTCATTGAAAAGAGCTACTGGTCGACTATGCATGGAGGGTGGTTTATCTCGATACTTCGTAACTTGGGATAACCCACTTTGATCCATCCCAATACTTTTTGTGCAGGTCCATGCCGTGCTCCCGGAACCATTTTGTGATTGGTCTTCGCCAAGGCGCGTCATCGCCGTCTTGAACGAAGGCTGTGATCGAGCTTGAGGGTTTCGTCAAATCCGGGATTGCTCCTTTCTCCAGTAGAT
>JBKCUW010000036.1:0-4058 GCA_046318275.1 Pirellula sp. | reverse complement strand
GGCGCGACGGATTCGGCATATGCAAATAGACCCGAGGACACTTCGCCAATAGATACTTCGGCAGTCTCAAGACCTATCGCATCGCGAGCTAGTCCTGAAAGAGTTATGTAGCCTCGATCTGTATCAACTTGAACGCCTTTGGTCGGTAGCGGCTGATGCCCTTCGTGAGCGCTACTAATCGAACAAGCTATCAACAAAAAAAAGATCCAACCGCAGCATTTACAGGCAATCATCGCAAACCTCGCAACTACTTCACGAACGAATTAGGATCGGGGAGCGGATCGTTCGAAGCTTTGGCGGTTTTGAGAAACTCATCAACGCAGGGTGGGCAACAGAATTGGTACGGCTTCCCATCAATAATCCAAGTGAACTTTGGGTTTGCCTTGGTTTCTGTGATCGGGCAAATACGGTCACCTGACTTTGGATTCATGTCATGTGCGGACTTTATCCCCTTGAACTTTTGCGATGCGGTGACGTTGCCATTGGCAGCGACATCTGCCGCTGTGTACCGACCTCCGGGAGTTAGGTAGAGGTCCCTTTCTGCATCGTCTGCTAATTTGTCTGGCATCGCAGGTGAATCGCCGTGCGATTCTTGCCCGGACTGGAAACCCAGTCGGAAACGTTCACCGGCGATGCGGATATTAGGAATTGTCACATCAAGTTTTCGACCAATTAGCTCGCTTGGCAGCTTCCCGACGAACAAGGATGTCTTGTTTTCGGCATCGCCATCTTGCGGGCTGGGCTCGAAGGCAATGCTCTTGGAGTCAGCATCTCCCTCCGCTTTGACGAAGCCTTTCAGAGACTGGCTTTCGACATCGATAACACGACTTTCGTCTTTGCCAAGTGTATAGAGGCGAATGGTGCCGTCCGATTCGACTACTGCTTCAACATGATAGCTGTCCCTACCAAGGGAAACCATAATTCCGCCGTGAGAACCGGCTTTGTGGCCGTGCTCCGTGTCTGATTCCAACGGTGTAGTCGCCGTGGTCTGAACATCGGAAGCCTTAGCGTTTCCTGGTTTGGCCTGCTCAAGTGTTGATTGGGAGGTATTTGCGCCAGCATCACTTACTTGGTTTGCTGGGTTGCACCCTGCGATGATCAATAGGCCGAGTGCAGAACTCGAAGCCAAACTCGCAATCAGCCAGTCTCTTCTTTTCATTTTTAGACCTTCGTTATTAGTTGAATCAAACTACTTTTTGAGCGACGCTTCATATAGATCGTCAAGCTTTGCAAGGAACTTCTCGGGAGCGGCCGTCATCTTTTTGATGCACGGTGGGCAGCAGACAAACACTGCATGGCCTTCAACAATACCCATCTTGGACTTCTCCGAAACTTCGTTGTCGGTCATGACGAGGCAATGACCTTGAGCTTTGGCAAAGTTTGCTCGAATCTTGTCGAGGTGCTTCGCGTCAGGCTTAGACTTCAAGCAATCCTCGCAACAAACATAGAGAACTTCCTTTGTCTCTGGATCAGTCATCTTGACCGGTTTGGCATGACTGGTCAGCGATTCACCTGAGACTGGACAGATTGCTTGAACGGCGATTCGCAATCGCTCGCGACGTTGCTCTTGACTCTCCTTCTTTGGCTCATCCCCAAGGGAAAATCCAACGAAAAGAACCGTCACTGCCAATGCCAAAAACTTACTCAATCCACGAATCATTATGACCTCTCGATAATAAATAAGTGACCAAACTACAGCTTCATCGAAGCAACCCACTGGTTGACTTCTGAAATATCATTCGCGCCGATCATCGTTAATTGACGATCCTCGCTCTTCCAACTCACCGCGAGCTGGCCTGCGGCTTCGATAATCTTGCAAGTCTTACCGCTACATTGCGTATCGATCGATGGCAAATCGCCAAACCAAACGGGCTGTTCATCTTTATGTTCGAAAACGATCAGAGACGTACCGTCCTTGCGTTCACAAATCGACGCCGAGCATTTACAGCACGGCATGTTGAGTACATGCGTTGAAACCCGTGTAAATCCTTCCGGGGCTCCTTTGAAAATTGCGGGCTCGTATCCGAGGTAACTTGCTGTGGATTTTGCATCGAGCTCCTTACCTTGATATTTTGCTACCAACTTAGCGATAGCGGCCTTGGGTTCCGATTTAGCTGTGCGGATGACTTCTTGAAAATCAACGGCGAGCGCAGCGTGTTGATGAGTAACGTCGCCATGGTTGGATGTTGGATTCTTTGCAATAAACCAAATGAGCGCTACAGATGCGGCCGTCGCAAGGATTGCGTAAACCCAGTTTTTGGGTTGAGACTTGGTCGTAATCGGGACAACAAGATTGTCGTCCAATCGATGCTCAAGTCGCTCCCAGAGGGAATTCGTATCGACGCGTGCTTCAGACTGCCGCATGAGCGTACCGATCGCTTGATACTCAACCGTAAGCGTTCGGCATGAAGCGCACTGATCGCAATGTGCCTCAAATGCGAGTCGCTCTTGCGAGCTGAGCTCGTTGTCGATGTAAGCGGATAGTCGTTCTTCAACCCAATCGCAGTTTACCATTATGCCTCCCAACCCAATTGGATTAGCGAAGTCCTAAGTTCTTTTCTAGCTTTATTCAATCTTGAACCAACCGTACCCTCAGGAATACCAAGCACACTGGCAATCGCTTCATATCCCAACCCTTATACTTCCTTCATGTGCAGAATTGCTCGCTGTTCGCCAGAGATTTGCTCCATGGCGAGTTGCAAAACCTCTGCATCGTCAGCCTGATTTTGACTGCTTGAATCGTTGGTCATTTCGGTTGCCATCGCGACTTTCAGCGCTCGCTGCTCCTCGCGTTTAGTTTTCCTTAGGTACTGCAAACTTTGATTGACAGCCATTCGATGCGCCCAAGTTTCTAAAGAGGATTCGAATCGAAATTGACCAAGCTTTGCGAACAACTGAATGACAAAATCTTGCATCACGTCGTCTGCGTTGCTTGCACCAACGATCTTTCGGATCACTCGGTAGATTCGCGAAGCCAGAAGTTCGTATATCCGTTTCTGGTACTCGCGATTTCCACCTGCGGCATTGCTGACCCACTTTTTCAGCTCGTCAATCGGTATGTTTTCTATCGATGCTGTCTGCGGCATCGACTTCTGTGGATTGGATGACTCTTGTTGCTGCATTCTTCACTCCATACTGCAAAAAAGTAGGACATGCTCGTAGTATCTAATACCACTCCGAGCAGGCTGACTTTCGGCAATACCGTTAGTCGACTAACGGCTGCAGCAGGGACGGTTGTCAAGGCAGCAGTCTGCATTCTTCATGCAGCAGACTGGCTGACTTGGTTCCAGCATAGAAGAGGCTCTTGTATCGCCAGAGCAACCCTTCGTTGCAAAAGCGAACGAAGCCAACGCAACAGCCCCCAACAAGGCAATTTTCGTAACCATGATGTACCTGTGATTTTGATAAACTTGAAAAACTGATGTTGCTGTCCATAAGTGAACTAGCAACGCCTCCAAAAAACGCAAGCAGCTGTTCTTTGAAGCTCTCAATTCTTCCAGACACAGGCAATCGATTGCCAAGAACGTCCACCAAAACGGATGGGGACCTCGAACTTTCGGAGTTCTATCATGGCTACTTCATGCTTTGGTATTGATTCCAAAACTGGTAGCCACCATATGGGATTCGCGCCGTCTACCGTTAACGGTTCATTCTGGCTATTAGCATTGATAACGAGTTTCTGACATCGGCATTGCCCATCATCACTAATCGTGGAGCAAGGCGTCGCGCGCTTTGCTGACGCGTCTTTACTCGTTAGCGGGTTAGCAGGCTTCTTAGCACTACACTTGGGGCACTTACCTGTCGGCTTAGCGGCTTCGGCGGCCGTGTTCTGGCAGGCAGCATCCCCGTCCGATGACGCATCAACCACCCCTGGATTACTGAAAAGTGTTCGGCCCAGGCAGCAGCACGAAATCCCACCAAAGATTTGGCTATACGCTAAAGCGAAAAGCAAAACATATTGGATGGGTATGGGAGACATTGCGTACTTCAAAACTGACTAAACGGGTGTTGGGCTGATTGCACGTTGGATGCTACCACGCGGGAATTCCTTCACGACG
>JBKCUW010000035.1:0-45648 GCA_046318275.1 Pirellula sp. | reverse complement strand
CCACCGTTCGCAGCGCGACTAAATCGCAACGTACCGCCGAGCCCTTGGATTACATTGCGTGTCAAGAAGACGCCGAGTCCCATCCCTTCTCCAACTTCTTTGGTGGTAAAGAATGGCTCACCGATTCGTCGCAGAACATCGTCCGTCATTCCGGAGCCTTGATCGACGATTTCCAAGACCCAGGTTCGCTGATCGTTCTCGGCGCGATGGATGGTGGAGTTGACATCAACGTGCTGGTTGGGTTTGGATGCATCCAAACCATTCTGCAGCAGATTGCGCAGCGCCTGGGAAAGAGCTTGTTTGGGAAGGAGCGCCTTGAAATCCGCGACCGCGCGTTCCATCGCAATGTGGACGCGCTGGGGCTCGCGCATGGCAACCACGGTTTCATCGAGAATTTCCTGGATCCTCACCGGATGCAAGTGCTCTGCAGCGGCTTCGCCCGCCCCGCTTTTCATCCGATGCAAAATATCTTTGCAGCGATTGAGTTCCTCTCGGATCAGCCCGAAATCACGACGAACTTTGTCAGGGATGTCTTGTTTGTCGAGCGTGCGAGACAACTCGCCAGCGATGACCGCAATGGTTGACAATGGGCTCGCTAATTCATGCCCCGCACCGGCTGCCAGGGTCGCGAGAGCCTCGAGACGCTGAGCCCGTTCGCGCTCTTTCTCAGCGATCGCCAAACGCCGATCCCGCTGTCGGACTTGCAAAGCCAACATGGAAACGAAGTAGGCGAGCACACCGCAGCATGTCGTGAAGGCGATCAGGAACGCCGCCTTGGTCACATCCCATGGTGAATCGGCAGCGAGTGGTGAATTGGCAAAGACAACATTGGGGGTCGCTCGGTTGAGTAGAAAAAACGCGCCGAGCACCGACGCGGCTGAAATTGCGATCGCCCAGAACCGAGACAGCACCACGCCAGCAACAACAATATTGGCCACATAGAACAATATAAACGGATTCGCCGCACCGCCGGATAGATAGAGCAGCCCCGTCAAAATCATCACATCGAACAACAGCAAGCCACCGAGAGTCCGTGAGCCAAGCGAACCATGATGGATCCCAAGGTTCATCCCAGTGTTCGATCCGGTATTGGCTTGTCGATCGATCTGCATCTCCGACGATGTATTGAGCGATCGTCGCGCAACGAACCACAATGCGACGTTGCTGGCCACAGTGCATAACACCAACGCCAACATCGAAACGATCGGCAACTCTATTTTGAGCACCAGATAGACAAATCCGATGACGAGCAGTTGGCCAGCGACAGCGATCCACCGCAATTGCGTCAACCACATCGCCGACGAGCCATGACCATACGGATCATTTTGAGTGCGGCTCAACCCGTTTGACGCACCAGCTTCCTGCAACATGCTTTCCTTGCTCCCGGTTCATTGGCAATAAGAAAATGTAGCCTTGTGCATGCCAAGGCAAATTGAGACCGCTAGGCCGATCGAGACTGCTAGGCCGATCGAAATCGCTAGGCCGATCGAAATCGCGGTGCCCACTAAGGTTCCTCGACCACGAGGATATCGCGATCCCATCCGTCGAGAGTGATGGTTTGCGATTTTCCGCGAGGCCAATCGATGGTCAACGACGGTGGACTCGTCGCCGCAGAGGAGGGAACTCCGAAATGAACAAGCGATTCGCCGGTTGCAGCGTAGGAACCACCCCCAAAACGCTGGCGAACCCAAGACTTGTCGCCGGCTTCCAATCGGATCGAGGTTCCGATGGCGTCTCGATTGGACGACGTCCCAATGAGACGGACTACGATGTATTTTCCGAGTCGCTTAGAACGGTTCTCCACCAAGGCGGCTTCCATATTGAGGCGACTCACTGCGTAGTCTAGCAACCCATCGCGATTAAAATCGGCCATCGCTACGGCCCGCGAGGGTTGAGGCAGGGCCAAATAGTTTCCGTCGCGAGGCACCAAGCGAAAAAACTTGCCGTCGACGTTATCGAGGATCTGGGGTCTTTGGTCAAAAGCGGAGCCGATCGCGCGGGTTTCGATATGCCCATTCGCCACGACTAAATCTTCATCACCATCGAGTTCCATATCGACAAACGCGGTCCCCCAGCCCACCGACGCTTCATCGGTGGGACCGATTCGAGCCGTAGTCGATGCGTAGGTGAAAAAGAGATTCCCATTGTTTTTATAGAGCGCGTTGACTTCATTTTGATAATTGGTGACCCAAAGATCTAATTTGCCGTCGAGATTGTAATCACCAAGGGCGATCCCCATGCTCCCCTCGGGTATTCCGGAATCGTTGCATGCGACACCGCTTCGACGAGCCACCTCGGTAAAATGAAAATCTCCGTCGTTTCGATACAACAAGTTAGGATCGACATCGTTGGAGACGTAAATATCGACGTCGCGGTCGCCATCGAGGTCCGCCGCCATGATCCCGAGTCCACGGAGCGTCTCATCGATACCAACAGACTCTGAGATGTTGGCAAACGTACCATCCCCTCGGTTTTCGAACATCGCATCGGTCAAACCTTTGAACTCTCTCGGTCCGCAGTAATCGACAACGCTCTCCGAACTGCCAGGGCCCGCAGGAACTTTGCAGATAGGGTTGTTTTCAAAGGACCAGTTCGCGTAGTGCGCTACGTAAAGATCGAGCAATCCATCGTTATTGGCATCGAAAAACGCCGCGGACGAACTCCATTGGAAATCTCGAAGTCCGATCCCAGCACCTGCTGATTCCATCGCCGGTGCCGTGGCACGTTCAAGGGTCCCATCACCGCAATTATGAAAGAGCTGCAAGCCCGAATAACCTGTCGTCAACACGTCGGGGAAGCCATCGGCATCATAATCCGCGATCGCAATTGCGCAATTGTAGGTCGCGGACAGGTCGAGTCGCGATAGTTCCGAAGCAGACTTAAAAACGAATCCGGATTGGTTTCGCAGCAAGGCCCCTGAGAAACCTCGCATGGTTTTGTTTGGTACGTCAGGCGCACCACCACCTGCCGAAAGAATATCGGGGCGACCATCGAGGTCGTAATCGAGTACCGCGATTCCACCACCGGTGGTCTCGGGGAGAAACATATTCCCCAGTTCGCTGCCATTGCGATACAGGGAGCCAGGCAAAGCTCCCTCGTGCATATGAACCAGGATGTTGTTGGCCGGAGACGTTGAAGCTCCAGAACCAGCGGCACCGGACGCGATGGTACTCCTTGGATTGCTCGCGACTGCACCGTTGGGTTTGGTGGCATTGTTTCCAGCACTGTTGTTTCCAGCACTGTTGCTTCCCGTGCTTCCTTTGAGGAAATCGGGGGGGGCTTCCTTGGGTTCGCAGCCCGTCAACAGCATACAGAGCCCCACACCGCCGAAGCAGGCCCTTATCACTGGCCATCGTAATAGCCTGAGAAACAAAGGGGCAACGAAGAAGGGGCAAGCGTCCTGGCTCACTGAGTTCCCCTGCGGAGGTTAATGTACCGCTGATGCCGAGCAGCGAGTTCCGTTTGGTTGGTTCTGGTGAAGTAGATCACAAGATCTTCGTGAGCGGGCAAGTAGTTTGCGTCGACCATCAGTGCCGAGTTCAGCCAGTGCAAGCCATCCTCTCGCGATTGTTTGTGAAGAAAAATGTGTCCCAGCTCATAATTCTTTTCCGCCGATTGATCGGTGCCTGAGAGAAGTCGGGCGATACGATTGTCGATCGACTGCACGTCGGCTTGCCCGGCCTCTGCAATCTTCGCGTACCGCTCGGCTTCAGCATTGTTTCCTAGAGCCTGGTGCGCTTGGCTCAAAAGGTTTGCGGTCCGCACATCCTCAGGCCAAAGGGTGGCAACATTCGAAAGCGTATCAATGACCTTTTGGGGTTCATTCTTCGCGATGTAAATTCGCGCGAGAACTTGACGCATGTCCGTTGTCGCTTTACCCGTCTCCATCATCGGTTGTAGCAATTCGATCACTTCATCCCCTCGATCCAAATTGGAGAGTGCTGTGGCGAGGACGCCGATCGCTTCCAGATCGTTGGGGGAACCTTTTAAGTAACGCTGCAAGGAGAGAACGGCCCGTTCGTAGTCGCGAGTCATCGAGTACGCCGAAGCGAGTTGACGGTAGACTGGCAGAAAATCGGGACGGGTCTTAGCGGATTTCTCAAGAGCGGTAATGGCGCTTGCAGAATCGCGATTGGACAACGCGATCATACCGCGAAAGAAAGGAACCCATGGGGAATCGGGTTGCTGCTGGCCCCAGAAATTCAAAAAGGCATCTACCGTTCCAAACTGCATTTTGCCGAGCAAGCCGTAGACTACAGCTGGCCCGACCTCCGAGATATCGGTATCCGGTAACGCCATCGCTTTCGCGATCGAAGAATCGACATCGTCTCCGATCCCCAATTGCGTCTCACGCAACAGCTTTTCTCCTTGGATCTTTTCCGGGGAGTACCCCAGCTGCCGAGCCAATTCGAGGAATTGCGCGAACGCGATATCGTCCCCGAGGTGCCGGTATGCGCGGCTTCTCAAAAATGCCGATTCTGCGGAGAGACCATTTGTTTTCTCCAGCTTTTTAATTTCCGTAACGGCTGCCAGATTATCCCAGTTCTCAAGGGCCTTGTTGATGCGAAGCATCGACGTGGTATAGCGATTCCGGTAATACCCAAAGCTGGCCAGGGGGATCAGGATGGCTAGGAGAATGCCTAGCCGAACCCAGGTCCACACCGACGATTTGGGCCCCGCAGAGTTCCGCTCTTCCTCCCTGGCGTTGGCAGCAGCAATCGCCGCCGCTGCTGAAATCGCCTCCGCTTCGGAGAGGGGAATGGCATTGGACAAGTTCTTCGACTGCGTTTTGGATCGGACCATCAGGAAAAGTTCAAATCAGGATCCAGGAAAAGGGGCGAGGCGCCGGAACACTCGGCCGCCATCACATCCACCCCGCAATTGTATCCACCCCGCAATTGTATCCGTAGTGGCTATCGTATTGTAACTTCCCCCGTATTGTAACTTGCCCATGTCCACGATTGGGCACTCGAATCGCATGTTGGCAGGAAATCGGCGAGGCCCCAATCCGAAGCGTGCTACCCAATCATCAGGATCGAACGGGCGATGAAGAATCTTCGAGTCCTGTTTTTCTAGGATTATTTTGAAGCCCTTTCGCAGGATGAGCGTGGCGGAAGTCAGATCAATGGCGATCGATCACGCCGCATTGGCCTCAATGTTCACCGTTCACTCCTCAAGCCACTCCTCAAGCCACTCTTCAAGCCATCGGCGAGCTAAGAACCTCGCGTCGACTTGGCGTTTGCCTTGGTTTTACTAGCTCGCGGATGGGCTTTAACGTAGGCCGCCTTGATGTTGGAAGTGCTTACGTGGGTATAGATCTGGGTGGTGACCAAGCTTTTGTGCCCGAGTAGTTCTTGGACACTTCGAATATCGGCTCCTCCATCGAGCAGATGCGTTGCGAAACTGTGCCGCAAGGTGTGGGGGGTGGTGCGGGTATCGAGACCGCACTGAAGGATATACTTTTCCAGCATTCTCGCGACACTGCGACTGGTCAATCGGCCCCCGAATTTATTGCGAAACGTGGGACTTTCTCGCTCATTGCTCGGACATGGACGTCGGGCTGCAAAATAGCGGTGCAGGGCGGCGATCGCATATTTCCCGAGGGCACCGAAGCGTTCTTTTCGGCCTTTGCCGCGGATCCGAACCACCCCTTCGTCGAAATCGATATCCCGATCGTTCATACCCACCAGTTCGCTGACCCGGAGCCCAGCGCTATAGATGACTTCTAGGATGGCGGAGTCTCGAAGTCCCATCTCGTCGGACGGATCGGGGGCCGCCAGCAAACTTCGGATTTCGTCGCCGGTCAAGAAATGAGGAAGTTTGCGTCCACCGCGTGGGTTGCGGAGCGGTTTTGCCGGGTTGGAGTCGACCATTTCCTGTCGCTGTGCAAACCGATAAAAACTTCGCAGGGAAGCCAGTTTCCGGCTGATGCTTGACTTCGCGTACCCCGCTTCATGGAGCGCTGTCACGTACCCCCGAAGATCATTTGGGGATACATCGCGGGGTGCTACGGAACGACTTCCCTCGTCCGTCAGAAAATCCGCCATATCCATCAAGTCTTCGCGATACGATTTAATCGTTAGATCCGAAGCATTCTTCTCGACATCCAAGTAGCGCAAAAACTGGGCGACTTCCGTATGCATTCGACAGACACCTCAATGAAGGAATTTGGCAACGGCCAAGTTTACCCCACGGAACTTCCCCGGGATTCGCGACGAATCTCGAATCAGACAACTTCTTCGTACATCGCCTGAAGTTTGTCCGCTACCACGGCGGTACTGCAGAGGCTCTGCGTATGCTCGCTTGCGGATTTCCCCATGCGAAGCCTCTTTTCCGGATCGACCAACAGGGACAGCATGGCTGCTCGAAGAGCTTCGGCGTTTTCTTTGGGAACGACCAAGCCGTCCTGATGGTCGCGGACCAATTCTTTCATGCCTCCGGCGTCGCTAACAACAGCGGCGACGCCAACGGTGGTGGCCTCGATCAGAGCTCGGCAGAGCCCTTCGCTGCGCGATGGCATCACAAACAAATCAAAGGCCTTCATGGCGCTCGCTGCGGGAGAAATCGGGCCAGGGGCGATCACGCGCCCACGCAGTGCATCATGCTGCATCCAACGCGTGACGTTGGGGTCGTCGATTACCCCGCCGAGCAGTAATTTCCAGGGAATCGTGGCGGGCAATTTCGATGCGGCTTCGAGAAGGACATCGACCCCTTTGACAGGGCGAATGTGCCCAACAGTCCCGATCACCAAGGTATCGTCATCGACCCCCCAACCGGCGCGCCACTCCCGTCGTGTCTGTTTATCTTCAAAATCCCACATCGCGTTGTAGACCACACGGCACCGCGATTCGGGAATCCCTCCACGCATCATCGCCTGCTGGACCGCGCGCGATTCGCACGCATGGAGCGATACGCGGGGAGAAAGGTAGGTGATCCAATCAGCCGGATCGAACCATGTCGGTACCCGGGTTATTCCACGGTAACTGATGATCTTGGGAGGACGCCGCATGCCTGCCGTACCGAGCACACTCCAAGCCAACGAATTGGGTATGAAGGCGTGGATAAGATCCGGCTGAAACTCTCTCGCGATTCGAGCAACATTCTTGATGGCGCTGTAGGTCACCTTTTTTCGGCCATAGAAGTCAATCGTCCGCTGCTTGGGCCCCCATTCTGCTGGCAAGCTATCCTGGGAATCAAAACTCTTGTTCGAGTTGCAGGAAACAATCTCGTACCCCCTTCGGCAGAACTCGCGAACGATGGGGCTTGGGGCATGGATCATCATTAGCCGCATCGTCGACTCCCAACTCCTTTGAGAACAAACACGTAACCACTGGTGGCGCCCAGCCGTTGACTTCCAATCCGCAGTTTACTTTCAATCTGGGTCCAGTTCAGCTACCCCAGATCAGCTACCCCAGATCATCGAATCGCGCGAACAACATACATCCACCGCCCTAAGGTGCGAGACGAACGCAGGTATTTCGACCAGAGCTCGAACTCGAGCGAGTGAATTTCTCGGGCAAGTGCATCCCCGCGCGAGTGAATCCTCTCCGCTAGTCTCCACGGTTGTAACGGGAGTAGTTGCCATGCCTAGGGGGCGTTGCCGTAAGGCTACTCGATCGCGGGGATCAACGGACCACTTCCGCTGGGCTCGCAATCTGCGACGCGCGACCGTCCCACCAAGCATGGCATGGTCGATACGAAGCTATCGACAAACGCTAACTGCGCCATCGACAAACGATCACCGATCGAAAAACACAACCGACTCGGCGGTGGTTATCCGGGAGGTAATGCGAGAGGCAATCAAGTTGCCCTCTGGGCCGATGAGTGGCACCTAAGCATCCTCAAAAAATCCATAAAAAAGCCCCCATTTAGGGCTTTTCTCGAGGAACGCGGCCAGCGGGTTGGGCGATTGTGAAAACAGGGGATTTTGATATACTTTTCCCCGTCACGAATCATGGCATCCAACAGGTCGTTTTGCGGGGCTCCGCCCAAGAGCTTTGAACGAAACAACCGATCGTTTTTTGCCTTTGTTACCTTCCTCGATTAGAAACGAATTTATCCGTGTCGAACGTCCCACCCGATGATTTTGACCCGAATGATCCCGCCAGTATCCCCCCATCGGAGGATGGAGGTGGTTCGGGCGAGCGGATGATCCAGGAACCGATCGAGGATGAGCTTCGCGACAGCTACCTCAGCTACGCGATGAGCGTTATCGTTTCTCGGGCATTGCCCGACGTGCGAGATGGCCTCAAGCCGAGCCAGCGGCGAATCTTGGTCGCCATGAACGATTTGAGCCTTACGCCGGGTGCTGCGCGGGTCAAGTGCGCGAAGATCGCCGGCGATACTTCGGGTAACTATCACCCGCACGGTGAATCGATCGTTTACCCAACCTTGGTCCGAATGGCCCAAGAATGGAATATGCGGCACGTGCTGATCGACAAACAGGGGAATTTTGGTTCGATTGCTGGTCTTCCTGCTGCTGCGATGCGGTACACCGAAGCTCGGTTGGCTGCACCTGCAGCGATGATGCTCGAGGATCTCAAGCTCGATACGGTCGACTTCATCCCAACTTATGACGAGCGCAGGAATGAGCCGGTGGTTCTTCCTTCGAAGTTCCCCAATTTGCTCGTCAATGGAGCCCAAGGGATCGCGGTCGGGATGGCGACCAGTATCCCACCTCACAATCTCCGTGAAGTCTGCAATGCGTTGATCAAAGTGATCGACGACCCCGAAGTCTCAATCCCTGAATTGTGCGACATCATCCCCGGTCCCGACTTTCCTACCGGCGGGATCATCTGCGGGCGGTATGGGATCCGCCAAGCGTACACGACGGGTCGGTCGACGATCGTCGTTCGTTCGCACGTCGACATCGAAGAGGATGGCCGGAAATCCCGGCTGGTGGTGCGAGACATCCCGTTCCAACAAGCTCGAGATCGCGTGGTTGAAAAGATCGCCGACCTTGTTCGAAGCGAAAAGATCAAAGGCATTTCCGGAATCCGGGATGAAAGCGATTTGAAGGAACCGGTCCGCTTGGTGATCGAGATCAAGCAGAACTCGGATCCCAATGTTGTGCTCAACCAACTCTTCCAGTTTTCGCCACTCCAAGAGTCGTTCTCGATCATCCTTCTGGCACTCGTCGACGGCAAACCTCGGGAACTCAACATCAAAGAACTCTTGCAAGAGTTCATCCGGCACCGCTTCACCGTTATCCGGCGCCGCACCCAGTTCTTGCTTTCTTCGGCACGAAAACGGAAGCACGTGGTCGAAGGCCTCCTGCTGGCACTTGCGGATATCGACCAAATCATCGCGACCATCCGCTCGAGCCGCACCCAAGCCGAGGCGAAGGAAAAACTTATGGGGGTCGAGTGCCCCGCTTCGATGATGGAACGAGCTCTCGGAGCCCGCGGGTTTGCCGATTTCCAACTCGAACGCGGTGTTTCCGACATCTACCGACTCACATCGGTCCAAACCGACTCCATCCTGAGAATGACACTGGGGCAATTGGCGGGTCTCGAACAAGAGAAATTGAGCCAAGAACATGCCGAGATTCTCACCGAGATCGAGCAGTATCGGACCATCCTCAGCGATCCCGCCAACATCTATGCCATCATCCGAGATGATCTCATTGAGATCTCTCGCAAGTACGGCAACGACCGCATCACCGAAATCTCCGGCGAGGAACTTGGCAATTACAACATGGAAGACCTCATCACTGAGGAAACCATGGTGGTTACGATCTCGCACCAAGGCTACATCAAGCGTCTGCCGGCCTCGATCTACAAAGCCCAACGACGCGGCGGCAAAGGAATCACCGGCCTTAAGAGCGAGGAAGCAGATCCCGTTGAGCATCTGTTCGTGGCCAGCACACACGCGTACTTGCTATTTTTCACCAACCAAGGCAAAGTCTACTGGCAGAAGGTTTGGGAAATACCCCAGATGAGCCGCGAGAGCCGTGGACGAGCTATCGTCAATTTGCTGAACTTGACCCCCGAGGAAAAGATCCTCGATTGCGTCCCCGTACGCGACTTCAATTTGCCAGGACACTTCCTGACCATGGCGACCAAGAAGGGGGTCATTAAAAAGACCGAACTCGAAGCCTACAGCCGGCCCAAGAAGGGGGGCATCATCGCTATCAAGCTTCGGGAAGACGACGAATTGGTGGATGTCGTGATCACGAAACCGAACGATCAAATCGTCCTCTCAACCGCCAACGGCATGGCTATTCGCTTCGCGGAACACAACGTCCGCTCGATGGGCCGAAACACGTCGGGCGTGAAAGGGATCTCGCTCAAGAAGGGAGATTCGCTCGTCGGCATGGTCGTCGCAGACCCCGCAGCAACCTTGCTCACCATCTGCCAAAATGGGTACGGCAAACGAACCCCCTTTGGCCCCGGAGATGAACTCGCCGCCAGAGAAGAAGCTATTCCAACCGATGATGAAAATCTCGATGAGAATGCTCCAGCCGAAGAAGAAGTCGTCGAGGAACCTGAGGACACCGACGATGTCAGCTCCTCCATGCGATACCGCACCCAACGGCGAGGCGGCAAAGGTGTCATCGATATCAAAACTACCAAGCGGAATGGACCTGTGGTCGGGATCGTTCCGGTCGTCGATGGTGATGAACTGATCATGATGACATCGCGCGGAAAAATCCAACGGATCGCCGCAGCTGATATCAGTGTGATCGGACGAAACACCCAGGGCGTCCGAATCATGAGCCTCGATGAAAACGACACATTGGCCGCTATCGTGCGAGTGCTCGGCGAGGACATCGAAGAAGCTGCTGCCGCAGAAGCGGCAGCGGAAGCCGCTCGTATTGCAGCCGCATCCTCAGCACAGCCTTCGATGACCAACGAATCAGACGTTGATACATCCGCGAACGACGAAGCTGAAGAGGACGATTCAGCCGACGGCGAGGAATGATTTGTCCTCGCCTGAACCAAGCAACTCAGACGCGCACTCAGACACGGATCGCTCTGCGATCCGTATTGGGTCCGTTGAGACAAACCCCATGGACCACACGCTGGTACGTCCCGACCTTCTGATCCTCGTTTGTACCTATAACGAGCGGGAGAATCTTCCGCTGCTATTCGAGCAGATTCAGTCCGTTGTACCGACCGCGCATATCCTGGTGGTCGACGACAATTCTCCCGACCAGACCGGTCCGTGGGTCGAACAAAAGGCGCGCACCGACCCGCGAATGCATTTGATCGCTAGGCCCGGCAAACAAGGATTAGGGACTGCGATCAGGGACGGCATGAAGTTTGGATTGCAGCATGGGTACCAATGGCTCATCAACCTCGATGGAGACCTCAGCCACGATCCGCGAGCGATCCTGAGCATGCTCCGCGAACGGGAAAGCTGCGACGTCGCGATCGGCTCTCGTTATGTTCCAGGTGGTGGGATGGTCGGTTGTTCGTGGCGACGGATCGGTGTTAGCCGTTGCGCCAATATCTTAGCTCGTTGGATTGTGGGATGGCGGATTCGAGATTGCAGCAGCGCGTACCGCATGTACCGTCTCGATAGCTTGCGTGCCATTCGACTCGAGGACCTGAAAGAAACAGGCTACGGCTACCTGGAAGAAATCCTCGCGCACTTAATCCATTCCGGCGCCAAAATCATCGAGTTGCCGATCATCTACACCGAACGTCGACAAGGCAAATCAAAGATTTCGGTCCGCGAAGCTCGCTCCACTTTTTCAGCGTTACTGCGATGTTCGCGGATACTCAAGTCCAAGTAGGTTCGCTCTGAGTTGCAGTTCGCCGGAAGCAGTTTCCGATGGATGCTTATGCTGTTGTTGGCAATGATTCGTTGTTGTCAACGATCTGTTGTTGGCAACGGTCTGCCGCTTTCTCCAAGCCCTCATCGCATCTAGTGCACCACGGGAGCTTCGCTCGTTCAAAGAAGAGAACGCTGTAAAGGCTTAACGCGGCGATGGCTTAACGCGGTGACGGCTTATAGTCGGCTTGTAGTAGCTCTCAGACGGGGCTCCAGCGACATATGGCAATGAAAGGCTCGGCCTTGGCATTGGGGCAAACAGGGGAGAGAACGGATGGCAGCGGTCGAGCACCAGGAGATCCATTACGAAGTCAGCGCTTCGATCATATCGAGGGTTGCATTCCTCACAGAATCGGTCCATTCAGTACCGCGGTACTTTGGATTGTCGTGAGCGAAGATAATCCCGCGCGAGCTATTGATGATTGCACCGAGCCCCCGAGCATCCATTCCGTGCTTAACGTCGGACGCCGAGCCACCTTGGGCTCCATACCCCGGGACCAGGATCCAGGCGCTGGGCATGCGTTCTCGCATCGCAGCGAGTTGGTGGGGATAGGTTGCACCGACAACAGCGCCTATCGAACCGTAACCATCGGTACCGCGAGAATCAGCGGAGAGCGATTCCACATGCGACGCCAGTTTTTCAGACAGCGATATTCCGGATGAGGCTTGCGTAGCACCATCGACGACGTCTTGCAAAAAACCACTTCCGGGATTCGAGGTCTTCACCAATACGAATAGCCCCGAGCCGCTCGCATGGCAGCGTTGTGTAAAGGGCTCCAACGTATCGATCCCCAAAAACGGATTCACGGTCAATGCATCAGCGCCCCACGGGCTATATGCGGCAGTACCTTCGGGGCCTGAACCGAGGAATGCATTCGCGTAGGCTGTCGCCGTCGTGCCGATATCTCCGCGTTTCGCATCCATCACCACCAAAACACCTCGCTGGGTTGCGTACCGAACGACTTGTGCCAATGCATCCATTCCACAAGGACCAAGCTCTTCAAAAAACGCCGCTTGAGGCTTGACGATCGGGACCAATTCATGAACCGTGTCGATGATCTCAAAACAGAAGACCCTAAATGCATCCGCTTGTTCTTTCAACGATGCTCCCGCACCAGGTCGAATCGACTCCGGAAGCGAGCTTGTGCGAGGATCCAATCCTACGCATACAGGATTTTTTTTCGCGAGCACGGCATCGACCAACCGCTGTCCGAAAGGAACCAACGGCCCATTGAGGGATGGAGTAGATCGGCTTGGATGAGAAACGGATGCGTTGGAATCAGATGTCACGGTATTTAGAACGACTTGAGATCGGAGTAGGAATGGATTCGAAATTGAATTGGATGCGGAATTGAAGGACTCTGAATAAATAAAAAGCAGAGATGTTTCCTGATACATTACCCGAGCAAGTCCCCATCGCTGCGAGAACTAGTCTCGCGAACCAGGGGTACAAAATTGCAGCGCAATCGACATGTCCCACCCAAGGTTCGCATTACTGGGGCTTGCGGGCGGGCAAAAAATTCAGGATTCGCTCAGGTACTGGATCGGTAAGGTGCTTGGGAACACGTCCGCCAATATCCTTGCTATCGTTTTTACTATCCTCGCTTTTACCCGGTTCTCCTTTTGATTCCTCGGGGGTCGATTCCCTCTCAGTACCAGCGTAGGGCGCTTCGTCACTTAAAACGAGCGCTAAACGGACTGGCGTCTCGCGCTTGGGGATTCGATCGGTAAACGCATCGAACACGAGCCCCGAGTTCGCCGCATCGCTTTTCACCGCGACATCAAGGGTCGATGTCATAAAATTGGCGACGCAAACGAGTTCTCCGCCATCCCCCAGGTAGTTCTCTTTACCGGTATCCGGATCTTTGTAGATCTTGCTGCCGGCAAAGACCCAATCCCACTCCATGGCTCTGCTCTTCCCCGTCTGTCGCACCCAATTTTGCGCGAGTGTTCCCTTCGTCTTGCCATCTTCATCGTGCCACAAGACGTAAATTCGAACCGTTGTTCCTGAAGCGGGAATAAATTTGGGTTCGAAAGCAACAGGTTTTCCAGGTACCCCACCAACGGCTAGAAGTGCGGCATGGACGAAACGGGATCTCGCGAAGACAGCGACGATGGATTCATGCTCTTTTGTACCGGTTGGACACGCAAACATTTCGAGCGGTGCGTTGCGTTGACAAATGTAGCCATCCACAAGGACAGCTTGTTCGTCGCGATGGATCCAGATACGCCCATCTGCGAGCATTTTCTTGCAATCGGGAGGATCAAGTAACGCCTTTTCCACAATCGTCTTGATGTCCGGCTTTTCATTCGGCTCATCGTCTTGTGCAAAGATTGTTGAGAAACTTGAGAGAGCAGCAAGCATCCACAATGCGGCCCGGTTGGGCGTGATAAGGAACCTGTTCGAGGTCAATCGAAAATTCGGCATAAATCAAGTCCAAAAAACAGTTTTCAAGTTTCGCCGAGAACATCCTTGCATCTTGAGATCCAGCAACAACAATTGGCGTTGCCTTCCGGAAGAACTCGATTGCTAAAATCGATTCGGCCGATCAAGGCTAAGTGCATGCATATGTTTTGCAAAACACGTATGCTGTGCAACTGGTGTGCTGTACCAATGCAGGTGAGCGAGCAGCACTGGGTATCCTAACACTTTTCCATCACGTGGACGAGAGACCTATGGACTGGGTAAAGCCCAAACATCGAGCGCGCCGACTGAAATCGGCGGAGAGTGCCGAGGCGGAAAACCAAACCGCCATGCAATGGTTGGAGCGACTCTGCGAAGAGAACGTTACTCTGTTGCAGTCTTCACTTCCGGTTGGAAACGCTGCGAGCAAAGTGAAATCGAGCGATCTTCCTATCGATCGCTACCTGAATGCCATGCTTTGGGGTACGGGTGACTGGGAAGTCGCCAAACCGAGCCATCGAGAATTTCTGAACGACCTCGTCGAAGCCTTTGGCTCCCAACCGTTTAGCAACTCGACCCGCCCGACCAGCCTGCATCGCAAAAAAAAGTCACCCGCAGTAAGTCCTGAAATCCGATCGCAGCAAGTGGCTCATGCCACGAAGATTGGCAAATGGATTACTCAGCAACTGCCAAAATCCAGCTACGATCCTTATGTCGCGTTGACGTGTGCGGGTTGGTTGCACGCATTGCCTGAAGTCGGTCGCGACATCCCACCTGCGCTCTGGCTGGAAGTGCTCCAATCGACGTTGACCCAAGTCGACAGGGCGTGGGCCAACGGGAACGAAGAGGGTCTCTTTCCATGGGTTATTTGGGCCTGCGAAGTCCCCCTCGCTCTCGCCAAGCAATTGTCTCACCTGGGTGGCAAAGACCGCATCGTCAGTGAGACGCTCAACCGCATCGCCCTAATCCTGGAACAATCCGCAGAGAGCCATGAGACTCTTCTATCCTTCGGAGCCCAAGATTTACGTGCTGTCGTCGCCAGTCTCGTCCGAAGTCGCTGGGCAGCCAATAGCGTGGGAGCCCGCAAGTGGTACCCGCCGCAGCGCAAGGCCCTTTCGAAGCTGCTTACCACCATGCTGCATTTAACCGATGCTGAGGGGAAAGCGATGCTGACCGAGGCGCACAACACACGCCACGATGCTGATTTATGGACAGCAGTCATGGAACTGTGCGGCGCGAACAAGAAAGCGCTTTTGGCAGCCGCCGCTGCATTGCCCGATGATGTCGGTACTGCTGCTGGATTCAAGCCTTCCAAGATCCGCAAGGACAAGTCGAACGACGCGCGGCTTCCAAAGCCGAGTGTTTATTGGGAGAAGAGCAACGTCGTATCAATGCGACGATCATGGCGTGATGTCGGTTGCCGCGTCGTCGCTGACTTTTCAAGCGATGTGATCTGGCTTGATATCACCGACGAGAAGGGCCAACGTGTCTTCTCAGGCGATTGGGATGTCGAACTGACTCGCAATGGCAAGCCCGTGAATATCGATGTCGCATGGCAAGAGGTCTGCTGGTTCTCAGACGACGATGTCGACTACCTGGAATTGGAATGCGATCTCGAAGGAACTTGCAAGATCCAACGTCAACTGATGCTGATGCGTGAAGAAGGGATCGTTTTCATGGCGGATGCTGTGATCGCTTATCCTGCTGCTTCAGGCTCGCATTGGCAGCTTCGATCCTCATGGAAACTCGACGACCGCATCGCTTTCGAAGGAGAGGCAAAGACCACTGAGGGCCGACTCATGCGGAGCAAAGGCCCCGATGATGCCGATGGCTCGGAATCTCACTCCCACACTCCCTCCGTATCGGCACTCGTCATGCCGATCGGATTTTCCGAGTGGAAGCGTGGATTGAAGTCTGGGGGATTGTCCGCCAAAAGTAAAACACTCGTTATGGAGACTCCCTCCGACAAAGATCGCTTCTACGCACCATTGGTGGTGGCACTCAAGGGAGCGGCAAAAACGCCGGTTTACACATGGCGTCAATTAACTCTCGCCCAGGACTTGAAAATCGTCGCTGGTGATGCGGCTCAAGGTTTCCGCGTGCAAATCGGCAAGGATCAATGGGTGATCTATCGATCGCTGACTCCGTGCATTCGCCGAACCTTGATGGGACTGCATCTCAACACCGAGTTTTATGCAGCTCGCTTCCAAGCCAAAGACGGTTCGTACGAACCGATGATCGAGGTTAACCCGGAGTAGTCCCTTTTGTGGACTTCACCAAGCGATGTGTGGCCGATTTACGCTCAAGACTCCAGTGCTCGATTGGCTGATGAGTTTGTTGCCCGAGCACTCGAAGCATTGGGAACGGATAGTCGCAGAGTTTCAGATCAAGTTTCCCGAGCTCTGTGTCCCCAGGTATAACATCGCACCAAGCCAATCGATCGTCGTGCTGACGCAAAGCCCGCATGGTGAGTGCCCGCAACTGGCAAGCATGCGGTGGGGATTGATCCCGAGTTGGTCGGATTCGCCCAACATCGCCTTCAAAATGATCAATGCCAGAAGCGAGACTCTCACGGAGAAACCGAGTTTTCGCGGTCTCTTGGAAGCCCATCGTTGCGTGGTGATTGCCGATGGATACTACGAATGGCAACGCATCCCGGGGACAGGATCAAAGCGAGAGCGAAAACTCCCCCACTGGATCCACCGGCCCGACCGTGGCCCATTAGCGATGGCTGGGCTTTGGACCACCAACCGAAAGATCCTGCCAGCGCAGGAAACTCGAAGCGCGACAATAATCACCGCGGACGCGAACGGGGAATTGCGTCCCATCCATGACCGAATGCCAACGTTCCTCCGAGAACCAGGCGCCGTGCAGCATTGGCTCGATTTGGATGTGGATAGCGATGGGATTCCGTTGTTGCTCGGCACCAGTCCCGAAGGTTCGCTAGCCGCCACTCCCGTAGGAAGCGACGTAAATTCCCCGAGGAACGACGGGCCGCAATTGCTCGTCGAGGTTTAGATGCAGAGGTTTAGATACTGGCTAGGCAGCCCTGCGGATCCGTTGATAGGCGAGAAGGACATCGTGTAAATCTCGGGTGATCGCGATCGGATCATCGCGGAAATCTTCGATCCAAGCCAAGTTCCTGCCGGCAGATTGTGCGAGTGCCGATAGAACATCTCCGACTCGAACAGTCACCATCGTGTGGCATTCCACCGTCGGGATCGCAATTACCGGTTTTTGAGCTTGGACAGGAACGGCTTGGGTCGCGGTCAGCGAATCGCCGTAACAGTCATCGCACGTGGAGTCAGTTAGCCCAAAAATGCGGAGGTTCGGTGTCGTCATATTGCCTTGGAAAGGTACGAGAGCAAAATCTACGTAACACTGCGGACGGATCGTTCCGCGTGCTAGATGCATCGACTGGGAAGACTTTGCGGCTTGAGAAAAAATTTCTAAATCCCGGCTCGACCGGTCCCGTCGATTCACCAGCCCCCCCAACTTCGCCATCCGCCGCTCCCTTCCCCCTTGAGAATGCTTGACAATACGTGGGTTCTCCCCTAGATTCCCAAGCTTGATTGTTTTGCGCGGCCCGTTAAAAAACGCGTTTAAAAGCCCCTGTACACACCTCTTCTTAGGACCTTGATTCGATATCTGCGACGCTCGGGTCGGTTCGGTTCCCCGAAACCGACTTCGTGCAACTCTCCGGTGATCGATGATCCGCCGGACAGCGCCGAAGTGAATCCATGCAATCCCTTATGAAAGATCTACCTGCGATCGCGCGTTATATGCGCCTTCCGGAAGAACAACTCCGGTTCCCTGTCGAATTGCTCAACCAGGGTTACGAGCCCAATTATTTGGCTACGTACCGACCCGATGAGCTAGGGGGGATCGACGTGCAAACATTAGCACGTCTCAAACGGTCCGTAGCGTACGAAGGGAAACTCGCAGCCCATAAAGAACGTGTCCACCAAGCCCTCGAGCGGGATCAGCATTGGTCGGACACAGTGGCCAAAGTGATCGACGAGTGCACCTCGATCTCCCAAGTGGATTCGATTGCTCGTTACCTCCGCAGCAAGAAAAGCGCGAAAACGTTCTCCGAAAATAATCCGAATGTTGAGAAGCTCGGTCAAGCGATCTTGATGTTGCAAGGAGAGCCGCCCAAGGATCTGAATGCCTGGGTCGTCGAGCAAACCGGCGTCGCACCCGAGTCTGCTGAAGAGCTGTTGGACCAAACCAAGCGGTGGCTTCAGTTGCTCATGTGCGAAGATGCCAAACTGATTCTCACTCTGCAACGAGCCGTTCTGCGCCATGCAAACGTATCGCTCAATATCCTCCCGGAACCGGCAAAGGGAGCCGAATCGGATTCCGAGGACAAAGCCACGGCGGAACTTCCGGGCTCCGTTGGTGACCCCCTTGCCACAGGCGCTCCCATCCCTGCGTCGTCGGTACCAACTCAGGAATCGAGCGTCGAAACGGTCGCTCCTGTTTCCACTGAATCAGCTTCAATGTCAGCTTCAATCGAGTCGGTCGCACCCGATGCCGCAACCGCGAATGCCACGGAAGGGGACGCTACCGCAAGTGTTGCAAGCGAAACAGCCGCAGCTCCAACGCCGGGCACCGATGCAACGGACGGGACCAAGGAATCCACGGTCGCGCCCTTGATCGAACAATTTCACAAAGGCCGCAAGCAATCCAAGGGAATCAAGACCAAGAGTCTGTCGGACAAGCAACTCTCGCCTCGCCAACGGCGTCGTCGCTGGTTGCGGAGCATTGTCGAGTCCTATGCAAAATTACGCAAACCGCTTCGCGCCTTGACGCCTTACCAAGTACTCATGTTTTCGCGCGGGATCCGCTCGCAGATCATGGCATTGCAATTCCAACAGGACATGCGGCCGCTGGTCCAAGCTTGTCGAGATTCACTGTGCGAAGGGAGACATCCTCTCCATCCGCTTTTGATGGAAGTCGCTGAAACAGGCCTTCGCGAAGTTCTTTTGCCAAGACTACAACAAGACGCATTGACGATTTTGGAAGAAGACTCGAATCAGGAATTGATCGAGTCCTCCGTGCTTCATCTTCAAGCGTCATTGCTGCAACGACCTGTTCGCGGACATCGCATACTATTGATCGACGCCGTGGGCCAGAAGATGGCTGCGGTGGCAATGATTGATGCGGACGGACAATTGTTGGGCACGGGTGAACTTCCGTGCAACACCAGCAAGGCAGATGTCGTCGCGCAAAACGTGGCGACACTCGGCCAATGGGTCCACGAACACCAAATCACCCTGGTTGTTCTCTCCAACGGTGTAGCGCGACGCTACCTCATCCATTCCATCGCCGAATTGATGAAACAGTCGAGCGAAGGCTCACTGTACTGGACGTTGGTCGATCGAGCTGGTTGCGATGCGTATTGCATGTCGCGAACCTCGCTAGTGGAACTCCCAAAGATCTCCCGTCGGCATCGCTCCGCAGTGTGGTTGGCTTGGCGTCTCCAGGACCCATTGCGTCAGATCCTCAAGATCGATCCAGCCCGATTACGTCTAGGATCGTATCAACGTGAACTTCCTCAACAGGAACTTGAAGAAGCTCTCCACGAATCTATATCGGCCGCCATCACCAAAGCTGGAGTTGATGTATTCCACGCGGATGTGGAGGTATTGAAACGAATACCGGGCATGAACGAAGAGGCTGCCAAGCAGATCGCAGCGGACCGACAAGAAGGTAAGATCACCAATCGAGAGTCACTGATGCAGTGCCTCCGTTCGAACTTGTCCGAAATGCAAGCCAGACAAGCGATCGGTTTCTTGAGAATATACGGTAGCGAGAACACGCTCGATGGTACCATTATCCATCCCGACGATTATCGTTTGGCACAACGTTTGATCGCTCATGCTCAGTTGCCCGCCCCTCCCGCAACTCCCGAAGGATGGTCCAAACCGGACTACGAGAAAATCGCGGCTGCACACGCAGCGGTCGCATCGCTCGCCATCGAATCTACCCTCGCCGATGAAACGTCGTCCTACGGTTTCGATGGTGCGACTAACGAAATCAATCCTAACTTCGGCGTCATCGACGAAGGTACTGATGGCGAATCGTCGCCAGTCTCCGGCGAGAACTCCGGAACCACTGCGGACGTAATTGCAGCGGAAGACGGCGTTGCAGCGGAAGACGGCGTTGCAGTGGAAGACGGTGTTGCAGTGGAAAACAGCGTTGCAACTGTCGCCACAGAAAGCGCTGTGGCAGAGCAACCATCGTCCGATGCGGAACCAGCAGCCCAACAGGAAGAAACCGCTCCTTCAGGCGATGCTCCGGAATCGAATGCCGATGCGGCGTCTACCGAGACGGCAACCAATGCTGCTGGTACAGATCGCGTGAACAGTCGGATGCCAGAAATTCCGGATTCCCCAATGGACCGTCCAGCCCTCAGCGTCGACGCGGAAAAACTGGCTAGGAGTTGGCAAGTCGGCAGAGCGAAACTGATGTCGGTTTCCTCCTCCCTGCAATTCCCATTTGCCGACACGCGGGATTTCCAGTACCCCGTACCGATCCGCAGTCAAGTCCCACGCTTGGACCAGTTGCCGACCGGAACCATGCTTTCCGCTTTGGTGATTGGGGTTGCGGATTTCGGTGTGTTCGTGGAACTGGGCCCCGATTGCAGTGGGTTGGTCCACATCAGCCGGTTAGCTGATGAGTTCGTCGAAGATCCACATCAATTCGTTCAGGTCGGGGATGTCATCCCTGTTTGGGTCTTGAGTGTGGACGAGAAACGCAAACGCGTCGGACTCACCGCGATTTCTCCTGCTGCAGAAGAAAAACGCCGTGAAGCACAACGGGCAGAGAAACGTATCGAACAAGAAGCACGTGGAGATCGACGGCCCAATCGAAACGATCGAGGGCCACGTTCGAATGCACCCGCAGGCGCTCCCAACGCCGGTGG
Source organism: Pirellula sp. (assembly GCA_046318275.1). Classification (GTDB taxonomy): domain Bacteria; phylum Planctomycetota; class Planctomycetia; order Pirellulales; family Pirellulaceae; genus JBKCUI01. Next base: position 24,535 of record JBKCUW010000035.1, on the reverse strand, counting down.
CGAACGAGCAAGCAATGCTACGGGAGGTGATCGTCGTCCAGCAGGCGCGGGACGTGGCGGGCCTGGTGGCACCAACCAGGGAGGCAGCGGCCAAGGTCGCGGCGGGCAGGGGCGTGGTGATGGCGGGCGTGCGGGTGGCCGCAATCAGGGTGGCCGTGGTCGGGACGATCGCGGTCGAGATCGCCGAGACCGGAACGAAGGAGCCGAAACGGATTCCGCACCACGTCGTCCAGTCAAGATCGAACGAGCTCAACCGGAAAAGCCGATCACTGAGGCGATGCAACAAGGCAAAGAACCGCTCCGATCCTTCTCGGATTTGATGCAGTTCATGAAGCAACCGAAACCAGCGGCGGAATCATCCGAGACGCCAAAACCAGCGACTCCCGTTGAGAACGCCCCCTCCTCGGACTCCAGTACGCCATCCGATAACCAAGGGCAGGACTCAGACGCTAACACCACCGCCTGATCCTTCGTTGAAATCCCTCCTATGTCAGAATTTGAAGATCGATTGAAGAATGCGATCTCCCGAGGTGCGAACCGCGCGGAGTCGCTACATTCCGAAGCAGAACGCAAACGGTTGGAAGCCGAAGAGCTTAAAAAGGCTCACAGCAAATATCGGCTGGAACTGTCCGACAGAATTGAAATCGTCGTCAAGAAATTGATAGACATGTTTCCTGGCTTTCGATACCAATCCGTTTTCAATGATTCCGGATGGGGTAGCGCATGCGTCCGAGACGACTTGGTCATCGATAAAGGATCCCGAACCAACAAGTACAGCCGGTTCGAAGTCGTCGTACGTCCAGTCAATGAGTTCAATGTCCTCGACATCCAAGCCAAGGGAACGATCGCTGACAAAGAGCTGATGACACGAAGCTTGTATCAACAAATCGGCCAAGTCGAAATCGAGAAGTTTTTGAAAGCGATCGACGACTGGGCCGTTTCTTACGCCGAGTTGTACGCCACGAAACGCGGATAGTCATCTCCCGCGGCATTGACCGAGTTCGAAGTGTTGACTCAACGCATTTCACAAGTGCTCGTTCGAGCACTTGTGTTCAATGCTTGGTTCGGGCTTCTTCTCGTACTCAGCATCGCGGTACTCGTCGCATCCACTCGATCGATCCCTCGGATACCGTCTCGATTCGCGGGACAAATCGAGACATCATCGACACGATCCGTTTGAAATTGGTGCTTCCAACCCGCGTCGCCTCCGCGTCAATCGCATCGAACGATTGGGGTTTATCATGAACCTCGAAGAATCGATTTCTGTGGATGAGGCTTCGCTTCCGTCCCTTCGACCATTTTCAGTGGCATCGATGATGTGGCAACTCACCATGGATCGCGACCATGTTGATCTACACCAGTCAAGGCTTTTGCAGCGCGAAAGGACCAGGCGACATACTCGATTGCAAAGCGATAAACGCCGAGTCGCTCATGGTCAAAGATTGGTTCTTTCATCAACGCCCTTTCGAGCATGAGCACCGTTGCACTGCCTTCGAATACGACGAATCGACTCCGAAGCACGAACAAGGCGTTGAGGATCCAGAACGGTGGAGATGTAATCGATCGGCGGTGTGTATCAATGGTCGGTGTATATCGAGAAAACCAAGCGGTGGTTTTAATGCAACGATGCTATACGAATCGCAGCAGGAGCCGCACCGCTCACAACCCTCGCATCAGCATCGCATCAGCATCGCATAACTCTAGCATCAGCGTCGTCGCTTGGGCCTCTCGGGCTCGAGCACAAGTGCTCTGGTTAGAGAGCGGTGAAGAGTTTACGCCCCCCAACCAATGTGCAACGCACCAAACCGTAAAGCTCAGCTCCCTCGAGTGGCGTGTTGTACGATTTGCTTTGGAACAATGCCGCTTCAACCGTCCATTTTCGATCTGCATCGATCACCACCAAATCGGCCGGAGAACCGATTGCGAGCGAACCCCCGGGTTGCTTGAGCAGTTTGGCAGGATTCAAACTCATTTTCTGGAATGCAGTCACCCAATCGATGACACCCGATCGGATCAGATAGGTGATTACTTGGGCCAATGCCGTTTCCAACGCGATCATCCCAAAGGGAGCGGCGTCGATTTCTAACATTTTCTTTTCAAGCGAGCATGGCCGGTGGCCGGAGCTGATGATATCGATCGTTCCGTCGCGAAGCCCTTCCAAGCAAGCCTCGACGTGATCCGCCGAACGGAGAGGCGGTTTGACTTTCCGATCGGTGTCGAAGGATCGCATCGAATCGTCCGTCATGTGGAGATTTGCTGCATAGATGCCTACCGAAAACGGAAGGGAGCGGTGTTTTGCTCGACGGCATAATTCGACGCTTCCCGATGTACTGATGCTGGTCAAGTGGAGTTTGCCTCCAGTCGCTTCCACCAAACGCAGGTCCCGCGATGTTGCCAAATCCTCGGCTTCCGCTGGAATCGGAGATAACCCTAATTTCAACTGCTCAAGTCCCTCGTGCATGACTCCACCCCGCGAGAGAGAGCCGATCTCTGGATGATCGAAAACGTAGCGATCAAACATGCTGCAATATTCCAATGCACGTCGCATCAACCCGGTGTTTTCGAGGGCTGATGGCGTATCGCTCAGCGCTACCGCCCCCGCCTCGACCAGGGACCCGATTTCCGCAAGGCTTTCACCTTTGCGCTCTTTGCTGACGCAACCGATTGGCAGCAATCGGCATCGATCCGCTCGCAGTCCCTTCGAATAAATAAACTCAACGCTGGCAGCGGTATCGATCGGGGGATCCGTGTTCGGGGACAATGCAACCGAGGTGTATCCACCCGCTAGGGCTGCCGCAGTCCCGGTCGCTATCGTCTCATCTTCCTCCCGTCCAGGCTCCCCAAATTCGGTGGCCAGGTCAAACAATCCTGGCCCGACGATGCACCCTCGGGCATCGATCCGCTCGATCCCCGCCGGCAGGTCTCCATCGGTCGGATCCAACGCGGCAATCTTGCCGTCAATAACTAATAGCCGCCCCTCGCGGTCCATCCGTGTCTCAGGGTCGACCAACCGGCCGTTTTCAATCAACCAACTATTCGTGTCGCTCAAGATGAGGGTTCCAGGTCGCGGGAAATTCCAAGTCACGGAAAACTGTGATTACAATAACACGGACGACCAGATCGCGAAACAAGAGTCCGACGGCGATGATTTGGTAGCGTAAAGAATCCATAGAAGTCCTGGTTTTGGGGCGGGAGCCCAGAGGAACTTTGAAGTTCGAAAATTGACGCCTGAAATAGGCACCTGAACGCTTCGGCTCGGCATTCAAACTTTCTCAATTCTCACACTCGATATCGGCCCGGTCGATTATCAAAAACCCGCCAACTCCAACCGGCACCGCACCACATTTTTCTCCTCTGCCGGAACTACTTCCAAAGCCGCGCCCACACTTCTAAAGTGCAGGCGTTTCAAAATCCAGGACCGATGCATTGACGGTCGGCTTCGCTCTCCCTTTGAAGTCCCGCGACCTTTCAAGTCCCGCGACACTAAATGCTGAGTTCAAGCGATGAGAAGCACCGATACCAGCCGGCAAGAACGAGCACCACGATTCCGGCGTGTATCGGCTCGTTTTGCGAACGATAGCATTGATCGATTCGACGGACGATATCCCTGCGAGCATTCCCAGCAACGATGCACAGCAACCCAGAAACACAGCAACCCAGAAACACAGCAATCCAGCAGCGCAACACCAGCATCCCCATCCCCAATTAGCTCAACCGGGGGGATTAGCCACCCACGTGAGAATCCCCGACCAATTTCTCCATATAAAACCGCTCCGCCTCGCGCATCGCCCGAATGTCCTTCGGGGATTTATCCCGCAGACCAATGATGTGGAGCATTCCATGGACAATGTAAAGGAGCAGCTCGTGATTGGGATTCCAGCCATGCTCTTCGGCTACACGTCTGGCCGTATCGATGCTGACCACGATTTCACCTTCGAGGAAATCCTCCGATTCCGTCGTGTCAAAACTGATCACGTCGGTCGGGTAATCGTGGTTGAGAAACTGCCGATTGACTCGGTGGATTTCTGGGTCGTCCACAATGGCAAGCGATATCTGCCCATCGCCCCAACCATAATCTTTCGCGATCATTTCGACGGCTTGGATCAGGAGCGAGCGTGGAATACGACCAATGGAGGGGCCACGGTGGATTTGAATCGAGATAGCCATGGGAAGTTGGAGAGGATAGGGAACGATTGCGGATCACGAAAACTAGTGCTGTCCGAGAACCTTTTTGTTCTACGCAAAGTCACCAGCTCCTCGAAGGGGGCTTACGTTAGGAATCCTCGCGAAGAGCGTCAAAATTGATAAAAACCTTTCGTTTCGGTGCCGGTTATGCCGAAACATACGGTTGTATTCGCAAACCAGCACGTCTGGTCGAGTGTGGGGGGCCGCGTTCGTTGAGTACAGGGTTTTGGCATCTTGTCGAATCCTCTGTGGTAACGTGTGTATCGCCTTCCATCCAAGTCCGGAAAAGAGAGTTTGCAGGTGCCGAGGTTCTGAGTGAATGGCTCCAAAGCGCCGTAGTTCCCGCAAAACATACCGTAGGAGGATATCCATGCGACGATTCTTTTTGGGCATGGCGATTGCCTCGCTGACCGCCGGTGCTCCTTTGACGGCGTTTGGTGGAGATCGCGAGATCGCTGATGCCATCATTTCGACCGTCAAGCAAACTCAAATCAGTTTGAAGGGGCTGGAAGTTGACCTGACCGTTAAAGACGGAAACGTGGTTATCTCCGGTACCGCAGCCAGCCAAGCACAATTGGACCGCGTTTTGGCAGCCGCACGTGACACCGATGGAGTGAAGTCCGTCGACAATCAAGCGAAAGTCAACGTTGCTGAGACGCCAGCACCTGAGACCAAGACCGCTCCATCGACCAGCGACGTTGTTCCCGCTTCCGCAAGTGAACCACCAGCACTTCTCAGCGAAGCTACCACCGTGGCCGAAGAAGAGTCGAGCGCTGATGCAGCGATCACCTCGGATCTTCTCGGAAAGCTCGGTACCGCTCAAAAGGCCGGCCAGCTGAAGAATTTTGATCTCGATGTGTCGACCGTCAATGGCGATGTTTGGGTTCGAGGTTACGTGGCAACTGCCCAACAAAAAGCCATGGTCCTCGGAACTGCTCAACGCGTTCCTGGCGTTCAACGCGTGATTGACGAAGTCAGTGTCACCGGTGTTCGTCAAGCCAGCACCGCAGTTGTTCCTCAACAGTCGGCGATGCCAACCGTTGGTGGCGGCGTACCTCGTCCCTTCGCACCAAGCAACTTGGCAAATGCTCAAGTCGGTGTTGTTGAAGGAGCCGTTGGTGGTGTGGTCGGTGGAGTTCAAGCTCCCCAAGCACCAGTACCAATGCAAGGCGGCCCATCCTACGGTGGTGGCGTACCACGCTACGACCAACCCTACATGCCGAACTATGCATGGCCTAGCTACGCAGCGTATCCAAACTATGCTGCTGTAACCTATCCAAAGCAATACAGCGCTTCGGCGTGGCCTTATATCGGTCCGTTCTATCCATACCCACAAGTTCCATTGGGATGGCGACGAGTCTCCCTCGAATGGGATGACGGACTGTGGTACCTCGATTTCACCCACAAATAGTGAGTGAAACGAAGGTAAAACTTCAAAACAAGAAAGCTCCAATCGCAAGACTGGAGCTTTTTTCGTTGGAAGGCTGATACGGTCATCAGACCGACCCAATGGAACCCTTTAGCAGCGATCCATTATTCCTTGCGAGACCGCAGGTAGCTGATAATATCCGCAATCTCCTCGGTCGACATCAGTTGCTCAAAGCCTTCGGGCATAAGCGACTGCTGGGACTCTCGCAGTTCTGCAATCTGGGACTTGAGCAAGCGGTCAATCCGTCCCGCATTGTTGACCCACTCGATCGCATCAGAATCTTCCCGAAGCCGCAGACCGGTGACCAACTCTCCGTCCTCGGTACGAGCTTGGAACACCCAGTACTTTTCTTCAACAGAGCGATTGGGATCCAGAATAGCGGTCACCCACGCCTCATTGGTCCAATGAACCAAACCCAAAAGATTGGGCCCCACACTAGGATCCGTCTGGTCGCCGTGAACGCGAGGCTCATGACACGCCGCACAGTGTTTCTGATAGGCCCGTTCTCCGCGAACTAGATCCACTCCGACATCGGACTCGTTCCCACCGGCTTGTTTGGCTCGAACGGGCCATTGGCCTAACGCATTTCGAACAATGGCTGGTCGGTCTGCGCCGGGTGCAGGACCAAACAACGCGAGGACTTGTTTCTCCTGCGCGCCTTTTGCAAATTGCCGCAACTTCTGAAGTGTCGCTGCATCGACTTCGCTCACCGGGATCGCACCCGCTTCGACGGCATCCAGCAATCGCCCCATAGTCTCCGCGTTGCGAGACAACTCGATCAAAATCACAGTGCGACTGGTCTGTGATAACGAAGACCATTTGGAGATCAACCTGGCAGACGACTCGCCTCCCGTGCGCAATAAACCTCGTGTCAATTCGGCATCCAATGGGTTTCGATTTCCCGACGATACTATTTCGATAAACAATTCGTGGTGCCGATTCCAAACGGAACCCATCTGCGAAAGGAGGAGTTCCATCGCTGCGAATCGCGTTGCGATCGAGCCATCGTTCGAAACAACCTCCCTGCGCGCAGATTCTGTCAAACGATCGACCGCTTCCGACTCCAAGCCCTTCGACTCGCTTCCCGCCGAAAATTGACGGGCGAGCAGATAGTGCCATGCAGGATGCAGTTCGGCTTGGGCAGAGACTTTCGCCAACAAGCGATTGCGAAGTCCCTCCGAGGACTTGGGGATCAGTTTCTCGACCAAACGATTCACACCCGTGGCATAATCGATCGACCCCTCATTCAACGATTCAAGGAGTGATTCAATAACGCCATCGATCGAGCTAGGAGCGATGAATATCGCACAGTCCACCACCCATGGATCCTGTCCGTGCATCGCGAGTGCCGATGCGATCGCGCGTGAGTCGGGCGTATCAGAAAAACTGGATTCGATCGCCAACCTTAACGCTAGCGAAGCGGAATGAACGACCAATTTGGGATCAATGCTACCCCAAAGCATCGATCGCATCCGTGAAGGTTGATGCGTGCGATCGACATGCTTCACAATCGCTTCGACCCAGGATGCTTGTTCGTCCATCCCGGCCGTTGAGCTCATCCCGGACTTTGTGTTCCCATCTCCACGGGACAACGTGTCAGAGAACGACGAGTTCTCGGTGAGCTTGCCAGACGCGACCAGCATCTCTTGGTAATCCTTGTCCGTGCATTTGCCCATCGCAAACAGCGTATACAACGCCCGTACCCGTGCTCGATAGCTTTCGAAACTCAACGCGAACTCGCGAATCTGGTCGATCGTGGCTGCACTGACTTTTGACGCGGCACTGTCTTTTGACGCGGCACTGACTTTTGACGCTGCACTGACTTTTGACTCCGTGGCACGATCGACGAGGGTTTGTTGAGCTAGGTCGGCGCGAGCTGCGTCGCCTCCCATAAGTTCCGCCAGCAACTCCGATTCCGTCGCACGCGTAAAATCGATCATTGGACGAGGGGTATAGTCGGATCGGCGGACACGGTAGATCCGTCCACGATCATCGCCTGCGCGAACGTTGATGCGTCGTTGCCACTCTTCAGGTATCCATTCCGGGTGTTCGATCACATAGCGATACATGTCCACGATCCAAAGAGTTCCATCGGGCGCATTCTCGATGCGAACAGGACGAAACCACGGATCGCTGCTTCGGACAAACTCGGACTTCGCATCCTCCGCCGTTCGGATCGCGGACCATGTTGCCCCGTTCCGCTTGAGCTGAAACCGCGAAACCAAATTGTGTACCGGCTCGCATACCAACGCATAATCGCGCATACCGTCGCCTTGGCCAACACCGCGATTGACGATGGTGCTGCATGCCGAGGTGAAGCGATTGATCGCGTACAGATCATTGAAGCGGTCTGCTTGCTGGCTGATCGGAAAGACAGGTGGGATACTCGGAGGATTGGTGATCAATTGATAGCGTCGGCGAGGCGACATCCCCGAGCGTTTGATCCAGTCCGGATCGACGACGTAGTGAAACATCGGCAGACTGTTCTCGTTCCCGAACCAGTTCCCCCAATCGTCGGTGGCTCGAATGTATTGGGTTACGCCTGCCTCCAATCGCATCTCACCCGAGTTTGGATCGAGGCTGATGTCGTACCCTGCCACACGAAAATCCTGCGATTGACTGTTGCCACGAACGCCTTTGCCCACTGCGGTGATCTGCTCGGCTCCCCCACCAGGACCAAAGTGCAAGCGATGGTCGAGCCCGTAAGTAAATCCGTGAACACGGTGCTGCGGATTACCTTCGGGGAAACCGGTCAACAGCGTTGTACGTTCGTCGCACTTCCCGTCGCCATCGGTATCGCGTGCGAAGAAAATCTCCGGAGCACAAGCGATCACCACGCCATCTGCCCAAGCGTAGACACCCGCCGGGTAGTGAAGGCCATCGAGGAACACCGTGCTCGTATCCATGCGACCGTCTCCATCGGTATCGCGCAGCGCCTTCACACAACCGGTCTTGCCTCCCCCCAGAGGATAATCTCCCATCTCCACCACCCATACTTTGCCATCCGCACCGAAGGAGATACCTACAGGATCCGTGATGAGTGGTTCACATGCCACAAGTTCAATCGTCCAACCTTGGGGAACCTCGATCGTCGCAAGGGAATCCTCTGGCGATCGAGGCATGTCTGCTAATTGCTTTTGCCGAGTCATCTGCAAAACCCGGTCTACGATTTTCTCCTCGGTCCCCGACTCCCATCGACCAGGTTGACCATAGTAAAGCATCGAGCCATCGACCTCGTAGCCACCCTCGCCCCGAACCCGCTCGCTGGCGACATACGCGAACACATCATCCACATAGCCGGCGACCCAAACGTTGGCGAACTGACTCAATTCGCGTTCGAGTCGGATTTGGTAATCAACGACAACCTCTCCACCCATGAACACCCACGCAAGCTCGTTGCCAAACGACCAGTAATGAACAGGAGCCGGATAAGTCTCGGGGATCCGATCTTTGCGATTAAGCAGCTCCAGCCAAGTGTTCGCAAAGTTGCGTTCATGGCCCGAGGCGCTATTTTGCATTTCCTCCAGACGGGCTTTGGTCGGCCGTTCAGAAGCCAAGGCAACCAAGGTAAAGGCAGCGTGGCTAGGGAACGGCAACGCCTTGAGGGGCTTGGAGGCAACAGCGAGAACACTCATCGCTAATTCCCCGCCATGGGCTCGGGCATTCTCAATCGAGCCGCGAGGATTCGGATTCGCATCCGCCCCACAGCCAATAATCGGCAGTGCAATACACCCTGGAAGCTCCGATTCGATCTTTGCTGCACTGATTCCAGCCCAATCGGCACTGATCTTATTCGCATCAGGCGAAATGGACGTGCAATGGCACCCGTATTGGTAAGCAATCGCGATCGGTTTACCGCTCGCGTCAGAAGCCTTGATCACACGCACATTCCGATCGACAGGCCCATCGTCGACGTTCCCGATTGCAACCCATTCTTTATTTTTTAATAGCCGTCGATTGATCGCGAACTCGGCCCGCCCCAGCCCATATTCGACGGTGCCATCTTTCAGACTGCTAGCCGCTCGCTGCACAGTCTCGACGATGGAATCCACCAACTGGCGGGTGTATTTCTTGGTCGCATCCAACGCAGCCCCATCAAGAGGAGCGGCGAACAAATTGGGAATGACTCCGTCGAGGTGGGGAGCCGTATGAGAATGCGTTGTACAAAAAACGATGCGAGACCGGGGAATCTTGAGCACGGGCGTCACCCGGTCGAGAATCTCCTCCGTCATGACAGCAGAGATACCGATCGCATCCACGGAGACGATGACCAACGGCTCGGAAGCAGTATCACGGACCGGTGTCAAAACGAGAGCCCTTGCAAACAGCCGGTCCTCGACCTCCTGGGCAGGCTCCGTGCGCGATGCATAGCCGCTCAACCGAACCGGCTCCGCGGGAGTGATGTCGGATCTTGCAACACCAATCCTCCACGCATCAGCGGCGAAAGCGATCTCTTGAGTCGTCCACGAGAGAATCGTCAACACGGCCCAAAGCCACAGCACACACTGGCGCTGAGGCAAATTGGTCCATGGGTGAAAGCGATGCGAAACTGAGCGACAACCGTGGGCGATTTCGAGTACAGACATGTTCGACTCCTGAGTCAGGAAAGGATCGAACTTAGTATAGCGTCCTCAGCGCAAGATTGCGTTATTCGAGCCGGCGCGAGCCCAAAGCTGCCAAGAGACGAGAACTCCTGCGAAATCGGCTGGACGAGGAACCAATGCGTCGACTCCAAGCTCAAGCCACGACTCCCAACGCCGCCACCCGGGGAATGGGTCCACTAGAACCATAAACGCATCGGGATACATGCCGCGGGCATGAATGACTCCCTCCTTCAGGGAGCCGGTAATTTGCCTTGATGGATGATCGTCACGAGCCAAACAGTCGACCACGATGAGATCCGGAGTTGCCCAAAACTGCGCATCCCCTGGCCGACTAGCGACGGTTCGAACACCATAGCTCACGAGTGTTTCTTGCCATGCCATCCGTTGCTCGCGATGGTCGCTAATGATCCACGCAAGTTGATTTCGGGTTGCGAGTTGTTCGAGAATAACCGGGTACCAATCGTTGATCTCAAGCAATCGTTGAACACGCGGATTGGCTCCACTGCCGCTGGTCGAACTGGTTGACTTGGACTTACGCCCCGCAACGGCAGGATCGACGACACCGTCCTGAGATTGAAGCGAGGCGGGACTTGGAACCAGGCCTTGCTGTTGCACCTCACTGGAGCTCAGCAACCACGGGACAATCCGATCGAAGAGTTGAAACCAGTAGAACGATTCTACGGAATCCGAGAGAGGAAAGGTCCTGCGATGCCCTTGCCAATCGCTGCCGAGCACCGTGGCAATTCGAGTGGAGTTGTTTAGAAACGAAGTGTGGGAGGATTGCCAAACGCGGAGCCGAGGATCGTTTCGATGCTCAAAGGCAACCAACAAGACGGCATCGCTTCGATCGCTCGGCGCGCTGTTCTTAGCCCCTAAATTCTTAGCGCGAGTATTCTTGGAGTTCGTGCTTTTGGTGGACGAGGTTTTTGTGGTTTTGTTCGGAGCGATGGCGTCCTTCGAAGGCCCTTTTGGTGAAATTGCTGCAGAGGAGACGCCCGACTGCAGATCGAGCCATTCGCGAATATCCCCTTCCGATAGGAGCGTTACTTGCTCGAAATGCTGAAGCAACCAATCCCAACATCCGTCGGTTGGTCCGAACCAGGCCACCGCGATGTTCTGGCCCGACGTTACTCCTTGGCCCAATTGCATCCCTCAATCCGTTTCTAGTTAGCTTGATTGTCTAGTTGGCTTGAATGAGTTCCAGTTCCGTGGTGCGGATGATCTCAAGCGCCTCGGCTGGCGATTGCGCTGAACGCAGCATTGTGAGCAGAACCTCGTCTCCAACCAGTCTAGCCAATCGGGCGAGAATCCTCAGGTGGACTTGGTCGTCCGTCGAGCAAATCAAAAAGAAAATATCGGTCAGGTGCCCTGACGTGTTTCCGAAAGGAATCGGCTGATGCGAAATGCCGAGGGCGACAAAGGAATCGGCGAGGATCGATGTTTGAGGGCGGCGGGGGTGAAGCAACGCCACGCCATTCTCCAAGGCCGTAGGATGCAGGGACTCGCGAGCCTGGACCGCCTCTGCCATGACTTCGGGATCCCAGAGCAAGCCTGTCGATGCCGCCAATTTGCACATCTCTCGAATGACCGACCCGCGGGTTCTCGCATCCAACGGGACCGCGATGGCTTCCAAAACCATGAAGTCCGACAACATGGTTCGATCATCGATCGTAGTATCCCAGTTTTTCTCGAGGATCCGTTCGACTTTCTCAAGCTCTTCCGCGTCGCTCACGCCGATCTGTTCTTCGAGCCAATGGTGGATTTCCGATTCCGAAAACTTCCATTGCCCGTTGACCTTCCGCCCAGGAATTTTGCCCCGGCTGGCCATTTTCATCACTTGATCCGGCGTCACGTGGAGATAAGCCGCTAGCTGGTCGATATCGAAGTCTTTACTGGCCATGGGCTTAACGATCAAAACCTAACAATGAAAACTGAGAACGACAACGGAGAACGACAACTGCCAACGAAAACCTAACCTACGGCGTCCGGATTTGCTCTTGGGGAGTCAATTCCCCTTGGAAATAGAGTAGGATCTTAGGCCAAGCTGCTTGAAGTGTACTTGCGGCGACCCCTGGGGCAATCCCGATTTCCTTCCTTCTGCCGAGATGTTTCCAATGTTTTCACAGAGTTCACAGACCAGCTCGTCCCATCGAGGGAGTTCGCGACGCGAATTTTTAGCCGGAGTCGCAGCGACCGCATGCGCAGCCGGACTGAGCATGAATCCCGTCGCGCGTTTGATAGCACAAGAAGCCAAGGCAGCTGGGTTGAAGCTCGGTTTGCAGATCTACTCGCTGCGGGGCTTTCCTGTTGATGTCGCCTTGGATCACACCAAGAACCTCGGTTTTGAGCAAGTCGAATTTTTCAGCGGCATGTTTCCGCTCGATGCAAGCGACGACGACATCAAGAAGATGGTCAACAAGGTCAAGGGGCTCGGATTGACGATCTCCGCACATGGCGTGAACGGCTTCACCAAAGACGCAGCAGCCAATCGACGCGTGTTCGAGTTTGCAAAGAAGGCAGGGATCAAGAACATTTCCGCTGCACCAACACCCGATTCGATGGACTCTCTGGAGGAACTCGTCAAGGAGTACGACATCCGGATCGCGATCCATAACCACGGTCCGTCCGATCGATTCAACAAAGTAGTCGATCTATTGCGGGCGGTAGAAGGCAGGGATGTTCGCATCGGGGCCTGCGCAGACCTTGGGCATTACATCCGTTCGGGAGAGAAGCCCGTCGATGTCATCCGCTCGCTAGCCGGTCGCTTGTACGGAATCCACTTAAAGGATTTCGCCGAGATGAAAGAAAACACACGCGGCGTGTTGCTCGGCCAAGGCCACCTAAACTGCGAGGCGGTCTTCGATGCATTGATCCAAGCCAAATTTCCGGCCGATGGCGCTCTGTCGCTCGAATACGAAGAAAACCCGCAGGATCCTACCGAGGATATTCGCAAGTGCGTCGCCACCGCGCGAGCTGCACTCGCCAAAGTCCGCGCTTGAACCAGCGAGATCGAGATAAGGGCCCCTCGCGGTGTTGGGATCTCGCGGTGATGGGATCTCGCATTGAGACGCGCCGAAGCCGCTCCCCAAAGAGATCGGCTAAATCTCCATCGGCCGATTGCTAGGGCTCTATCGCCGGATTGCTCGGAATCGCCTCACCGCGATTGACTTCATCATCCAGCGATGGAATGGACTGGTGAGTGGATTGGTAAATGGACTGGCCACCTCTCCCGCCTTGGGGAGGTGGCTTTTTTTGTAACTTTTTTCTTTTCCCGGTTGTCGTGACCAAACGTGTCACGCGGCTAGGCGAAACTCTATCCTAGGTTGTTGACGTGCCAGCAGCGCGTTAGCATGAACGATTCAACGGGATGGGAATAGGCACTACAAAACGAGGAGAGACGCCGTGGCTGCATCAACTGGCAAAGGATCGAATAGCAAGAAAAAGGGTGACAAGGGTGCTCCGGCAGAACCGATCACCGGATTGGAGGGAATCCTCAAGCGAGAGCCAGGTCTGAAAACCACTCTGCAACAAATCGAAAAGCAATTTGGCGAAGGTTCGATCATGCCCCTCGGTGGCGAAGCGCTGCTGAAAGTGGAGTGCATCAGCACAGGCTCTTTGTCGTTGGACCTGGCGCTTGGCGGCATGGGATTGCCACGCGGTCGGATCATCGAAGTTTTCGGCCCAGAATCGAGTGGTAAAACGACGATTGCCTTGCACGTTTGCGCCGAAGCTCAAAAGGCAGGTGGCATCGCCGCGATTGTCGACGCCGAACATGCCTTTGATCCGAGTTGGGGAAAGAAGCTGGGAGTGGATCTTGGGTCGCTGCTCGTCAGCCAACCTAGCAGTGGTGAAGAAGCCATGCAGATCACCGAAATGTTGGTCAAGAGCAATGCCGTCGACGTCGTCGTGATCGACTCGGTTGCCGCTTTGGTACCCAGACAAGAACTCGAAGGCGAAATCGGGGATTCCCACGTGGGTCTACAAGCTCGGTTGATGAGCCAATCGATGCGTAAACTGACCGGAGCGATCGCTCGCAGCAAAACCGCGGTGATCTTCATCAACCAAATCCGTGAAAAGATCGGTGGAATGAGCTATGGGTCGCCCGAAACCACCCCTGGTGGTCGCGCCCTCAAGTTCTATGCATCGTGCCGGGTCGATGTCCGACGTATCGGGCAACTCAAGGATGGAGAAGAGGTCGTTGGCCAACGCGTGAAGACGAAGATTGTAAAGAACAAGGTGGCTCCTCCGTTCCGCGTCGCCGAGTTCGACATGATGCATACCAACGGCATCAGCTACGAGGGGGATTTGATCGACATGGGATTGGCTCACAAAATCCTGAGCAAGAGTGGAGCGTGGTTCAAGTACGGGGAAACGTACATTGGGCAAGGGAAAGAAAAGTCCCGAAACTTCCTCATCGAGAACAAGGATGTGGCTCAAGAGATCCGTGATGCGATTGTCGCCGCAGGTGGCTATGCTGGCCCCGAAGGTCCTGCTGCAGCAGAAGAAGCCGAAGAAGAAACTGCAGATTCATAACGAACTGACGTTGAACGGTCTGGGCCAATCGTGGCCCAGACCCAGTTCGACAAAACCAACAACCGAATCCAGCACGGATCGCGCCTGTGGTCCTTCACGGGCTAACACCAAGACCTCTCGATAGGCCTTCCGTGTCCCGCTTATTTTGTGCCTAGCTTATTCTGTGTCCCGCTTATTCTGTGCCTAGCCTATTCCGTGTCCCACCTATTCTGTGTCCCACCTATTCTGTGTCCCATTTAGATGTCCCATCAGGACAACAAAGTCCCAACAGCCCGCGCTAAGTCCCAGCAGACCGCGCTAAGTCGCAACAGCCCCACTAGTTCAGTCCGAGAACCAGGCCCCTGGGACGTCCAACTCATGTTTCAATGAACTTAATGGGAATCTCGCTGTGCGGGTCATCCAGTACAATCGCTAGCTTGCCATCGAGCAAATCGTCCAACTCCCGACCTACGATGTCCGCGCGCCACCCTTTCAGCAAACTCGGTGGATTATCGGGATCACTCTCGCTGGACAACCGGTACTGCACAAAATCTCGGAGATCGTCGGAGGTAGCCACCAGCATCGGCGCCATATGCTTCTGATGGCAAATGAAGGCCATCGCCGCCGACAAAAATTGAGTCAACATGCTCGCAGGTTGCCCTTTGCCATACCGGTGCTTGCGAGGCCACGCTGGCGGCGGATGCTTGATCGAATCCTCGATCACGTTCGACAACTCAGGGATCAACTGACGCGTGTTTCGATACTCCATCCCTCGCAGCGCAGATACTCGACGCGGGTCTGCGGAGCCTCGACGTGCCAGTTCAATTATCAAATCGTCTCGGAGGATCTTGCGAGGGGGCAGGTTCCGTTCACGGGCTCGATTGTCTCGCCAACTCCAAAGCCCACGCGCGATGCTCAAGGCTTGGCCAGAGAGTGCCGAGATCCCGCTGAGGCGATGCCAGTTCTCGCTCGATTCCAACTCCGAAAGCTCTTCCTGACGCAAATGCGTTTCTTCTGCCAACCAAGTCAATCGGCCATGCTTGCGAAGCTTCTCCGACAAGTGCTTGTAAATCCGTATCAAGTCGCGGACGTCTTGGGCGGCATATTCCAACTGCTGGGTCGACAAGGGACGATGCCTCCAGTCCGATCGGGTTTCCTCTTTATCGAGGGTCTTACCGACGATCCTTTGCACCAATTTCCCGTACGAAGCTGGGTACTCAAATCCATTGAATCCCGCAGCGACTTGAATGTCGAAAAGGTTGGGGATGCGTTTGCCCGTCGCTCGGTAGCAAAACAAAATCTCCTCGCGCCCCGCATGCACAATCACGGTGCGTTCTGGATCGACGAGCAAATTCCAAAACACGCTTAGATCGTCGATCTCCAACGGATCGATAATCGCGATGTGGTTTTCCGTGGCAACCTGCAATAAACACAGAAGAGGGCGGTAAGAGTCTTCCGCAACAAATTCCGTATCGAACGATATCAACGACTCCTTCTCCAACTGTTCGCACAATTGCTGGAGGGATTCCTGAGATCTGATATAAAGAAAATCGGTGCCCAAACTCGAACCTACCTGATTCGAAACGTGAAAAAACTGCAAAACGCCAATGTTGTACCCGTAACATTGGCCATCGACAACGAGAGCCAACCCAATCCGGTGGATAAACACGCACAATCCAATACTTTCGGCGAGGTAGAAACTCCGCCAGTTCCGCACGCGGCAATCGGAATTGATTTTCCGCGGAAAGGCATCGCGCACCCGTCGCTGCTCGTCAGTGTAAGGTCGCCCGAGGAGGTTGCATTGGTCCGCTCCCGACAAGTCGCCTGGATCGACTTGAAAGATCCAGACCGAGGCCCATTAGGAAGGCCAGATTTGGACATGCTCCACGCATTTCGTAACGAGCTATTGTTCAACCGAGGGTTGAGCTCTTCCTCTGAAACCGAGAGCGGCTTTTCTAACATTGCAGAATGCGTGTCAAACTCGATGCAACGCAGATGGAGCGTTGCCGGTGGGGAACTGCGAGATTGGGACATCCATGCAGACCAACCGTACCTCGAATCCCTGGAAGAATCCGGGGCGATCAAATGGGCTCTCGCTCATTGCGAATCCGATTCGGACTGGCAATCAAAAGCGAGCGAGCTAGCAAGTCGACTGCCCCGTCGCGAGCAAGCTATCCTCGTGCATTACGCCGATCACGCCACGGTCAAAGCTCCAAATTGGCCAACGACGCTTCAGGCGACGCGACAACTGAATTTGAAATACCTATTGATCGACACAGCGATCAAAGATGGCCGTACTTTACTCGATTATTATTCGCAGCAGGGACTTACGAGCATGATTGCGGATGCCTCGAAGTGGGGGATCGATGTTGCCATCGCAGGCTCTATCTCCTTGGACTCGATCCCATCGCTTACCAACGTCGGCGCCGCATGGATCGGGGTTCGGGGCGCGGTTTGCTCCAGCAATTCGCGATCTTCGCCGATATCTCCAGAAAAGCTCGACCGAGCTGTCGCTTTAGTCCATGCCTCTGGTACAACAACGGTATCGAACCGTTAGAGTACTTTGAAACGGAGAAATCCATTTCGGTCGCGGTCGATCTTTTCATCGAAGGGATGCGAACATGTCTTCCGGTAGCCAGCGTGAACAACCGACAGGGGTAATACGCCAGGGGAATCGAGTCGTCGGCTGCATCGTGATGCCAGAAGCAGACGATGTTTTCATTCGAGAGTTCAACCACTGCTACGGCCAATTGCGGCTATCAGTTGCCAGTACCCCAAATCCGATTCCCAAAACGATGGACCCGAACACGTTCCAGTTGCCGACTTGGTTTCGGCACGTGTGGCACTCGGTTCACCCGGAATCGACGTCACAGCCGTCAACGGATCAAACATCAAACGCACCAAGCGCAAACGGTGGCATTCCGACACTTGGCATTCCGTCAACCGGCATTCCGACAACGGGCATCCCGGAAAACAAAAACGACTCGGCTGCTCAATCCCCCATCAGCACGATTCTTGAACCCACCCCAAAACCGTCCGTGTCTTCGAGGAAAACAAGGCCCTCCGGTGACACCGGTGCCAAGGCAAAACCGAGACGACGAAAGCCCTCTGGCCCCTCGGAGCCAAACGAAGCAGACTGATCGCCAAGCTTTCCGTTGAAGGATCAGCAAACTCGACGCGACCGGCAAGGTCTACCGCGCCGCGATCGCTTCTCCAATCGGCACGACCCGAAACGCGGGTATTGCAATGCTCCCGCCACTCTCCAGCGGTCGAGTTCTAATCCGTCGAGTCGTTATCAACACGCTACGTCCAAATTTCGCGAACGAAACGGATGCCTGCAAATGGAGAGTGAACCAGAAAACTATTCGTCGCTCAAAATTGACGAAGCCGACCAAATCGACGAATTGGTGGGTCGCTATGACGAACTTCTGTTGGAAATCGAGGACCTGGGGAAGGAAATCGAAGCGATTCTCGGCCAAGTCACCGCGATCCAAAAGGCAAACCCAGAGGTCCTGGTTGACTTGAGCGCCCCCGCTAGCCATAACTAAGGAAGGTATCTACTTCCCATTGAAGCCTCCAAACGCCCGCCCGTAAGTCGAAATCAAGATCGCACTAGCAAACCCAATCGTTTGGTTAGAGCGTTCCATTTCCAACCTCCCGCCCTAACGCAACCTACCCCCTAACGCAACCTACCTTCCCGTCTAACCGAACATGCGATCGGCGTTCCTTTGCTGTGTCGTCAGGTTGGATCCCACCTCCAAACGGTAGCCACAACATGGACTCTCGTGCCACTGCAAGGTCGGCTCGTTTCCGAGAACGGGCGTTTTCTGCTCGTATATCCACAGCGCTAGCGTCGTGTGCAATGCTGTTCGTGCTCGCTTTCCCTAGCCAGGGGCTTGGGCAGCTTGTTACATTGCACGAACAGATCGACCAAGCACTCTCGAAGTCCCCGGTGTGGCTTCAATCTTCCCCGCAATCTGAAAGCTTGAGCCTGCGGCGACTCTCCTTGGACCTGCGAAACATCATTCCAACCCAAGAGGAACTCGACGCTTTTGCCAGCGAGCCGGTCGAGGGTCGTTGGGAACGCTGGATCGATCGATTTCTTAGCGATCCGCTCTACCGTGAACGTATGGTTGACTGGTTCGATAAAGGCTTGATGCAGCGTCGACCTTTCCAAAATGTCGATCGTGCTACATGGATCCGATATCTTCGCGATTCGGTCGATGCCAATTTGCCGCTTGATCAGATGATGCGGGAAATGATCCAGAGCGTATGGTGGGACAAAAGCCAACGTGCACAACAGCGATTCTACTTGGACCGAGGTGGCGATTCACATGCCATCGCGCGAGATCTTGGCCGCGTTTTGTTCGGTCGGGACATGCAATGCGCTCAATGCCATGACCATCCGCAAATAGACGACTATTTACAAATCGATTACCACGGCCTGTTGGCGTTCGTCTCTGCCGGTTCGATGGTAGAAGGGAAAACAACGGATGAAAAAGGTGCGGAACAGAAACTACAGATGTACATCGAGCGCGCAGCAGGCGACGCACCGTTTGAATCGGTATTCAACAAAGGGGTTTCCTTCCGCACAGCAAGCCGAATGCTTGAGAATCCGGAGAAGCTCGAGCCATACCTAGCACCGGACGCACGGTATCAACCTGCTGCCATGCCCGGCACCTTTGCCGGTGTACCGACACCACCTGTCTCCAGTCGCCGCGCACTGCTTGCGGCACAACTGACCAGCGAGAATCGAACGTTTGCTACCAATTGGGCCAATCGCATATGGGCGATCATGTTCGGACGGGGCTTGGTCCATCCTCTGGACATGCACCATTTCGATAATCCTGCTAGTCATCCGGAGTTACTCCAGCAATTAACCGCTGCCCTCATCGAATCCAAATTCGAGATCAAACCGGTGCTGCGTCAGATCGCACGCAGCCAAGCGTACCGACGTGGACGCTCAACACCGCTCCATCAAACTCTCGACCCTGATTCCGTAATCGCTGCTGCGCCCGAACTGCTCAAGCAGTGGAACGATCAGGTGCAATCCGAGCTTGCGTCCCACAAAAGCCGAATCGAACAAGCCGACGGGATAGTCAATGCCCATCACGCGACGATGGAAACCGCATCGAACGCTTGGCGGGACGTCCAGAAGGAACGAGTTGCACTGCGACTGGAACTTGATGGGGCAGAGGCCAAATTCCAAGATGCAAACAAGAAGTGGAATGATGCTGTTGCGGCCGCCGACAAAGCCAAAGGAGCCCATGCCGCATTGGCTCAGAAAATCCTGTTGATCGACGAAGCAGCCCAAAAGCTTGAACAAGCCAAATCGATTGGCGATGACCCGGAAATCCAAGCGGTCATTGCATCGACGAAGTCCAAGGCGGAATCGCTGCGACCGCAATTAATTCCGCTAGAACAAGCTTCAACGGCTGCAGCGACGGCTCGCGATACCGCTGCACAGGCCAAAGAAGCTGAACGCGTTGCATGGCAAGCTGTCGTTACCAAATTACAGCCAGTCGAAGAACGGCTTTTGCAATCCGACGTTGCCATGGTGAAAGCGAGAATGGACTACCAAACCGCCCGCCGCAATGCCGCTTGGCTCCGCGAGGACCAGAACCGTTTGGAACGCTTGGCTGAATGGTTCTCGATTTCCGCCAACGTACGCGACTCAGAATCACAACTCCTGCAACTAGCAGAAAGCAAACGCTCGATCGGCGAGAAACAAAAGATCTTTGGGGATGCGATGGCCGCAGCGGAACAGTCGTTGGCTGCAGCTCAAAAAGAGAGCCAAGCGTACGGTGTACTTATCACCTCGAAAACAGCCACGATGACCGAAGTAATCTCCCAACGCGATCGCTTGACGGCGGCATCAAAAGCATTGTCTGAGGCGAGTGGATTGGTTTCCAACGCCGCGATTGTGGATCCTGCCAAACAGGAACTCGAAGCAGCCATCGCTTCACGTACCGTCCAATTGGCTTCGCTTGAAACAGAACTTGCAGCGATGAAGACCCAAGCGACGGCACTCGAATCGAATGTGAACACGGCAGTGCAATTGGTTGCAAAGTCGAAGGAGGACATCCAAGGCGTTCAGATCGAGTTGCAAGCTATCGACACAAAGAACTCCGAAGTTCAAACACAGCGAAGGACATTGAGAGAACAATGCGGTGTGATGCGAACCGAGGTCGAGTCGGATTTGCAAGCCGTTGGTGCGATTGCTGCCGAGCGAGCGTTGAGCCCTGAGCAATTCGGCTGGTCAATTCTGGTCGCAACCAACGTCTTCGCAGGCTACCTTCAGAACGAGAAGAATGAACTCGACAAGAATGCTCCTCTTCCACAAGATGCCTCACCCGAGCAAAAAGCGGCAAGGGACCTGCAACTCACGCGCGGTGCCATCGACAAACTGCAGTCGAGCGTCGACAACTTTTCTCGACTATACGCATCGGGCGTCGGCCAAACAGCTGATGAGTTTTTCGCGTCTCCGGATCAAGCCCTCTATGTTGCGAATGGAGGGGCGGTACACAGTTGGGCGGCACCGAGCGGAAACAATATTTCCGCAAAGCTGGTGCAGTCCACGGACGTCCAGCAAGCGGCTAAACTGTTGGTTTGGGGATTGCTCTCGCGCGAGCCCCATCCTGAAGAAATGCAGTTGATTTCAGAATTGATCGCAAAGAGCGGGGATACCAAACCGGCTGTTGTTCAAGAGTTGGTGTGGGGCATTCTCGCAGGAGTCGAATTTCGCCTATATCCGTAAGCGAAAGAAATGTTCCATGCAAACATCGCGATGATGGTGGGACACACGTCAGTATTAGTACGAGGAGCATCGCTATGAAGATCGCCAAATACGCTTGTGGTTCGATGGATCACATCGTCAATCGACGCAGGTTTCTTTCGGGTGTCGCAGGTAGTGTCGCAACAACCGGCGCAGTCGTGGGAGGCTTGGGGACCCTTGCGCAAGGCATCGCCGCCGCCGAAATCCAACGCAAGGACATGCGTGTGGTGGTCTTCAATATGCACGGCGGGTTGAGCCAACTGGAGAGCTGGGATCCCAAGCCTGGCACTCGCACCGGAGGTCCATTCCGAGCTATCCCAACGAGCGTTCCTGGAATCCACGTGAGCGAATTGCTTCCGATGACAGCAAAACAAATGCATCATCTGTGCTTGCTCCGTGGCGTGAACACCTCTGAAGATGATCACGGCAAAGGTGCCTACATGATGCTCACGGGACGACGACAAACGCCCTCGGCAGAGTTCCCGCAGATCGGCTCGGTAGCTGCCAAGATGCTGCATGATGACCAAACCGGCTTGCCTGGACACATCGTCGTAACTCCAGGCGGCGGTGGCGGTCGCGGCAACGAAGCCGCTTATCTGGGCCCCAAATTTTCCAGCATTCAACTCGGGGGAGACAAACCACCCCAAAACTCGAACAAGCCGGATGCGGTGTCCGAGGAAGCCGAAAAGCGGCGGCATGAGATTCGCCGCAAGATCAACGAACAGTTTCTCAACCAACGCCGCAGCGCCATCACCGATGCATACACGCATTCCTACGAGCAAGCGCTAAGGCTCATGGAACGCCGCGAGGTGTTTGATGTTTCGAAGGAACCCGATACCGCGAAGCAACGCTACGGCAACTCCGACCTCGGCCGCCAGTGCTTGATGGCGCGCCGATTGCTCGAAAGTGGCGTGTCGTTCGTTCAAGTCACCCACTCCAACTACGATACTCATAACGACAACTTCAATTTCCACATCGAACAAGTCGGCGAGTTCGATCAAGCCTTCGCGACGTTCATCGATGATCTTGCGCAGCGAGGCATGCTCGAGAAGACTTTGGTCGTCGTGCTGAGCGAGTTCGGACGCACTCCAAATATCAACCTCTACTACGGCCGCGACCACTGGTCCAAAGCGTGGTCAATTGCCATGGCCGGAGCAGGGGTGCATCGG
Source organism: Pirellula sp. (assembly GCA_046318275.1). GTDB lineage: Bacteria > Planctomycetota > Planctomycetia > Pirellulales > Pirellulaceae > JBKCUI01. The sequence goes on along the minus strand of JBKCUW010000035.1, from coordinate 1,861 downwards.
GGGGCCGCGTTTGGCAAGACCAACGAGGAGGGGACCGAGGTAATTGACGGCCAATGCGATCACGGCGACATCTTCCATACGATCCTTCGAGCCGTCGGAGTCGACTCTAGCCAATCTCTCATCGTCGATGGACGCGAGGTTCCGATCGCCGATCCGGCGGCAGAGCCTATCTGGAAGGTTTTGGCATGATCGATTTGGATATCCAAAAGTCGCACGTCATCCATCAATGGAAAGCCGAATCGCCACTAATTGCGTGCCGAATTTCCCCACGGGGCGATCAGTGTGTCAGCGCCGGTCAAGACTCAACGCTTCAGCGTTGGAATATCCCGGGTGGTGAAAAGGTCGTGCTCAAAGGTCATGAGAGCTGGGCACACGCGTTGACATACAACAACACCGGGGATTTGCTGATATCAGGTGGTTGTGAAGGTCGATTGATTTGGTGGTCGATCGCAGACGCAGAGCCCAAAGCGATCCGCACCATCGACGCACACCAAGGCTGGATACGGGGCGTGGAGCGATCGCCAGATGGACAGATGTTGGTATCGGTAGGGAACGATAGGACCATCCGATTGTGGAAGACAGATAACGGTGAAAAATTAGCCGAATGGTCAGCGCACGATCGCCATATCTACAGCGCGGCATTCCATCCCGATGGAGTCCATTTGTTGACCGGTGACTTGATGGGCAAAATCCATGTGTGGAAGTTAGCCGATCATACCTTGGTAAGGACGCTTGATGGGAGCACCCTTTATGGACCCAACCCAGGCCAAGCCGCCGAGTTCGGGGGCGTGCGGTCATTGGCTATCTCGCCCAATGGCGCTGAGGTTTTCGCTGCGGGGACGCACAAGGGTAGCAATCCGTTCGGCGCGGTGCACGAACCCCTCTTGCTACGCTTCCAATGGTCCGACGGTGCGCTGACGAAATCGCATGTTTGCGATGGGATACCTGGTGGATTGCTGTTCCGAGCGTGCCCGCTCAACGACGCTACGGTAGTGAGCGTCTCCGGCGGATCAACTGGGGGAATTCTGTTGTTCTTCAATGCGACACAAGAGAAAGAGGTGCATCGCGCGATGCTGCCGAATATCGCTCGCGACATGGACCTTCATGCCGCAACTGGGTTGGTCGCAAGCGCGCACCACGATTCCCACCTCCGTATCAGCGGACTCTTCGCTTAAATATTTGCCTGCATGATTTCGCGAAGCAAATCAGAGCCACGCGTGTAAGCAAGTGGCAACTGGACGTTGGAATCGATATCCCCCGACGTTAGTCATGATCGCAACTTCGTTCCTAACAAATTCAACGTCCCTCCACCCGGCGCTTACGCTTAGGGCTCTGATTGATTTTCGCTTCGCGAAGCAAATCAGAGCCACGCGTGTAAGCAAGTGGCGACTGGACGCTCAAACCGATATCCCCCGTCGCTAGTCATGATCGAAACCATGAATCGATCACTTCGGTACGTCCCTCCACCCAGCGCTAACGCTTAGGGCTCTGATTGATTTTCGCTTCGCGAAGCAAATCCGAGCCACGCGTGTAAGCAAGTGGCGACTGGACGTTGGAACCGATATCCCCCGACGCTAGCCATGATCGAAACCATGAATCGATCACTTCGGTACGTCCCTCCACCCGGCGCTAACGCTTAGGGCTCTGATTGGTTTTCGCTTCGCGAAGCAAATCAGAGCCACGCGTGTAAGCAAGTGGCGACTGGACGTTGGAACCGATATCCCCCGACACTAGTCATGATCGAAACTTCGTTCCTAGCAAATTCAACGTCCCTCCACCCGGCGCTAACGCTTAGGGCTCTGATTGGTTTTCGCTTCGCGAAGCAAATCAGAGCCACGCGTGTAAGCAAGTGGCGACTGGA
>JBKCUW010000034.1:0-13344 GCA_046318275.1 Pirellula sp. | reverse complement strand
ACCGAAGAGTCGAAGGAGTTCATCATCAAGCAAGGTTCGAACTTGGACTACGGAGCACGACCGCTTCGCCGAGCCATCGAGCAACGGATCGAAGATCCGCTGTCCGAGGAATTGCTGCGAGGCGCTTTCGAAGGAAAGAATCCGATCGTGGTCGATGTGTTCAAAGATGCCGAGGGCAAGGTGACCCGGCTGGATTTCAAAGGGGAGTCGCGCGAAGGTGGTGCCCCGTCGGAACCGGTCGCAGCCGGAGCTGAATCGTAACCCCGCCTAGCGGTTGGTATGAATAAAACATACACAAGGCCCCTCGTCACCGAGGGGCCTTTGCTTTTAACGCATGATGCAATCTGGAAGGCTGTTGTGGGCAGCAAGCCGCTAGCCGGTGGTCTGGTGATCGCGACGATCAACATGCTCGTTGTCGCGGGTTATTGCGTCCCTAAAGACACCGACGGCTAGCGCCAAAGTCGCTCACAAAACCCATTACGCGACAGTGTCCCCACGGCTGCTGTGAGCAGCAAGGCGCTAGCCGGTGGTCTGGTGATCGCGACGATCAACATGCTCGTTGTCGCGGGTTATTGCGTCCCGAAAGACACCGACGGCTAGCGCCGACGTCGCTCACCCCACCAAGCGACGGTGTCCCCAAGGCTGTTGTGAACAGCAAGGCGCTAGCCGGTGGTCTGGTGATCGCGACAATCAACATGATCGTCGTCGCGGGTTATTGCGTCCCCTAAAGACACCGACGGCTAGCGCCAAAGTCGCTCACCCCGCCAAGCGACAGCGTGTCACTCGCTGGGGGCCGCTACCTCGATGCGCGAGACCGGCCAATCATGGGCCTGCTCATCGAACTCGATCAATTCATACGAGCGATGGATCTCTAAGTCCCGAAACAATTGCGTTGTTTGGCTCGTAGGCCATTGAACCTCGACCGAACGGATCTTCGTTGCCTTGCCCAGCCCAATTGTGCTTTCCAGCGGGTTGGCACCGAAACTGCTACCTGACGAAATGTGGCGATAGATCACCGGCACCTCTTCCGAATCGGTCTCGATCTTCAGCCGTGCACCGATGGCCGCTTTGTTGGTGCGAACACCAGTGAGCCTGAGGTTGATCCATGCATTCGCGTTTCCGGGATTCTGGAACATGATGTTGTGGTATTTGTCTCCGTTTACAGCACCACCCATTTCGATGAACAAATCGATTGCCCCGTTCCGATCCCAATCGCCACACGCTACCCCATGCCCCTTTTGCAGATTGCCGGTCCCAGACGACGACGTAATATCAGCAAACCGTTTCGCCCCCATATTTCGGAACATCCGATTGGGAATCAATGTCCCCAGCAGCGGGTCGCCGGTCCCTAAGTAAAAATCTTGCCAGCCATCGTTGTCGAAATCGGCAAAGTTCGACCCCATGGTGATGTAAACCTGATTCAGTCCCATCTCCTTAGTGACATCTTGGAATCCGTTTCCTCGAAGGTTCATGTACAGAGAACTGCTGGAGGTGGATGGTGCCGTTCCAATCATCCCCGCCACGCAATCGGTCATCGAGCGGGAGTAATTCGTGGCAAAGATGTCTTGCCATCCATCGTTATTGAAATCCCATGCCCAGCACGAGAAACCCATCTGCGGATTCCCTATTTTCATTCGCGTGGACACGTTTTCAAACGTGCCGTCATTCTTGTTCCTAAATAACTGTGCACCGACATTGGACAGATGGTTCAGGAACAGATCCTGCCAGCCATCATTGTCGAAATCGATCCAGTTCGCTCCTTTGCATGCGAACCCCTCTCCCCCTGCAATCCCCGCTCTCTTGGCAACCTCTTCAAACGTTCCATCGCCCCGATTGCGGTACAAACGATTCGCTTGTTGTTCACAGCAAACAAAAACGTCGAGCCAGCCGTCGTTATCGAAGTCGGCCCACGTGGCTGAAATAGAATTGATCGGTGCCGACAGTCCAGCATCGATGGTGACGTCGGTGAATGTGCGATCGCCGTTGTTGCGCAAAAGTGTCGGTCGCATGGCAAGTGCGGGAGAAAGCCATGCACCGCGAACAATCAATACGTCCTTAAAACCATCGTTGTTATAGTCGGTTTGGACGCAGTTCAAGCCACCCAATTGGTTCGCGACGCCGGCATCTGCAGTAAGGTCGCTAAACTTGCCGTTTCCTTCATTGAAATAGACTCCCATGATCTGGGTCGGATCGAATGATGTAACGACGATGTCCAATCGCCCATCATTGTCAAAGTCCTCCATGATCGCACCACCTGCTTGGTTTAACCGGTTCAGCCCGATCGCTTCGCCGATATCGCGGAATCGACCGATGCCATCGTTGTTCTGAGCATAGCGATCGATGTCGATGACCCACTTCGGATCGACGCCGCGAGGATGCTCACCCAACGTCATCGCGGCGACATTCAGCAACCATCTTGCGTCCCCATCGTCGGGAAACCGATCGAGGTACTCCTTAAAATGACGCATCGCCAATCGAGAGCCCTCGGGGTTCGTATGGACCGCCGACTTCGAGATAGGGAGAATGCATGATGTCTCGCCTCGGCACATGATGCAGTTTTCATTCTCCCCTCGCCGCATCGCAGTGATGCCTTGGAAGTAAATGATGGTGTAGAGAAAATCCTTCGCGACCTGCGGATTCTTTTCAACCCATTCGCGCGCCTTGCACAAATCCTCGTAGGCAGCAATCGGATCCCCTTCATAGTTCAAGAAAGTCGAACGCGAAAAGCGAGTCGATGCGATCTGGTCCGGTGGCAAATTGGATTGCCTAAGAATCTCGGACAGCGAGGCCAACGAACCACGAATCGAACTTCGAAAATGTGCTCCGATTTGCTCAAGGTTAGAATCGGCGGGCCACGGCTTCACGGCAGATAGTACCCATCCGTACCCTGATGAGTCGATCACTTGCCTCGGCTGGTAATCGATGGCGCTGTTTTGTTTTGACGCTGAGGCCCCACCGGAACCCCCAGTCTTCGCGGATGGTCGCAATAACGCATCGAGCTCACTGCTGTTACCTGTTTCGGTGGAGCTGAAGTGCCGCCACGCAAAAAAGCCCAGCACTACCAACACCAGTAGGAAAGCAAACAGGTTCTTATGGATCAATTGCGTCTTCATTTGATTCGACAATCACGATTCTCCCGTCGTTTGCTTACCAACTTAGCAACGATCTTCCTCCCGATAATACAACCTCTTGATTGTAACTCACTTTGGTCAATTCGCATCAATGCCATCGGCAATTAGGGAGTTGCTCCCGTCCGCGTTGGTGACCTTTCGGTTAGACTGTTCGGATTAGAATACTTTGTTCGGATTGTGCCAAAAACCAAGAATCGGTTTTGGCTTTGGATCTATGCCCTTGGAAAGATAGTGCGAATGCTGCGATTTGTTTCGGTACTGCGGTGCTTTTTAGTGATGGCGGGGTGTGGAGTTGTGCTCCCGCAATTAACGATTGCTGGGGATTGGTTGATCGATCCAAGCGGTTTTAAGGCCAATGTCGAAGTGATCGACGCGGATCGCCAGTTGGTTCTAAACAACGGTCTGCTTTCTCGCCGATTCCTTTTGCAACCGAATCTCGCAACCGTGGAGTTAAAAAATCCGCAGACCGGTGAGTCGTTGCTCCGCGGGATCAAGCCCGAGGCTCGAGTCACCATCGATGGCAAATCGTGGGACGTCGGCGGTCTTGTCGGCCAACGCAACTACGCTTTCCTCGACCCAACGGTATTCCCGAACCTGCGAACTGATCCTCAAGCCTTCCAATTCGTCGGGCACGAAGTGCGAGAAATCCAGGAGCGGATGCCTTGGAAACAAATCCGTCCTCACGCTCCTGATGTCGTATGGCCACCGCGCGGTGTGGAGCTGCGATTGGATTTTGCGATGCCCAAAAGCGAAAACATGGATCTAAGGGTCTCCGTGCATTACGAGCTTTACGATGGATTGCCTTGCTACGGAAAATGGATCTCCATCGAGAATCGCTCGGAGAAAGAGATGCGTTTGGATCGATACCAGAGCGATCTATTGGCCGCCATCGAACACACATCAGAGGTCGACGCGCTGAGCATCGGCTTGACCCCGCCAAACCTGCATGTCGAGACCGAGATGGCCATGGGTGGAATGACCAGCCAAGGTGCCAATCGCCGCTCCTACCGCTGGGTCGCGGATCCTCAGTACGATTCGCAAGTCAACTACGAGAAAAAAACACCCTGCCTCCTGGAGGTCGGCCCGGACCTCGGTCCCGGTCAAATCATCCATCCTGGCGAGCGATGGGAATCGTATCGTGGTTGGGTCCTCGCGCACGATTCTACCGATCGCGAACGGTGCGGACTCTCAGTCCGCAAAATGTTCCGTACCCTGGCACCTTGGGTCACGGAAAACCCTCTGATGATGCATTTGATCGCATCCGACGAGGCCTCGGTCAAACGCGCGATCGATCAATGCCACGACGTCGGCTTTGAAATGCTGATCCTGAGTTTCGGAAGCGGATTCAATCTCGAAAGCCGCAACCCCGAGGTTTTGAAAAAAGCCCAATCGTTCGCGGCTTACGCCGCGGAAAAGGGGATCGAGATCGGGAGTTATTCACTCCTCGCGTCACGTTCCGTTAACAAAGAAACCGACGTAGTGCCTCCCCCAGGCGAAAAACCGGTGTTCGGCAACTCGCCCTGCTTGGGTAGCGAGTGGGGCAAACAGTATTTTGATCGCCTCTACGAGTTCCACCGCGATAGCGGATTCCGATTGCTGGAACATGACGGATCCTATCCCGGCGATCCCTGTGCGAGCCACGATCACCCTGGGCACAACGACGTAAACGATTCTCGCTGGAACCAATGGAAACAGATTTCGACGTTTTATCGCTGGTGCCGCGGCGAAGGGCTCTTCTTAAATGTCCCCGATCATTACTTTTTGGCTGGCTCGAACAAAACCGGGATGGGATACCGCGAAGTTAATTGGTCCCTACCTCGCGAAGAACAAACCATCCACACGCGACAAAATATCTACGATGGCACATGGCAAAAAACTCCTTCAATGGGATGGATGTTCGTTCCACTGACCGAATATCACGGCGGAGGCCCCAAAGCCACGATTGAACCACTCGACCAAAACATCGACCATTACCGCAATATGATCCGGTCCAATCTCGCTCTGGGGGTTCAAGCCTGCTACCGCGGACCGCGTCTGTTCGACACCGATCGCGTTAGGGACATGGTCAAATCCCAAGTCGACTGGTTCAAGGCCCATCGCGAGATCCTCGAAAGCGACTTGATCCACGGTCGGCGTGCCGACGCAAAGAGCCTTGACTGGATGCTTCATGCGAACCCAAAATTACGGGAAAAAGGTTTGGTCGCGATTTTTAATCCAACAGGGGCCGAAATGACAGAAACACTACGTATCCCCCTCTATTACACAGGGATCCGCGAAAAAACAGCAGTGGTCGACGCCGCGGGGAACCGCACAAACCTACCCCTGGACCGAAATGACTCGGTCGAACTCCGTGCCACCGTCGCGCCACACTCGATGCAGTATTTTGTCTTCGAATAAACTATACTCTGTGTGTGGTTTTCGATGCGGATACGGGTATCACGTTGCGCGCGTCATCCACCCCCACCTAATTTACCCTTCCAAAACTTACTCTCGCCGTCTGTTCAATTCACCATGATGGAATTTTCAAACCGAAGTCGGCCTTTGGACCGTCGGAATTGTGCGTCAACTCGGAATCGGCGCACGGTCCGAATGACGATCGCCCTGAGCTCGCTGCTCGCGTCCGCAATGTCGCTCCCCCTCGCGTCGGCTGGCGAACCCGTCACCTACAACCGAGACATCCGACCTATCCTTGCGGACAAATGCTTCGCTTGCCACGGTTTCGATGAAAAGAAGCGCGAAGCCGGACTCAGGCTCGATACGTTCGACGGAGCCACGGCGGATCATGATGGCAATCGAGCTATCATCCCTGGCGATGTTGCCAATAGCGAGTTGTGGAAACGGGTGAATTCGAACGATCCCGATCTGCATATGCCTCCTGCGGAAAGTCACAAGGAACTCAGCCCTGAGGAAGTTGCCAAACTCAAGCAATGGATCGAACAAGGTGCCGAATACCAAAAGCACTGGGCATTCATGCCCATCCACGACGCACCGGTACCTCCTCAAGTATCCGGCGGCCGAAATCCCATCGACGCATTTGTCGGGAAACGATTGAATCAAAAAGGCTGGAAGCTTTCCGAGGAAGCTAATAAATCAGTCCTTATTCGTCGTGTCGCGTTCGCTTTGACAGGATTGCCCCCAACCATCGCCGAGGTCGATGAATACCTCGCGGACGATTCCGCCGATGCCTATGAAAAAATGGTCGATCGTTACTTGAGGTCGACGCATTACGGGGAGGAAATGGCGAGGCATTGGCTCGATGTGGCTCGCTACGCCGATACGCACGGACTGCACCTGGACAACGAACGTCAAATGTGGGCCTACCGCGATTGGGTCGTCAAAAGTTTCAATCGAAACCAACCCTTCAACGAGTTCACCATCGAACAACTCGCTGGTGACCTTTTGCCAAATCCAACCACCGATCAATTGGTCGCAACTGGATTCAATCGATGCAATGTAACCACCAGCGAAGGCGGATCCATCGATGCGGAGTTCTATTATCGGTATGCGGTCGATCGCGCCAGCACCACTGCGTCGACATGGATGGCACTCACAGCCGGCTGCGCGGTGTGCCACGATCACAAGTTCGATCCGATTTCCCAAAAAGAATTTTATTCCCTCTACGCGTTTTTCAATGCATCCGCCGACCCTGCGATGGATGGAAACGCGTTGCTCACCAACCCTGTTCTAAAACTCGAGACGGATTCGGACAAACAGAAACTCGCTGAATACGACCAACGCATCGCACAATCGCAACAAAAGTTGCAAGAGCTGGTCAGCAAAGTCGATTACCGCGATCCCGCTACCATCGAGCCCAAGCCTGAAGTCTCCACCTCGGAATCAGTTTGGATGGAGGATGATTACCCGGCAGATGGGAACCGTTTCGCTGGCCCGGGGCAGCCCACATTGTTTGTGACCAAGGAGCAAAACGAAAAGGTATTTAGTGGCGAACGAGCCCTCAAACGAACCGATGCTGGATTGTCCCAGGACGTATGGGATCAAGCGAAAACGCCATTGATTGTTCCGACGCAACCGATCTTGTTCGCTTATGTCTACCTGGATCCGACGAACCCTCCTAAGTCCATCATGTTGCAGTACCATCGCGCGGGATGGCAGCACCGGGCGGTGTGGGGCGATTACGAAGCGATCCAATGGGGTGCGGCTAACACCACCGAACGTGTTTCGATGGGGCCACTTCCCAAAACAGGCGAATGGGTGCGTCTCGAAGTTCCTGCCGATAAAGTCGGACTCAACCCTGGAGACGCACTCACCGGATTTGCAACCACTCAGTTCGGTGGGACCGTTTATTGGGACAAAGTCGGTGTGCAAGGGACCAGCGACCCAGCCAACGATCCATCGCGATCGTTCCTGGCATGGTGGAAGAATGCCAAAGGAAAGGATACGCCGGGACTACCAGGGGATTTGAATGGCATCGCGAAAGCGGGCCCGGATCCGGCCCCGGCAGCCGATCAAATAGAACGTCTCAAGGCACACTACCTGACACGCGTATGCAACGATACCAAGCCAACCCTTGCCGGCCCCGCCTCCGAGGTCGATCGACTTCGCGGCGAAAAGGATGGCTATTACAACGCGATTCCTAGCACGTTTATCTACAAAGATGCGCCGACTCCGCGCGAGAGTTTTGTCATGCTCCGCGGGCAATACAACCAGCCTGGGGACAAGGTCGACGCGGATGTACCCGCAATCCTTCCCCCAATCCGACCCGCAGGTTCGACCGACCGAATGACGCGTCTGGACCTCGCCAAGTGGTTGGTATCCCCAGAGCATCCTTTGACCTCGCGCGTCATCGTGAACCGATTCTGGCAACAAATGTTCGGCGTCGGTTTGGTGAAGAGCAGCGCCGACTTCGGCACCCAAGGCGAATTGCCTTCGGACGCGGAATTGCTCGATTGGCTGTCGCTCGAGTTCCAACGCTCCGGATGGGATGTGAAGCAACTCATGCGATTGATGCTGACCTCTGCCACCTTCCGGCAACGCTCGTTTTCAACCCCAGAAATGATCGAAAAGGATCCGGAAAACCGATGGCTCGAACGCGGTCCACGCCTGCGGCTCGATGCCGAGCAAATCCGCGATAACGCATTGTTCGTAAGTGGATTGATCGACCTGTCGCTCGGGGGCAAAGGGGTCAAACCCTACCAACCAGCCAATATCTGGGAACCCGTCGGATTCGTCGGTTCCAACACCCGTGCCTATCAGCAAGACAAAGGTTCCGCGCTATACCGACGCAGTCTTTACACGTTTTACAAGCGAACGGCACCACCCCCGTTCATGGTCAACTTCGACGCCCCCAATCGTGAGCAATCATGCACCCGGCGCGAACGGAGCAACACTCCCCTCCAAGCATTGCAACTACTCAATGACGTTCAGCACGTGGAAGCATCCCGTGCGCTCGCCGAACGAGTGCTGGCAAACGGCGGTGGCGATGCGGCAGCCCGAGTCCGGTACCTGTTCAAAACGGTGCTATCGCGCGAACCCCAACCGCATGAACTTGCCGTGCTCCAGAAACAACTCGCAGAGCATCTGGCTCGTTATGCCGCTAGCCCCCAAGATGCCGCGAGTTTGATCCAACAGGGAGAGTCGAAACCATCGACGAACGCGCCAGCCACCGAGCTCGCAGCCTACACGCTGCTCGCTGGGACCGTACTCAACATGGACGAGACTCTAACTCGAAACTAAATCATGAACGAACTCACCAAACTGCAAATGCAAATCAACCGTCGGAACTTTTTTGGTTCGACCGGAGTCCGCCTCGGAGGCCTCGCTGCTGGCATGCTCGCGGCCCCAGAATTGCTCGAATCGCTCGCCCGCGGCGATAACGCGAACGAGGGACGTGTGCATCCGGCCCTGCCCGGACTCCCCCACTTTCCTCCCAAGGCTAAATCGATCATCTACCTCCACATGAATGGAGCTCCATCTCAGATCGATACCTGGGACTACAAACCCGGCCTTCAAGAATATTACGACAAGGATCTGCCACCCAGCGTCCAAGGAGGCCAACGCCTCTCGACGATGACCAGTGGTCAGTCTCGTTTTCCCGTTGCCCCTTCGAAGTTCAAATACGAACAAAAAGGAAAGTGCGGGATGTGGACCAACACGGACCTCTTTCCGTTCACCAGCGAGGTTGTCGATGAGATCGCGTTGATCCGCTCGGTGTTCACCAATGCGATCAACCATGATCCCGCGTGCACCTTCGTGATGACTGGTTCCGAAGTTCCCGGCAAAGCGAGCATCGGGTCGTGGTTATCGTACGGACTTGGCAGCGAAAACAATGACTTGCCGGCGTTCGTCGTGTTCACCCCGAAATTCCCCGAAGATAGCAACGGCCAAGCCCTCTTTAGCCGCATGTGGGCCAGCGGGTACTTGCCCACGCGGTTCAATGGCGTCGCGCTGCGAGGAAGTGGAGATCCAGTTCTGTACCTACCCAATCCGGCCGGGGTCACCCGAACAGACCGCCGATTGATGCTCGATTCTCTTCAGGAATTGAACCGCGGCGCGCAAGCGGAATTTGGGGATCCCGAAACAGCAACTCGAATCGCTCAGTACGAAATGGCATTCCGTATGCAAGCGAGTGTTCCTGAACTGACCGACATCGAAACGGAAACGGCAGAGACGTTGGAGATGTACGGCCCCAATGTGCGCGACCCAGGCTCGTTTGCCCACAGCGCACTCCTCGCTCGCCGTCTGGTCGAGCGAGGTGTCCGTGTCGTCCAACTGCTGCATCGCGGTTGGGATCAACACGGCGACCTGCCACGCCAAATCGGAAATCAGTGCAAGCAAACTGATCAACCGATCGCAGCGCTGATCAAAGACCTCAAACAACGAGGCATGCTCGATAGCACCTTGGTCGTCTGGGGCGGTGAGTTCGGTCGAACAGTTTACAGCCAAGGTGGTTTATCGCGCGACAACTATGGCCGCGATCACCATCCTAGAAACTTCTGCATGTGGATGGCCGGCGGTGGTATCAAAGGTGGCATCACCTACGGGACCACCGACGATTTCAGCTACAACATTGTTGAAAACCCGGTCAACGTGAACGATGTGAATGCGACCATTATGCATTGCATGGGGATCGATCACGAACGGTTCACCTACAAATTCCAAGGCCTCGATCAACGGCTCACCGGGGTCGAAAAGCAGCGGGTCGTGACGGAAATCTTGGCATGACGATCCTTCGGTTGAGATGGATCTTCTATAGGTTAGCGCTACACACATTGGCACTGGTCGCTTGGACGACCGTTGCCGGTGGGCACGCATCCTACGGGCAATCGCCCCCTTACCATGGAACAATTTTTCTTGAGCCAAAGATCCTGACGGATGACGACCCCTCGTCCTATTTTGGACTGCGGGACGCAGGAACCGGACGGCGACGCATGTTCGACCGCCGGGCAAACGATTGGGTCGAAGTGGAAGCCTTGTTGTTCTCCGCCGAGTTCGATGATCAGCAAACAATCGAGGTCCAAGTCAACCCGGAATTTGATCGAGAGACGGCCCGTAAGGAGGCCGAATTTTATGCACTCGTGATCGGGCGTCTACCGCGATGCTTGCGCGATCAAGTCAAGACAGTTTGGATCCACGCTGGCAAGAAACTCTTCGGAGGCGGAAATAGGAATCTATTGATCCACACCGAGCAAGGGAAAGAGTATCTCAAGGACGGGATCCTCGAGGAGACATTGTGCCACGAGGCTTCGCACACCTCGCTCGATGGAATCCATGCCAGAAGCGATCGTTGGCGAACAGCGCAATCCCTCGATAATGCATTTATCTCCAAATATGCCAAGGAAAATCCGGAGCGCGAGGATGTGGCGGAAACGTTCCTGCTCTATCTCGCGTTGACGCACCGACGCGACCGAATCTCGGAGGAGTTGGCCACGACCGTTTCAACAACCGTCCCAAATCGGCTCAAATATTTCGAAGGGATCGATTGGGATCTCTACCCGATGAAGAAGAAAGAAATCAAGAAAGAGTCGGACTAGCGGCGGTGGTATCGGACTTTGGCAAGTTGTGATGGAACCAACCGAGCAGTCCACCGGCGATAGCGCCGTAGAGATGTCCGTCCCACGATACGGTCTCGTCCGAGCTAGGAAGGACACCCCAGAGCAGTGTTCCACCGTAGAGAAGGGCAACAACCAGTGAGACTACGATCGGAATCACTTTCTTTTCTCGAAAGCCGTTGACAATGATGAAGGCGATGAGGCCGTAGATCAGTCCGCTGGCGCCGACGTGTACCGCGGAGCGGCCGAGCAACCACAACAGAGATCCGCCAAAAAGGATGATGGTGGCAACGGTTTCCCAAGGATGCTTGGTAGAGCCGCAAAGGAGAACCAAGAGGATTGCCAGGGGGACAGTGTTGCTGAGCAAGTGGGAGAGGTTGGCATGGAGAAAGGGGGAGCAGGGGATGCCGACGAGTCCGGACAGGTGTCGAGGAATGACGCCGTATTGCGTCAATGGAACGGGCAAGATCCAGTCGATGGCGTAGACGATCCAAAGGATCGCGATAAACCAAGCGGCGCGATAGAGGTTAGAGCGAATCTGCTGCATACCGAAAGGCTCGTAATGGATAGGGCACGTAAACAGTGCACACAAAGGTGCACTTAAAGGAACACATAAAGGGACTTAAAGGAACACATAACGGGATAGTCTAGTAATCGCGATGGAGCGGTGAGAGTTAACGTGGGTGCAAGGGCACTTTGGCACTTCTGGTGGTAGGAAATATATCGAAGGAATTAGGAATCCGGGGGATGAAATTGATGGTGGGCCAAAAGTTTGCGTTAGGGCTAGACACGGAATGGGACATGGGTATTATTTGACTCGCGGGATGGAGCAGCTCGGTAGCTCGCGAGGCTCATAACCTCGAGGTCGTCGGTTCAAATCCGGCTCCCGCAACTGAATAAGGGAAATCAAACTCAGTTTGACCCTCCGGTTATACCAACAGGCCGACGCCTCAAAACGTCGGCCTGTTTGCGTTTCTACGCAGTATTTTCATGGGTTTGCACACTCTAGCCCAGTCTCAAACTCTCCATCGCGCGATGTCTCTACCAAGCCAGGCGCGAATCGTCTTGGGTGCTTTTTCTGCCTTTGGTAACCCGACTCTCGGGAGTCTCAAAGTCGCGAGACCCGGAGGTTATAGAAAAGTCTCGAACTTCATAACCCGGACGAAAACTGGAAAACCAATTTGACCTCCCGGATATGCCCCGCGCGACAAAAGCGCGAGTTTTAAAGCCTCTTTTCCATAACCGGCAGGTCACGCCCGCTGGCTCTTGGGCGTCTTTATCTCCCTAGAACAATGATTTCATTGGGCTTTTGCATCGCTACGGTGTACGAGAGTCGTTTTTTCTCTACTCCATAACCCGAGAAACACATCAAAGACAACCGACCCTCGGGTTATGGCCGGCGCGATCGAGGCGCGAGAGATCGGCGTTTGAAGACACTGAATTTTCCGTTGCCAAGCAACCTTGCACGGAAACAACAGATGTCTTCAGTTGCCGAAATGCAATGCGCTGGTGTCCGCCAGTCCAGCGTTGTCGCAACACTCAATAGCCCAGGAGCTCCGACCGCTTGAAAGCAATCTCAATGCCGCTGCCAAGCAAAATCGGCTGCCGCGCTTTGTCGCGGTATTATGCGCACCTGAGATGAGGTGAATATTCTGTTATGGTAACATCAGTCGCTAGGAATAATATTTACCCCTTCACTAGTTGGGGGAGAATCTATAGTTCTCCCCTCGGAGAGTGTCCGAAGTGAGCGTTGATCAGCTGATCTCTGAATCTGTACCTGCTCTAGCGGATGAAGTGCTCGCTGCTGCGATGCGACTTCGAATATCTTCCCCTATGTTCCGGCTGAAGCTCTGGTACTACGACACTCATGCACCTTGTTGCTACTTCCTAGCTCATGGTTTGACTGTAGCTGAACGAGATGACATTCTGAGGTATGACGGCATTAACGCGGGTTACAACATCTGGGATCAAACGGGTTCAATCGAATTTGATATCGGTGATCTCAGCGAGCGAGAGACTCCTTCAAAACCGTTCATGGCGAAGGCATACGAATTCATGTCAATGGACCGCAGCGCGCGTAATGCGGCGGGTCTAACTGATGATGCTCTGGTTATCTCTCGGTTGATTGCTCAGCGCCTTTCATGGCATCTCAATCAACTAAGTTGGCAAAATGTCTGTAACGTAACGGACGACTTCATCGTTTA
>JBKCUW010000033.1:0-18662 GCA_046318275.1 Pirellula sp. | reverse complement strand
CTATTACCAGCGTCGCGGCTATTACAATACCCAGAACACCAATGCCATCGATGCCAATCCCAACTCGGGTTTTGTGCAAGTCGACAGCATCATGTCGGATGGCGAATCGCTGCAACGGGCATTCACCAATATCACGACTGCCGATGCCACGCTGGCTCACCTCGGATGGCAGGATTCGGACGGCGATGGGATTTTCGATGTCTTGGATGTGCCGTTGGAGCTACGCGGACTGGGGCGTTTGGATGCTGCTAAAGGGGAATACACTTTCCAAGGCACCGCGCGAGCGAAAGCTCTCCCAAATTTGAACAGTTCTGGAACCCAAAACGACATCACCCTCAATAAGGTTGGGAGAATCGAGTATCGGATCAATGGTGGTTCTTGGAGCACGGTTCTTTCTCCCAATGCGTATGAAGCAAGTCTAGACCTCAAGATTCCGATTCCTTCCGGCACGATTGGGACTATCGAAATCCGAGCGGTCGAATCCAAGCTGGGTATTTTTAGCAATCTATTTTCTGGGCCTCTTTCGGGTGCATTTGGTTCGACGGAATCGGGTGGGATTTCGGGTTTTGTATGGAATGACATCAACAGTGATGGGGTTTGGCAATCGATCGAGGTGGGGGTAGCGGGAACGACCGTGCGATTGCTGGATTCCAATGGGCAGCCAGCACGGACGACCACGACCATCCGGTCCAACGATTTGCCTCAAGGGTTGCTCACAGGGCCCGTCGATGGTGTGACGATTTCTAGCGTGGGGCAGGAAGCGGATGGCCGGATCTCGATCCAACCCGATAGTAGCAATATTCCAGGTGGTAAGCTTTTTCAGCCTTACATGTGGTCCGCATCGGGATTCCGTCCATTCTTCCGTGGGCAGGATACCCAGTTGAAGTTAACGTTCGCGAAGGGGACAAACTCGGTGACCGCGCATGTGATCGGCGCCCAGGCCAACGCGATCGCTAGGATCGATGGCTACAACGCCGCGGGCAAGCTGGTTGCTAGGTCTGTGTCGGCCAATCTAGCCAACCGCGAGACTGCGTCGGTTTCGATTCTGTCACCGCTTGAGACAATCGCAAGTGTCCTTATTTACGGGCACAGCGATACGATGATCAGCATCGATCAAGTAAGTTATGGTTTGTCCAGCCAAGTTGTGACGGGTGCGACGGGTGCCTATCAATTCCCCGGCGTTTCGACAGGCAACTATTCTGTCGAGATTGTGCCTCCCGATAGTGGGTATGAGCTGGTTCAGCCTAGCAACGGCAAGCAAAATGTGAGTGTCTCATCTCTGGCTGGCAGCGTGCGAGGAGATTTCTCGCTACAGAAGCAAATTTCACCTTGGCAGAACCAGGTCCAGCGTGAAGATGTCGACAATGATCAACTCATTACGGCTATCGATGTTTTGGTGCTGATCAACGAGATCAACCGAAATGGAGCGAGGGAGCTGGTAAGTTCAGACGGGCCATCGCCTCCGTTTTGGGATGTCAACGGAGACCGTATTCTCGAAGCGCTGGATGTGTTGATCGTCATCAACTACATCAATTCCCACCTGTCGGGTGGCGGCGGGGCGGGTGAAGGATCGGGTGGCGAAGGTGAGGCTTCACCGATGTCACCATGGGTCGATTTCGACCATGCATTCGCCGACTCGGCATTCGGCGAGGATCTAATCACTGGTCGGCGCCGTCGGGGATAAGCGAGCTGATTGCCTAAAATAATTCGCCTTGCTTCTTATCCGGGACTTTCATTTTTAGCTTGTCGTAAGCCTTTGCCGTCGCGCATCGTCCTCGTTGCGTTCGGATGATGTATCCCGATCTGAGCAAAAACGGCTCTACTTCATCCTCGAGGGTATCGGCGGAAACACTCATCGTATGCGCGACGGCTTCGACGCCTGCTGGGCCGCCGTTAAAAATATTCGCAAGGGTTTCCAAGTAGCGGCGGTCTTGTTTGTCGAGGCCTATTTCATCGATGCCGACCATCTCAAGTGCTCGGTGGGCGATATCTAGCGTGATCTTGCCGTCCGATTTGCTCATGGCGTAATCGCGCACCCACATCAGTCGGCTGTTTGCGATCCGAGGTGTTCCTCGCGAGCGTTTCGCGATTTCTACCGCGGAGTCGTCAGCGATTTCGACGTTCAGCTTCTTTGCATTTCTCTTGATAATTTCAACAAGTTCGTCGACGGTGTAATAGCCTAGGTGTTGTCGGATATGAAATCGATCGCGGAGAGGAGCGCTGAGCATCCCGGCGCGAGTCGTAGCGCCGATGAGGGTGAATTGCTGGAGTTTTAGATTGAGCGTTCTCGCGTTGACACCTTCACCGAGGACGATGTCGATTCGAAAATCCTCCATGGCGGTGTACAGGAACTCTTCGACCGGCTTGGGAAGCCGGTGGATTTCGTCGATGAATAGGACCGAGCCATGTTCGAGGTTGGTCAGGTAAGGCAGGATTTCTTTGGGGGCTTTCAAACTCGGGCCGCTGGCCATGTCGACCTTGACTCCGAGTTCTCTGGGAATGCAGACTGCAAACGTCGTTTTTCCGAGCCCGGGGGGCCCGTCGAGCAAGATATGACCAAGCGGTTCGCCTCGTTTTTTGGAGGCATCGATCGCGATTTGCAGAACATCCATGACCTCGCGTTGTCCGACCATATCCGAGATCGAGCGAGGTCGTAGGATCGCGTCGTTCTCTGGTGGTCCTGAACTGGACGCGGATGGACCAAGCGATCCCAGCGCGAATCCTGCTTCCGCAGCGGAGCCTTCGGTGGAGCCGCTATCCGAATCGTCGCCGTCGTCGTCGGGTTCAGGTGCTGAGATTTTGCGTTCGCGTACCATGAAGAATCCGTTCCTGTTGTCGAAATGCGTGCCTTCGGAATGGGTGGTTTATTTGTTATCAGCTCCGGTATCGAGCACTGCCATGAAAGCTTTCTGCGGGATATCGACGGAACCGATCGACTTCATCCGCTTCTTGCCTTCACGCTGTTTCGCCCAAAGTTTTCGCTTTCGGGTGATGTCACCACCGTAGCACTTGGCAGTCACATTTTTGCGCATCGCGGGGACTGTTTCCCGGGCGATCACACGAGCACCGATGGCAGCTTGTACCGCCACCTCAAACATATGCCTGTCGATTTCCTCCTTGAGTTTCTTCACCACAGCGCGACCGCGTCGGTCGGAGTCGCGGCGATCGCAAATGATGCTCAGTGCATCGACTCGTTTTCCGTTGACCAGGATATCCATCCGGACCAGATCGGCATTTTCGTAGCCGATGATCTCGTAGTCCATGGTCCCGTAACCGCGAGTGGCACTTTTGAGTTTGTCGTGCAAGTCATAGATTACCTCTGCCAGTGGCAGGTCGTAGCTGACGAGTGCGCGGGTACCGCTCAGGTACTCGTTTCCTCGCAAAATCCCGCGGCGATCTTGGCACAGCTTCATGACGACACCGATAAACTCGGTGGGCAGCACAAAGTTGACTCGTACGATCGGTTGGCGAAACTCTTCGATCTCTCCCGAATCTGGTACTTCTTGGGGACGATGGATCTCGAGGACTTCACCGCCCCGTTTGACGATCTCGTAGGTGACGTTAGGAGCCGTCTGAACCAGATCGATATCGCATTCGTTTTCAAGCCGTTGCTGGATGATTTCCATGTGCAAAAGCCCCAAGAATCCGCATCGGAATCCGAATCCAAGTGCTTCGCTCGTCTCGGGAGCAAACTCGAACGAAGGATCATTGATCGACAGTTTTTCGAGAGCATCTCGAAGCTCGGAGAAGTCTTGGCCATCACTCGGATAGAGTCCGCAGTAAACCATCCGCTTGGGAGGTTGGTAGCCCTCGAGGGCTTCGACCGTCGTATCGTTGGCATGCACGACGGTGTCGCCAATACGAACGTCTTTGAGGGACTTAATGTTGCAGATCAGGTATCCGACTTCACCGGCACGCAGTTTATCAACCGGTTTTCGCTCCGGGACGAACTGTCCAAGTTCGAGGACTTCGTAGTTGACCCCAGCGCGGTAGAAACGAACCTTATCTCCCCGTTTGACTTCGCCGCTCATCAAGCGGACATAGGTGATCGCTCCGCGATAATCATCATAGTGGGAATCGAACACCATCGCTTGTAGGGAGCCGGCGGGATCACCTGAGGGTGCTGGGATTCGCTCGATAATGGCCGTGATCAGTTCATCGATACCAATGCCAGCCTTGCCGGAGCACTTCACAATGTCATCGGGATCAATCCCGAGGACCTGTTCCATTTCCGTGGTGACTTCATCGACACGGGCATGATTCAAATCGATTTTGTTGATGACCGGGATGATTTTTAGGTCGTGGTCCATGGCCGAATAGGCGTTTGCGACGGTTTGAGCTTCGACGCCTTGGAACGCATCGACCAGCAGCAGTGCTCCTTCGCAGCAGGTGAGGGAACGCGAAACTTCGTATTGGAAGTCGACGTGTCCTGGGGTATCAATCAAGTTCAGTTCGTAGAGTTCGCCGTTATGCCAATGGTGGAGCGATACGGCTTTGGCTTTGATGGTGATACCCCGTTCTCGTTCCAGGTCCATCGCATCGAGGAGTTGTTCTCGCATGCGGCGAATCTCGACCGTACCTGTTTTTTCGAGGAGGCGGTCTGCGAGGGTGCTTTTGCCGTGATCGATGTGGGCGATGATGCAAAAGTTTCGAATGCGAGACAGGGGGATTTCCCCGATACTTTTGGGGTCTTTTCCGTTCATAAACTCTTTTGGTATTCCGTTCGAGCGATCCCGGCCGCTCCGAGGTAACCGGCGTCGCCGCCGAGGGATGCAAAGTCGATTGTGGTTCCATCAGCCACGTATTCGAAACTCAATTTGCGAAAGGAGTCTCGGATGCGTTGCAGAAAACGTTGGCCAACGGGGGATTTTGCCCCGCCGAAGTTCATGGCGCCACCTAGGACGACCAAACCTGGATCGACGGTGTGTACGATGGTGGTGATGCCGATAGCGAGGTATTCTGCGGTTTCGTCGATCAGCCCAAGGCTCCATGCGTCCCCTTGGCAGGCGGCTTCGTAGACCCGTTTGGCTGTTACGGTTTGGGCTTCCGCACCGAGGATGCTCGACGCTCCCGCGACAAGTTGTTCCTTGGCACGAGCGGCGACGGCGCTGGCGCTGGCATATGCTTCCAGGTGGCCCCGTCCACCTCCCCAAACGCACAGCCGAGCGTTGGGGCTGGGGTCGATGATAACATGCCCGCATTCGCCCCCGAAGCTGTTGTGTCCGACGACTAGATGGTCGTCGATGATGATTCCACTGCCGACCCCTGTGCCTAAAGTTAGGAGTACCATGCTGTGAAAGCGTTCTCCTGTCCCGATCCAAAACTCCCCGAACGCTGCGGCGTTTGCATCATTGGCGAACGAAACCTTTAGCCCAAGTTTTTCTTCGAGCGACTGGACGATTGGGAAATGGTGCCAATGGGGGTGGTTGGGGGGCTCGATCAGCATTCCCTTGGCGATGTTTTGGCTCCCGGGGGTGCCAAGTCCAACTCGAGCGACATCGGATCGGCTGTATCCCAACGAAGTCAGCAATTGATCGCAGGCGGCCGCCACACGCCGCATCGCATCATCAGGCCCCTTGGGTTCCTCGGTTGGGATTGATACAAAACCAAGGGTCGAACCCACGTTATCCACCAGACCGATCTTGATCCCGGTACCGCCAACATCGACCCCGAGAAAAAGCGGGTATTTCGCGTTTTCCTTAGTGTGCATCGCCACGGATGGATCGTTTGGCTGGCTGGTCATTGGGAAGTGGTTTGTCTGTAGGCGATCGATCGTAGCTGGTCCCCCCGAATCTGGCTCTTCCTCGCCCAGGTAAGCGAGTTGTCGGGGGGAACTCGTCCGTCGAGCACTCGTCGGTGAAGAACTGTCTAGATTATACGCAAACTCGGGAACCGCCCAAGGTCCGACGTTTCCCCTTCGGTGGTTTGTTTTTTCTCATTTTCCAACGAAAACGGCCCGTTGATTCACTCAACGGGCCGTTTTGAATCCCTCTGTTCGCGGTGCGAGGCGTGCGATGCGGGCGTGCATCTCACCAAAGAGACTTTTTTCACGAGGCAATTTTAGAAGTTGTACGCTGCTCCGACCGTCAAACCGTGGAGGATCAAACTCCGGTCATTGTTGATTCGCGATGCATCGTTCAAGAGTGAAAAATCGCGAGGGATCTGACCCACGGCGGTTGCGACTCCGGAGACACCGATGATTCGGTATCCGATGTTGCCGGACCATCCGCGGGTGATTCGCAACCCTACACCCGATGTCAATTCGCTGAGAATCGCGACATCGTTCACTGAGTTACTCAGGTTGTAAGGTTGGCCATTGAACGAGTTCGTCGACAGTACGGTTGCCGCATCCGTTGTTGTTCCCGCATAGGAAGAGTAGTTGATGTGGTTGTTGTATACCCCAACATTTGCACCAGTCCACAGGTTGACTCGGCAACCAGTGCACCAAGTTGCTAGACCGCCCAGTTGTCCACCGAACAAATCGTTGGTGACATTGTTTCTGTAGTAGAAATCGTCAGCTGTCGGACCGAACACGGCATCGGTGTTGCTGGTCGCATATTGCAAGTAGTCTCGGAACTGGAACCAACGAAGTCCACCGTACATGTTCAGCCGCAATTTGCTGCACTGAGCACCGTACCATGGAGCGCAGGCGCCGGTCGGGCTGCTGATGCTCGGGTTGCATGGGTCGGAGTGCTTGTTCAGGTGTCGGCTTCCCCAACCGGTACCGCAACCGCTGTTGCAGTCCATCGGGTACGGTTGGCGGGCACCGCCCCCAAGCGCAAACGAGAGGAAGTTGACTTCCACGTTTTGGAAATCTTGATCGCGTACAACTTGGTGAGCCCACGCCCCATCGTACCAGTTATAAACGTTCTCTACGGGCATGGTGATGCCGTAGGGTGTTGCACCGATATTGGGTCCTTGCAGCGTGAAGGGCAAGTTCGATCGCAGGTTGCCACCGACTGGTGTGGTTACCGTGTAGGACTGCTCGGGCGAGAACAAACCCCAGTAACTTCCAACGATCGCATAGCGTCCGCAGCCGAAGTACCTTCCTGCCATCAATTCGTATCCGCCTGTTGTCGGCATACGAACATCGCTTGTCGAGAGCAATGAATCGGTAGGCATATTTGAATCGTAAGACAGCCGTGTGTATTCATCGTCAACGCGATTGAAGAGCAATGCATTGGCACCAAAAATCCATGGGCATAGAGTCTGGGTGGTCAAGTTGCAGGACGATGCACCACAACTCGTGTCGACGGTACCGGTGCCGCATGTCGAGCAGTTCCCATCGACGTGGTTGTGGTCATACGCAACCGCCGATTGCCCGACCGATTGGGGCGATACGACTTCTTGAGGAGTCGCGGGCTGGCTCAAAAGCGAGGCGGGGTTCCCGTATGGATTCGCCGAGGAGATATCTGCAGCGCCAACTTGGACGCCGGTTCCGACAGCGCCATTTTGCTGATAACCGACCGGGCTGTACGTTGCCGTTGGTGCGCTAGTTGGCAGACTGAATGTTTGGTTGGATTGAACTTGCGGTATTGAGACTTGCGGTACTGTGACCTGAGGTACTGTTACCTGAGGTACTGTGACTTGTGGGACTGTTACCTGAGGTACTGTTACCTGAGGGATCGTCACACTCGGGGGTGTGAGAGGTAGGTATGCACCCCCTGAGAGACCTGAGCCAACCGTTCCAGTTGGTGCCGAGGCGCCGCCGACGGTCGGGGTGCCGATTGTGTACTGCGCCGAAGCGATGCCGGGAACCGTGCAAACTCCCAGTGTCAGCGCCAACCCGCGAATCAATTTATGTTTCACTGAAAAGCTCCTTGCTTTTGACGTCTATCCTTAGACGTGGCATCCATGTCCAATTTCGATGAAAGGCTTCCTGGGAAAGGATGTCCCTCATGCCACGGCGCCGACCATTCCATAGTGACGCTTCTTAACGGTTGGTTCATCGGCCATCGGTGGGCGCGTCAAATCGATTTAGACGGCATTCGATTTCTTTTTCGCAGATCGGTTCAGTCACAACCGGTACAGGGGGAAAAACCGATCTGGCATCCTCGGAATAACCGGTACGACTGGAAAAACCCTGCGATTTCGAACGTTCCGCGGTCACCCAGCCAGATTTCCGCTGGTTGAGTTCGGGTGGATTGTTATGATCCAATTGGTCTTCAACTAACTACTGGTTCCTGTTTGCAAAGTCCCATGCGATCACTTCCGATCATCGATAACGACCAAGCCTCCTCGTTGCCGGCAAATGCTGACGTGCCGGGTGGTAAGCGGGGTGCCTACGCCTTGATCAGTTTGGGCTGTCCGAAAAACTTAGTGGACAGCGAGCAGATGCTCGGCATCCTCCATCAGAGCGGATACCAGTTGGTCCAGGATCCTGAAAAATCGGATTTTGTCGTGATCAACACCTGTGGCTTCATTGAGAACGCTCGCAAGGAATCGTTTGAAGCCATCGACCAAATGTTGGAACTGAAGCGGTCTGGAAAGATTCGTGGGGTGGTTGTCACCGGATGCTTGGCCGAACGTCAGCATGAAAAACTTCTCGAGGATCGACCGGAAATCGATGGACTGGTCGGCGTCTTCGGGCGAGACGAAATCAGCGACGTGGTGGGTCGTATC
Source organism: Pirellula sp. (assembly GCA_046318275.1). Lineage (GTDB taxonomy): Bacteria > Planctomycetota > Planctomycetia > Pirellulales > Pirellulaceae > JBKCUI01. The sequence goes on along the minus strand of JBKCUW010000033.1, from coordinate 10,040 downwards.
ATGGACGGATTGGACGAGCAGCGGACGGTCTTTCGACCAGCCCCTATCCGTGCCTTGTCTGACCACATGCGCCTTCAAGTAACCCCGCCTCATTTTGCGTACATGAAGATCTCTGAGGGATGCGATCGACTCTGCACGTTTTGTGCGATTCCGAAAATGCGGGGCAAGCATGCCAGTAAGCCGTTGGCGGACGTGGTTACCGAAGCCAAGCGATTGGCCGACCAGGGAGTCCGAGAATTGATTCTGGTGGCACAAGACACGACTTACTACGGGATCGACATTTATGGCGAACCGCGGCTTCGAGGATTGCTTGAGGAACTCGATCAAATCGATGGCCTGGACTGGATTCGCTTGATGTACTTCTACCCGATGTATATCGACGATTCACTCATCCGCTCGATCGCTTCGGCGAAACGGATTGTTCCCTACATCGACATGCCTCTCCAGCACATCAACAATACCATGCTGAAGCGGATGGCCCGGCGTGTGACGCGAGAGTCGACGCATGAGATGGTTTCCAAGCTGCGAGAAGGCATTCCGAATTTGGTCATGCGGACTACCATGATCGCCGGTTTCCCCGGAGAGACCGACGAACAGTTTGAGGAGTTGGAACAATTTGTCGACGAGCTTCATTTTGAACGGCTTGGAGTGTTCACCTACTCGATCGAACCTGACACCCCAGCAGCCAAACTCGACGACCATTTGCCGGAGCGTATCAAGAAGGAACGTCGTAATCGCTTGATGGCCGTTCAGCAAAAGAACGCATTTGCCTGGTGTGAGAACCAAATCGGAAAAACGCTTCCGGTGCTGATCGATAAAGCAGTCGATGAAGCCAACCACGTTTGGCTCGGTCGCTCGTATGCCGATGCGCCGGATGTCGACGCGTGTGTCTTTGTCACCGCAACACCGGAAAACCCTCTCTCGCCGGGAGTCATGGCCGACTGCGAAATCGTTTCGTACAAAAATTATGATTTGGTGGCTGTCGCTACCGGAACGGTTCGTTAAACGGTCGCGAAAGGTATGGCTCGAGAAGGAGACTAACTGATGGGATCGACCAATCCTGCACCGGCAACAACACCATCGCCGTGGAATGTTCCAAATGCTCTTTCCGCGATCCGATTGGTGCTCGCCATTCTCGTCTGTGCAATGATTGAGCTGGGCATGATGGTTCCTGCTGCCGTGGTCTTCGTCGTGGCCGCGTCGACGGATTGGATCGATGGATGGTGGGCGCGGAAGTACAACCAGGTCACCAAATTGGGGCGTATTTTGGATCCGTTCGTCGATAAGGTCATCATTTGCGGTGCCATGATCGCCTTGGTCGGCGCCAAAGGGTCTCCCATCGCAGCTTGGATGGCGACCGTGGTTGTTGCCAGGGAATTGTTGGTCACGAGTTTGCGAGGAATGATCGAGGGCCAAGGAGGCGACTTCTCAGCCAAGCAACTTGGCAAGTGGAAAATGGTAGCCCAGTGCGCAGCGGTTGTAGCGAGTCTCTGGCTAATCAGCAGCGATCCTCGTCCAGATTGGCTCACTTGGACGACCTGGGCGATTCTTTGGGTAGCGATCTTGCTGACGGTCGTGTCAGCAATCGAATACGTAATGCTGGTCGTGCGAGCCAACTCCGCAGCGAGTTCCTCCTCAACAGCTTCTAAGAAGTAAACTCCAGAAATCATTCATCGCTCGCGATCGGCGGGCACACCTTCAACTTCTAACCCTCGGCCCACGTGTGATCGACGCAGAATCCATGACCCCTACGCAACTGTACTTCACAGCGGCGTTTTCTCTACTCATTATCGGGGCGATGCTCGCATCGTTCTGCGTTTGGATCGGTGTCTTCAGTAACTTTCGGGCAATCCTCTCCTGGTCCGGTTGGAAGAGGGACAACCACGCCTCACGTATCGGTTTGATCGACTTGATCGCCTGCTTCTTCTGCATCGTATTGGCCCAAGGTTTGGTTCTGTACACGCTCGAGACCGTCACCGGTCAGGACCTCTTTAAACCGGGAAAAGCGAGGCCACCCGTAGGTGTTCCTAATGCTGCTGTCTCGATGGAGCCAGACGCTGCAGTCGTGCCGGAGACAGCCTCCGTTGCTGCATCCATATCGAATGTCGAGAACGAGTTGCAAGGCGAGAATGAGAAACCACGAGACGAGGTCGTCGATTCAGTCCGTACCGCCAACGACGTTAGCGGTGAGACTGACCATGAGACGAGTCAAGCAGATAGTGGTAATAGCGTAGCGGCTGCAAAGGGAGATGCCACTGAAACCCCGAGTTGGCTGACTCCATACTTGACTCTAGCGCTATTGCTCGGAGCACTTCTGTCTGTGCTCGTGCTATTGCTGCGCACTCGGACCTCTCCCGTTCAACTCGGATTGGTGAACCGGGAAGTGTTCCGGGATCTTTGGATCGGCGCTTTGGTATTTTTGTGGGTAACGCCGCTCGTGATGGTTGTTGCCGCAGTGGTTAACAATTGGCTAGGCGTAGAGTATAAGCACCCGGTTGTTGATGCGATGAAAGAGAATCCCTACATGCTTCCATCCCTTTTCCTTGGTGCAGTCGTGTGTGCCCCGATTTGGGAGGAGTATGCGTTTCGCGGTTTATTGATTGGTTGGTTCGACAGTATTCGCCAGTCAGGCGGGAATCCGCTCAAGATCTTTCTTGGGGCAGGGAGTCACGCCGTGACAGGTGAGGAGACAGATGCATACCCGCCATGGTGGCCAGCGGTATTGAGTGGTGTTTTGTTTGGAGGTGCTCACGTTGGTTACGGTGTGAGCTGGGTGCCTCTGATGGTGCTCGGGACAGTCCTTGGGCGTTTGTACCAAGTCCGTCGAAGCATTCTGCCGTGTGTGGTAGTCCATGGCCTTTTTAATTCGTTGAGCATGATCGGTCTCGCAGTCGAAGTACTGGTTAAAAAAGGGTGATGCACACGCCGGAGCGGGATGCGCTGGGCCATACTTAGGCACTCGGCACGCTTTGATTCGATACATTCCGAACCGGATGCAGATCATCCATATCGAATTGACGGAAAAACCGTTTCAATCGGAATGTCTTTCCCGCGTGTACCAGATTGGCGGTTAAGATGAAGAGTTACGGACTTTCGTGTCATATGCGTATACGGGATGACAACCTCCCGCTGGTCAAATCGTGCTAGACCGCAAACCTTACCCCGATCGGCCAAAAACCGAGAGGCCAAAATCGGATTGGATCGCAGGCTTGTGCAGCTGCATACTGCATCTCGCTACGCTGTTGGTGTTGGCTGCGTGGACGGTGGGTCTCGGGATCGGAAATCGAGGCGGATCTTTGACCATCGAGTCGGGAGACGCCGAACCGAGCGAATTGCAGACCTTTGAAATCTCCGACTCCGCCATCGAGCCGCAGGAATCGCTCGCGGTTGACCATCAAACGAGCCTTACTTCACCGGCGATGATCGAATCGGTGATTCAATCGGTGCAGCCCGTCGAGTCGGCAGAACCTTCGGTGACAGATACGATTGCCAGTGTTGTCGAGCAGTCAGTGGCAGCCGGTGGTGGGTCGAACATGGGATTCGCCGAGGTCTCCCTCACGGGAAGAACCAAAGAGAATAGGGCTCGCCTGGCTAAGGAGAACGGTGGAAGTGAGGAAAGCGAACAAGCCGTCGAGCTTGCGCTGGCGTATTTGGCACAACATCAACTGAATGACGGTTCGTGGAGCATGATGTATGGCATGTCATGCAACGGCGAGTGCGAACCGAGTTGCTCGGGCAAAGACCCTTATCGGTATGCCGCGACCGGCTTGGCTCTCCTCTGTTTCCTCGGTGCCGGAAAAACACCCGACGATGAGCAGTACGGTACTGTTGTCTCGGACGGGATCTATTTCCTTCAGCAGAGCTTGAGGATGAAATCGGATTCCGCGTACTGGGTTGGGACCGAAGCCTCCGCGCAGATGTACGAACATGGAATCGCGACGCTGGCGTTGTGCGAAGCGTATCAAATGACCAAGGCCAAGGAGCTAAAAGATCCGTGCCAACTTGCGATCAATTTCATCGTGTTGTCTCAGTACAAAGATGGTGGTTGGGATTACCATCCCGGGACTCCCGGAGATTTGTCCATTGCTGGCTGGCAGGTGATGGCCCTTAAAAGCGCTGTGGCTGCAAAGCTGGTGGTACCGCAGCAGACAATCCGATCGATCGATCAGTTTTTGGACAAAACGCGAGCTGGTGAGTTTATGTTCAAGTACCGGTCGGCGAAACCGAGCAAGAGCATGACCGCGATAGGCGTTCTGTTGCAGATTTTTCGAAGCAAATCGAAGGACGCGAGGGCGATTCAAAAGGGGATTGAATACTTGGCTAAACAAGAGCCATCGCGGAACGACATGTATTACGACTATTACGCGACCCAAGCGATGTTTCAGTACGGTGGACCGCTTTGGAAAAACTGGAACTACAAGATGCGTGACTATCTTGTGCGCACCCAAACGCCGATCGGGCATATGCGAGGGAGTTGGTGGTTCGAGGATGACCACTCCAATAAAATCGGTGGGCGGTTCTACGGGACTTGCATGGCATGCTTGATCCTCGAGGTGTATTACAGATATCTGCCCGTATATGGTGCGGATGCAGAGGATTTCCGATTCTGAGGTTGGATCGCTGGACGCAATCAACCTAATGCCAGCGGCCCTTTGAATAACGATTGAACTGATAGCGGTGAAACGCAAGCCCGCCTGTTTTCTCCCGAAAAAACCAGAATTGCCGGACGGCTCGGGCCGACGCGCGCCATGCCGCTCCCGTCTTTCATGAACCCGCTATGCCTGCGGACACATCCAACCGTCCAGCCGGCTACGAATCGTCCGCGAGGAGATCGCCGCGGTTCATGCTCAAGACCAACTTTACGGCGTCGATGAACGCGTTCGGATCGTTCCTCCATGGGCTATCGGCGGAGGTCTTGTTTCGAAGATCCTTGATTTGGACGATGCCTTCATCGAGTTCGCGGGAGCCGGCAACCAAAGCAACTTTAAAGCCCCGTTGATCGGCATACTTGAGTTGTGCACCGAGTTTTTTAGGTTCCGGGTAGACTTCGGCGGAGAGGCCGGATTGCCTTACCAAAGCTGCGAGGGCAAAGTAATCGTTGATCCGATCGGCATCAAAGAGCGGGATGAAGACATCTGCCGCGGAAGGGTTCGATGGGATGCGGCCCAGTTTTTCAAGAGCTGAGAGGAGCCGGTCCAGCCCTAAGGATGCTCCAATCCCTGGCAAGTGTTGTTTGGTGAACAGTTCGGCAAGGTTGTCATAGCGGCCACCGCTGCAGACACTGCCGATTTCAGGGAGGTCGCCGAGAGTGGTTTCGAAAACCACTCCGGTGTAATAATCGAGTCCGCGTGCAATCGAAACGTCGATCTCAAAGTGATCTGCCGAAACCCCAGCGGCCTGAAGTGCGCCCCGAATGGTATTCAATCGATCAATTCCGGATTGGGCCAGTTCGTTCCCCGCAAGCTGACCAGACAGTTGTTTCAGCACGGAGTGTGCGTCCCCTCGAATCGATGCAAAGCTAAAGATTTGTTGGATTTGGGATTCATTGATGTTTGCGTCGGAGAGCTCCTTCCGGACCGCGTCGGCTCCCACCTTTTCCAGTTTGTCGAGCGCCCTGAGCACCGCAGTGGATGCATTCCTCAGATCAAGTTGTTCCAGTAGCCCCGTCAAGATCTGCCGGTTGTTGATGCGGATTCGGAAACGCTCTATACCGATTTCTTTCAATAGCTCGTAGATTACCAACGCGGTCTCGATATCGGAGACCACCCCCGTCGTGCCGATCGTATCGAAATCGCATTGGACGAATTCTCGGAAGCGACCCGCTTGCGGCGTCTCTCCCCGCCACACGGGAGCAATGTGATAACGCTTGAATGGAGTGCCGAGTTCATGGATGTGCTGGGCTGCGAAACGAGCGAGCGGCACTGTGAGATCGAATCGCATGCCGACTTTGCGTCCACCGTTATCGGTGAAGTGGTACATTTGGCGATCCGTTTCCTCGGATCCTTTCCCGGTCAAGATTTCCAGATACTCTAAGGTCGGGGTGTCGATGGGCGAGAATCCATAGCGACGGTAAACCCGGCGAGCGGTTTCCATGAGCTGCTCGCGTGGGATCATGGCAGCGGGAAGAAAATCCCGAAAGCCTTTGAGGGTTCGTGGTTCGATGAGTGCCATCGGATTCGCTTAGGTTGGGGGCGAGAGTTAAAGCCGTCCCGGAGAAATTCCGGTGAGTGGAAGTAGCCCGACTGAGGCGAGATTATAGGCCGGTTTGCTAACCGCACAACGTGAACGGTTAGCCCGGCGCACTTCGAGTCCGGAAGTCCGGACCTCGGGCGGGAAGGATCATGGTCAGGCCACAAAAAGGGCCGGTCGGAAGTCCGGTCCTCGTTCGGGGATCAGCCCAAAACTGGCAAGAGTTCAGGTTCCGGGCTACGTATGGACGGCCCATCGCTGTGATAACGGGCCTCGGTGTACTCGGCGACTTGTTCGGCCGTTTCAAAGTACATCTCATAGACGGCATCTTCGTCGAACTCGCAGTTGTTCGTCGAGTAGTCGCGACAGATTTGGGGGCGGGTGTAATAAATCCCGCATCGATGGTCCGATTGGAGATGCTTGCAGGTCGTATGGACGAGGAGGTACCACACGTCGTCTTCTACGAAAACACTAGCCCGATCGTGAAGAAGGTACCAACGCATGAAGTCGAAATCCTGTTCGCTCGTCGGTTCTTCGATGGGGAGTGCAAAGTAGCGGCAGCATTTCGCGGTGCAGTAGTCGCAGAGGGAGTCGCCGCTGGGGACTTCTTCTCGCTTTGGGATTCGGCCGTCAATGGTTTTGGCGGGAGTTAAGGTCGGTTCATAAAAGGTTGTGCCTGCCATGGTTTTTGTCCGGTATTGTCTACGTGTTGTGATTTCGTGGTGTTGTGGTTTCGTGTTGAAGTGAACGACATCAAAACGGAGTTTGCCGTTATCGCATGCCGCAGTGGGCTCTGGGAGCCTGTTGAAAAATGGACGCGAAGCGGCGCGAGCCATTCGGGACGTCTGGCTTTACCAAGAGCAACCGGAATGCATGCGCTGCGCCGCCACAAGTTCGATTTCAAGTTCGATCTTTTTTCAACGGACTGCTAGTGTACATCATTCCCCGCGTCGCTGGGGGAACATTCTATGGGCTAGATTCTACCGCATGGATTTCCACTTGCACGAAGCCTGACGGAACGTTCAATTCTTTTCGTGAGATTCGGGCAACCGAGGTAGAATACTTCTTTGGGATCCTTGTCTAGTTCCTCGGAAAAACAGAAAAACCGTTGATGATCGATCGCATTGAAGCGTTGTTGGGCGCGTCGGAGGTTGCCGATTTTGAGGCGTCGATTCGACGGTTTCCTCCGCGTGCGGTCCGTGTGCGCGAGGACCGAAGCGACGTTGTTCTACCCTTTGAGTGGGAACCTGTTCCGTGGTCCAAGGTTGGCCGACGGCTGATCGATTCCAAGGTCCGTCCGGGTGGCTATTTGCATTACGCAGTTGCGGACTACTACATTCAGGATCCTGCCTCGTTGTTGCCGATCGAGTTGGCACAGATTGAACCAGACGATCGTGTCTGTGATGTGTGCGCGGCTCCCGGTGGCAAATCGACGGCGATTGCAGAGCGGTTGGGACGCGCGGGCGTGCTGGTCGCGAACGAAGTGATCCGTTCGAGGGTCGACGTGCTGAGGTACTCGCTCGCCCGAACGGGACGTGCGAACTACGCAATTACGAACGACGATCCGGCGACACTCGAGTCGAAATTTCGCGGTGCGTTTAGCAAAGTTATCCTCGACGTTCCCTGCAGCGGCCAAACATTGCTCGGCCGAGCTAAGCATGACGAGAATGCTTTCTCGTCCACACAAGTGGCTTATTGTGCCGCGCGGGCACAACGCATTTTGGATCATTCGATTCGATTGCTCGAGGTGGGTGGCATGCTCATTTTCTCGACATGCACGTTTTCGATGGAGGAGAACGAATCGCAAATCGACTGGCTGATGCGAGAGTATCCGGGTGCTTGGGAGCCGCAGAGCGTTCCGGGTTTCGAAGCGTGGCAATCTCCGATGCTTTCTGGGGGATACCGACTATGGCCTCATCGGGATCGATGTGCTGGAGGGTTCGTCGCGGTATTGAAGTTGGTGAGCGATTTACCGGAAGGTCTTCATGCGACGAGCAGTACAACGGGTATCCATGTTTCCGAGTCTGGGGTGGTGGAGTATCGATCGGCGAAGAGTGGACGCGGCGACTCCGCTGGGACGAGCGCACGGAGACGGGGAGAGCGGGATGATTCACGTCGCGGACATGGGGCACCCACCTCCAAGCGAAGTGGCGATTCTAAGAGTAATAAATTGCAGCGAGAGGAATGGCAGCATGCAAATGACTTGATGGAGCAACTTGGTGAACTCCGTCTGCAAACTGAGCACCGTGATGGGCAATTGCTGATGATGGAGGATGGTTTAGCGAATTGGATCGCTGAAAGATTTGAAACAACCGATGGGGTGAATCGGGGTATGAGTCTTCCGTTGGGAATGCTCAAGGTCGGAAAGCATTGGGAGCCGAGCCATGCGTTGGCGTTGTTGCAATCACCGCTTTTTCGGCCCTCGCAATCCTTCATCTTGGAGGAAGAGTTCGCCGGATTATACGCCGAGGGTAATTCGCTAAGCGGCGTGGGCGCGGTTGCCGGAGTCGAGATGGGTTTTCAGGCTACTGAAGGAGCGAGCGGCAGTTCTGGAACCAGCAGTATTGGAGCTAAGAATGAAAGCAATTGGGGAGTCGCGTGTTGGCAGGGGCGACCTTTGGGATGGTTAAAGCGAGCGGGTGGGGTCAAGCCGTCGGGTAACACTAGCTCGAGTGATCTTGGAGGCCGATGGAACAATCATTTGCCCATCTGGGCGAGGCTCAAGAATCTCGCGGGGCAAGACGCCGGACCACTTGCGTGATGATCGCAATAGCCGACTCGATTTCTTCGTCGGTAGTTTCGCGGGATAAGCTAAACCGAACGGCTCCTCGGATAACATCGGAGGGCAACCCCATGGCTTGTAGGACATGGGAAGGTTGACTCGATCCACTTGCACAAGCGGACCCAGTGCTGCATGCGATACCAGCATGATCGAGGGCGAGCTGGAGGGCTTGTCGGTCGATCCCTGGAAACGCAACGCTCGTCGTATGCGGTAAACGCTGCGATACGATTCCGAGGATGGTAGCGTTGGGCAGGTCGGCTGTCAGGGATTGTTCAAGCCGTTGTCGCATCCGCGTCATGCGTGCATTGGTCTCGGAGAGTTCAGTCAGGGCGATGGAAACAGAAGCGGCAAATGCAGCGGCGAGGACCGGAGACTCCGTCCCTGGTCGGAGGCCCAATTGTTGGAATCCGCCGAAGTGATGGGGCGAGATTTTGACGGAATGGCGTAGGAGGAGTGCACCGACGCCGACGGGTCCATGCAATTTGTGGGCGGTGATCGTCATCGCGTCGACATCGAGTTCGCGAAAGCTGAGCGGGATTTTTCCGATGGCTTGGACAGCATCGCAGTGGACCGGGATGGCATGCGGTCGGCAGAGATGGGTGATTTGTTGGATGGGTTGCAGGACTCCTGTTTCGTTGTTGGCGAGCATGACGGAAACGAGGGCGATGGAGTCGGGTGCGTTTTGAATACGTTCCGTCAGTGGGGCTAACTGGATCACTCCGGATGGGTCGCAAGGCAGGTAAAGGACCTCTCGGCCTTGTTGTTCCAAGTACTGCGCAGCGGCGAGAACGCTGGGATGTTCGATGGATGAAACCACGATGGTTCCTGGCCGTTGCTGGGCGAGGCCGAAAATGGCCAGGTTGTTGGATTCGGTGCCGCCGCTGGTGAATAGCAAGTGGTCGCTGGCCATACCACGCGTGCGAGCACCGGCGAGTTCGAGTATTTCCTCGCGAGCCGACTCGAGTACCCGTCGGGCGGTCCGTCCGAAGGCATGTTGGCTGGCAGGGTTCGCCAGCCGTTCGTTCATCAGTTCGTTGACAACCGAAGCCACGCGCGGATCTAGAGAGGT